>NZ_JBICVY010000020.1:0-111158 GCF_043199475.1 Streptomyces sp. NPDC048603 | reverse complement strand
TCCTGGGTGTTGCCCTTCTGCGGGGTGGCGATCTTCTTGCCCTTGAGGTCGTCCAGGGTCTTGATCTTGTCCGGGTTCACCACCAGCTTGACGCCACCGGAGGCGGATCCGGAGATGATCCGCAGGTTCTTGCCCTTGGACTTGACGTAGGCGTTGATGGACGGCGAGGGGCCGATGAAGCCGATGTCGAGGGAGCCGCCGTTGAGGGCCTCGATCTCGGACGGGCCGGCGTTGAACGCCTGCGGCTTGATCTTGGTGCCGCCGAGCTCCTTCGCGATCAGGCCCTCCTGGAGGCCGACCAGGGCGGTGGCGTGCGTGAGGTTCGGGAAGTAGCCGATCCGGACCTCGGAGGCGGACAGCTTCTTGCCGTCGGCCGCCACGTTGGCCTTGTCCGAGGACTCGTCCTTCTTGGCGTCGGAGCCGTAGCCGCAGGCGGTGAGCAGCAGGGGAAGGGCCGCGGTGACGGCGAGGGCGCGCAGGGGGGTGAGCGGTCTGGCGGGAGACACGGAAGTGTCCTTTCGCGGGATGGTGTTGAGAGAGGTTGAGAGAGGTTGAGAGAGGGTGGGAGAGCGGGGGAGCGGTACGGAGAAGAACGACGCGAGGCCGTCGGCACACTGCCCCCGCTTCCCGTCATCGGCGGCGGGATCGCGGTCGCAGGCCGGGGAAGGGCCGGGTTCCGGCCGCCCGGCGACGGACGTCGAGCCCTGGCACCGGACGGCCACGCCCAGAGGCAGACGCTCGGCGAGGCCGGCCGAAGGGCCGGCCGGCGGAGGCCGGAGTGGACCGGCGCCTGTCACGCACGACGCGTGGCAGCGGGGACCGGCGGAGGTGTGTCAGCCGAGCTGACAGCGACAGATGGCGCTGGACGTACGGACCAGGTCGATGTGGCGGCGGCAGGTCAGAGGCAGCGTCCGGCCCACGTGGTGCGGTGTTCGCACGGCCACCTCCCTGAATCCGAGTTTTCCTACCTGGTTGGTAGGCATCTTGGCAGAGGCGGGCACCGGCCCCAAGAGGGTGACCGTATCGTGGACGTTCATGTCCCGCTATGCGAGAACATGCAGGTGGGAGCCAGGGTCAGGGATTGGTCCAGGCCGCGGGGGTGTCGGCCAGCGCCGATACGTCGGCGGGCAGGTCCGACGACGCGACGTCGGCGAGCGTCACGCGATCGAGGATCTCGCGCACATTGGCGCGCAGCGCGATCCAGACGGGGAGCAGCGACTCGGCGGGGCCGGTGTAGGACAGGTCCGGTGGGCGGACTCCGCGCACCGAGACGAGCGGTCCCTCCACGACACGGATGACATCCGCGATGGTGATGGACCAGGCGGGCTTGGCCAGCCGGTAGCCGCCGTTGCCGCCTCGCTGGCTGAGCACGAGACCGCCCCGGCGCATGTCGTTCAGGATGCCCTCGAGGAACTTGTGCGGGATGCCCTGGGCGTCGGCGATGGCTTCCGCCTTCACCGGCCCGTCATCCTGTGACGCGGCGAGCTGCAGTGCGGCACGTACCGCGTAGTCCGCCCTGGCTGAGATCCGCATACGGACATTATCTTGCACGGCTGCCGCCGGTGTCGGTCACGGGTGGCAGCCGGCGGCCGGGCACGCGCTCGTGCCCGGCCGCCGGCGGGCTCAGGCGCGGATCCGGGTCCCCTGCGTGCGGTGCCCGGCGTCAGCGGAAGGCCGCCGCCACCGCGCGGTGGGAGCCGTTGAGGTAGTGCCGGCCGATGGAGCGCAGGCGGTGCGCGACCGGGTGTTGGGCTGTCAGTACTCGGGCGTTGCGCCAGAAGCGGTCCAGACCGGGGGCGTCGGCGAGCTCCAGAACACGGGCGGTGATGTGCAGGGCGGCCTTCGACGTCACGGCTTCGGCCGTGGCGACCAGGGCGGTGACGTCCGCGGGTTCGTCGTCACCGAGCTGCGCACCCGCGCCGAGGGCCTGCGCCATCACCTCGGTCGCACGGTCGACCACGACGGTGGCCGTCTGTGCGGCAGCGGCGAGTTCCCCGTACGTGAGCAGCAGGTCCGGGTCCTCGCCGGGCAGCCGGTACGCGCGGCCGCCCCTGCTGAGGTCGCGCGCCTCGGTGAGGGCGGCCTCTGCGATGCCGAGGCCTACGTGACACAGGGCCAGCCGCAGCGCCGGATCGGCCAGCGCCGTGAAGGGTGCGGTCGACTCCATGTCGTGCGGCCGGCGCCCCAGCACCTGCCCCGGCGTGACCGTGACCCGGTCGAGGACGACCTCGCCCGCACCGGCGACGCGCTGCCCGAGGCGGTCGTGGGCGGGTTCGACGGTCACGCCCCGCGCACCGGGCGGGATCCGCACGACCAGGACGTCACCGGTCGCGGCGCAGAAGGCGTCCACCACGATCTGGTCGGCCGCGGCCACCGCCGTGTCCACGGACCGGCGCCCGTTCAGCACGTAGCCGGCGGTGCGCGGCCTCAGGGTGAGGCCGGGGCCACCGGTCTCGTCCTCGGCTCCCGGCGCGTGGACCGCGCCGGTCCACAGCCACTGCTCGCGCACCGACTCCTCTTCGAGGGCCGTCGCCTGATGGTGACTCGCGTAGAAGCGTCCGCTCCAGGCGTGTACGTAGTGGCGGGCGAGCAGGTCCCCGACCGAGCTGTCCGCCGTGGCGATCTCCCGTATGACAGCACACCCGGTACGCCAGTCCGCCCCGCGGCCGGGTCCGGGCGGGGTGAGTGCGGCCGGCAGCCCGGCCTCACGGAGCCGGGCCGTCTCGTCGACCGGCGGCTTTCCCGCCTGATCGCGGACGATGGCGTCCGCGGCGAGGTCCTCCGCCACGTCACGGGCGGTACGCAGCAGCGCGCGGTGCCGCTCGTCCGCGGACCGGTGGCCGGCGGGGCTCGATGTCGTCGGCACCGGCGTCACCGACAGGCCCGGGTGCCGCTGTGTGGTGCGGGGGCTGGGCGGACAGCGGTTCCATGGGCGATGGCGGTGGCGATGGCGTTGGCGGTGGTCATGTCAGCTACTCCGGAACGTTGTCGTGTGGTGGCGGAAGGCTTCCGCGAACCGAGCACTCTGCGGGCAACGGCTGCCTTCGGGGCGCAGGGATACCGGTCGTGTCCGCGCCCAGCGAATCCCACTTTTCCTATCGGATTGATAGGAATCCTGCGGGCCGAAGCGGCCTTCCGGCAAGGGCTTGACCGAATGGCGGACAGTGCGATCTTGAAATGGAAGACGGTGGCAGCCGCCTCACCACCTCTCGCGGTCGGCCTCCTGCGCGACGCCCGAGCGGCCCGGCCCCGACGCGTCCTCGCATCACCGCCGGGCCGGCGACGGGCGCACCGCCGTCCTCAGCGGGACGGAACGGTGACGGTCCGGGCGTTCCATCCGGAGACCCGTACGCGCGGGGCGGCCCCGCCCGTCTCTCCCGGCTCGGCCGGCCGGCGGGTGGCGGTCAGCTCCACCGATTCGCCCGGCCACAGCGTGATCTGGTTGTCGCTCCACCGGACCGGCAGCAGGGGCGTCCCGCTCGCGGACACCAGGTCGACGTCGGTGAACAGCGCGGGTGCCCGGGTGGTGCCCGGATGACGGAGGGTCACCGTCGTCGTCGACACCCCGGACCCGCTGACCGTCGTCGTGGCCGTCGCGTCCAGGGAGACCGGGGGCATCGAGTTCAGCCCGGTGAGATCGGCGTAGGCGGTGGTGGGGGTGTGGTACCAGTCGGCGTCGGCGTGTGCGAGGACATCGCTGCGGGCGGAGAGCCAGTAGACGTTGCGGCTCAGTTCCCGGCCGGCACCGTCGGTGAGCAGCAGCCGGGCCAGGTGGGTCGTGTCCCGACCGGCGACCGTGGCGGGGACGGTCAGCGAGGTCGTCGTGACCCCGCCGCCCTCGACGCTCACACCGCTCACCGTGCGGTCGTACGTCTGCGTCCCGTCCGGGTTGAAAAGGGTGAGCCGGGCGTTGAGCCCGGAGACGTCCGTCGTCCGGTTGTTCACGACGCTGACGGCCCGGTTGTCGTAGCCGTACTGCACGTGCAGGGGCTCGTTGGCCTTCTTCGCGCCGAAGTAGGCCCCGTTCTGGTCCAGGTACCGGTCGATGAGCTGCCAGTGCAGCGAGGTCCAGCCGCTGTTGAGCATCCAGTAGATGACACCCGTCGCGGGCGCTTCGGTGTCCTTGGCGTTGCGGGAGTACGCCTCGAACTGCGCCCGTACGTTCTCGTACTGGGCCAGCTGTGCCTTCCGCAGGTAGTCGCCGAGGTCCGCCGGGCTTCCGTAGCGGCCGGCGAGCGCGGCGTTGTACAGGGCGAGCGTCGAGAAGGTCCGTGAGGGTGAGCGGTGGTACTGGGGAGCGGACGGCTCCTTCCAGAGGGTCTCCAGCTCGGCCGGGGTCAGCATCCGGCGCAGCGTGTCCAGGGTGGGGATGCTCGGACCGGCACTGGTCTCGGAGTTGAAGCCGGAGGCCCCGCCGGCACGCTTGTCGTACCAGTAGGCGGGCGGTACCCAGTCGTAGGGACCGGTCATCTTCATCCCGGACCGACCGGTGACGGGTGCCGACGCCCCGGAAGCCGAAGGGACCACGGGCACGTCCCAGTCGGCGGCCTTCAGCGCTGCGAGGTATTCCGACTCGATCTCCGCGTCCGGCGCGGCGTCGCTCCCGATGAGGAACGAGACCACACTGGGGTGGTGGCGCAGCCGGGCCGCTTCCGCGGCCATCGAGGCCCGGGCGACGGCATGGTCGGCATCGTCCCACTCCTCCCCGGATCCATCGGGGTTGAAGTCGCCTTCCCACTTGTTGCAGCACTCCCAGCCGGCAAGCACGAGGATTCCGTAGCGGTCCGTGAGGTCGAAGAACTCGTCGGGCTCCAGGTGCCCTTCCAGGCGCAGCGTGTTCAGCCCCAGGTCGCGTACGTACGCCAGGCGGTCCTCGGTGTACGTGCGGTCCCAGCGCAGGAACGCGTCGGGGGACCAGCCCGCGCCCTTGAGCAGCAGCGGGCGGCCGTTGATCCGGTACTGCCGCGCGCCGTCGGCGTCGATCGGTGCGCGCACCTCACGGATCCCGAAGGCCGAGCGGACGGTGTCGGAGGCGGTCCCGTTCACCGTCACCGTCAGGTCGAGGTCGTACAACGGCTGCCCGCCCATCCCGGCCGGCCACCACACGCGCGGCGACCGCAGGCGGAGCCCGGGGTGGTCGGCGGCCGAGAAGACGACGGTCCTGCTCTCCCCTGGGGCCAGTGTCACCTGCCGGGTGAGGGCGGCGGGTCCTGCCGCGCCCGCGACCACCGCGGTGACGGTGTCCGACGAGTCGTTGCGCAGGAGGGCCTTGACCGTCAGGTCGGCGGTGTCCATCGAGGGCATGGCCAGTGCGGTGACGACGTGGGCGTCGCGCAGGACCACCGGCCCGCTCCGGCGGACGACGACGTCGCGGACGATGCCCATGTTCCGGTCCGGCGGCGGCTGCAGCCAGTCGAGCCAGCCCGTGGTGAGGTGCTTCTTCGGATCGTTGGGCCGGATCCGGAAGGCGACCGTGTTGGTGCCGGGACCGACCAGAGCGGTGACGTCGAGCTCGTGCCGGGTGTAGGCCCCCGCGACGGTGTCCGCCGTGGCGACCCGGCGGCCGTTGACGTAGACGTCCGCGGCGGAGATCACCCCGCTGAAGTCCAGGTACGTACGCGCTTCCGGGCCGGTGACCGAGAAGTCGGCCCGGTACCACCACGGGACCTCGAAGTCGGCGGCGGGGATCAGCTTCTGGTTCGTGGAGTGGAAGGGGTCGGGGTGGACTCCGGCCGACAGCAGGGCGGCAAGGACGGTGGAGCGTGGACCGGCCCGGTACCAGCCCGTTGTCGCGTAACCCGGCCTGGACACCTCTTCCGGCGGGTCCTCGACCAGCGCCGTCGACTGGATCATGAACCCGCCCAGGGCCGTACCGGAGCCGGGACCGCCCGCGGCCACGATCGGCGCCTGCGGGCCGAGCGCCGCCCGCGCGGTGGAACCGGCCGGGGCGAGGGCGGCGGCCAGGACGAACAGCGGTACGAGGAGCAGGGCGAGGCCTGCCGGACGGCCGGATCGGAACGCGAAGCCGCGGTGGCGGGCCGGCGCCGCCACGTCCTGTCGTTGCCGCATGGTGACAGCATGCGGCCCCAGCACCGCCGGGCAGCGCCTCACATACCGGACATCGCCCGATCGCACCAACCAACGGCCTCGCCGGCCGGTGGGCCCGTGGGCCCGCCGAGTGAAGGGCGCTAACGCTCCGTTTCCGCGCATGCGGAAGCAGCGGCCTGCACGAGGTTCTGCTCCAGTCGTTCGAGCGCGAGCAGCGTCGCGGCGCGCTCCTCATCGGTGAGGCCCGCCGTCGAGAGCTCCTCGAGTCGGCTCCAGACCTGTTCGACCTCCCGGCGCAGAGCCTGGCTGGCAGCCGTCGGCTCGATGAGCGAAGCGCGCTTGTCGGTGGGCGAGGGCCGCCGGCGGACGAATCCGGACTGCTCCAGACGCCGTACGGTGCGGGTCATGGTGGCGGCGTCGGAGTCCAGCAGCCGCACCAGGTCGGCCTGCCGCTGGGGGCCGAGCTCCCACAGGTGCATCATCACCAGCTCCT
Source organism: Streptomyces sp. NPDC048603 (assembly GCF_043199475.1). Lineage (NCBI taxonomy): Bacteria > Bacillati > Actinomycetota > Actinomycetes > Kitasatosporales > Streptomycetaceae > Streptomyces > Streptomyces sp. NPDC048603. Next base: position 104,617 of record NZ_JBICVY010000020.1, on the reverse strand, counting down.
GACCGGGATGCAGGCCGATGCGCCGCAGGAGCTGTCCGGCGAACATGCGGTGCAGACGGGCCAGGCGGAAGATCGCGTGGCTGACCGGCCCGCCTCCGGCCGCGGCGGGCACCGGGACAGAGCCCGTCCGCGCTCTTCCCGTGGGCTCGCTTCCCGCCTCCACCGCGGATTCCGTCATCGCTCCCTCACTCCCTCACTCCCTCGCTCCTTCACTTTCCTGCTCGATCAGCATGATCCTACCGCGCAGACCCCCAGGGCTTCACGGCCCGGGAGGCGGCGCGTACCCAGCAGGGAGGAATCCCAGCTCAGAGGCCCATCCTCAGCTGCATGTCGCCCGCCGGGAATCAATCCGAAGCAGTTACTTGTTCGGGCAGGTGATTTACTTGTTCGGGCAGGTAACTGCTGCGGTGAGTGCAGCGGAGACCGCCGAGCACCCATCACCACCCATCACCACCCATCACCACCCATCCCGAGGAGAAACGATGACCACTGCATTCGATCCGATCGTCCTGGGCGGCACCCGCCTGGCGAACCGCCTGGCGATGGCACCGATGACCCGCAGCCGCGCCTACGGGCCCGGCGCCGAGCCGACCGAACTGATGGCCACCTACTACGCGCAGCGCGCCAGCGCCGGCCTCATCGTCACGGAAGGCATCCAGCCCTCCCCGGTCGGCCAGGGCTACCCCGACACCCCAGGCCTGCACACCTCCGGCCAGGTGCGGGCGTGGCGGACGGTGACCGACGCCGTGCACCGCGAGGGCGGGGTGATCTTCGCGCAGCTCATGCACACCGGGCGGATCGGACACCCCGTCCTGCTGCCCGACGGTCTGGTGCCGGTGGGCCCGTCGCCGGTGGCCGCCGAGGGCCGGGTCTACACGCACGAGGGGCCGAAGGAGTTCGTGACTCCGAAGGAGCTGAGCGAAGCCGGGATCCGGCAGACGATCGCCGACTTCGCCACCGCCGCACGCAACGCGGTCGAGGCCGGGTTCGACGGCGTGGAGATCCACGGCGCCAACGGCTACCTCATCCACCAGTTCCTCGCGCCCAACACCAACCACCGCAGCGACGCCTGGGGCGGTGACACCAAGGGCCGTATCCGCTTCGCCGTCGAGGTCGTCACCGCCGTGGCCGAGGCGATCGGCAGCCACCGCGTGGGCCTGCGGATCTCGCCCGGAAACCGGTACAACGACATCGCCGAGGACGACCCCCGCGACGTCTACCTCGCCCTGCTGGACCGGCTCGCCGGCCTGGACCTGGCGTACCTGCACCTGATGGAAGGCCCGGACGGCAGCCTCACCGCGCAGCTGCGCGCGGCGTGGCCCGGCACGTTCGTCCTCAACCCGTTCACGTACCCCGATGCCACCGGCGCCGACGCGCTCGAGCTCATCGAGGACGGGAGCGCCGACCTGGTGGCCTACGGCGCACTGTTCCTGGCCAACCCCGACCTGCCCCGGCGCCTCGCCGCCGGCGGTCCGTTCAACACCCCGGACCAGGCGACCTTCTACGGCGGCGACCACCGCGGCTACACCGACTACCCCACCCTCACCGCCCGATAGGGAGTTCCCGATGTCCAAGGCGATCACATTCACCGAGTACGGCGCACCGGAGGTGCTCCGGCTGTCGGAGGTCACCACGCCGGACCCCGGTCCGGGCCAGGTCCGCATCCGGGTGCGGGCCGCCTCCGTGAACCCCCTCGACATGAAGATCCGTTCCGGTCTGATGGCCGGCACCGTCCCCGCCCGCTTTCCCGTGATCCCCGGCCTGGACGCGGCCGGGGTGGTCGACGCCGTCGGCGAGGGAGCCGATGCCGCGGTGGGGGACGAGGTCCTCGGCGCCACCGTGGGCGGCAGCTACGGCGAACAGGCCCTGCTCGAGCGGCCGGTGGCCAAGCCGGAGGCCCTGTCCTGGGAGACCGCCACCTCCCTGGTGACCGTCGGCCGGACCGCGTACCGCGTCCTCGGGGAGCTGGGCGTGCCGGCGGGGCGGACCCTGCTCGTCCACGGCGCCGCCGGCAGCGTGGGCGCCCTCGCGGTGCAGCTCGCCGTGGCCCGCGGCATCACCGTCATCGGAACGGTCGGCGAGCGCGACATCGACCGCACCACCGCGCTCGGAGCCACGGCCGTCCGCTACGGCGACGGGTGGACGGAGCGGGTGAAGGCGGCGGCTCCACACCGAGTCGACTTCGTCTTCGACGCCTCCGGCGCCGGCGTGCTCGCCGACTCCGTCGCCCTGACCGGCGACACCGCACACGTGATCACCATCGCCGACATGTCCGCCGCACAGCATGGTGTCCGCTTCAGCACCGGCGCCGGCGACCGGGCCGGGGACGCCCTGCCGGAACTGGTGCGCCTGGCCGCCGCCGGCAAGCTCACGGTACCGATCTGGCGTACGTACCCCCTGGCGGAGGCGGCACGGGCCCACGCCGACCTGGAAGCCCACCGCAACCACGGCAAGGCGGTCCTCGTGCCCTGACCCCCTGCGCCCGGCCGGCGCCGGGGCGGGTCGCGCAGGAACCGGCGGCCCGCCCCGTCGCGGCCGGGAGTCCGTGCCGTCCGCCCCACCTGACGGCACGGCAGAGCCGACCGGCGCGGGCGAGGCCCGGCGAACGCGAGCTGATTGGCCGACGGTTGGATGCCGTGATAGGACGGTCCGGTCCGATGATCAATTCTTCGAGGGCCCGCGTCTGCACGGCGGTTGCGATTCCGGACCAAACTCAGGCGACTTCCTCCCTGGGCGTCATCGTCGTCGCGTGGACGATCAGGCAGCCGTTGGGCCAGTGGAACCAGCAGGTCCGCAAAGCCCGACGGACCGCCGGACCGCCATCCTGCGACGCCGTCCGACCGTCACGGCCTTCGACACATCCGGAAGGAATCCTGCATGACCGACCCGTCACACCCCGCCGACCCGAGCGCCGCGCCGAACCCCCTGCGCAGCGTGTACCTCCGGCTCGTCGCCGAGGAGTCGATACCCGCGGAAGCACGGGGGCACTACACGTACCTCCGCCCGCTGGCCACCGACCTGCTCGCGGGCATCGCCCTCGACACCCCCGAGAACGTGCGCATCCTCACCGACGACGAGGTCCGTCTCGTTGAGTGGGACGTCCTTGTGACGGCCGCGCGCGCCAACCTGCTCGACGAGCCGGCCGACTACGACACCATCGACCTCCCGGGCGGCGCGGTCCTCCACATCCTCGGCCACCCGGAATCGGTGTTCGCGGCCAGCAAGGCGCTGGTCTTCGACGAGGCGGTGCGTGCCGCCGGAGGCCCCGACCTGCCGGCCGATGGAGTGCTGCTCACCGTCCCGAACAGGCACAACCTCGTCTTCTACCCCCTCACCGACAGTCATGTGGGCGAGGCGGTCAACGCCCTCGCACAGTTCGGGCAGGGCGCCTACGAGGACGGCCCGGGGCGCATCTCGCCCCGCGTGTTCTGGTGGCGCGCCGGCACGTTGACCTCGATCACGTCCGTCGACCCGGAGGCCATGGTCATGAGCATCACCCCGCCGGACGAACTGCTGACGATCATGCGCCGCCTGGCCCTCGCCGGCGGTTGAGGAACGGCCCCGGGGCCGGGGCCGGGGTCGGCAGCATCATCCCGCGGCCGCCCCCGCCCTCCGTCCCCGGCTTCACCGCGCCGAGCCGGGGATGGAGGGCGAGGGAGAGAAGTGGATCTTCTGAGGCCCCTTCCCGTCGCCCGCCCAGTCGAGGAACAAGATCACATCCGTGAAGAGGCGGTAGCGGCCGGGCCAGCGCGAGGAGTAGGAAGCGGGAGTAGTGGACCCGTCCTTCGCCTTGTTGAGACGCTGCGCCAGGTCGGTGCGTCTCGTGACGGCCAGACCGCCCCCGACGATCATCGCCGTCACTTCGGCGTTCGTGCCGCCCGGACGGAAGATGAGCCTCCGGCCGGTGGAGGCTTCCGGCAGGTCCCAGGAAACCGTCGCCCAGTGCCGGACGTCCGCACCGGATCCGGTCACGCAGGCCTTGACGGAGAAATCCCAGTTGTCCGGCCAGGGCCCGCTGTAGGCGGGGTTGTCGACGGTCTTGGACGACACCGTGCACCGCTCCACCGCCTGCGCCGGGCCGGTGCCTGCGGCCCCGGCGATGACGCAGGCCGCCACCAGTACCGCCGAAAACCGCAGGGCAGGGGTCGTCCTGAGCATGAGGTATACCTCCATTGGTCGAGTGACCAGGTCAACGAGACGGCACCAAGAAGGAATCGCGCCGACGGCGCCCGATTCCACCGCCCCCCAAGGCAGAGCCCGGGCCACCACGCTCATCGGCCGAGGAAACGTGACTGCTCATCCCCGCCGTGTCACGGCCCACTCCTGCCGGCCCGCGCGGCATGGGCGGTTACCGTGACCCGCATGACGACTGACGCCACGCCACCCGCGAACCTCGCATCGATGCCCAGGGCCGAGTTCGCCTTCCCCGGCCCGCTGCGCGACCAGCTCGTCGCCGCGATCCTCAACGGTTCCAAGACCTCCACCACAGCACTCCTTGCCGACTACGAGCACGAGGGGGAGCCCCTGCCGGAAGTCGGGAGCCGATCGGTGGTCATCGACTCGGATGACCGTCCGGTCGCGGTCATCGAGATCACCGGTGTGCGTGTCGTCCCGCTGGCGCAGGTGGATCTCGCTCACGTGGTGGACGAGGGGGAGGGGGACACCAGCGTGGCCGAGTGGCGGGCGGGCCACGAGCGGTTCTGGCACAGCGAGGAGATGCGCGCTGCGCTGGAGGACCCCGAATTCACCGTGGACGACACGACGCCGGCGGTTCTGGAACGCTTCCGCCTCATCACCGACCTCCGCCTCGCCGATCAATCATCCGCCTATCGCTCACCACGCGGTTAGAGCGTCCTGGAGGCCGCCGCGAAGCTTCCCGGTCCGCGGCAGGGTGAGGTGCCGCCGGGGCGCCCGGCCGAACGTCTCCAGGGGAGGTCGCGGCGAGGGCCCGGCCCGGGGGCCGGCGACGGTCTGTGCACCACTGACCTGGCACGATGCCCCCATGGAAACCGGCTTCCCGTGGGGGTCCACCCCGACCGTCGATCTCCGTCTGTGGCGTTCCGACGCCATCGTGCTGTTCGACTGGCTGATGAGCACCGACCTGAACACCGTACCGATCACACATCCGGCTCAGAAGCAGGCCCTCGCAGACCTGATGGCACGTCTGGAAGAAGTGGATGTCATCGAGTCCACCGAGGAAGAGATCGCCGCGGCCCAGGAGGAGGTGGCCAAGGACATGGGCTGGTAGTGCACCGAGGTCCCTGGCCCGGCCCGGGCCCGTCGTCCTCGGCCGCACTCCGGCGGTGACCGAGGCGCCCGACTCAGGGCCCACCGGCGACGTCGGCTGCCTGATCAGAGCCTGATGACATGATCGGAGCATGATCAGTGAACCCGGCCGGTCCGGCGCAATGAGGTATGTCCTGTTCGACGTCGACGGCACGCTGATCGATGCCGTGGACAATCAGCGCCTGGTCTGGCGAACGTGGGCAGAGCGATACGGGCTGGACGCCGATGAGGTCTACCGAGTGGCGCTGCGCACGAGGCCGATGGAGACCTTCGCGCAGGTCGCTCCGGACCAGGACCCTCGCAAGTGCCTCGCTGCACTGCACGAGCTGGAGGACGAGGACGTCCGCTCCGGCGTCTATACGGCCTTCCCCGGCGCCTCGGAGCTGTTGAGCACCTTGCAGCCCGGGACCTGGGCGCTGGTGACGTCGAACTATGAACACCGGGTACGGGGACGCTTCGCACGGACGGGACTGCCGGTCCCGGAGGTTCTCGTGGATGCGGCGGCCGTGGAGGAGGGCAAGCCGTCGCCGGTCCCGTACCTGCAGGCAGCCGCGCGGCTCGGTGCCCGGCCGGAGGAATGTCTGGTCATCGAGGACGCCCCCTCCGGGGTGCGCTCCGGGCTGCGTGCCGGAATGACGGTGTGGGGCGTCAACGCCCCCGCAGCCGTGGACGGCGTGCATCGCCACTACGGCACCTTGCACGAGGCGGTCCGCGACATTCTCGACTTCTCCGCCGGACCTCACCCGCACACCGGCTGGAGCGACCGGCCACACTGAAATGACCTTGCCGCGGTTGGAGTGATCACGGCGTCGGAGCCGTCTTGAACAAATCCGTCAACGGTGTGCCCTGGGCGTCCCGCGCGCGGGCGGATCCGTTGGCACGGGCCCCGGCTCCCACGTCGTGCCGAGCGCAACCACCGTCCCGAGGCACGTGGCGAGGTGTTCCCGACACCCTTCCGTCCGCCGGGAGGGTGTCCCCGCACGGGCGGCCGTTTCGGCCGGCGGCCGTGTCGCTGCCGGCGGTGCCGTGACCGACCGGGCCCGGTGCCGCCCTACCGCAGAGCCGCCGCCAGCAGATCGGTGCCCAGCGCCGTCAGATCCGACAGGTTGAGGCTGTAGCGGACGTACCGCCCCTCCCGCCGGGCCGTGAGGAGTCCCGCCTGCCGCAGGAGGGCCACGTGCCGGGACACCTCCGGGGGCGTCAGGTCCCATGCGTGGGCCAGTTCGCCGTTGGTGTGCGGGCCGCGGGCCAGGGTGCGGAGCAGACGCAGCCGGGCCGGGTGGGCGAGGGCCTTCAGCCGCAGGGTGACCGTTTCCAGGGAGACGGGCTCCGACGGGCCGGGCCCGTCCACCGGGTACTGGACCACCGGCTGCCAGCCGGGTGCATGGACCATCGCCAGGTGCGGCCGGCCGAAGACGCTCGGGATGAAGGTGACACCGCCGCCATGGGCGGTCGTCGCCTTGTCCAGCAGCTTGTCCACGAGGATGGCTTCGCCGTCCGCCGCCAGGGTGACCGCGCCGGACACCGAGGCCAGGGCCGCCCCAAGGCCCTGGCGCTTGAGCAGGTCGTTCTTCAGCCGCAGGTCCGTGGCGATCCGGACGGCGACTTCGGCCCAGGCCGTGTCGAAGAAGGCGCCGGCGCAGGCCTCCAGGGTGTCGCGGACACGTGCTCGTACTGCCGCCGGATCCGCGAGGAGCCGCTCCGCGAAGGCTTCCTGGCGCGGGCCCCGGGCCTGGGCCAGATCGAGGGCCAGATCGCGCGTGGCGGCATCGGTGAGGGGCGACGGGGAGGCGAAGTGGATCCGGTTGCCGCACGTGGTGATCAGCGCCGCCGACACGTACCGCTCGTCGTCGATCCCGTCCACGTCGTCCAGTTCCTCCCCGAGGGTCCGACGGGGCCGGGCCGGCAGCATGAAGTCGGCCTGGGACGTGCGCCAGAGGAACTCCGCCTCCCGCAGCCGCTCGGCCAGCCCCGGCCGCAGGCCGGCCCACACATCGGCGGCCCACGCGGCGAACTCCGGATGGTGGTCCGGTTCGGCGAGCACGTGCAGCATCGCGGTCAGCTCGGCCAGCGGGGACGCGGCGAACCGCAGCCCCTCGGACGGCACACCGCCGATGTCGATCCTCAACGTCATCCGCACATCATCCCCACCCCGCCGGACGGCGCCGACGACTGTTGACGATCTCCGTCAACCAACGTGCCCGCCCAGGCTCCCGAACGCACCGTTCACCCATGCCCGTCACGAGCACTCCCCCCGCCCCCACGCCCTCCCCGGCTCCGAAGGTCCGGCCGCGCGCCCTGCTGCGCGCCTCCGGCGGCCCGCGCTACGCCGTCGCCCTGGCCGTCGACGCCCTCGGCACCGGTCTGCTGCGGCCCTTCCTCCTCCTCTACGGAGTCACGGTTCTCGGCCTGTCCGCCACTGCCACCGGCCTCGCCATGACAGCCGGCATCGTCATCGGCCTGGTCTGCATGCCCGCCGTCGGGAGGTGGCTGGACCGGGGTGCCCGCAGCACCGTCGTCGCCGCGTCGATGCTGATCCGCGTGCTGGGCGTGGCCGTACTGGTGGCCACCCCGCCCGGACGCGTCTGGCCGTTCACCGTCGCGGCCCTCCTCCTCGGCATCGGCAACCAGGCATGGCCGGCCGCCCACGCGGCCCTCGTCGCCACCATCGCCCACGGGCGGGAACGCGACACCGCCCTCGCGGCAGGACGCGCCCTGCGCAACGCCGGCCTGGGAGCCGGGGCGCTCCTCGCCATGGCCTGCCTGGCGGGCGGAACCTCCGCCCTGCAGGCGCTGGCGGCGGCCACGGGAGCCGCGTACCTGGTTGCCGCCGCACTGGCTTGGTCGGTCCGCGTACGCGCGGCGCGGCCCGGGGACACGGCGGCCCGCTCCCTCCCATCGGCGGGGCAGGAGGGACCCCCGCCCCGCATGCGCGCCCTCCTGGCCGCCAACGTGGTGTACGTCTTCTGCCTCAACGTCCCGGAGATCGCCCTCCCGTTGGTCCTGCTCACACAACTGCACGCCTCGCCGGTGTGGTCGGCGGCGATCTTCGTGGCCAACACCGTGCTGGTGGTCACGCTCCAGGTACCGGTCACCCTCCTGATGTCCCGCTACGCCCGGCGCACCGCGCTGACCATCGCCGGCGTCGTCCTCGCGGCCTCGTACCTCGGCTTCCTCGCGGTCACGTCCCTCGGCGACGGCGACGGCGACGGGCACGGCTGGGCCGCGGCCGGCGTGGCGGCCGTCTCCGTCGTCTGCACCCTCGGCGAGATCGTCTACGCCGGCAGCGCCACCGCCCTCGTGACGGCCCTCGCCCCGCCCGGGGCCCTGGGACGCACCCTCGCCCGCTTCGAGCTCTCCTCCGGCTTCGGCCTCGCCGTCTCCCCGGCCGCCATCACCGCCCTCGCCCCCCACGGCCCGACAGCCCTCTGGGGCACCCTGGCCGCAGCAACCCTCCTGTCCGCCACAGCCGTCGCCACCGAAGCGGACCCCGCAGCACCGAACGGAACGCCCCCGACCGACTCGCCCGGCGCTGCCCGGGGCCGCTCAGCGGCCGGTCCCGGCAGCCACGACAACATCGCCGAGTGCCACGGCGGATGAGCCAAGGGCTCCAAGCTCCGGTCAGCCGCGGTGCCGGCGGCGCCGTGGAGCTCTCCTGGGGACTCGGCCCGCACGGCGATGCCCCCGGGGCAGACTGCGGGGCGGCCGGGGGCGGCCGTTGGCAGCTTCCTCGCCGGAAGGGCGGTCTCACACCTCGGAGGGCGTACCGCTGCCGTGGCGTTGCCGCTGGCGGTGTTTGCGCATGGACACCTGGGAGCCGCAGCCGGTACTGCAGTACAGCCCTGCCCCGTTGCGGGTGCGGTCGAAGAAGCCGAAATGGCAGGGGGGGTTCCGGCATGCTTTGATGCGCCCCCAGTCGCTGCTCTGCGCGAACGTCGTCACCGCGGCCAGTACGGTTCCGAACACGCGCGGCACCCCCGCCTGCGGCGAGGCCAGCTCGGCACCGCCGGCCGTGACCACCGTCGCCAGCGGGTAGAGCGAACCCACACGCCGCAGGTGCCGCTCGGCACGCAGCAGCGGCTCACCCAGGCTTTCCTCATCGCCCGAGTGCGCGAGCAGCACAATCACCAGGGCATCACGCAGCTCGCGCGCGACCGCGGCGTCGGCGTCGGTCACCACGGTTTCGCCACCGAACTCGTCGCGCTCCGCCAGCCACGCCGCGAACGAGTCCCCGTCCCCGAACAACTCCCGGCGACCCGAACCGTCCGCACGCGTGTTCACGAACGCGAGAACGGTCTCCACCGTCGGCGTGACGGTGCGCGGGCTGGGTTTGGGGGATCCGGCTGCCGTAGTGATCACCCTCCCACAGTACATCAGCGTGAGCGGCGCTAATCCATCTAGTAGGCAACGAACTGATCAATCCAGGTTGACTCGTTGCGAGCTAACGACTTACGGTCGCAACATGAACGGGACATCCAACCACCAGACCCACCTCCGGACATGGCTGATCACCGGCGCGACGTCCGGCATCGGCCGCGAACTGACGCGACAGGCACTGGAGAACGGCGAAACCGTCTCGGCCCTCGCCCGCGACACCTCCTCCCTGGACGAACTGGCGCAAGCGCACGGTGAGCGGCTGCTCTGCCTCCAGGCGGACGTACGCGACGAGCGAGCCGTCCGGGACGCAGTGGACGGCACGCTCGCACGGTTCGGCCGTATCGACGTCGTGGCCAACAACGCGGGATACGGACTGTTCGGAGCCGTCGAGGAGGCCTCCGACACACAGGCCCGTGCCGTGTTCGACACCAATGTCTTCGGAGTGCTCAACGTGCTGCGCGCCACGCTGCCGGTGCTCCGCGCCCAGCGGTCCGGGCACATCCTCCAGGGCTCCTCGGTCTACGGGCAGTCCGCCCATCCCGGCGTGGGTCTGCTGGCCGCCACCAAGTACGCGGTCGAGGGGCTGTCGGACGCGCTCGCGGCCGAGGTCGCACCGCTCGGCATCAAGGTCACGATCATCCAGCCCGGGATGACCGCGACCCCCTTCCTCGCCAACCTCGACGTCGCAGCCGGCCTGGACGACTACGACCAGACCGTCCGCGAGGTCCACAAGGGCATCGGAGAGCTGCCGGCATCCGCCTTCTCCTCCGCGGCGCGGATCGCCGCAGGTATCCGGACCGCAGCCGACAGCCCCAACCCTCCGCTGCGCCTGGCCCTCGGCGCCTCCAGCGCGACGGGCATGCGCCCCGCTCTGGAGGCACGGATCGCGGACCTGGACACCTGGCAGCGCGTGACCGACGCCGTCGACAGGTACTGAGCCACGAATCCCGCCCGGCCGTGACCAGTGGGTCCGGGCCGCTTGGGGTGGAGCGCCCGGTCCCGGGGCCTACATGACGCTCAGAGGCGCCCCTTCCCGCCCCGCGACGGGGCGGGAAGGGGCGCCCCTCACGGGGTGTAGCCGATCCAGTTGTGGGCGACGTTGCCGCCCTGGCAGGTCCACTGGGTGGCCACCGCGTTGTTCTCGATGCTGCCGCCGTAGATGGTGATGCACTTGCCGCTGTTGACGTTGCGCAGGGTGGCTCCGCCGGCGGTCCCGGCCACCTTGGTCCAGCTCTGCGCGGTGCTGCCGTTGCAGGTCCACTCGTTCAGCACGGCGCCGTCGGAGGTGCTGCCGCCGTACACGGTCAGGCACTTCTTGCTGTGGAACTGCCGGATCGTGTCGCCGACCCAGTACCAGCTCTCGGCGGTGTTGTCGTCGCAGGTCCACTGGACGACGTTCGTTCCGTTGTTGAGGCTGCCGCCATAGGGGAGCAGGCACTTGCCGCTGTTGACGTTCCGGAACCGGACGGTGGTGATGGGGGACGGGGTCCGGGCGAAATCGAAGACGAGGCGCTGGGGCAGGGCCTCGCTCGACTGCGCCACTTCGTTCACGCCGCGGAAGCGGTCGGAGGGCGGGTCGTAGTCGAAGTTCTGCGTCATGTCCGGGACGGCCGTCACGACGCTCGGGTATCCGCCGGGCGCGGCCTTGTGGATGCACGCGGACTCGCGGTAGCCGGTTTTGATGGCCGCAGGGCAGATGCCGCTGACGTAGAAGGTGCCCTGGACGTTGACGGCGCCCTGCATGCTCCTGATCGGCGAGAGCCACGCGCCCAGGGCGGGCGCGCCGCTCTTCGGCAGGCCGGTGGCGAGGTCGAACGGCCACCGGACGATCCGGCCGGGCGTGGGGATTTCCTTGTCCATCCACTCCGAGGACAGCAGAGCGCCGTTGGCACGGTCCAGGCTGAGGGAGGTCAGGCATGGCTCGTTGCCCGTCGCCGCCGTGCAACTGCTGCTGGTGACGGCCGTGGACCGGTACGTGTAGGCCACCGGGAGGACGAAGTCGAGGCCCTTGGGCCCAGCCCCGGACACGCGCATGAGGTCCGCGAGGCGGAAGACCTCGAGGTTCTTCCCGCTTCCCACGAGAAGATTGTCCTTGTACCAGACGACGCTGTCGCCGTGCGTGCCCCCGGAGGCCGTCACCGCTCCGTTCGGGGCCAGCGTGGCAAGGAACACGTCGAAGTACCGCGGAGTGGAAAGGCTCCGGTCGACGAACCGTACCTTCGCATAGTTGCCGACGGGCTGCAGGGGGTCCGGGATGGGGTTGTTGCTGGCGTCCCTCTTCTCCGGGCCGTGCCACGAGACAACCTCCCAGCGCTTGCCGCGCCACCAGCCGTCCGTGGTCTCGGTGTGGGGCAGGGCGAACCCCTGGGGGGCCTTGCCGTCCGAGCCGCTGTCGTCGGCGGTGTTGTCCCAGCAGTACCCGTTGGGGGCTGCCCCCGGGTGGATGGGCTCGGGGAAGCACAGGCCGTTCTTGGCGTACGCGCCATCGGTGACGGCCGACAGGTCGGTCCTGGTCAGGGTGGGGTTGGCGGCGTAGCCGGAGGCTATGTCACCGGTGGTGTCGACGCGCAGCTCGAGCTTGAACCCGCTCGCGTCGATGGGCTCGAACCAGGACTGGGCCTGAGCGGTCCCCGTGGCGAGCGTGGTGCCGGTCAGCACCAGCGCGCCCACGACGGCGAGGCGCGCCACGCGGCCGACACCCCGGCGCAGACCGGAAGGGAGTATTCCGAATTTCATGGCGCCGAGAATGTCATGTGCCGATCACCTGTAGATCAGCGGGGTGCACAGCCCTCCCGGACCCCAAAGCGGAGCGGCCCGCGTGCGCTCTATGGAGCCCAGCGGCTCCGGGACAGGGCGACGAGCGGCAAGCGCGCAGGCCGGCCTGCTGCCCCGTCGTACCTTCGGGCGTGTCCATCGTGTGACCGCCATCACGACGGCCGGTGTGTGCCAGGTGGTTTGGCCTGGCCCGGGGGCAAGCGGCCATTTCGGTCGACCGAGCCAGATGCCAGAGCGGGCCCCGAAGGGCTCCAAGTCCGGGTCCTTCGATCACTCCGATGGTCCCTCACTGCTACGCCCCCTTCACCCTGGCCTTGGACAGTTGCTCGATCCGTTCCGGCGTCAGTGTGGTGGCCCGGGGGCGCTGGTTGGCGAGGCGGTCCGGTCCGAAGGCTTGGCCGCAAGCGTGATGTTGACGGTGTGGCAGGGTGGTGGGGCATGTGGGCCTTCGGGGCCTGTGGACGCGAGAGAGGTATGTCATGAACGAGGCCGAGCTCAGGGCGCTGTTCGACGAGATCGACACGGACGGCGACGGGCGGATCAGCATCGTCGAACTGGCGGAGGGGTTCAAGGCCGAGGGCGCCCAGGGGAACCTCGCTGAAGAGGTCAAGAAGGCGATGACGGCCGACGCGAACCACGACGGGGTCCTCGACTTCGAAGAGTTCCGCACCCTGCTGAAGTAGCGGCAGGCCTGACAGCTTGAGCGCCTGAGCGCCTGACAGCTTGAGCGCCTGAGCGCCTGACAGTCTGAGCGCCTGGGCAAGCCTCAGGGGAGCCTGGGCAAGCCCTTCCCCAACGGGGCTTGCCCAGCTCCCGCGGCGGGCGCGCGCCCGGCGCTCAGGACGTCGGCGTGGACCGGGCCCGGACCCCTGGCAGCGCCTCGGCGACCTCGGCTGGAGACATCCCGAACCTCAGCGGCCCCACCCCGGTTCCGGACCACAGCTTCCAGCGCTCCCGCTCGACATCCGCACTCATCCATCCACCCCACATCTGACCGGCCCTCATCCATGTCCATTGCTTGATCGCATGCACACGGCCAAGGGCCAAGGTGCCGACTCCGGGATGGCTCGGCGTCCCAACTGCCCACCGGGACCCGGCAGATCACACCACCTCGGCGGCGGATAGCATCACGTGGCCCCATCTCCCCCCATCCCCAGGAGTCCCCCCATGCACCGCACCCCTGGCTTCCCCCTCTCCCGCCGCGGCCTCATACGCACCGGTGCCGGCGCCTCGCTCGCCCTGCTCGGGCTCGGCGCCGGCGCGCAGACCGCCGCGGCCGACGTGGCCACCACCAAGCGGTTCGACCTCACGCAGCCGTCGTACGACCTGTTCCGCTCCAAGGACACGCACGGTCCGCGGGTCCAGCAGAGCTTCGCCTTCGACTGGGTGAACAAGTACCTCTTCATCGCGACCAAGCGCGACGGCAGTCCCGAGTCCGCCGGCGACCTGTGCATCAACAAGATGGACTTCGACGGGAACTACATCTCGTACATGCACCTCAACGGCTTCGGCCACGGCGTCGCCTTCGCCGCCCTGCCGAGCGGTTCCGAAACCGAGCTGTGGATCGAGTGCGCCGCGAACACCAACGGGTACGGCACCGCGCTCGCCCCCATCCGCTACGCCCCCAACACCACCCTGGGCTCGCCGGCCGCCGCGGCCGCCTACCAGCCGATCGCCGGAGCCACCGAGTACACCTGCTCCGTCGACCCGGTCTACCAGCGCATGATCGTGCGCTACCACACCAGCGCCGGCAAGCGCATCGCGGTGTACCCCCTCTCCGCCTTCCAGACGCGCAGCTTCGGCTCCCCGCTGGCCGACTTCAAGCAGCCGTCGATCCCCGGCACTCCGCAGGGCTACACGCTCTACGGCTCGTACATGTACTACCTGACGGGTGACGCGTACCCCGGCGACGGCACCCCCACCGGCGACGGCAACTCCTACGTCACCAGCATCGACATCAACACGGGCACCGTGAAGCAGGGCCCCGTCCTCACCAAGGCCGGCTCCACCCTCCACCACCGCGAGCCCGAGGGCCTGGCGATCTATCGCACCGATGCCGGCGAGGCCCGCCTCTTCATCGGCTTCGCCACCGGCGAGGAAGGCGACCGCCGCTCCAGCATCTTCTACAAGAACGCGCTGATCTGACCCACGCCGGCCCGGCGGCCGACCCGGCGGCCGACCAGCGGCCGTCGGGCCGGCCGGCGACTTCGACTGCTCCGGCGAGGACTCCCGACCGGCGCCGCGCGAAGTCCTCATATCCGGCGGCGCCGGGGCGCCGGGCGGCATTCGCTGTCCGGCACCGCGCGCCCCGCCGGGCCACCGTCACGTGAAGGGCCGGGGGCTACCGGCAGGTGGTCAGGGCGGCGGCGGTCCCCGGAGCGCAGATCCCCGGCAGCAGCGTCTCCTTGACCTCCTGCCAGCGCTCGACGATGTCGGCCCGCTGGTGCAGGGCGTCGGAGATGTGCTGGACGCCGAAGAAGGCGGCGACGACCACCCGCGCCAGGACCTCCGGCCGGCACTCCGGGCGCAGACCTCCCTCGGCCCGCGCGGCTTCGAAGAGTTCGGTCAGCAGCGCGGTCCACCCCACGAAGGGGGTGGGGAGCGGGACCTCGATGACGGAGCGTTCCAGCTGGAGGCGCGCGCTCGCCTGGACGAGAGGATCGTCGCGGAACACCTCGGCGACCCGGTCGAGCAAGGTCACCACCGTCGCCATCGCGGAGCGTCCTTCGGCCCGCGTCTCCTCCACCAGTGCGGGCCACAGGGCGTAGTGCTCCTCCACCACCGAGGCCGCCAGGTTCTCCTTGCTGGAGAAGTGGTGGTAGATCGCCCCCTTGGTGATCTGCGCCCGGCGGGCGACGCTCATCAGCGAGGTGCTGCGGAACCCGTTGGCGGCGAACTCCTCGGCTGCCACTCTGAGGATCGACCGTCTGGTCTGTCTTGCCCGTTCCTGCTGCAGGGGCGGTCCTTCCTGAGCCAGCTTGCCACCCCAGCGAGCCGCTTCGATCCGGTCTCCCATGTGTCCCCCTCGCGCAGACGTTGTCGTTGATCGTTTGAGAATATACCTTCCGGAAGGTAGATTTCTGGTTCGAGGGAGCGTCGGACCGGCAACGAATCCCGGTCCAGCCCTGATCAAGGGCCCGCGCCCCTCCGTTCATGCTGCTTACGGGGGTAATTGACAGTGATGACGATGAGCTCGTCCGCTGCGGCAGTGCTCGGCGACGCCGCATCCCAGGAGTTGTCCGGACGTTCCGCCCTGTCATTCGAGAGGGGCGTTCCGAGGACTCTCGTCCACAAACTCGCCGTGTCCGAGGTGCTCCTGACGGACGCCGTCCGGACCGGCTCCCACCGGTTCACCATCGCCGCCCAATGGCCGCAACACCACGTGCTGTTCGGCAGCGGCGCCCGACCGGCCGATCCACTCCTGCTGCTGGAGACCGTCCGGCAGACCGGGATCTACATCTCGCACGTCCATTACGACGTCCCGCTGAACTACCCCTTCGTACTCACCAGCGTCGACTACGAACTGACGCCTGCGGCGGCCGATCCGGCCGGACCCGTCAACGGCGGCACCGCACCGCGCAACGTGCTGGTGGACGTGGTCACCGCCCCGGAGACCGACGGCACCCAGCGGTTCGGGATGTCACTCGACGCACAGGTCGTCGTCGACGGCCGCCTCCTGGGCCGGGTCGGGCTGTGCTGGCAGGCCCTCAAGCCCGGCCACTACGAGCGGATACGTTTCCCCAACGGTGTCTCGAGTACCCCGGTCACCGGACCCGGCACTCTGCGGCCCGAACTGGCCGCGCCCGTCGCGCCTCCCGGGACCTTCGGCCGCAGCCATCCACGCGACACCATGCTCGCGGCGGGTCCTGTCCCCGGCACCTGGGCCCTGCGCCTCGACACCACACATCCCATCTACTTCGACCACGGCTGCGACCACACTCCCGGCATGGCCCTGATCGAGGCCTTCCACCAGGCCGCCGCGCTCACCTCGGGCCGCTTCGCCGGCCTCGAACCGGCAGATGTCCGATGGACCCTGGAATCCTCCGCCGTGGCCTTCCTCGCCTTCGGAGAGCTCGACCGGCCTGTGACGATCACCACGGAGCACACACCCGAATCCGATGGGCCGGGACTCCAGGCGGTACGGGTCCGGGCTGAGCAGGACGACCGCCTCCTCGCCGTCGCCGCCCTCATCGGCACCGTCACCCCGGCCTCCACCGGAGCCGTCCGATGACCCTCAGCACCGCCCGGGCCGCGACCCTCGCCGCCCTCGGCACAGCCGATGCCGAGTACGCGCGCCGGCTCACCACCGCCACCGCCGACGCCCTCGTCGATGCCGGATTCGCCCGTCACTTCGTGCCCAAGCGCTGGGGCGGCGACGCCGGTTCCTTCACCGAGGCCGCCGAAGCGGCGGCCACCCTCGCCGAGGCCTGCGCCTCCACCGCGTGGTGCGCCGCCCTCTACGCCGCCCACGCGAGGCTGGCCGCCCACCTGCCGGAGGAGGGCCAGGCCGAACTGTGGGCGGCCGGACCCGACGTACGGATAGCCGCCGCCGTCGTCCCGCCCGCCGGGCAGGCCACGGCGGCTCCCGGCGGCTGGGTGCTCCACGGAACCTGGAGGCTCGCCAGCGGCGTCGACCACGCCCACTGGGTACTGCTGGCGTCCCCGGCCGGTACCGGCGAGGACCGCGGCAGCCGGATCTTCGCCGTCCCCCGCGAGGACGTCGAGATCCTCGACACCTGGCGGAGTCTCGGCCTGCGCGGCACCGGCAGCAACGGCGTCCGGGTCGAGCGGGCCTTCGTGCCCGCCCACCGGACCTTCACCGTCGCCGATCTCGACCGGCCCGGATCCGGCCGCGACCGCTGCCACGCCGTGCCCCACCTCATGGTCGCGGGGGCCCAGTTCGTCGCGCCCGCCCTCGGCGCGGCCCGCGCGGCGCTGCGCGACTGGCACGACCTGTTCACCGCCCGGACCGGTACCGACGGTACTTCCGTCAGCGGCACCCCGGGCCGGAGCCTGGCCGCCGCCCGGGCCTCCGCCGATCTCCACGCGGCCGGTCTGGTGCTGCGACACGCCCTGCACCGTGCCGACGCCGGCGATGTGACCCCCCTCGCGGTGAGCGAGAACGTACGCGACTTCGCACGCGTGGCGGAACTCTGCGCCGCGGCCACGGACCTGCTCATGCGCACCGCCGGCAGCCGTGCCCTGGCCGAGGACAGCCCGCTGCAACGGCGCTGGCGGGACGTGCTCGCCGCCACCGGCCATGCGGCTCTCGGCATGGACGCCGCGAGCGTCCACTACGCGGGCGCGCTCGCGGCGCGCGGCCTGGACGCGAACGGAGCGGAGCGATGAGAACGACAGCCCGCGCCGCCTTCTTCGACGTGGACGAGACCCTGGTCGCCGCCAAGACGATGGTGGAGTTCTCCCGGTTCTGGCTCCGCCGCCGGGGCTCCGGGCCGTGCGACCCCACCGCCGCCGACGTCCTGGAGGAACTGCTCGCCCTGCCCCGGGAGGAGGCGAACCGCGCCTACTACGCCCACTACCGGGGCATCCTTCCGGCGGAACTGGCCGAGGCCGGCCTGGCCTGGTACGCCCTCTACCGGCAGGGCCCGCAGGCGATGATCGCCCCCGCCCTCGATGCCCTCCGCGCCCACCGGGAGCGCGGCGACCGGATCGTTCTCGTCTCCGGTTCACTGCGCGCCTGTCTCCAGCCGCTCGCCGACGAACTCGGTGCCTCCCTGCTGTGCACCGGACAGGAGGTGGGCGCCGACGGCCGGTTCACCGGAACCGTGAACCGCTCGATGATCGGCCCCGGCAAGCTGCGGGCCGTCACCGAGGCCCTCGGCGCATGGAGGCTCGATCCGGAGGACTGCTGGGCATACGGGGACCACGCGAGCGACCTCGCGATGCTGGAGGCGGTCGGCAACCCCGTGGTGGTGGGGGACGACCCGCTGTTGCGGCAGGCCGCCGAGCGGCACGGCTGGCCGGTGCTGCCGGTCCGGACCGGTCCCCTGATCGCGCCCGGCTCCGTCCGCCGCAGCGCGTGACCGACGACGGGCGGACGGCACCGGTGAAGCAGGACAGGGCACGGCGTACCCGGCAGCGGATCCTCGACGTGGCGGCCGAGGAATTCTCCACACACGGGTACGCCCTCACGACGATGCACGACATCGCCCGTCGCATCGGCATGACCAAGGGCGCCCTGTACGGGCAGTTCGCCTCCAAGGACGCACTCGCGCAGGCCCTGCTCGACCACGGCCTCTCCCGGATCACCGGGTTGCGCACCCTCGTGGTGCGGGACGGCGACCCGTTCGCCGACCTGGGGCGGTTCACCTCGGGGCTGGCGCGCTGCCTCCACACCGACGTCCGGCTCAGGGCCGCGCTGCGGCTCCTGACGGACGGTACCGGGGCCGTCCTCCCCGTCGATCCGCTGGCCGAGGCCGCCGCCCACATCGGCACCCTGATCCGGCGGGCCCAGTCACGCGGCCAGATCGACCCGGAGGAGGACCCGGCCGACCTCGCGCAGCTGCTGCTGTGCATCGCCTGTGCCGTGTGGACCACCCCCCGCCTCGCCCCGGCACGCCCGCCGGACGCCTGGGCGGAATGGGCGTGGGGACGGGTCGCGGCTTCCCTGCGCAGGCCCTGACCCGGCGTGCCCGGGGCCGTCCGCACCGCTTCCGGATTCCTCCGGGAGCGGTGCGGGCCCTCGCCACGGCATGCCCGCCGCCCGGCGCCGGCCCGGCGTGACGGGAAGCGGCCCGGCGGTCAGCGCCACAGCAGCAGCCGGTCGGGCCGTTCCAGGGCCGCGGCCGTGTCGGCGAGCACCTTGGAGCCCAGCTCCCCGTCGACCAGCCGGTGGTCGAAGGACAGGGAGAGGGTCGCCACGTCGCGCACCGCGAGCCGGCCCCGGTGCACCCAGGGCTTCTTCCGGATCGCGCCGAAGGCCAGGATCGCGGCCTCACCGGGATTGAGCAGGGGAGTGCCGCCGTCGACGCCGAACACCCCGATGTTCGTGATGGTCGTGGTGCCGCCGGTGAGGTCGGCGGGAGTGCAGGCGCCCTCACGGGCCGACCGGACCAGCTCCCGCAGGGCCGCGGAAAGTCCGGCGAGCGTCAGCCGGCCCGC
This sequence comes from Streptomyces sp. NPDC048603, assembly GCF_043199475.1. NCBI lineage: Bacteria > Bacillati > Actinomycetota > Actinomycetes > Kitasatosporales > Streptomycetaceae > Streptomyces > Streptomyces sp. NPDC048603. The sequence continues at coordinate 85,057 of NZ_JBICVY010000020.1, read as the reverse complement.
GTCCTTGATGTTCGGGACGACGAGCCCTCGCGCGGTGGCCGCCGCGATGCCGAGGTTCACCCGCTCCTTGAGCACGATCTCCTGATTCGGCTCGTCCCAGGAGGCGTTGACGCCGGGGTTGCGGCGGACGGCCGCCAGGTACGCGGCGGCCACCATCAGCAGCGGGGACGGCGGTGCCTCGCCGGCCTCGCCGGACGACCTCAGACGGCGCACCAGCTTCAGCGTCCGCGTCATGTCGACCTCGATGAACTCCGTGACGTGCGGAGCGGTGAACGCCGAGGCCACCATGGCCCGGGCGGTCGCCTTGCGCACCCCGCGCACCGGAACCCGGGTCTCCCCGGGCCGCCCGGCCGCGGCCGGTGCCGCGGCGGCGGTGCGTACGTCCTCCCTCGTGACGGTCCCGTCCGGACCGGAGCGCGGCACCGAGGCCAGGTCCACCCCGAGCTCCTTGGCCAGCCTGCGCACCGGAGGCTTGGCCAGGGGCCCGGTCGCCCCGGCCCGGGCTTCCGCCGCCTCACCGCCGATTCCCGTCGCCGTCGCCGTCGCCGTCGCCGTCGCCGTCGCCGGGCGCCGGGCAGCCGCCGGTGCCGGTACCGGCGCCGGTGCGGTCCTCCGGCGGCGGCGCACCGGGGGCTGCCCCTCCCGGGGCCCGTACCCGACCAGCACCTCGACGCCCGGCTGACCGTCCGGGGTGCGCGGCGGCGTCCCGTTCGCGACGGTGCCCGGTGCCGCGGGCGTGACGGCCGGCCGGACGGCGATGATCGGAGCACCCACCTGCACGGTGGCGCCGGCCGGCTGGATGAGTTCCGCCACCGTGCCGTCGAACGGGATGGGCAGTTCGACCGCGGCCTTGGCGGTCTCGACCTCGCACACGGGCTGCCCGTCGGACACGGGGTCACCCACCTGGACGTGCCAGGCGAGGATCTCCGCCTCGACGAGTCCCTCGCCCACATCGGGCATCCGGAAGATCAGCGTCGGTGATTCGGGGGTGGCGGTCATGGGCTGGTTCCTTGCTGGTTTCGACAGGGCTTCGCGGGGAAGCGCACGGACGTACGGGGTGTGCGGAGCCGGTGCACCGGCCGCCGGCGCCGTCAGTAGGCCAGCGCACGGTCCACGGCCTCGAGCACCCGGTCCGGATCGGGCAGGTAGGCGTCCTCCACCCGGGACGGCGGATAGGGGGCGTGGAAGCCGCCGACCCGCAGGACCGGGGCCTCCAGGCTGTAGAAGCACCGTTCCTGCAGCCTGGCCGCGAGCTCGGCACCCATCCCGAGGAACACCGGTGCCTCGTGCACCACGACGGCGCGGTGCGTCTTCTCCACGGACCGCTGGATCGTCCCGAAGTCGACGGGGGAGAGGGAACGGAGGTCGACGACCTCCAGCCGGCGGCCCTCCGTCCGGGCGATGGCCGCCGCGTCCAGGCACACCTTCACCATCGGACCGTAGGCCAGCAGGGTCAGGTCCTGGCCGGGCTGCACCACCGCGGCCTCGTGCAGCGCCCGCGAAGCGCCGGACGTGTGCACCTCGCCCTTGTCCCAGTAACGCCGCTTGGGTTCCAGGAAGACGACCGGATCGTCATCGGCCACCGCCTGGCGCAGCATCCAGTACGCGTCGTCGCTGTGCGACGGGGTCACCACGCGCAGACCGGCGGTGTGGGCGAACAGCGCTTCGTGGGACTCGCTGTGGTGCTCGACCGCGCCGATGCCCCCGGCGTACGGGATGCGGATGGTCACCGGCAGCCTGATCCGCCCGAGCGACCGGGCGTGCATCTTCGCCAGCTGGCTGACGATCTGGTCGAACGCCGGGTACACGAACCCGTCGAACTGGATCTCCACGACGGGCCGGTAGCCGCGCAGCGCCAGGCCGATCGCCGTGCCGACGATGCCCGACTCGGCGAGGGGGGTGTCGAAGACCCGGCTCTCGCCGAAGTCCTTCTGGAGCCCCTCGGTGACGCGGAACACCCCGCCCAGGGCTCCGACGTCCTCGCCCATCACGAGGGTCCTGGGGTTCTCGTCCAGGCAGGCCCGCAACGCGGAGTTCAGCGCCTGGACCATGGTCGTCCGGGTCATGCCGGCACCCCTTCCGCCAGGTCCGGCCCGAATCCCGCGGCGTACTCCGCGTACCCGGCCCGCTCCTCCGCGACGAGCGCGTGCGGCCCGGCGTACACGTGGCGGAACATCAGGTCCGGTTCCGGGTCGGGCAGTTCCCGCACCCTGCGGCGGACGTCCCGCGCCAGTGCTTCGCTCTCGCCCTCGACCGCGTCCAGGAACTCCTGGTCGGCCCAGCCCTGCCGGAGCAGGAGGCACCGCACCCGGTCGATGGGGTCCCGCCGTGCCCACTCCTCCCGCTCGGCCGCCGAGCGGTAGCGTCCCGGGTCGTCCGACGTGCTGTGCGCGCCCATCCGGTAGGTGAACGCCTCGATCAGCACGGGGCCGGCGCCCCGCCGGGCCCGGTCGAGCGCCCACCGGGTCACCGCGAGGCAGGCCAGCACGTCGTTGCCGTCCACCCGCAGGCCCGGGAAGCCCCAGCCGTCCGCGCGACGGTGCAGGGGGGCCCGTGACTGCCGCTCGGCAGGCTCGGAGATCGCCCACTGGTTGTTCTGGCAGAAGAACACCACCGGCGCGTCGCAGACCGAGGCGAAGGTGAACGCCTCGGCCACGTCGCCCTGGCTGCTGGCACCGTCCCCGAAATAGGCGATGACGGCATCGTCCGCGCCGTCCCTGGCGATGCCCATGGCGTAGCCGGTGGCGTGCAGCGTCTGGGCGCCGATCACGATCGTGTAGAGGTGGAAGTTCTTCTCCGCCGGGTCCCAGCCACCGTGGCTGACTCCCCGGAACATCCCCATCAGGTCCACCGGGTCCACCCCGCGGCACCAGGCGACACCGTGCTCGCGGAAGGTGGGGAAGGCGTGGTCACCGGCACGGAGCGCCCGTCCGGAGCCGATCTGGGCGGCTTCCTGGCCCAGCGACTGGGTCCACAGGCCCAGTTCACCCTGCCGCTGGAGTGCGGCGGCCTCCCCGTCGAAGCGGCGCACGAGCACCATGTCCCGGTAGAGGCCGCGCACCTCGTCGGGTGTGGTGTGCAGCGGGAACGCGGGGTCCTCGACGAGCTCGCCCGCGGGGGTGAGCAACTGCACCATCGGGATCTGGTCAGGCATGGCGGGTTCCTCGGTCGGATGGGGGCGTACGCAGCGTCGCGCGACCGGTGGCGACCGCGTGGCCCTCGCCGTCGGCGGCGGTCAGGGCGAACCCGCCGGCGGCCGGAAGGCCGCGCACGGTGAGCACGGCACCGGTGGCGGGCACGTGCAGCGGCCGGGAGAAACGCAGCTGGAGCTCGGCGATCTCCGCCTCCCCCACCGCCGCGGCGACGTGCTGGGCGGTGAGGGCGAAGGTGAGCATGCCGTGCGCGATGAGCTCCTCGAACCCGGCGGAGCGGGCGGCCGAAGGCGAGAGGTGGATGGGGTTGCGGTCCCCGGAGACCTCCGCGTACCGGCGGACGGCATCCCGCGTGACGCGGTAGGAGGACCCGGGCGGGGGCACTGCCGGACGGGCGCCCGCAGGAGGGGCCGGACGGGTCGGCACCGCCATCCGCGGCCCGTGCACGAGCAGGGAGGTGGACTCCGCCACACACGCCCCGTCCTCGGCCGTGAACCGGACGGCCACCTCGGTGGCGGTCGAGGAACCCAGCGGCCTGACCGAGCGGATCAGGGCCGTGGACGTGAGCGGCGCGCCCACGGCGGTGGGGCGCAGCACGGCCAGGCGCTGCACGCCGTGCACGGCGACCGCGCCGCGGCTGCCGTCCCGTTCCAGCAGCCGCTCGCACATGCGCAGGGCGACGGCGGCCAGTTGCGCCGGAGGCACGGTGCCGGGCGGCGTGCCCTCAGCCGGTCCGGACCCGTCCGGCGAGGCCTCGGCTGCCGAGGCGGTGAGCGCACGGAAGGCGGCCGCGTCCTCGGCCGTGACCAGGTGCCGGCCCGTCAGCGACGGGCGTTCCACCGCGGATCCGGAGGTGCCGGGCCGGCACCCGGGTGCGGTCTGCCCGGGTGCGGCCTGCCCGCATGCGGAGGCGGGAGAGCGGTCGGCGGCCACGGCTCAGCGCCCCGGACGCCTGCGCAGCAGGCAGGTCAGCCGGGCGGTGGAGACCAGCCGGCCCAGGTGATCGGTGATCGTCACCTGGTAGGTGCCGATCTGGGAGCCCTGGTGCAACGGCACGCACACCCCGGTGACCAGGCCCTCCCGGGCCGCCCGGTGGTGGGTGACGTTCAGCTCCAGCCCCACCAGCATGCCGTCGGGCGCCACATGGGCGCCGGCCGCGAGCGACCCCAGGGTCTCCGCGAGTGCCGCCGTCGCACCGCCGTGGAGCAGGCCGAAGGGCTGGCGGTTGCCGGCGACCGGCATGGTGGCCACCACCTGCTCGGCCGACCATTCGGTGATCTCGATGCCCAGCTTGTGTATCAGCTGCTCCGCCACCAGCTCCGCCGGCATGGAGGCCATGAGTTCCGCCAGGGACTGCATCATCGTTCCTCTTCTCGGGAGTGCCGGACGGTGCCGGCGAGGCCGGCGGTGCCGGCGAGGCTTGCCAGGCCGGCCAGATGGCCCGCCTCCCGGGGCCCGGCGCCGGCCGGCGGCACCCCGGGGCCCGCCGCGCCGCCGCGGCGCAGCAGCAGTGCCACCGCCAGGTCGTCCGCGGGCGGCTCGGTGGCCGAGCCCCGCGCGGCGAGATGCGCGAACGCGGCCTCCGTACGGGGGTTCGCGGCCAGCTCCACGCCGATGACGAGGACCTGGTCGACCGTGGCGTCCCGGAGCAGCAGCGCGGCGGCCTCCAGGGCCGCCTCCCCGGCCCCGCTGTCCGAGGCGATGCAGTTCACCGCGCCGGTCAGCCCGTACTCGATGCACAGGTGGCCCACGATCGAGGTGGTGACCGACTGGAAGAACAGCAGCGGGTTGTGCACCCGGCCGCTCACCAGTTTCTGGCTGGCCAGGTCGGAGGTCGTCGCATCGCCCGCGACGGTGGTCAGGACGACCGCGGTGCTGTCCGGGTGCGGGCCGACGAGCGCGTTGGGTGATTCCGGCGTTCCGGGCTCTCCGAGGCAGCGCCGTACGGTCTCCCGGACCAGCGGGTTGAAAGCGGAGGCCACGAAGCCGGGCACCACCGGGAGTTCGGGCGTCCCGTCCCGGTGCGATACGACGGCGGCGGCGACGACACGGGGCCGGCCGGCGCCGGACGCGGTGGGGACCGCGGGTCCGGCGGCAGGGCGGCCGCCCGCGGCGGGCGGGGTGACGGGTGCGGTGGGGGTCACGTCTGCTCCAGGATGATGGCGGTGTTCAGGCCGCCGAACCCGGCATTCAGCGAGAGCACCCGCCTCAGCCGCGCCGCGCGCGCCTCGTTCGGTACGCAGTCCAGTCCGCACTCCGGGTCGGGTGCGTCGTACCCGGCCGTGGGCGGCACGGCCTGCTCCTCCAGGGCCATCAGGCAGACGGCCAGCTCCACGGCCCCGGTGGCCTCGAGCATGTGGCCGGTGGTGCTCTTGGTGGAGCTCACCAGGAGCCGTTCGGCATGCTCGCCGAACGCCGACCGCAGCGCCGCCGTCTCGGCCGGGTCGTTCAGCCGGGTCCCGGTGCCGTGGGCGTTGACGTACGCCACCTCGCTGCCGGGAACCCCGGCAGCCGCGAGTGCCCGGGTGATGGCCCTGGCCATCCCGATGCCCTGCGGATGCGGCTGTACGACGTGGTGGGCGTCGGCCGCCGCCCCGAAGCCGGGTATCCGGGCCAGCGAGCGCGCCCCGCGCCTGCCGGCGTGCTCCGGGGACTCCAGGACCAGTGCGGCCGCGCCGTCACCGAGCAGCATGCCGCTGCGGCCGGCGGCGAAGGAGCGCAGGGCCCCGTCGCGGGCGAAGGTGCGTCCGGAGTCGAACTTGGCGAACTGCTCCTCGTCCACCAGGTACACACCGCCGACGAGCGCGACGTCCACCAGCCCCGCGTCGATCATGCGGCAGGCGTGGATGACGGCGCTGGCCGAGGCCACACAGGCGTTGATGAACGCCGTCCGGGGGCCGGTCAGGCCCAGACCCTCCGCGATCGCCTCGGGAATGCCACCGGCGAAGCTGCGGTGGACCTCGGAGGGATCGGTCTGCCGTCCCGACGCCCGGTCGGCCCAGAAACCGTGCAGGCCGGTGAAGTCGCCCTGGGTTCCCAGAAGGACGGCGGTACGTGCCGGGTCCAGCGCGGCCGGGTCCAGGCCGGCCGCCCGCAGCGCACCGTCCACACAGGTGCGCATGGTCTCCAGCTGGCGCGGAACGTCATCGGGGCCGCCGTGGGTGGCTCCGTACGCGTTGCGGAACCGGGTGGTGTCGAACCGGGTGACGGGAGCGAACGCCGGCCGGCCCGCGAACACGCGCTCGCGCAGGGCGCCGGCGCCGGCGCCGAACGCGGTGAACGTCTCGTAGCCGGTGACGCGGACGTCAACGGGCATCGGTGACCCCCTCCCCGAGTCCGCTCAGGAACGTGTGGATCCCGCGGACCGAGGTGAAGTACTCCAGGTCCGGACCGTAGGGGTCGATGCTGATCCCGTGCTCCTCGTCCAGCGCGTGCTGGAGCCACACGAGGGCCAGCGAGTCGAGGGTCAGGGGCGTGTCGTCACCCAGTTCCCCGTACCCGACGGGCACGATCCGGTGGTGCGTGAGGAGCCTGCGGATCTCTTCCGGGCCGATCACGCCGTGGCCTCCGCGGACGCCGAGTCCCGGGCCTGGGCGACCGCCGCGACGAACTCGCCGAGGGTGGCGGTGGGCTGGGCGGCCGGGTCCTCGTCGGCGATCTTGGCGTTGAACTCGTGCTCGACCTGGACGAGGAGCTCGACGAGGGCCAGCGACTCCAGCTCCAGACCACCGGGGCCCAGGGGCAGGTCGTCGGAGACGTCGTCGGTGACGTCAGGGCTGATCTCGCTGATGATGCCGATGACGAAGGAACGGATGTCGGACACGGGGTACTCCTTGGACATGAGGGTGTGCTGAGGTGCCCGCGGGGTGCGGGCGGAGAAGGAAGAGCGGGCGCCCGCGCGGGGGAGGTGCCCTCGCGGGTCAGGCGGGTCAGGCGGGGCCGGTCAGGCGGGTCGGGCGGGGGAGCGGTCGGACCGGACACCGGCGTCCGTGACGCGGACGGGGTCGACGAGATCCCGTACCGGATCGGTGTCCGCGCCGTAGTCGACGGACGCCACTCCGAAGCCGTTCAGAGCCAGGGACTCGGCGCGGTGCACGCAGGGAGCCCCGAGCTCGCCGATGGTCCCGGTGGTCGCCAGGGCCAGCCGGCGGTCCACCTCCGCCTGCACGTCCGGACGCAGCTCCAGGTCGTCCAGGCGGAGCCGGCCCAGCCCGTCGGTGGTGGGGTGCCGGTCGCCGGTCGGCAGCCGCTGGTCCGTGCCCGGGTACAGGCGCTTGGTCAGCAGACGGTGCGCCTGTTCGACGGGACCCTCCTGGAGGCCCATCTCCAGCATCACCCGGGTGAGCACCACGGTGTACAGGGTCTGCGCCGGGATCACCGAGCTGGCCTGGGTGACCATGGCCCGCATCACGGCGGTCAGGGCCCGGCCGCCCCGCTGGCGCAGTGCGGCATCCAGGTCCCGGCCGGTGGCTTCCAGGTGCTCCTTCGCCAGACCCAGGGTGCCGCCCCGGTAGGTGGGGGCGAGCCGGGCGTTGCCGACGTAGCTGAAGGCCACCGTGGTCACGTCCGGGGCGAGTACCCCGGCCGCGTCGAGCGCGTCGATCCAGCGCCGCCAGTCGTCGCCGCCCATCACCGAGACGGTGTCCGCCATCTCCTGTTCGGTGGCCGGTTCCACGGTGGCCCACCCGACCTCGCCGCTGGCGGGGTCGTAGGTCTTGGCGGTGAACGGGTCTCCGACGGTCTTCAGCGCCGAGCGGTACGTCCGGCCCGTCACCGGGTCGGTACGGCGCGGTGCGGCCAGGCTGTACACGACCAGGTCCACCTGCCCGAGGTCGTCCCGGACGGTCTGGGCGGTGTGCTCCTTGGCGGCGTCGCCGAACGCGTCCCCCAGCACGGTCCTCCCGTACAGTCCGGCCCGGGCCAGCTCGGCCTCCACGGCGACCGTGTTGTACCAGCCGGCGGTGCCGGTGCGGCGGGCCGTTCCGGGGCTCTCCTGACAGACGTTGAGGGTGGCCGACCCGGAGCCGAACCCCGCGGCGATCCGGGTGGCGAGTCCCAGACCGGCCGAGCCGCCGATCACCAGCACGTTCCGCGGACGGTCGGCACCGGTGAGCGGGGGACGGTCGCGGACGTAGCGGATCTGGGAACGGACCCGCTCCGCGCACCCGTCCGGGTGGGCGTTGGCGCACAGGGAACCGCGCAGCATGGGCGTGATGATCACCGTACGGCTCCCGTCGGTGCGGCGCCGGCCCCGGCGCGCGAGGACGGACTCATGCGGGACACCAGCAGCTCACGGTTGCGCACCAGCTTTCCGTTGCTGGTCCGCGGAATGGCGGGGGCGAGCTCGAACCGGCGCGGGATCTTGAAATGGCTGAGCCGGTCCCGGCACCACGCCTGGAGCTCGCGTGCGGTGGTGGAGCCGGTCACACCGACGAACGCCTCGATCGTGCCGCCGAACAGCACCACCGCCTCGGTGACGTTCGGGTGCTCGGCCAGGGCCAGCTCGATCTCCCGCAGGTCCACCTTCAGGCCGCCGATGACGGCCAGGGCATCGGTGCGGCCGTGCACGGAGAGCGCACCGGACTCCGCGTCGAGCGTGGCCAGGTCGTGCGTGCGCAGCCAGCCGTCCACGTACCGGCTGGTGACGTCGTCGGCGTACAGGTACGGCGAGGAGTCCGTGCGGATCTGGAGCTCGCCGCCCTTGATCCGGACCTCGGCGCCGGGCACCGGGCGGCCCACCGCGGGCGGCGGCAGGGAGCCGGAGAGGTCGGTGGCGACGATGCCGGTCTCGGTCATGCCGTAGGCCTGGCCGATCCGGACGCCGTACCGCTCGTGGAACTGCCGGTAGACCTCGGGACGGATCACCTCGCCGCCGGAGACCGCCAGCCGCAGCTCCGGCAGCGGCTCCGTGTCCGCGATCCGGGTCAGCAACTCGAAGTGGAACGGAACCCCGAACAGCACGTTCGCCCGCGACTCCACCAGGGTGGAGAGCAGCGTCCGCGGCTGGGCGTTGGGGGTGAAGACGAGCGTGGCACCGGCCCGCAGCGCGTGCAGGAACCCTGCGATCAGGCCGAAGGAGTGCGTCAGCGAGTTGCTCAGCAGGACCCGCTCACCGGCTCGCGGCATCTCCGGCAGTGCGGCGAACGCGTCGAGTTCGGCCAGCAGGGAGTCGGCGGAACGGCCGATGACCTTGGGATAGCCGGTCGAGCCCGAGCTGAACTGGAGCAGCACCGGGGCCCCGGCAGCCGCGGTGTGCCCGCTGCGGCGCACCTCGACCTGGACCGCGCACTCGTCCTCGAAGACGACGCGGACCGCGCCGGAGGAACCGGAGCTGATCATGAACCGCGGCTCGCAGAGGTTGAGCAGCCGGCCCACTTCGGTACGGGTGAGCCGCGGATCCATGAGGATCACCTGGGCGCCCCGCGACCACAGGGCCAGCACGGTCCACAGGTAGGTGAAACTGGGCACCATCTGGACGGCGACCGTCGACCCGGGCCTGATGCCCTGGATCTCGAACAGCCGCTCCAGCTCGGTGACCTTGGTGCGCAGGGTGTGCCAGGTCGCCTCGGTCCGGGCCCGCGCCCACACCGTGTCCTCCGGCTGCCGGAGGAGCATCTCCGCGATCCAGCTCCCGAGCCGCGTGTTCTCCATGGGGATCTCCGATTTCAGGCGGACGGGCCGGCGGTGCGCCCCGGGAAGGGGCCGGGGCGCACCACCGGCTCACTTCTCGACGCAGAACTCGCCGACCGGCCAGCCGACGTGGCGCTTGTCCGTGGCCACGTGGCCGAGGACCTTGTCGCCCTTCTTCAGCTCCGTCACGTTGAGGACCGCGGCGCCGGGGCCGAGGACCCGGACGTGCCAGTCGTCCTGCACGATCAGGTTGACCTCGACGCCCTCGGGGGAGGTGGCGTGGATGCTCAGCAGCGGGCGCGACTCGAGCTTGATGCGGCCCACCGTGATCCTGCGGGTGCGGCCGTCCGCGCCGACCGCGAGCACGGCGCTGCCCGCCTTCAGCTCGCTCAGGTAGTTGGTGCGGTTGTCCTGGCCGAAGGCGTACGAGTGCAGAGCACCGGCGTTGATGCGGAACGGGCGCGTCGGCATGTACGGCAGGGGGTGGGTCTCGCTGACACACAGGACGAACCCGTGCGCGTAGGACCCGATGAGCATGCCCTCGTCCTTCTCGAAGTGCGAGGTGGTGTCGATGCACACGCGGTCGCCCAGGCCGAGGTGCTCGATCCGGTCCACGGTCAGGGTCGTCAGGTCCAGGGCGGGGGTCTTCACACGCAGCGCCTCGACCAGCTGGAAGACGTCGTCCGCGGTGCGGGGTGCCATCAGCACGCCCTCGGAGCCCTTCTCCAGGACGTCGATGATGACCTTGGCCTCCTCGAGGTCGGCGGCCTGGCAGACGAGCTGTCCCGGAGCCCGGTCGGCCGCGGCGATGACGATCTCAAGGGGGATCTTGGTCGGGTCCTTGAACTCGACCAGGGTGTACGGCAGTGCGATCGCGGTGTCGCAGGCGAGCGTCAGGGTCGGGTCGTCGACCACGTTGACCCGGCCGGCGATGTGCTTCTCGCCCGCCTGGTGGCGGGAGCGCAACGCGGTCAGGCTCTCCTGCCCCGTGACGTCACGGAGCACGATCAGGTCGTCCAGGCCCTTGTCGGCGGGGACTTCGGCGCCGACGAGCACGCGCTTGACCGTGGCGGGCAGGGTGGCCAGGAGCTCGGCGTCGTCCGAGACGATGGCGTCGACGCGGGCGTGGACGGCGGCGTCGACGACGGCCGCACGCTGGTCGGGGGAGACGGAGCGGATGTCGATCCAGGCGAACTTCACGGGAATCCCTAATGGAGAGGAAGGAGGGGGAACGGGCGCGGCAAGGGCGCCACGGCGCGTCAGACCGCCGCGGACGCCCTGTCGTACAGGTCGGTCACGGTCAGCGGCACGTCCGCCGGCTCCGGCCCCGGACCGTGCACGATCGAGGCGAGCTCGCGGACGAGCGCCTCGGGGTCCGGGCTGCCGAACACCCGCCGTCCGACGGCGAGTCCGGCGCAGCCGGCGCCGACGGCGGACCGGGCGAACCGGGTCAGGCTCTCGCCCGCCGGAGCGCCACCCGCCACGAGCACCGGCACGGGGCAGCTGGCCACGACGTCCGCCATCGCGGTCATCGGCGCGGCCACCGAGGTCTTGACGAGGTCGGCGCCGAGGTCCGCGGCGATGTTGACCACGTGGGCCAGGAGCTCGGGGTCGTGCGAGTCGGAGATCCTGGGCCCGCGGGGGTAGATCATCGCGAGCAGGGGCATCTCCCAGCGGGCGCATTCGGCGGCGACCGCGCCGAGATCCGCCAGCTGGCGGGCTTCGGTGGGGGAGCCCACGTTGACGTGGACGCTCACCGCGTCGGCACCCAGCTGCACGGCCTCCCGCACGCTGCCGACGAGGACCTTCTCGTGCGCGTCGGCGGCGCGGGAGGTCCCCGCGCTCAGGTGCACGATCAGGGCGCACTGCCGCAGATGGCGCGGGTCGATGGTGCGGGCCCGCCCCTTGTGGACGATCAGCGCGTCGGCGCCACCCGCGACGAGCGCCCCCACGAGGCGGTCGAACTCATCGGCGGCGACGACCGGCCCGTCCGAGACGGAATGGTCCAGTGGCACGAACAGGTAGCGCCCGTCGGCCCGGCGGGAAAGCCGGCTCAGGCGTAGCTCCCTTCCGGTGAAAAGGGAATGTGACATGGAATGGCCGCCCTTTCTGGACGATGAATTCGAATCCGCGGAGCACCTGGGTCTGGTGCTCCCCATCGGTGTCACCGAAATTCGGCAGGATCGCTGCCGGTTGGTGCGGTGCAGCGGATGGCCAGGAATTTAGGCCGCCCTTCGGAAACGGGTCAAGGAGTTGCGCCCCCCACCTCCGTGCGGAGAAAAGGGCTGGCTGGACGTGGGTCACCGTCCGGTGTGCCCCACAGGTGCACCCTGAACGGGTACCCGAAAGGAGCTGGTGGCTTTCCTGTCGCAATGAAGGATGGAGGCCATGACTGACAGGAAGGCGGGCGGACCATGACGTCGGCCATCGAGGAACGAATACGTCAGGACCGGACGGAATTCCGTCGGGCCATGGGGCGGTTCTGCACCGGCGTCACCGTCGTCACGTGCGGATCGGGTCCGGACACCGAGGCGATGACGGCGAACTCGCTCACATCGGTTTCGCTCGATCCCTTGCTGCTCCTGGTGAGCGTACGGACGGGCGGCCGGCTGCACCGGCGCCTGTCCACGGGAGACGACTTCGCCGTGAGTGTCCTCGCCGAGGACCAGGGGCCGCTGGCCGCCCTGCTGGCCTCCGGCGACCGGCCCAGCGGCACCGCGGCCTGGAACCGGCTGGGCGCGTGGACCGGCGGCAACGGCGCTTCCCTGGCCGCGGGTTCCCTCGCCGCGTTCGAATGCGCCGTCGAGGCCGCGTACCCCGGCGGCGACCACACCCTGTTCCTGGGCCGGGTCACCGCGGTCCACGAGGGGCGGACCGCGCCGCCGCTGCTGTTCTGGGCCGGCGGTTACCCCCGGCTCGCCGATCAACCGTCAGCGTCTGCCCCGGGCAGAGCGCGCGAGGTGGGGAGCACCCATGTCTGAACCGTCCACCGCAGTACCGGTCCGCCTGCCGCGGCCGGGCACCTCCGACGATCCGGAGGTCGTGATCGTCGGCGCCGGGCCGGCCGGCCTGCTGCTCGGCCTCCTGCTGGGCCGCCGCGGCCACCGTGTGCTGCTCGTCGAACGACAGCCGCGGCCCGAGCCGGGCGGCCCCGGCAACGGCATCTGCCCGATCCTCCAGCCCGCCACCCTCGGTGTGCTGGACGAGCTCGGCCTCCTGCCCGCCCTGGCCGCGAACACCACTCCCGTCACCGGCGGCGAGGTGGCGGTCGGCGGCACGCCCGTGGCCGCCTACTCCTACGGCGAACTGCCGGGCGCCCCGGTCGGATTCGCCCTGCCCACCTCGATCCTCCGGCTGCGGGACGTCCTGACCGAAGCCGTCCTGGCCACGCCCGGAGTGGAGATCGTCCACGACGCCACGGTGCACGAGCTGCCCGCCCGCGACGACGCCGGACCGGGCGTCCGGGGCGTGCGGCTCGAGACCGCCGAGGGGGTCCGTACCCTCCGCCCCGCGCTCGTGGTCGGCAGCGACGGCAAGCGCTCGGCCGTCCGCGAGATGGCCGGAATCCCCGCGACGGTGCGCGAGTACCGCCGCGGCTACACCGAACTGCGGATGCCGCTGCCCGAATGGTGGGGGCCGGTGATGCGCGCCGCCTTCACCCCCGACGGCTACCTGCTGGGCACCCCCATCGCCGACAGCACCCTGCTGTTCGCCTGGATCACCGGCCCGGACACCGCTGCCGAGGCCGTCGACGGCCCGCTGCCCGCCCTCGCCGAACGGTTCGCCACGGGCATGCCGCACGCGGCGGACTGGATCCGCGAGCACACCACCCACCGCGACCAGATCCGCGAGTTCCTCCACCACATCGTGCGCCCGGAGCGCTGGGTCGACGGCAACGTGCTCCTGGTCGGTGACAGCGCCCACGGCGTCCACGTCTACGGAGGGCAGGGGCTCAACCTCTCCCTCCAGGACGCCGCCTGCCTCGCCACCGCGGCCGACGAGGCCCTGACGGCCGGTCACACCGGGGCGCTGCACGCCTTCGAGGCCGTGCGCCGGCCCTTCGTCGAAGGGTTCCAGGACATGCAGGAGGCCCACCTCGACGCCCTCGCCGCCCGGCCGGGCAGCGGGGACGGCGCGGGAGCGGGCCACCTGCCCGAGTTCGCGCCGCTCGCCCTAGGCCAGGCCGAACTGCGGGAGGCGCTCGCCCGGTCGGTGCCGGCGCAGGCCCCGGACGGGGTGCCGGCCTCGTGAGCACGGAGAACCTCACGCCCGGCCGGCGCCGCGCCTACCTGGACCGCATCGGGTACGACGGGCCGCTCACCGCGGACCTCGACGTGCTCCGGGCCCTGTGCCGGGCCCACGTCCGGGCCGTCCCGTTCGAACTGCTCGACGGGCCCGACGGGATCAGGCCGGGCATCGACGTGCCCAGCGTGTTCGACAAGGTCGTGCGGCGCCGCCAGGGCGGCGCCTGCATGGAGGTGAACCGCCTCTTCGCGGCTCTGCTGGCCGACCTCGGCCACGAGGTCACCACCCTGGCCTCACGGCCCTGGCTGCCGCAGGACCGTGCCTTCACCGACACCGGCGACCACATGGTGCTGCTCGTACGGCTGGACGGCACCGACTGGCTCGTCGACGTCGCCTACTCACAGCTGACCGCGGTCGAGCCGCTCGAACTCGACGGCACCGTACGCACCGAGAACGGCTGGGAGTTCCGCGTACTGCGTGAGGACGCCGAATACACCGTCCAGCGGCGCGGAGCCAGCGGCCGGTGGGCGCCGGTCCACCGCTTCACCCTGGAGCCGCGCGGTGACGAGCATTTCGACACCATCTGCGACCTCTATCTCGACCCGTCGAACGCCTCCCCCATCCCGCGCACGCTGATGTGTGCGCGGACGACCGAAGACGGCAAGGTCACGCTGGTCAACGACCTGCTGATCGAGACGCTCGCCGGGGGAGCCGAGCGCAGCGCCCGCGTGTCCACCCCCGAGGACGCCCACGCCGCCCTCGCACGCGTCTTCGACGGCCATCCCGCCCTCGCCGAGCGAGGCGCGCGCATCTGGCAACGGCTGGTGGGAGACCGGCCGGCCACCCCGACCCCCGAGGAGACCCCTGCATGACCAGGCCGCGTATCCGTTTCGGAGCCTTCATCTCGCCCCTGCACCCGCCCGGCGAGAACCCCACCCTGCAACTGTGGCGGGACCTGGAACTCGTCCAGTGGCTGGACGAGCTGGGTCTGGCGGAGGCGTGGATCGGCGAGCACCACTCGGGCGGCTGGGGCACCATATCCTCGCCCGAGGTCTTCCTGGCCGCCGCGGCCGAACGGACCCGACACATCCGGCTGGGTACGGGCGTGACCAGCCTGCCCTACCACCACCCCTTCCACGTGGCCTCGCGGATCGTCCAGCTCGACCACCAGACCCGCGGCCGGGTGCTGCTCGGCGTCGGTGCCGGTTCCGCGCCGGCCGACGCCCACATGCTCGGGATCGCCCCGGGTGAGCAGCGCCGGATGACCGCGGAGTCCCTGGAGGCCGTCCTCGGGCTCCTCGACGGCCGGGCCCCGGTGAACCGCACCACCGACTGGTTCACCCTCCGCGACGCCCGGCTGCAGCACCGCCCCTACAGCCCCGGGGGCATCGAGGTGGCGATCTCCAGCGCCGCCTCCCCGTACAGCATGCAGCTGGCCGGGCGGCACGGACTGAGCCCGCTGTCCTTCGCCTCCCCCCGGCCCGGGGGAACCCCGCCGGACCTGCGGCGCCAGTGGGCCTACGCCGAGGAGGCCGCGGCCGAGGCCGGGCGGACGGCGAACCGCGCCGACTGGCGGCTGGTGGTCAACGTCTACGTGGGAGCGTCCCGCGCCGAGGCCATGGAGGACCTGCGCGAGGGCGCCGCCCAGTGGATGCGCGGCTACTTCGGCGACATCGTGGGTCTGCCCGTCGACGCGCTCGGTATCGCACCGGGGCGTGAGATCGAGGCCCTGGTGGAGTCCGGTGCGGCGATCGTCGGTTCTCCCGACGAGGTGGCCGCGGGCATCGAGGAGCTGTACGAGTCCAGCGGGGGCTTCGGCACCCTGCTGGTCACGGGCGCGGACTGGGCCTCGCGGGAGAACACCAAGCGCAGCTTCGAACGGCTCGCGCGGTTCGTGGCGCCGCGGTTCGACGGCTCCCTGGAGGGCTTCGCCGAGTCGCGCGCATGGGTGCAGGCCAACCGCGGCGAGTTCGTGGCCCAGGCGATCGGCGCCTTCCAGAAGGCGTTCACCGACTCCGGGGTGGAGGCTCCCGCACTGCCGGTACCCATGCCGGCGGGTCCCACCCCACACTGACCCACCCCCTCCCCGGGGCCGTCCGCCGCACGACCAGCGCGGCGGACGGCCCCGCTGTGTTCCCGGACGGTTCCGCGCCCCGCCGCGCGGCGCCGCGCCCTCTTCTCGTGCCGTCCGTGCCGTGTTCCGCGTGCCGTCCGTGCCGTGTTCCGTCCGTGCCGTGTTCCGTCCCGACTTCCGTCCCGGAGGCTTCCATGACGTCCCCCGATCCCGCAGCCGCTCGCCCCGGCCGCCTCGACTCGCTCACCGGACTGCGCTGGTGGGCCGCACTCCTCGTGTTCGGTGAGCACGTGGCCGCCCTCAGACTCGGCACCAGGGTGGGCGAGGAGGACGAGCGCGGACCGGCCGACGATGTCCTGCACTTCCTCTTCGGCACCGGCACCATCGGCGTGAGCTGCTTCTTCATCCTCAGCGGCTTCGTGCTCGCATGGACCTACCGGCCGGAGACCGACACCCTCGGCCGGTTCTGGCAGCGCCGCTTCGCCAAGATCTACCCGGTCTACTTCGTCTCGACCGTGCTGGCGTTCGTGATGTTCGCGGGCATGGGACAGGTCCCGGGCGCCGGGAACGTGGCACTGCACCTCGTGCTCCTCCAGTCCTGGACCCCCGACCAGTCCGTGTACTTCGGGCTCAACCCGGTCACCTGGTCGCTCAGCTGCGAGGCGTTCTTCTACCTGATCCTGCCGTTCCTCTTCCTCGGGCTGCGGCGGCTCCGGCCGGCCGGCCTGTACGCGGTCGCCGCCGGCGCGGTGGTGCTCTCCTTCGTGCTGCCGTACACCGTCGGCGAACTGGTGCGGCTGCCGTACCCGGAGGAGGAGATCATCTCCACCGCTCCGGTCGGCGGCCCCTTCGCCTACTGGTTCACCTATGTCTTCCCGCTGTTCCGGGCGCTGGAGTTCGCAGCCGGTGCCGCGGTGGCCCTGCTGGTGCGCAGCGGCCGGTGGCGCGGTCCGCGCGTCCCCGCGGCGCTGGCGGTCTGCGCGGCCGGCTGGCTGGCCAACCTGGCGCTGCCGCCCCGGCTCCAGCACGAGGCGGGCACCTTCCTGCCCTTCGTGCTGCTGATCGCGGCCCTCGCCGTGGCCGACCTCGACGGCGGGTGGTCCCCGCTGCGCGGGCGCCGCATGCGCTTCCTCGGTGAGATCTCGTACTGCCTCTACGTGTTCCAGCTGCTGTTGCTCGCGGTCGTGGCGGGCGGACTGCGTCCGGCACTGGCCGCTGCCGGGCTGCTGGCCGACGCGGACGCGGCGTTGCCGACCTGGCTGGTGGGACCGGTGGTGCTGGCCTGCCTGCTGCTGTGCACCACGGCGGCCTGGGCGGCGTACCGCTGGATCGAGAAGCCGATGATGCGCAGGCTGCGCCCGCGCACCCCGGCGGCCCCGGAAGCCCCGGTCAGCGCCCGTACGCCCGCATGAACATTCCGATGCCGCGGTCCACGACCGCGTCGATCACGGCATCGTCCAGAGCCACCTGACCGAGCGCCGACTCCAGTTGTGCCTCGCCGACCAGCAGGGCGCGGAGTTGCCTGGCCGCGGCCTCCGGGTCCGGTACGGCCAGTACACCGGCCCGGTCGAGCAGGACGAGCTGCTCGGCGACGGACCGGAGGCCGGCGTCCTGGTCGACGCCCCGCAGGGCTGTCCTCAGGGACTGTTCCAGCGGGGCGTCGGCCAGGATCCGCCAGCGCAGCGAGGCCGTCTCCCCGGCCAGCATCAGGCGCACCCAGCGGCGCCCGAAGTCCCTGAACTGGGCGGGGAGGTCCGTGCCGTTGTGGGCGGCGATGGTCTCCCGGACCAGCGTGTCGAACTGCTGCGCGAGTGGGTCCATGGCGTTCGCGACCACCTCCGCGACCAGGGTGTCGCGGTCCCCGAAGTGGTTGTAGAGCGTCTGCTTCGCGACGTTCGCCTCCGCGGCGATCGCGTCCACGCTGCCGCGGACGAAGCCGTCCCGGATGAACACGGCTGCGGCCGCCTCGAGGATCTGGGCCCGGCGGTCCCGCCCGCCGTGTGTGCGGCGGGGTCGGGGCCGGCCCGTGCCGCTGTCTGTCGCCCGTGTTGCCACTGCTGTTCCCTCCGGTCGGATGCCGACTTGATTTCTGGACGCCTCAGTCTACTATTCAAATCTAGACGGTGCAGTCCAAGTTTCTGCACGCCGCACACGGAGGGGACCCCTGTCATGAACCGATCCACGCCTGCGCCCGCGACGGCGGAGCAGGACGCCCGCATCGACGGCCAGTTGTGGTGGCTGTGCGGTGTGCTGGTGCTGGGAGCCGTCACCACCCTGCTCGACGGGACGATCGTCAACGTCGCGATCGAGGCCCTGACCCAGGAGTTCGAGGCTCCGCTCGACACGATCCAGTGGTCCGTCACCGGATACCTGCTCGCGCTCTCGCTCGTCGTGCCGCTGTCCGGCTGGGCCATGGAACGTTTCGGGGCCAAGCGGGTCTGGCTCGCCGCCCAGCTCCTCTTCCTGCTCGGCTCGGTCCTCTCCGGCCTCGCCTGGTCCGTGGAGACCCTCGTCCTCTTCCGGGTGGTCCAGGGGCTCGGCGGTGGCATGGTGATGCCCATGGCCCAGGCCATGCTCGCCCGCGCCGCCGGCCCGGCCAGGCTGGGCCGCGTGATGGCCGTCGTCTCCGTACCCGCCATGCTCGCGCCCATCATCGGCCCGGTCATCGGCGGCGTCTTCGTCGACGAACTGAGCTGGCGCTGGATCTTCTTCGTGAACATCCCCATCGGCATCGCCGCCCTCGTGCTCGCCTGGGTCAAACTGCCCGCCGACCGGCCCTCCGCCGACAAGCGCCTGGACGTCCTCGGCCTCCTGCTGCTGTCCCCCGGACTCGCCCTGCTCCTCTACGGCATGGCCGAGAGCGGCACCCACGGCATCACCGACAGCGGAGCCCTGCCCTGGACCGTCGCCGGCCTGGTGCTGCTCGCCGGGTTCACCGCGCACTCCCTGCGCACCCGGCACACCCCGCTGGTCGACCTGCGGCTGCTGAAGGACCGTGCCTACGCCGCCGCCCTCGCCACCCAGTTCGCCGTGAACGCGGGCGTGTTCGGCGCCATGTTCCTGCTGCCGCTGTACTTCCAGCTCGACCGCGGAGCCGACGTCCTGGAGGCCGGCCTGATGCTCGCCCCCCAGGGCATCGGCTACATCATCGCCATGGCCGTCGTCGGCAAGGCCACCGACCGGATGGGCCCCGCCCTGCCGGTCCTGGCCGGCGTGCTCATCACCCTGGCCGCCACCCTGCCCTTCGCCCTGATCGACAGCCAGACGAGCGGAGCGCTCCTGGTGGTCGCCATGATCGGACGCGGCATCGGCGTGGGCGTGGCCACGCTGCCCAGCCTGGCGGCCGCCTACCGGTCGCTGGCTCCGGCCGCCATGCCGCGCGCTTCCAGCGCCATGAACATCTTCCAGAGGCTCGGCGGTTCGGTGGGAACCGCGGTCGTGGCCATCGTCCTGCAGAACGGCCTCACCGACGGCCGCAGCGCCGGCACGCCCGTCGTCGACGCGTTCGGCAGCTCCTTCTGGTGGGTGTTCGGCCTCACCGCGGCCACCCTGCTGCCCGCGCTGTTCCTGCCGCGCACCGTGCCCGTGACGGCGGCTCCCGCAGCGGGGGACCGGGCGCAGGCGCCCGCCAACGCCTGAGAACCCCGGCCGTGGGGGGGGGGGGGGGGGGCCCCCCCCCCGGGGGGGGGGGCGGCCCCCCCCCCGGGCCCGGGGGGGGGGGCGCCCCCCACCCCCGGCCCCCCCCGGCGGGGCGGGGTCCGCGCCGGCCCCCGGGGGGGGGGCGCGCCCGCCCCCGCCCACGGCCGGGGCCGGAAGCGCACACACCGCCGGCGGGCAGCCGCCGGCGGTGTGTGCGCTTCCGGCCGGGACGGGGCCCGGCCGGAAGCCTCACGGCAGCAGAACCACCTTGCCGAACAGCTCGCCCGCGTCCATCGCGGCCAGCCCGGCACGGGCCTGCGCCAGCGGGAGCGTCCGGTCCACCACCGGACGCACCCCGGTCCGTACGCAGAACGCCGCCAGCCGGGCCAACTGGCCGGCCGTCCCCATCGTCGACCCCACCACCGAGAGCTGATTGGCGAAGACACGGCCCAGGTCCGCCGGGGGCATGCCCCCCGTCGTGGCCCCCGACAGCACCAGCCGCCCCCCGGGCCGCAGGGCCTTCAGCGACCGGTCGTACGTCGCCTCCCCGACGGTGTCGAGGACGGCATCGACCCGGTGCGGCAAGCGTTCCCCGGGCGCGAGCACCAGCTCGGCACCCAGCTCCGCCAGCCTCCGCCGCTTGTCCGCGGAGCGGCTGACCGCCCACACCCGGTACCCGGCCGCCTGCCCCAGCGAGACCGCTGCCGTGCCGACCCCACCGCCCGCGCCCTGCACCAGGACCACCGCACCCGGTTCGGCCCCCGACTTCTCGAACAGCATCCGGTACGCGGTCAGCCATGCTCCGGGCAGGCACGCCGCGTGCTCGAAGCTCAGCTCCGCCGGCTTGGGCACCAGACACCGGCGGGGCACCGACACCTGCTCGGCGAGGGTCCCCGGATGGTGCACCGACAGGAACCGGACCGCCGGGTCGAGGGTCTCGTCGCCCCCGCCGGCCAGCGGGTCACCGATCACGGGGTAGACGATCACCTCCCGCCCGTCCTCGTCGACGCCCGCCGCGTCACTGCCGAGCACCACCGGCAGCTGCCCGGGCAGCACGGCCACCCCGCGCAGCGTCCACAGGTCATGGTGGTTCAGGGCGGCGGCCCGCACCTCCACCCGCACCCAGCCCGGCCGCGGCTCCGGCTCGGGCCAGGCGCCGGTGCGCAGCCCGGCCAGCGGGTCTCCGGGCACGCTCCGCTCGGCCACGACGGCGTACACCCGCGCTCACCCCGCCCGCAGGCACAGGGTGCCCCAGATGAAGCCGGCCCCGATGCCCGACACGACCACCAGTTCCCCGGGCGCGATCCGGCCGCGCTCCACCGCCTGGTGCAGCACGGTGAACACGGTTGCCGCGCCGGTGTTGCCGTACCGGTCCACGGTGATCTGCGCGCGGTCGCGGTCCACCCCGAGGCTGTCCATCGCCTCGTTCACGATGTTCAGGTTGGCCTGGTGCAGCATGTAGTGATCGACGTCCCGGGGCGCGAGCCCGACCTGGTCCAGCGTGGCCAGGATGCTCTGCGGCAGCCGCTTCGTGGCCTCCGTCCACACGGTCCGGCCGTCCATCTTCAGGTACTGGCCGCGGGCGGCGACGGTCTCGGCCGAGGTGGGCAGGCTGGCCCCGCCCGCCGGGATCTCCACCGCGTACGACAGGGCGGCGTCCAGGTCCCAGGCGAGCAGCCCGAACCCGGGCTCCGTACGGCTCATGACGACCGCGCCGGCCGCGTCGCCGAAGAAGACACGGGTGGAACGGTCCTCGGGGTCCGTCACCCGCGACAGGCACTCCGCACCGATCACCAGCACGTTGCGGATCCGGTCGTTCTGCAGCAGGTGGGCGGCGGTCAGCATGCCGTACACCCCACCCGCGCAGGCGGCCTGGCTCAGGTCGAGGGGGAACGCCCGGCCGGCCCCGAGGGCCTCCTTGACGATCAGCGCGGTGGACGGCAGCGGCTGGTCGTAGGTGAACGTCGCCACGATCACCGCGTCGAGGTCCGCCGCCGTACGGCCGCTGTTCTCCAGGGCCTGCCGCGCGGCCGCCACACACATGTCGGAGGTGGTGCGTCCCTCCTCCAGCCAGCGTCGCTCCCCGATCCCGGTGCGGCTGCGGATCCACGCGTCGGTGGTGTCCAGGGTCTCCACCAGATCGGCGTTGGTGACGACCCGTGAGGGCACATGGGAGCCGGTGCCGACGATTCCCACCGGGATCCGCAGACCTCCTTGGGAACGGGTGGCGGTATCCACGGCAGTCGCAACGGTCATGGGCATGTCTGCTCTCTTCCCGGGATGAAAGGACCGCCGGTACGCGGCGGTTCCTCGGTCCGCGGCACTGTAGGCAGCGGCCCCGAGTCTGAAACAGGCGCAAAAGTCCAGGCAGGCAGGTGAATTCACCCCGGACATCCGTCGCGCACACCTGCCCTGCCCGTTCGGGCAGGGCAGCCACGGGCCCTTCCGTGGATGGCGATGGGCCACCCGGAACGTGCCTTCCGGAACAACCGGACCCGCGGAAAGACTCGACGCCATGGAACCCATCGCATATGACAGGCCCCGCGGCGTCGGAATCCGGGCGATCGGCGGCCGACTGCCCGAGCGCGTGGTCACCAACGCGGAGCTGGAGCAGCGGCTCGACACGACCGACGCCTGGATCAGCGAGTTCATCGGAGTGAAGACCCGCCGCTGGTCCGCCCCCGACGAGTGGTCCTCCGACCTCGGCGCCGCCGCCCTGCTCGACGCCTGCGAGCGGGCCGGGGTCAGCCCCCACTCGGTCGACCTCGTCATCTGCGGCACCTACACCCCCGACAACCTCATCCCCGCCACCGCCGTGGCGATCATGGGCAAGGCAGGCATCCGTGACGTGCCCGGATTCGACGTCAACACGGGAGGCTGCCCCGGCGGCACCTGGGCCCTGGACGTCGGCGCCAAGTACGTCGCCTCCGGTGCCTACCGCCGCGTGGCCGTCGTCCTCGCCGACGTCAGCACCAAGACTTTCGACCCCGAGGACCGCACCGTCGGCGTGATCTTCGGCGACGGCGCGGCCTGCTACCTCCTCGAACCCGTCGCGCCGGGCAAGGGAGTGTCCTCCGCGCTGCTGCGCAGCGACCCGACGACCTACACCACCGCATACGTCAAGCGGGAGAAGCGCACCTGGGACGACGGCAGCCCCAAGCAGTCCGCCTTCGGGGACAACTTCGCCCACATGCACGGGCGCGGGGTCCGGGACTTCGCCCTCGAACGCATCCCCGGTTTCGTCGCGGAACTCGCCAAGACGAACGGCATCACCGTCGACGACATCGACCTCATCGTCTTCCACCAGGCCAACTACCACCTGATCCACCTGCTGATGGAGAAGCTCGGCCTGCCCGCGGACCGGACGATGACCAACGTGCAGAAGTACGGCAACACCTCCGGCGCGGGCGTGCCGCTCGTCCTCCGCGAGGCCATGGACACCGGCCGTCTGGAAAGCGGCGACAACGTGGTCATCGTCTCCTTCGGAGCCGGCATGAGCCACGGCGGCACCCTGATCCGCTGGACCGGCGCCGACGACTTCGGCCTCGCCCCGTGACGGCCGGCATCCGGCCCGGAGCGCCGCGGCCACCGGTCCCGGACGGCCCCGTCGCCATCGTCGGTGCCGGCACCATGGGCGCCGGACTGGCCCAGATCGCCGCCTCCGCCGGCCGCCGGGTGGTGCTCCACAGCCGCACCGGCACCCGCCTCGACCAGGCCCGTACCGGCATCGAGGACTCCTTGCGCCGCCTCGCCCGCCGCGCGGCGGCCGACGGGACGAAGGCCCCCGACCCGGCCGTCGTACTCGGCCGCATCCACACCACCACCCGCCTCGAGGACTGCGCGGGCGCCGCCGTGGTCATCGAATCGATCGCCGAGGACCGCACCGCCAAGCAGGAACTGTTCGCCCGCCTCGACCGGCTCTGCGCGGACGCCGCCTTCCTCGCCAGCAACACCTCCGGCATTCCCATCGGGGACATCGCCGCGGCCACCGCACGCCCCGAACGGGTCGTCGGCACCCACTTCTTCTCGCCCGTACCGGTCATGCGGCTGTGCGAGATCGTGCGCGGCCCCCGGACCGGCGACGACACCGTGGCAGCCGCCCGCACCTTCGCCGCCGAGATCGGCAAGGAGAGCGTGCTCGTCGAACGGGACACCCCGGGCTTCATCACCACCCGGCTGCTCACGGTGCTGATCCTCGAGGCCGTCCGCATGGTCGAGGAAGGCACCTGCACGGCAGCCGACCTCGACCGTGCCTGCCGGCTCGGTTTCGGCCACCCGATGGGACCCCTCGCATCCGTCGACCTCAGCGGTCTCGACGTGTTCCAGGACGTCGCGGCCGCCCTCCACCGGGCCACTGCCAACCCGGTCTTCCGGGCACCGGCGCTGCTCGCGGAACTCGTCGCCGCCGGACACCACGGCCGCAAGACGGGACGGGGCTTCCACGACTACACGGCCACGACAGGAGCACCATGACCCAGGATCCCCCCGAGGACTTCAGCCGCATCGAGGTCAGCCGGGTGAACGGCGTCACCCGGCTGCACCTCACCCGCCCGGAACGGCGCAACGCCATCGACCTGCCCCTGGCCCGGGAACTCCTGCGCGCCGTCCATCTGGAACGCACCGCCACCAGTGGCTGCGTCCTGCTCACCGGAGCCGGCGACCACTTCTGCGTCGGCGGCGACCTCACCTCCTTCGGGCAGGCCGCGGACCTGCCCGGGCACCTGATGCAGGTCACCGGATACCTGCACGCCGCCCTGAGCAGGCTCGCCGCCATGCCGGCCCCGCTGGTCGTCGCGGCCCAGGGCCACGTGGCGGGCGCCGGCCTGGGACTGGCATGCCTCGCCGACGTCCTGCTCACCGACGAGAACGCCACCTACCGCTCGGCCTACGGAGCGATCGGGCTGACCCCCGACGCCTCCACCAGCCACTTCCTGCCCCGGCTCGTGGGACTGCGGCGCGCGCAGGACATGACGCTGCTCGGCCGGGTCATCGGCGCCGAGGAGGCCCTGTCCTGGGGCCTGTCCACCGAGACCGTACCCGCCGGCAGCCTGCACGAGCGGGCCGTCGAGGTCGCCGAGAAACTCGCGGCCGGTCCCACCACCGCCTTCGGGCAGACCAAACGGCTGCTGCGGTCCTCCTTCGCCCGTACCCTCGCCGACCACCTGGAGGACGAGTCGCACACGCTCAGCGCCTCCGCCGCCACTGCCGACGCACGCGAAGGGATCGCCGCGTTCGCAGCCCGCCGCACCCCACGGTTCGGTACCGCCGGGCCTGCGGCGCACGCCTGGACCGGAGGCCGCCCGTGACCGCCCCCGCCGTACGCTTCGAACGCCGCGGAAGCATCGCCGTCCTCACCCTCGACCGCCCCGCGGCCCGCAACGCCGTGAACTCCGCCGTGGCTGCCGCACTCGGGGCCGCTCTCACCCGGCTCGATGAGGACGACGACCTCCACGTGGGCGTGATCACCGGCGCCGGGCCGGTGTTCTGCGCCGGAGCCGACCTCAAGGCACTCGCCGCCGGAGAGCCCGTGCACGACCCGGCCCACGAGGAGTGGGGCTTCGCCGGCATCGCCCACCACCCGGTGCGCAAGCCGCTGATCGCCGCCGTCGAGGGCGCCGCGCTGGGCGGCGGCACCGAGATCGCCCTCGCCTGCGACCTGGTCGTGGCAGCCGAGGACGCCCGGTTCGGACTGCCCGAGGTCACCCGGGGGCTGCTGGCCGGCGCCGGCGGACTCGTCCGGCTGCCCCGCCTGGTGCCCCCGCGGGCAGCCATGGAGGCCGCGCTCACCGGGGAGCCGTTCAGCGCGGCCACCGCCCGTGAGTGGCACCTCGTCAACCGGCTGGCCCCCAACGGCCGGGCGCTCGACACCGCCCTGGAGCTCGCCACCCGGATCGCCGCCAACGCCCCCCTGTCGGTACGGGCCGCCACCGCCATGGTGCGCGCCGCTGCCGAGGGGACCGCGGCGGACCGGCTCTGGCGGCTGAACGCCGAGCACTGCGCCCGGCTGCTGTCGAGCCGGGACGCCGCGGAGGGCATGGCCGCGTTCGCCGGGCGCCGCGCCCCGGTCTGGCACGGACGCTGAAGGAGCGGGCATGGACATCCAGGACAACGTGGTACTGGTCACCGGAGGAACCTCCGGCCTCGGGCTCGCCGCGGCCCGCAGGCTCGCCTCCGACGGGGCGCTGGTGGTCTTCCTGGGCCGCCCGTCCGAGCGGGCCGAGAAGGCCGCCGCCGACCTCGGCAGCCGGGGCGTCTTCGTCCCCGGCGACGTCACCCGCACCGAGGACCTGGCGCGGGCCGTCGACACCGCCGCCTCGCTCGGCCGGCTCGGAGCGCTGGTCAGCTGCGCCGGCATCGCGGTGCCCGGACGCACCCTGGGCCGGCAGGGCCCGTTGCCGCTCGAGCAGTTCGAGGAGGTGGTCCGGGTCAACCTGCTGGGCACCTTCGACGCGGTCCGCCTCGCGGCCGGCGCGATGGCGGCCAACGATCCGGTGGACGGCGACCGCGGTGTGATCGTGTGCACCTCGTCCATCGCCGCGTACGAGGGGCAGGAGGGGCAGACCGCGTACGCCGCGTCCAAGGCGGCGGTCGCCGGGATGACCCTTCCGCTGGCCCGTGACCTGGCCCGGCACGGCATCCGTGTGGTCACCGTGGCTCCGGGCCTCTTCGACACTCCGATGGTCGCCGGTCTCGCCGACGAGGCCCGCGCCTCGCTCACCGCGCAGACCCCGCACCCCGTACGCCTCGGCCGCGGCGAGGAGTTCGCCTCGCTGGTCGCCCACGTGATCGAGAATCCCATGCTCAACGGCGAGGTCATCCGGCTCGACGGGGCGGTGCGCCTTGGCCCGATCTGAGACCGCCCGATCTGAGACCGCGGCCCGATCTGAGACCGCGGCCCGGTCCGGGACCGCGGCCCGGTCCGGCGCCGGGGCCCGGGTGTGGCTCGCCCGTACCGGCCGCGGCGCGGCGGAGGAAGCCGCCCTGCTCGGACTGCTGTCCGCCGCCGAGCGCGCCCGCCACGGGGCACTGCCCGGCCCGCTCCGCTCCCCGTACCTGACCGCCCACGCGCTGTTGCGCCTGGGCGTGGGCCGGATGCTGGGGCAGCCTCCGGAACGGGTGACCCTCGGCCGGGACGCCGTCGGCCGTCCCCTGGCCGTGGACGCGCCGTGGCTGCGCCTGAGTCTCTCGCACACCCGTGGTGCGGTCGCCGCCGGCTGCTCCGCCACAGGTCCGCTGGGCCTCGACATCGAGTGCGTACGGCCGCTGAGGATGCCCCGCGAGCTCGCCGAGCGGGTGCTCGATCCGGCTGATCTGGAACGCTGGGCCGCCCTGCCGGGCCGGGCCGGCGGCCGTGCCCTCCTGGCGCGTTGGACGTGCAAGGAAGCGGTGCTCAAGGCACTGGGCACCGGTCTGGCCGGAGGCGTCGGCCGGGTGGTCGCCGACCCGGCGGACCCACACCGCTGGACCGCGCCGGCCGGCCCGGCCCGGGCAGGGGGCCCGTCGGCCCGGCGCGCGCACTGGCGGACCCTGCCGCTCGCGGCCGGCCCCCGGCACGTGGCGGCGCTGGCCGTGCCCGACCGGGACCGGTCAGACCAGTCCTTCCTGCAGGGCGAGGGCGACGGCCAGGGTGCGGTTGGGCGAGTTGAGCTTGGCCAGCAGGTTGGTGACGTGCCGTTTCACCCCGTGCTCGGAGATGGCGAGC
The DNA here is from genome assembly GCF_043199475.1 of Streptomyces sp. NPDC048603. Classification (NCBI taxonomy): domain Bacteria; kingdom Bacillati; phylum Actinomycetota; class Actinomycetes; order Kitasatosporales; family Streptomycetaceae; genus Streptomyces; species Streptomyces sp. NPDC048603. Next base: position 57,615 of record NZ_JBICVY010000020.1, on the reverse strand, counting down.
CGTCGGGCGATCTGCTTGTTGCTCAGGCCCTGGGCCAGCAGCGACAGGACCTGCTGTTCCCGGGGGGTGAGGGAGATCTTGCGCGGTGAACCGGACGGGCTCGTCCCGCGGACCCGGACCATCAGCGAGCGGGCCAGTCCCGCGGGCAGCGGCATCTCGCCGCGCTCCAGCCGGGTGACGGCTTCGTGGAGGTTGGCCGACGTCAGTTCGGACTGCATCAGGAAGCCGTGCGAGGCCAGCATCACCTCCTCGTCGATGGATTCCAGGCGCAGGTTCTCCAGCAGGAGCAGCACCCGCGCCCCGCTCGAGTCGGCCTCTTTGACCAGCGGGGGCGCGAGCGCGCCGCTGCCGTGGCAGACCACGATGCCGGGCCGGTGCTCGGCGAGCAGCTCCCGGGCCGCGACCGGACCGCTGCACGCCCAGACCGCTCCGACACCGGACACGGTGCGCAGCAGCGAGACGACTCCGCAGCGGACCAGTTCGCTCTCCAGGACCACCAGCACCGAGGTCTTCGGGCCGGCGTCGGGCGGGGTCTGCTGCGCCTGGGACAGGCTTGTCTCGGTCATGGTCACACCCGGCCGCGGAGCAGGGACCAGGTCAGCTCGGCGACGCGGTCGACGCCCATGGCACCGCCGCCGGGGACCGCCTCCACGGAGTCGAACTCACCCCGGGACCAGCGGCCGATGACGGCCAGGACCCCTCCGCTGAGGAAGTGGGCGCGCATCAGCAGGGCGGTCTCGTCCGGCGTCCCCGGACCGGCCTCGTCGAGCAGCTGCTCGAACCAGGCCTGGGCGAGCAGCCGTTCCAGCCGGGCGGCGAAGCGGGGGCTGCCCTCCTCGCCGAGCATCCGGCGGTACACCGCACGGTGCTGGTCGACATGGCCGAAGAGGTTCACCAGGTGGACCGGGGCCGCGTCGGAGAGCGGTTGTCCGTCCGTGGTCAGCCGGCAGGCCCGTGCTGCCTCGACGACCGCCTCCATGGTGCTCTCGGTGGCATCGAGCAGCAGGTCCTCGCGGTCCTTGTAGTGCAGGTAGACGGTGGCCCGGTTCACCTCGGCGCGCTCGGCGATGTCGCTCATGGTGATGCTGTCCAGGTCCTTCTCCGTGGAGAGTTCGAGGACGGCGGCACGCAGGAGCGCTCTGGTCCGCCGCGCGCGGGGGTCGCGCGAGGCGCCACGGGTGTTCGGGATGTTCGGCATGGCCCCACCGTTCCACAACACGCGCCGCAAAAGCAACACACGTCAGTTAAGCGACAGATGTCGTACAGTCGGCGAAGAGCGCCGCCCGCCGGCAGCCGACCGTGAGCAACGTCCGTCCCGGAACCCCTCCTGATCCTTCTCCCGACCTTTCCCCCGACCGAAAATCACGAAAGAAGACGCACGCTATGCCCGAGGCCTACATCGTCGACGCGGTACGCACGCCCGTCGGCCGCCGCAACGGAGCCCTGGCCGGGGTCCACTCCGCCGACCTCGGCGCCCACGTCCTGGGCGCCCTCATGGACCGCACCGGCATCGACCCGGCGGCCGTGGACGACGTCGTCTTCGGCTGTCTGGACCAGATCGGCTCGCAGTCCGGCGACATAGCCCGCACCAGCTGGCTGGCTGCCGGGCTCCCCGAATCCGTGCCCGGCGTCACCATCGACCGCCAGTGCGGCTCCTCGCAGCAGGCGGTGCACTTCGCCGCGCACGCCGTGATGAGCGGTCTCGCCGGCCTCGTCGTCGCCGGCGGGGTCCAGAACATGTCGCAGATCCCGCTCACCGCGGCCGCCATCGTCGGCGGTCAGTTCGGGCACCCCGACCCGTACTCCGGCTCCCGCGGCTGGCGCAAGCGCTACGGCGACCAGACCGTCAGCCAGTTCCACGCGGCCGAGCTCATGGCCCGCCACTGGGACATCAGCCGTACCGAGATGGAGGAGTTCGCCCTCGCCAGTCACCGGCGTGCCGCTCTCGCCGTCGACGCCGGCTGGTTCGAGCGCGAGATCGCCCCCTACGACGACGGAGAGCACGCCCTCGCCGTGGACCAGGGGCCCCGCCGCGACACCACCCTGGAGTCGATGGCCGGACTGAAGACCCTGGACCCGGAGGGCAGGATCACGGCGGCCACCGCCTCCCAGATCTCGGACGGTGCGGCGGCCCTGCTCATCGCCTCCGAGCAGGCCGTCCGCGAGCACGGCCTCGTACCGCGTGCCCGTATCCACCGCATGACCGTGCTCGGCGACGACCCCATCATGATGCTCAGCGCTCCCATCCCGGCCACCCGCAAGGCACTCGCCGACGCCGCCCTCACCGAGTCCGACATCGACGCCGTCGAGATCAACGAGGCCTTCGCGCCGGTCGTGCTCGCCTGGCAGCGCGAGATCGCGATCGACCCCGCACGGGTCAACCCCGTGGGGGGCGCCATCGCCCTCGGACACCCCCTCGGCGCCACCGGAGCCCGCCTGATGACGACGATGCTGCACCACCTGGAACGGACCGGTGGCCGGTACGGCCTCCAGACCATGTGCGAGGGCGGGGGGCAGGCCAACGTCACCATCATCGAACGCCTCTGACGAGGCGACGGGGGTCCGGAACGCTTCCGCTCCGGACCCCCGCACCACCTCCCGGCGTCAGCTGCTCTTCCCGTAGGACGGCACCATGGCCCCGGCGACCCGCAGGTGCGGAGCGGCCTCGTCCGCGAGCCCCTGCCGCTCCAGCGTCCGGCCCAGCATCAGACGCGCGTACGCGTCGTCCGGCGCGTCCGCCACCAGCGCCTCCAGCAGCGCCCGGGCCCGGTTCAGCTGGGCCGAGTGGAAGTACGCGCGTGCCGTGAGCAGCCGCACGTTCGGGTCCCCTCCGTGCGCCTCGGCCAGCGGGCGCACCAACGTCAGACAGCCCAGCGGATCGCCCTTGTCCAGCAACGCCTCCGCCTGCCGGAACCGTTCGACCTCCGCCGGCAGCTCGCGCGCCCCGGCCCCCGCCGCCCCGGCCAGGAACTCTGCGATCGCTCCCGGCGCCTGCGCCCCGACCAGGGCCTGCCCCGCCACGACCAGGGTGGGGGACGTGGTCACCCCGATGGCCTTCCCGCGCAGCAGCATCTCGCGAACCGCCTGCTCGGCGCCGCCCTCGCTCAGCAGCCGGCCCCCGTCCGCGAAGCCGGTGGCGGCCGCCACTTCCTCCAGCGTCGCCGCCAGGCTGATGTCGCGTCCCTCGACGAAGTGCGCGCGCAACACGCCCTCCGCCACCGCGTCCTGCAGCACCGCGCCACCCGCGTCGTACGCCAGGGAGATCAGCCGGTGCGCGTCATGACTGGACGCCCGCCAGCGGGCACCCCATCCCGGCCCGAGCCCCTCGGCCGCCGCGATCTCCGAGACCCGCAACCGGTTCTCCGCCGCGCTGAGCCCCGGTGCGCACTGCTGCAACGCCGCGTCCACCAAGGGGTCCTGCAGCACCTCGGCCAGCGGCTGCGCCTCGGCCGGAGCCATGGGATCGATCCGGAAGGGCCGCCACACCACCTCGGCCTCCCCGCCGTCCCACTCGCGCAGCGCGGCTTCCACCCGCCGCTTGCCGATGTACGCCCAGGCGCAGACCACGTCTGCATACAACTCGATTCGGATCATGCCGCCAAGTTAATCGACAGATGTCGAGTACTCAACACGTGTCGAAAATGGCATGCCGATGGGGGCCTCGATCTCGTCGTGGGCAAGCTGCCACGCCACCACGCCACCACGCCACCACGCCACCACGCCACCACGCCACCACGGCCGGCCGGTCGAACTGCGGGCTCACGTCCGTACCCCCGGCCGGGGCGACCGGCGTACAACCATCCGCATGGCTGGTGGGTCTCCCTGCTGAGCATCGAGCCGCACCTCGGGCAACGAAGCCTGCAGGGATGGGCCGCCGGCCCTTCAAGGTCATCGTCTCGACCAGTCCAGCACGCGGGGGAACAGAAGGATGAGATTCACCACGAGCAGCACGGCACCCTGGCCGCCCCAGGGCACGCAACCGCGCGACGGACGCCCGGCGGACCGTCCCGGCCGGCACGCGCGGCACGCCCGGCCCGCCGGGGCCGCCGGGCCCGCCGGGGCCGAGGCCCGGGAGCACCGCTGGGACATCGACGTACTGCGGATCGTGTGCTCGGTGGCGGTCATCGCCATCCACACCGCCGGCTATCTGCTGACCGCTGTGAAGCACGACCCGGACCGCGGCCTGGCCTCCTACTGGCTGGGCACCGGCCTGGACGGGCTGACCCGCTTCGCCGTTCCGCTGTTCTTCGCGATGGCTGGCTGGGCCGTGCTGGTCGGATCGCCACCCCGCTCCGGCACCGTGCTGCGCAAGCGGCTGGTCCGCGTGTTCGTGCCGATGGTCGTCTGGACCGTGTTCTACCTGGTGTGGGCCGCGTACGTGGACGACCCCCCGGGCATCGCCGGCCTCACCCGGGACGCCCTGTTCGGGTCGATCCGCCCGGCGTACCACCTCTGGTACCTCTACTCCTACATTCCGCTGATCCTGCTGCTCGGGCTGGTCGCGCTGCTCCGCTCGTCCGCCCGCCCGTGGGGTGCGGCGATCGCGGTCCTGCTGCTGGGCGCGGCCCCGTACGCGCTCGGCGACCTGTCCACCGCCACCGGCTGGCACTTCCCCGCCTGGAAGTGGCAGTTCGCGGCCTACCAGGCCGGATACGCGGTGATCGGCGCGCTCCTGCTGAGCATCCCGCGGCTGCGCGGGCGGCTCTGGTGGGTGGCGGCCGTCGTCCTGCTGACGCCCGCGGTGGCCGTTTATCAGGACCAGGTGAAGTTCCCGGTGCCCTACGGCTCGCTGCTGGTCGCCGCGCTGTCGGTGGCGGTCCTGATGTCCCTGCTCCGCATCCGGGTCCCCGAGCGGCTCCGTCCGTGGGTCAGCAAGCTGTCCGCCGCCTCCTTCGGCGCCTACCTGGTGCACCTGGTGATCCTGCGGCCGGTGTCCGACCAGCTGCTGTCCGCCGGACACGGTTGGGCCGCGGCGATCGGCGCCACCCTCGCCTGCGTCCTGATCACCTCCGTGGTGGCCTTCGGGCTCACCATGCTCTGGCAGAAGGCCAAGCTGGAACGCCTGCTGGGCTGAAGCCGCCTACGCGTACGCGAGGCCCGGATTCACTCCTGCGGGGGACACGAAACAGGGGTCGGCACCCATCGGTGCCGACCCCCGGGAAACCGGTCCGGCGGCGCCCGCCGCACCCTGGGCGTGGGTCCTGGACGACCGCACCCCCGGATCAACGGTTCCGGAGCGATCCACCCACCTCGAAGATCATTTCGTTAGGAGTTCCCGAGCCCGCCGAAGAGCCTGTGAGCACCCGGCATCACCGCACGAGTCCGATGGCCTCAATCTCGATCATCCACTCAGGGTCGGCGAGTGAGGAAACCTCTACGAACGACTCGGCGAGGTGCGGCTTGTCCGGGAAGTGTTCCGCGCGCAACCTGGCAAAGACGTCCTGCTGCGTGATGTCCGTGACGAACACGGTCGCCTTGACCACGTCGGCGAGGCTGGAGCCCCCGTTGGTGAGGACCGTCGACAGATTCGCGAGCGCCTGACGGGCTTGCGTCTCGAAGTCCCCGGCGCCGACCGTGGCGCCCTGGGCGTCGATCGGCGCCTGCCCTGAGGTGAAGAGCAAGTTCCCGACCCGGACGCCGAGCGAGATGCCGGCCGACTCGTACCAGTCGGGTTCCGCGGAGACGCGCACGCGCTCGGCGGCAGGCTGTGTATCGGACATATTGCTGACACTCCCCCAAAGCTGTACACATACGGAGCCAGGCAGCTGTGATCACCCGGCTTGACCGACAGCCGCGAGATCCTGAGATTCATTCCCGAGGGCTCGCAAGACCGCCTCGGCACGGCTCGGTGACAGCCGCCCACCCAAGTAGCCGATCACCGGCTTTCGGCTCCTGCGTTCACGGGTCGTCGCGATCGTGTCGTCCACCGGCGGCGCGGAACCCGGCCGGTGGGCCGGTCCATGAAGGCCGGCCTGTTCAGGCCGTGCCGGACCAGGATCGGTGCACGGTCGAGGCGGCGCCTGGACGCAGGCAGGTGCGGCAGCGCCACCGTCCCCCTTGGCTCCGTGGACGCGGGTCAGCCCGTCGCCGGGGGCTCGGCAGGCCGGAACATCTCGCTCGCCATCGCCCGGAAGGCCTCGTCGGGATCCCGCCCCTCCAGCGGCCCGTCCAGGTTGCGGGAGAGCAGCAGCGTCGCGAAGCCGTGGGCCAGCGACCAGGCCGCCACGAAGCCGATGGCAGGGTCGTTGCCGTGGCCCTCCACCGCCGTGCGGAGCCGGCTCCGCGTCCGCTCACGCGCCGCGAGGAGCTCCGGGTCGTCCGGGCGCAGGAGTTCCGGGCGGAACATGATCTGGAAGTGCGCCGGGTGGCTGGTGGCGAAGTGTACGTACCGGGCGCCCAGGTCACGCAGGTCCTCCGCCTCGGCGAGGGCGGTGAGCAGGAGGTCGTGGCCTTCGGCCGCGATGGCGGTGAGCAGGCCCGCGCGGTCCTTGAAATGGTGCGCGGGTGCGGCGTGAGAGACACCTGCGCGGCGGGCCAGGTCGCGCAGGGACAGCGCCGTCGGCCCTTCGGTGGCGATGACGTCGAGGGCCGCGGTCAGCAGGGCCCGTCGCAGGTCCCCGTGATGGTAGGCGCGTTCGGTGGTCATGATCAGCAGGCTACACCCAATCTAGACGTTGACAAGTTCACCTGTGGAACGCAATCTTGTCGGAGTCAAGATGCGCGGGTCACGGAAAGAGGGATCGGCATGACCATCGACAACGGACGCGTCCGGCAGATGTGGCACCTCCTGGAGCCCCTGCACGCCGTCCTGTATTACGCTCCCGAGGTCTTCGAAGAGGTCAAGGCGCTCGGTTACGACACCAGCGAGCGCTGGCCGAGCTACTTCGCCTTGCGGGCGGCGCCGCTCGGGGCGCCAGGCGCCCGTCAGGTGGCCTCCGCGTTCTACAGCTTCAGCCCGCGCATGGTCGCCGAGCACATCCCCGCAGCGTGGGACGTCGCCGCACCGGAGGAAGTTGTCGCTGCCCGGACTCGCGGCGTCGACCGGGCGTACCGCGCGCTGATCGGTGAGCGGACGGACGGTCCCGATCTCGTGGAGGCAGCCGCGCTCGCCCGCCGGGCGGCGGAAGCCGCGCCCACCGAGGGCCGCCCGCTCGCCGCCGCCAATGCCGAGCTGCCCTGGCCGCAGGAGCCGCACCTGGTGCTGTGGCAGGCCGCGATGATCCTGCGCGAGCACCGTGGCGACGGCCATCTCGCCGCCCTCCTGACCGCAGGCCTCGACCCCGTGGAGGCACTGGTGTCCTTCGCCGCGATCGGCGCCGCGCCGACCGAGGTCTTCGCGAGCCGCGGCTGGACCGAGCACGAGTGGGCAGCCGCCCACGAACGGCTCACCGCGCGGGGACTGCTGGACACTGACGGGACGGCGACCGAATCGGGCCGAGCCCTGCGGGCCGAAGTCGAGCGCCGCACCGACGAACTGGCTGCCGCCCCCTGGCAGGCGCTCGGCGCCGAGGAGACCGCGCGGCTCGCCGAGCTCCTCGGCCCGCTCTGGCTGGAAGTCCTCGGCTCGGGAATACTGCCCCGCGAGACCACACTCGGCATCGGGAAGGTCTGACGTCTCCTGCCGCGCAGCCCCCAGGCGCTGATCAGCGTCGAGGTATTGCGGACCTGGGGGCCTGCGTGTCCGTCGGCCTGCCTGTATGCCGTGATCGTGCCCTCCACGATGCCGCGCTCTTCCAGCTGTGCGCGAGCACCATGACCCCGCGGTTGCGCTTCTTGTCCGCGTCCGTGAGCGGCCGCGCCTTCGACGTCGTTTCTCTTCGCTGAGGTTCGCGCCGACAGACCGGACGGGTGTCAGCGCGGTGTGGGAGTCTCCGGGACATGAGTTACGACCTTGCTGTCTGGGAAGGCGAGAGGCCGACGGACAACAAGACCGCAGGCCGGGTCTTCAGCGACCTGTACGACCGCTACATCGACCGCGAGGTGGAAGAGCCTCCGTCCGAACGCATAGCGGCATACGTGGCCGCGCTGCTTGAACGGTGGTGCGACATCACCGAGGACGACGAGGACACCTCGCCCTGGTCCGCCGGTCCGTTGATCAGCGAGGCCGGCGGCCCGCTGATCTACTTCGCCATGAGGTGGAGCATGGCCGAGGAGGCGTCGGCTTACGCGGCGGCCGTCGCGGAGTCCATGGGGCTGGTCTGTTTCGACGTGCAACAGGACCGGCTCAGGCCGTGAGCAGGGCCGCCAGACGGCGGTAGCCGATCGAGGAACCTTTGCGGACACGCCCCAGCGGTGGGGCCCGCGCCCGGCGCGCCGGCGGCCGGTCCGGTCCGGACCGGTCAGCGCTCGAAGACGACCCCCCGCCAGGTCCAGCCCGCCCCGAGGACCGCGGCCCTCAGGGGGTCCTTCATGTCGGAGGTGTCGAACCGGAAAACCTCGGTGGCGTCGAGGCCGCCTCCGGCATCCCGCTCAACCGACCGGCGCCAGGAGACCGTCTTGACCTGTCCGCGTGAGGCTTCGGCCGACACGGCCAGCCTGGGGATGCCCCCGACCCACGAGACCTCGAACTGCCGGTCGAGGGCGCGCACCTCGTGGGTCGCGGGGACCAGACGCATCCTGATCTGAACGACCCGGCTCACCTGGGTCCGGACGAAGAAGGTGTGCCAGGCGGGATCCGAGATGCGCCACTCCGCCACCAGGTCGGCACCCTCCGGGCCGCCGCCGCGTACGACGTACGGCACGTCCGGGCCGTTGAGAGCGAGCAGTGCGGCCTGGACCTCCTCCGCGGACCGCTGTGCCGTACCGCGGTCGGGGTGCTTGGTTCCGGTCAGTCTGTCGAAGAGGCCCATCGGGCCAACCTACGCAGCTTCAGGCCCCGGTCACAACACTTCCCGGGCCGGTGAGGGAGCCGGCCCCGAGCGGAGCGGTCCCGCCCGGCCCAGGGAGACCGCCCGGACGGGATCTGACCGGACGGATCTGGCCTAGGAGGCGCCCGAGGACCCCTCACCGTCATCCGGCCGCACCGTGCGGAGAAAGGCCTGGAAGTCTCCCAGGACGCTGTCGTGCTGGGCCGCGGTGGCGGTCAGGATCATCCGGATCACCGCACGCCTGGCCGGATCCTTGACGTCCCGCATGCACAGGTAGACCTGGGACTGGACCAGGTCGCGGCGCGTACCCCCGGCGAACGCCGTGAACGTGAGCCGTTGGGTGAGGCCGGGAGCCTCGTCGGAGCCGATCACACGCCGGTCGACCACCTCCAGGCGTTCGGTGCTGCCGCGCAGACGCCGCACCGAATCATCGGCCACGCCGTCCAGCGTGTCCGTCTCCGCGAGGAAATCGCCGTCGATGGTGATGTTGGCCCTGAAGCCGAGGTCCGACTGCGGGTGCAGCGCGACGAAAGCCACCTCCGGGGCGGCGACCTCGTCCGGCGGCGCAGGGATCCAGCCCTCCGGCAGGCGGAATTCGATCGGGAGCGGCAGTGTCGTGGCCATTCAGGGTGTTCCTTCCACGGAAACGTACATCAGTCGAACCAGCTGCTGACTTCGTCCTTTACGGAGCCGGCTGCGTCGCCCACCGCGTCGGCCGCATTCCCGACCGCGTCGGCCGCGTCGCTCGCGGCGTCGGCGACCTTGCCCGGGTCGACCGTGAACTCCCCGCCCAGCTTGCCGCCGAGACCGAGGGCGACGCCCACTTCGCCGCCGATGTGGAACTTTCCGTCCTCGCCCTTGCCGAAGGTCACCTTCGCCTCCGCGCCCGCTCCGGCCCAACCCTCGGCCGTTCCGCCGGCACCGATGCCGGCCAGCTCCCCGCCGCCGGCGTAGCTGGCCTTTGCGCCGGCGAACGCCTTCGCCCCGGCGTTGACACCGCTCAGGCTCGCTCCGGCACTGACGCCCGCCTCGGCGCCCGCGAACCCCTCTCCCCGCATGTAGTAGCCCATGTGCCCGTATTCGGCGCGGCCCTCGGCCAGTGCCCGTCCGCCCACGGACGCCTCGGCCTTGCCGGTGAGGCCGCCTTCGGTGAATCCGACGTTCGCGGTGGCCCTGGCCCCCGCGTAGGCGTCGGCGATCCCGGACAGCTTCAGCGATCCGTTGGTCAGGGATCCTTCCGCGGTCGCATGGCCGAGGTCGGCGTAAGCCTTGGCCGAGGCCTCCTTGCCGTACTTGGGGCCGGAGGCGGAAGCGCCCACATCGGGTCCGGTCGCGGAGGCCTTCCCCTCGGACTGCCAGCCGTCGGTCTTGGTGGCGGCCTCCTTGTCCGTGGTGCCCGGCACCGGGTACTTCGACAGATCGCCCTCGGCCCCCGCGTTGAACCCGCTGAGGGTCTGGTCGCCGCCCTTGCCGAAGTTGTCCTTGTTGCTGTCGACGACGACCGCTTCGAGGGCGGCCTTGACGTGCTGGTCGGCCTGCGCGAAGGCCTTCACCCGATCATCGATGTGCTGCTGCCACTTGGTGACCGCGGTGCGGATCGAGGCCTCCCCGTCGGGGTCGTGGCGGTATGCGCTGCGTTCGGCGGGGGTGAGCTTGGCGTAGTCGAAAGCGACGCGCCCCTGCTCCGAGACGGTCATGCCGGCGGTGATCGCCTCGGCACGGGCGTTCTCGACCCGCTTCCTGAGGTCGGTGAACTGCTCATGGGCATCCCGCAGCAGGCTCGCGATCGCCTTGGCCTGGATCTGCGCGGCCGCGTACTCGTAGCGGGTCCCCGCGGAACTCCTGCCGGCGGCACCGGCACTGACGCCGACCCAGTTCGGGCTGCCCGTGCTGACCTTCTGCACGGTCTCGCCGTAGCGCACCTCGACCTTGTTCAGTTCGCCCGCCATCGCGTCCCACTTGGCGGCAGCCGCCGTCAGCAGGCCCAGGTCCGTGGTCATGACTTCGTGGTATGTCAGCACCCTGGACTCCTAGAGGCCGTTCAGCTTCGACTGCGGCAGGAACTGGCTGCCCAGGCCGGTGTCGTTCCGTACGAAAAGCCCCGAGGTGCCACGGAGGGCGGTCTTCTCCGAGGCCAGGCGGCCCATCAGGTTCCTCACCTGCTGGTCCCACGTGTCCGCGACCTTCTTGAGGCCGGCGGCCGTGTCCCACCCCTCGAACCCCTTCTGGGCTGTGTTGGTGGTGTCGTCCGCGAGCTCCGCGGCCTTCTTGGTGTTCGGCTCCAGCTCGGTCTCGATCGTGCTCGCGGCGGCCTTCTTCTCCTCCGGCGTCGACGCGAAGTCCGGTGACGGGCCCGGAGCGAACAGTCCTGACGGCGGCGTGACGCCCGGAGCGTACGGCACCACCGACGGCGCCCCGCCCATCGGAGCCTGGGGTTCTGGCGGTCCGCTGTTCAGCCGCATGTCCACGTGCCGGCCGAAGTCCTCTGGCATGTCGATGCCTCCCCGTTGACAGGCGCCGATCATACGCGCGGAAACCGCACAAGGATCCCACAGTTCGAGATGGTCGGATCCGTCCGGCGGTCGCGCCTGCCGGGTCAGGGGCGTGCCGGCCGGCGTGGGGCCGACCACCGTCTCTCCCGCCGGGCCGCGGCGGACGGACTCCGCCGGCTCCTCGACGGGCCCGTCCCGCAGCACCGGCACGGACCCAGGATCCTCCACCGGCGCCACCGCCGGGCGGGCCTGCGAGTGGGGATTGCCGGTGCTCTGACAGGTGACGCAGGTGAAGACCGGGCCGGCCCCACAGCACGCTCCACAGTGCTCGTCCCCGGTCTCGGTGCGGCCAACCAACGTTCCGGGCTGACCGCACGATGGGCAAGGGGCGGGATGGTGGCGGCGACGGATGTAGCAGGGACCGCAGACCGGCCCGAGCGGCCACGTCGTATGCACCTTGCACTCCCGCCCGCATACCCCGCACAGCCGAATCTGGCGAGGCCTGCACGATCCACAGTGGAACCCGCCGTCGCGCCCCAGCCTTGCGCCGCGCCGCCGTCCGGGCGGCCGTCGGCCGCGTCGCGCCGTTGGACCGGCCCGATCTCCCCGCAGCCCCCGCACTGGCGTGAGGGCACCCGGTAGCAGCCCGTACAGATCGGGCCTTCCGGCCTCCTCTTGCGGACGGGCCGCATCTGGCCACAGCGCGTTCAGCTCGGACGGCCGCGGCCAGCAGCTGTAGCAGAGGAACCCGCCGTTGGCGCTCTTCCCGGCGGGAGGCCGCTGCCGTCCGCACCGGCTGCACTTCCGTTGCCGGCGCGGGTCACGGAGTAACACTCGCGTCGAAACTCTCCTTGCCCACGAACCCGACGTCACGCCCACCGGTCTGGGCCGCCTTGCCCGCTGCCTGGCGATCGCACCGCAGCCGAGGTCGGTGATCGAGTGGCTCGATCACAGTGCCACGGCCCGGCTTCCGCAACGACATGGCTGCGCCCAAACTTCACCCCCGTCCGATGCCGCGCCGGCCGACTGGCCCAGGGGATAGGCAGGCCGGCCAACGTGCCGGCCTGCTCAGCCGTTCTCGGCAGCACCGGTCAGTTGAACTGCCGGTACTTGTTCCAACCCTTGTCCAGGTAGGTGCGGGCGGCAAAGGACTTGGTGCCGCCGTGGCCCGTCGCCTTGAACAGCCACACGTCGCCGGCTGAGTCGCGGGCGATCAGGTCGGCGCGGCCGTCGCCGTTGAGGTCACCAGGGGAGGCGAGGCCGTTGTAGGAGTTCCAGCCGGAGCCGACGAGTTCGCGCGCGCCGAAGGGGGCGGTGGCGTTGCCGGTGCCGCGGTAGAGGTACAGCTGCCCCTCGGTCCCCGCCGTCACGATGTCGGTGCGGCCGTCACCGGTGATGTCGCCGCCGCCGACGATGGACTTGTACGCGCCCCAGCCAGGGCCGACTTTGGTGGGGGCGCCGAACCAGTCGCCGGTGCCGTTGCCGACGCGCAGCCACAGGGTGCCGCCGGCGTCCCGGGTCAGGAGGTCGCCCAGGCCGTCCCCGGTAAGGTCACCGGGGCCGAGGACCAGGTTGGTGCCGGCGAAGTTGCCCTTGATCGGGCCGCCGGCTGAGTTGACCAGGGTGGATCCGTCCCAGCCGTAGCGGAGGCTCCAGCCGTACTTGTATACGGCAGCCGCGTTGACCAGCGTCATACGGGCCGGCAGGTTTTCCCAGTAGGCGGCGGGCTTGGCGTCGAACCGGCCATTGGTCAGGTTGCTGTGCTCCCAGACGACCTCCGAGGCATCCACGCCCTGCACGCCGTGCTTGCCGTAGAGAGGGGTCACGCCGGAGTTGACGTACAAGTCGGCTTTCGTCCAGCCGGGGCCAACGTTCATACGGGGGGAGAAGGCGCCGTTGCCTTTGCTGGCGTACTGATATCGAGTGCCGTCGGGGGTGATGGCCCACAAATCAGCCTTGCCGTCACCGGTGAGGTCGTCGCCTGCAGCGATCTTGTTGTAGGCGTTCCAGCCACCGCCGACCAGAGTGCGGGCCTTGAAGGGGGCGGTGGCAGAGCCGGTGCCCTTGTAGTAGTGCAGGTTGCCGCTCAGGTCCTTGGCCAGCAGGTCGGCGATGCCGTCGGCGTCCAGATCATTGGCACCGATGATCTGGTCGTAGATGCCCCAGCCGCCGCCGACCTTGACCCGGTCGGCGAAGGGGTTGCCGGTCGCGGCGCCGGTAGCGCGGTAGAGGTAGAGGTCACCGGAAGGCGTGCGGGCCAGGAGGTCGCCGCGGCCGTCCTTGGTGAGATCACCCGCAGCGATCAGCTTGTTGTAGATGTTCCAGCCGGTGCCGGTCCACGTCGGGGCCTGGGTGCCGCCCTTGTACGCCTGGTGCAGGGACAGCCGGCCGTCGCGGGACCACTGGAGGACTTCGGTGCCCCAGCCGCCGCGGATGTTGCCGAGCGCGACGATATCCCGGAAGACCTCCTTGTCCTGCCCGTTCAGCGTGTATCCGGTGGCCGTGCCGACATGCGCGTTCGTACTGGTCAGGACGGCGTAGGCGGGACCCCGTGAAGTGCGGAAGATCACGTCGCTGCGGCCGTCCCCATCCAGGTCCAGACGCGGTTTGGCAGGCTTGGAGGCGAACGTGGATTTGCCCGGAGTGGTCGAGGATTCCAGCGGGGCGCCGGAGGCCGGTCCGGCCGACAGCAGGGTACCCGCCACGACGGCGAGGGCGGTGCAGGCCGCGATGCGGCCCAGGCGCTTGGAGCGCGAAGAAGACAAAGGAATCCCCCTGGGTCAGGTGAGCCGGGCGGAGGCGTCACCGATCTTCGCGAAACGCGCAAGGCGGATCGCGGCCAGAACAAGCAAGGAACCGAACCATCCCCCCGGAAAGTGTTCGCATGTTACCCGCAGTGCCGCGCGCGTAGACGAAGGGGACCCGGGTACCTCGTGAGTGCATCTACCTCGACCCGCGTACAACGCGCGGCAGCCCGGCGTCGGTTAGGCAGCGTCCGGCGGATCACGAAGCCATAGGGTCTGTCGTTCGCGGGATGCGGTCCCGGCCGCGTACGTTCCGGGTATGACCAGGACGACGCCGGCCAGGCCGGTTGCCGTGGAGGCAGTGTTCCCGGAACTGGCGGCATATCGAGGGCGGACGACCCGCCTGCACCCACGGCCGGGGCAACCCGGGCGGCACGACAGCCATGTCGGCGGGCCGCTGCTGTGGCCGAGCGGCGAGCCGTGGCCGGTCTGCCGCGAGCCGCACGAGCCCGAGACCGAGGGGTACCCACCGGAGGAGATCCGCGCCGCCCGGGCCGCGGGAGTGCGGCTCCGGAGCCGCCCGTGGCCCGGCGCCGGCAGCCCGGGGGAGGGCGGGCCGGTGCCCTTCGTGGGGCTCGCCCAGTTCTTCGGCCGGGACATACCCGGCCTGGCCGCCGGTCCCGGCGGTGCTGACCTGGTGCAGCTCTTCCGCTGCCCGCGCACCCACGGCCCCTACCTCGAGCGCCGATACCTTCTGCAGTGGCGGCAGGCCGCGCAGACCGAGCGCGCGGACCGCTTCCTGGATGCCGCGCCCGAAGTGCCATTGCTCCGATGGGAGAACGAACTTCCCGAACCCTGTGTCGTGCACCCCGAGGAGGTGGACACCTATCCGTGGGCGGAGGACGGCACGCTGCCCGCGGCTCTGATCGCGCGCATCGACGCCTGGGACGACGCCCAGACGGCGGAAGGCGGCCGCAACGCACCGAACTACCAGGGCGCTCTCTCGATCCCGCCCGGCTGGCGGGTCGGCGGCTTTCCCAGCTGGGCGTCCACGGGCCCGATGGACATCACATGCGAGTCCTGTGCAGCCCCGATGCGGCTCCTGCTGACGGCTGAGGGCTACGAGATGGACTCCGACTCGCACAGCTGGATGCCGCTGGAAGACCGCGATCCGTCCCTACAGGGGATGGCTTCGATCCGGGGCGGCCAGTCCGTCACCCAGCCCACCCGGCTCCGCTTCGGCCGCGACCGTGACCTGCACGTCTTCATCTGCCCGACCGACCCGGGACACCCGCCTCAATGGGTGCTCTCTTGATCCGTTCCAGGGGTGACAGATCCGGCCGGCGCGCACCGCTGGGAGCAACCGGCACTGTTCCCAGATCTCGCCGACATTCCCCACAACCACCAGCCGCGACCGTTCCTCGAAACCGGCTGCAACCGTTTCTGTGAGTCGCCTACGTAGCCAGAGATCCGTGTTGCCGAGTTTCGAGAACGGCCGACTGGTTCCCTTCGCGGTGTGTTCGTGCCGTGCAGCGGGCACGGGCACCCAGCGGTCACGAGCAGTCGAACCAGTGTCCGATGGGGCGCTCGGGGCAGATGCGGCATTCGAAGACGTAGACGCCTCCGGCGTCGCCGAGGCACAGTTCGGCGGGGTTGTGGGCGTCGCGCCTCCATCTCCGGCTGCCCGATTCGTTCTCGTCGGCTCGGTCCTCATCAGGGAGCCACGTGCGCCAGGACTCACCGTCGAATTCCCAGCTGGCCACGGTCAGAAGGTGTTCCATCCTGCCGCCGCACCCTTCGCAGTCGGGCCATACCGGTTCTTGCGTCCAGCCCGGGTAGCCGCCCAGCTTGATCCCTGGCGCCTCCGCGAGGTGGTAGGAGTACCGCAGGCCGGTTTCGGCGAGCAGTGCCTCGAAGCGGCCTCTGAGCACGTCGTAGAGCTCCTCGGGAAGGTCCCAGCTCGGGTATTCGGTCACCTGCTCGGGGTGAACCACGCAGCGTCCCGGAACCCAGTTCTCGGGAAGCCCTGCCGCCGGTTCCGGATCCAGCCTGCCCGGCGCACGACGGCCGACACACATGGCCGGTGCCTGTCTCCATCCCTGTGTCGCACCGGCGCTCCTGAAACTCGACAACATTCCGTCGCTCTCGACCAAGCGACTGTTCTCCGCAGCCGACGACGAACGCTCTCCACTGTCACCGACGCAGCCACCCAGGCCCTCGCCCAAGTCGGCTATCCCCTTGATGTCCAGTCCAATTCCTTTCGTACGGCACCCCGGCCTCTGAGGTCAGGGGCCGGGGTGCGCTCGGCTACTTGCGACGTTCGTGGCGGACTTGAGCCGCAACCTGTGCGGCAGGCCGGCGTCACTGCGGACGGTCGGCGACATCAGACAGCGGTGGGCCGCCCCTCGCGTGGGCCGGAGCCGTCACGCCTTGGTGCAGTCTCCGATGCTGCCCCAGCGCATCCAGTCACTGCCGTCGACAGGGTCATCAACGAGGACGGCGTAATTGTTGTAGGGGAAGTTCGCCCACTTCTTGGCTTCGGCGGTCAGCATCTGGCAGGACTGCTGTGCGGCCTCGTGGCCCCAGTCGTCGCGGGTGGCCTTGTCCCACTTCGGCTTGGTCGCCCATACGTACATCACGCGGCTCTCAGGGTCGAAGCCGATGCTCATGTTGGAGTGGGTCAGCCGGTTGTGGTCGTCGTCGCCGGAGATGTTGCCGTTCCACTCATTCATGACTGTGGTGGCGATGCTTCCGGCGGTGCGGATCAGGTCCGGGTCGCTGGAAGGCTTCTGGGCGCCGGCGAGTCCCCCTGCGTCGGGGTACCAGTCGGCGGCCTGTCCCTCCTTGGGGTTCGTGGTGCGGTCGCTGGCGCTGGTGGAACAGGAGCTGTTGGTACGGAAGTTGTCCACCCAGGCGATGCGGGGGCTGTCCTTCGAGCCGGTGTCCACGATCACGTAGGTGCTGTAGGGCATGCCCTTGTAGGACTCGGAGAGGTGCTTGAACGACATGCATATGGTCTTGGCCAGCTCCTGCACCATCGCGGTGTTGAGGTCCCGCCCGCCGCTGGCGGCCACGTAGATCTCCTCGCGGGGCTCGTGGAAGGTGAGTTTGTACTCCTGGTCGGGATAGTCGGTGGGTTCGAGGAGTATCCCGTTGCCGAGGGAGGGACGGCCGTCGTTCTCCGCCGGGCTCTGGGGGCCTCTGGCCTGCTTCCAGGTGGCGATCGTGGGTCCGTCCTCGCCGGTGGTCGTGCCGCCCGAGTTCTGGTTCCTACCAGTACTGGCAGGCGGTGCACCGGTCGCAGGAGGGGCGACGGTACCGGCGCTGTTCGACGTACTGCCCTGAGTGGTGTTGTTGCTGCTGTGGTGATCGTTGCGGCCTTCGGAGGGCAGCGCGAGGAGTCCTCCGGTGAGGCCGCCCGCGAGGGCTGCGGCAATTCCGACGGTGAGGAACAGCCCCTTGCCTCGCCCGGACACGGGTGGGGCGTGCCAGGTCGGGTCGTCCAGGGTGGGCATGTCCCACTCGGCCGCGACGAGGTCACCGACCAGGGTAGGCGTGGCGTCCGGGGCGATGACCTGCGTGGCCTGAGCAGACAGAAGGAGCGCACACAGCTCGGCTGCTTCCTCGGCCGTGGGGCGGTCCTCGGGTTCCTTGGCCAGGGCGCGCTCCACGATGTCCCGCAGGTCGTCGGGTATGCCGTCGAGGTCGGCCTCACCGGACATGACCCGGAAGGCGACCACATCGGGAGCGCCGGTGCCGAACGGGAGACGGCCGGTGGAGGCGTAGGCGATGAGCGCGCCCCAGGCGAACACGTCCCCGGCCGGCCCCGCCATCCCGGTGCGGTACTGCTCGGGGCTGATCCAGCCCGGGGTACCGGTCACCAAGCCGGTTCGGGTCACACTTGTACCGTCGGCGGCATGGGCGATACCGAAGTCCAGGACGCGGGGCCCGGCAGGGCTGAGTATGACGTTCTGCGGCTTCACATCCCGGTGGACCACCCCGGCGTGGTGGATCGCCGCCATCGCCTGTGCGGTTCCGGTGGCGAGCGCGTACAGGGAGCCGTCCGTGAGGATGCCGTGGGCGGACAGATGCTGGTTGAGCGTGGGGCCGGGGGCGTACCCGGTGGCCAGCCACGGCCCTTCGGCCTCCGGGTCGGCCGCCAGCAGCGGTATCAGGCACGGGCCGGACACACGGGCCGACAGCTGGACTTCGCGGCGGAAGCGGGCCCGGAACTCCGGGTCCTGCGCCTGCGCGGAGTGGATGACCTTGACCGCTACCCTGACGCCCTGCGGGTCGAGGGCGGCATGGACGGTACCCATGCCCCCGGAGCCGAGACGCCCGATGACCCGGTACGGGCCGATCTTCTTCGGGTCGCCAGGGCGGGCCGGCAGGACCCGCCCGCCGGAGCCGATGCTGCTCAACGGAGTCTTTCCTTCTTGTGCTTGAGTTGGGGAGTAGGGTTTGGGCGGGCGCATTGCGGGTATGCCCGACCAGCCCGGCCGCCGGATGCTGATCGCAGAGCGGCCGCTTCACGGCTCGGTCGGCGCCGCCGTGGACAGACGGTGCGGACTCAATCGGAGAGTTCGCCGAGGCTGAGTTCCGCGTCCTTGAGATGCTGCTTGATCTTCCGCCAGCCGATCTCCTGTCTGTGCATCGGCAGTTCCTCGACTCTGGCGCAGACCTTCTCCCAGCGTTCGTGTGCCCGGTCCTTCTGGGGGCGAAGGTCACGTACTGCCTGCTCGGCACGAACTTCCTTCCACACGGCTCCCAGGACACCGCCAAACAGCTTCATGCCCTGCCGGACGCTGGTGATTTGCAGTGCGTCTTCCGGGTCGGGGTCGTAGCCAGGCGGCGCGGACACCGCGTCCATGGCCTTCTTCGCGGTGATGCGCTTGCCGTAGGCGACAACGATCCGGGCTATCTCGGCATCGAAGTCGGCCAGGTCTTCGGGATGCCCCTGGCCTGCCTCCAGGGCATCGCGGATGCCGCGCAGGGTATTCGGCGGCTCGTTGGGCCCAGGGGTGAGCATTGGGGGAACTGGCGGCTGACTCATGTCATTCCTGTCAGGTTGGCGTCCAGCCCCCGGGGCCGGGGCGGGACGAGGTGGCTACTTCCTGCAGATGTAGGTGTTGCTGTCCTTCTCCTCTATGGGTAGCGACAGGCCGGGCGGGCGCAGTGCAGGTGCGCCCGGCCAGCCGTTACCGGCGGTACAGCGCTGGATGGTATTGATGTGATTCGGTCAACTGCGATGCCGTCTCACCGGTTGGCGAGATGGCTGGCATCGCCGGGCGGTCACTATTCGCCTGGCGGCCGGGGACGTGGTGACCGAGCGGCAGGGCGAGCTCCTCCTCGGCGAGGGCCGGCACTCGGACGCCGACCGGATCGAACGCGAGCGCCTGGCGGTGGGAAGCACGCCGGTTCGTGGATTCCTGAACGGGCTGACGGAGGAACCCGCGCGCCCGTAGTCGGCTCGCTGTTGATGCGGGTCGGGTAGCCTAGTGATCAAGCCAGTTGAGACGACCTCTTGGGTCGGTCAGGCAGCCAGCGCCGCACGCAGCGGCGGATGGTCGTGGATGCGCAGGTCCGAGGTGAACAGGACCACCGAAACAGTCACGTGAGCCATTCCATGGGGTCGGCCTCCGACGTGCGACGGCCCCGGTGGGGACGAGTCTCTTCCTGATGACCTTTCGGCACCACGGAACGTCACGGATGCGTCCTCCCTTCGGCGTCCGCCGTTCCGGCGGCCGGAGGAGGCTTCTATAGGCTGATCGTGTGGCCAGTAGCGATGACCGAGACACGACCAGCACTCCCGGCAGCCTCCAGGACTTCGCCGTCGCCCTGCGGCGTACGCACGGGGAGATCAGCAGGCTGGTCCACGGCTTCGCGCTCGCCCAGGGACTGCACCCGACCGACGTACAGGCCCTCTCGGTGGTCCTGGACAGCCCCGATCCGCTCACCCCCGGGCGGCTGCGCGAACATCTGGGCCTGACCTCGGGGGCGGTGACCGCCTGTCTCGACCGCCTCGAGAAGGCCGGCCACATCCGCAGGTCGCGCGACACCGCGGACCGACGGGTGGTCCACGTGCACTACGAGGCCGGTGCCCGGGCGGCCGCGCGCCGGCACTTCCTGCCCCTGGCGGAGGCGACCTCCCGGGCCACCGACCGCTTCGACGAGCAGGAGCTCGCCACTGCGCTGCGTTTCCTCACCACGCTCAACGAAGAGCTGGCGGCGCTGCGCGTACCGCGCCGCTGATCCTTTGATCCTTCCCCCCGGTGCATCCGGGGCGGCTTCCCGGTGCGAAGAGTGGGTTGAGCGTCGTCCGGCGACCCGAGTACACGTCGTCGGCCCGCACATGCCAGCATTTATTTCAATCATTGAGATTCTTGACGGTTGTGAAAGAGCTCGGAGCCCAGATGACCAGACGCGCTTCCCGGTGGCGCTTCCTGCTTCCCCTCGTCCTGCTCGTCGTGTGGCTCGGCCTCGGCGGTGGCCTCGGCCCGTACGCGGGCAAGCTGGGAGAGGTGTCCAGCAATGACCAGGCCGCGTTCCTGCCCCGGAGTGCGGAGTCCACCCGGGTCATCGAGCAGCGGCAGGCGTTCAGGCAGGAGCAGACGCTGCCCGCGATCGTCGTGTGGACCGCCCACGACGGAGGCCCCCTCGCCGCCGGCAGCCAGGAGGGGGCGACCCGCGCGGTGGCCGGTCTGGCGGGCGCCCCGTACGTCGTCGGAGCGCCCTCCCCGGCACTGCCCGCCGAGGACGGCGACGCGCTCCGCGCCGTCGTCCAGCTCCGCCCCGACCTCGGCGAAGAGCTGACCGGGACCCTCGACACGCTCCGCGACCGGGCCCTGGCGGTGCCCGGCACCACCGTGTGGATCGCGGGCCCCGCCGCGACCCAGGCCGATCTCACCGGCGCGTTCGCCGGCATCGACGGCCTCCTCCTCGGCGTCGCCCTGGCCACGGTCCTGCTGATCCTCCTGCTCGTCTACCGAAGCGTGCTCCTGCCCCTGACGATCATCGTGGGGGCGGTGTTCGCACTGGGGCTGGCCTGCGGCATCGTCTACTGGCTCGCGGACGCGGGGGTCGTACGCGTGGACGGGCAGGTGCAGGGCATCCTCTCGATCCTGGTCATCGGAGCAGCCACCGACTACGCCCTGCTGCTCTCCGCCCGCTACCGCGAGGAGCTGGGCCGGCCCGGCGCCGACCGCTACGTCGCCATGCGGGCGGCGCTGCCCCGCTCCTTCGGCCCCATCGTCGCCAGTGCCGCCACCGTGGCCCTCGCTCTGATCGCGCTGCTGGTGAGCGACCTGTCGAACAACCGGGCGCTGGGACCGGTCGGAGCCATCGGCATCGCCTGCGCCGTGCTCAGTACGCTGACCTTCCTCCCCGCGGTGCTGATGCTGACCGGCCGTGCCGCGTACTGGCCCGCCCGGCCCAGGACCGCCGAGTCGGAGGACGGTTCGCACACCGTCTGGCGCCGGGTCGCCGCGCTGGTGGACCGGGCCCCGCGCAAGGTGTGGACGGCCACCTTGGTGGCCATGATCGCCTGCGCAGCGTTCGCCCCGACCCTGAACTCCCGCGGCGTACCGCTCGACGAGATCTTCGTCAACGACGCGCCCTCCGTGGCCGCACAGTCCACCCTCGCCCGCCACTTCCCCGGAGGATCCGGCAACCCGGCGGTGATAATCGCCGACGCACCGGCAGCCGCCCGGGTGGCCGAGGCTGCCGCCCGGGTCGAAGGCGTCGACTCGGCTGTGCCCGTCGACGCCGCCGGCCGGCCCTCGCCCGCCTCTCCCCTAGTCGTCGACGGACGGGTGCGGATCGACGCCACCCTGTCTGCCGCGGCGGACAGCGACGCGGCCAAGGACACCGTCGCCCGGCTGCGTACCGCCCTCCATGCCGTGCCCGAAGCGAACGCGCTCGTCGGCGGCTACACCGCGCAGCAGTACGACACCCAGCGCACCGCGGAACGGGACCGGACGCTGATCGTCCCGGTCGTCCTCACGATCATCCTGCTCATCCTCGTCGCGCTGCTGCGTTCCCTGGTCCTCCCGGCGCTGCTGGTCGCGACCGTCGCGCTGAACTTCGCGGCCACGCTGGGCATCGCCTCGCTCGTCTTCGAGCACGTCCTCGGCTTCACCGGCACCGACGCGTCGGTGCCCCTGTACGGGTTCGTCTTCCTCGTCGCCCTGGGCGTGGACTACAACATCTTCCTCATGTCCCGGGTACGGGAGGAGTCCGTGCGGCACGGTGTCCGTGAGGGGCTGCGGATCGGCCTGACCGCCACGGGCGGCGTCATCACGTCGGCCGGAGTGGTACTCGCCGCCACCTTCGCGGCCCTCGGGGTGATCCCGCTGGCCTTCATGGTCCAGATCGCGTTCATTGTCGCTTTTGGCGTCCTCCTCGACACCCTGGTGGTGCGGTCCCTCCTGGTCCCCGCCCTCGTCCGCGACCTGGGACGGCGTGCCTGGTGGCCCGGTCCGCTCAGCCGCCCGTCCGAGAAGGAGACGCGGACCGGGGCCCTGGTCGGAGGATGACGGCCCACCGCCCCCGGCCCTCGGGCGCCGTGGAGGTGCTGAGGGCCGGGGCGGCGGTGTGCACCGCCCGGGCCTACCGGGGCATGCGCGCACCGCGGCGTCGCGGCATAACGGACGCGAGGTCTCCGGGTCTGGCACCGTGCTCCAGGGGCTGATGGCCAACCACGCCTGGGACATCCCCACCGCCGGCGGCAGCATCCTGGATGGCTGGACATCGCGGCCGCCGACTTCCCCCCGCACCTGGCCGCACACGTCACAGCCACGGCGTTCCACACGGAGACCGGGCAGCTGGACCTGCGCCCCGACTCTCCCGCATACGCCACCCAGCTCCGCCCGCTCAACGCCCGGATCATCACCGAGGCCAACACCGCAGCTGAGACCCAGGCGGTGCGGACCATCCGGGTTAGCGCGCCCAGCGGGCCGGGGTCGCTGTGGCTGCTCGCACGGAGAAGACGACCAGACGTTCCACGCTGCAGGGTTGTAAGGGCGCGGGCCTGCTGGACGGACTGCTCGACCACGACGAGGACGAACCGCGCCGCCCGCTGCTCGGCGACGGCGAGGCCCGTGCCCTCGTGATGCTGCTCGCGGAGCCGGACGTGACCGGGCAGCGCGAGGAGATCAGGGCCGACCGGGGTCGGGCCCGGTGATGCGGATCTCGAATTCTCCCCAGGGCTGCTCTTCGTTCCTCAGCTGCCGCCGTGGCCATCGCATTCCCCGCGGTGGCCACGGCGGCACCCCACCGGGGAACCCCACGTATTAGCGGAATGTAGGATTCCGGCGATGTGCGGAATCGACATGTTCAACTCCATGGCCTCCGGTGGCGACCTCGGCCGGTTCCGGGCGGCTTCGGGCGCCCGTGCCGGCTCTCCGGCGGGTCTCCTGCCGCGCTGCGCCGCAACTGCCGTTGACCTGGTCATCGCTGTCGCGGTCATTCTCGTTCCGCTGGTTGGCCTCGACCGGATTCTCACGACGGCCGGTGTCGCCGATGGTGAAGCGGGTGTGATCTGGCGCTCGACCGCCGCGCTCTGGGTCGTGGCCTTCTTCCTGCTCTACTCCCCGCTGAGCGTGTCGCGCTGGGGCGCGACTCCGGGCAAGCGGGCCCTGCGCCTCGAAGTGGTGCGCTTCGAGACCGGCGAGCGCATCGGCTACGGCTCGGCGGTCGCCCGGCACTTCACGAACCTCGTGGTGACCGGCATCCCGGTGCTGTGTGTCGCCAACGTCTCGTCGATCAACCTCAGCAAGGACCGCCGTGGCATGCACGACAGGGCTTCGGGCAGCGCGGTGATCCACCGCCGGTGACGGAGCGGTCAGGGCGGACGGCGACGCCGGGGGCCGGCGAGAAGGTGGCCCGGCAGAGGCTGACCACCAGGCCGGCGCGGACCAGCTCGACCAGTTGGCGCGCCGCTCGCCCTCGTACGCCGATGACGCGGCCGGCGAGGACCGGTTGTCCGGCTGGTTCACCGACGAGGACGCCGACGCACTGTCCGAGCTGGCCGCCGGGGGCCCCTATGTCTTTGGTCAAGCTGGTCGGGTGTGAGTTCGGGCGTCTGGAACGATGTGTCCGTGCAAGCTGATGATCAGGTTGGTGAGGGTGCCCCCGAGGAGCTCGCGGTGTTCCTGCGGGATGCCGTCGACGGCCGCCCGGTGAAGATCGGTGCTTCCGTGTGTGAGTGCGGCGGCCGGGTGTTCTTCGTGCTGGTCAATGCGTCCGGAGCGGAACGGGAGTGCTCCGGCTGCGGCAGCCGTGCGTTCATCGCGGATAGCGAGGAGTACTGGAACGAGGAGTCCTGGGAGGACGACGCGCCCGGTGCAGCCGGCTGCCCCTGCGGGAGCGAGGAATTCGAGGCCGCGGTCGCGCTCTCGCTCGGCGACGACGGATCGGTCCGCTGGGTAACCGTGGGCCTGCGGTGCATCAAGGATGGATTCTGTGGGGTCTATGCCGACTGGAAGATCGACTACGGCCCCACGGATCACCTCCTGACCATGCTCTAGGTCTGCGGAGCGATCGTCCGAACAGGCTGCGGTTCGTGGAAGGTTCCGTCCCGGATCATCGCGAAGAGGACATCTGCCCGGCGTCGTGCGAGGCAGAGCAGGGCTTGGGTGTGGTGCTTTCCCTGAGCGATCTTCTTGTCGTAGTAGGCCCGCGATGCCGGGTCCCCCAGGGCCGCGAACGCGGAGAGGAAGAAAGCCCGTTTGAGCTGCTTGTTTCCCCGTCTGGAGGGTTGTTCGCCGCGGATCGACGACCCCGAGCTGCGGGTCGCGGGGGCGAGCCCGGCGTAGGCGGCGAGGTGGCCTGCGGTCGGGAAGGTGCTGCCGTCGTCGACCTCGACCTCGACCTCGATCAGGATCCGGGCTCCGGTCCTGACGCCGATGGCCGGCATGGACGTCAGGACCTTCGAAAGAGGGTGAGCCCTTTCGCATCGTGTTCGTCCCGGCTACGTGGATCACGCCGGTGAAGCCCCGCCCGGTGTGGCGGATCCGGCATCACGGCTTGGGGAGCCGTCATGCCTCGGGGGACTTCATCGGGCAGGCTTGGAACAGACCACGGGCAGGGCGCGGTGCGCAGTGTGGTCCGAGCCGGTTCACGCGGCGCTGCCGTCATGGTGCGGGTAGTCGGTGTAGCCCACGGCGCCACCACCGTAGAAGGTGTCGGGGTCCGGGGTCGCCAGCGGCAGGTTGTGGCGCATTCGCTCCACCAGGTCGGGGTTGGCGATGAACGGCCTGCCGAAGACGGCGAGATCGATGAGGTCGGAGGCGATGAGTTCTTCGGCGCGGGTGCGGTCGAGGCCGCCGGCCAGGAGGATCGTTCCGTCGTAGGCCGCTCGGAATGTCTTGAGGAAGTCCTCGGGGACGTCCGCCGCACCGCCCAGGCGGAGGTCGCTGAGGTGGACGTAGGCGAGGTGGCGGCGGGCGAGTTCCGGGGCGAGGTAGGCGTACACCGCTTCGGCCTGGTCGTCGGCGGGCAGGTCGCTGGCACGGGTGAACGGCGACAGGCGTACGGCGACCCGCTGCGCGCCGATGCGGTCGATGAGGGCATCGAGGGCTTCGAGGAGGAACCGTGCGCGATTCTCGACGGAGCCGCCGTACCGGTCGGTGCGGTCGTTGACGTGCGGGTTGAGGAACTGTTCGAAAAGGAAGCCGTGCGCGCCGTGGAGCTCGACTCCGTCGAAGCCGGCCTGGACCGCGCGGGCGGCCGCGTCGGCGAAGTCGGCCGTCAGGCGCGGGATCTCGTCCGTCCCCAGAGCCCGGGGCCTGCTCGCGTCGAGGAATCCGACTCCCTGGACCCAGGCGTGGGCCTGAGCCTGCAGGGTGCTGGGGCCCACCGGTGCCGCTCCGGCGGGCTGGAGGGAGGTATGGGACACCCGTCCCACGTGCCACAGCTGCGCGAAGATACGCCCGCCCGCGTCGTGCACCGCGTCGGTGACGACGGCCCAGCCGGCCCGCTGCTCGTCCGTCCACAGGCCCGGCACGTCGGAGTAGCCCTGGGCCTGGGGTGAGACGAAGACGCCTTCGGTGATGATCAGTCCCGCGCCGGCCCGCTGGCGGTAGTACTCGGCGGTGTCGGGGCCGGGGACGTGGTCGGGGCGGCGGGCGCGGGTCATCGGTGCCATGACGACACGGTTGTTGAGGGTGGTGGAGGGCAGCGAGTAGGGCTCGAAGAGGTGCTTCATGGGTGTCGTTCCTGTTCGGGGATGGGTGGCGTGACACCGGTGAAGGGTGCCGCCGGGCGCCTCGGGCGGGATGGCCGAGGCACACGGGTGGATGTCAGGACAGATGCGGGGCTCGTTCAGGCCGCAGGGGTGCTGCCCTGGGCCTCGACGGCGAGGTCCTGCCAGTCGGCCCAGGTCTTGAGGCGGTCGGCGTAGACCTGCGGGAGCATGTCGTTGCCCTGGGTGCCGAAGAAGACGCGCAGCGGGGGGTTGTCGGAGTCGACGACCTTGAGCAGCGCGGCGCCCGCGGCGGCTGGGCTGCCGAAGTCGAGGGTCTGCATGAACGCGCCCAGTGCTTCGCGTACGCCGTCGTAGACCGGGATCGGGTCGGCAGAGACGGCGGAGGAGCCGCCCCAGTCGGTGGCGTAGGCGCCGGGCTCGACCAGGGTGACCTTGATCCCGAGGCCGGAGACCTCCTGGGCCAGGGACTCGCTCAGGCCCTCCAATGCCCACTTCGAGGCGTGGTAGCCGCCCACCAGCGGCCAGGAGGCGACACCGCCGGTGGAGGAGATCTGCACGATGTGGCCGCTGCCCTGCTCGCGCAGGTACGGCAGGGCGGCCTGGGTGACCCACAGGGCACCGAACAGGTTGGTCTCCAGCTGGTCGCGCAGGGCCTGTTCGGTCAGTTCTTCGACGGCGCCGAACAGGCCGTAGCCGGCGTTGTTCACGATGACGTCGAGGCGGCCGAAGTGCTCGTTGGCCCGCGTGACACTTTCGTTGACCGCGGCTTTGTCGGTCACGTCCAGGTCGAGTGCGAGGACGGCGTCGCCGTAGGTGGCGGCCAGGTCCGACAAGGTGTCGGCGTTGCGGGCGGTCGCGGCCACCTTGTCCCCGCGGGACAGGGCCGCTTCGACGAACTGACGGCCGAAGCCGCGGGAGGAGCCGGTGACGAACCAGACCTTGCTCATGCTGTTCTCCATGGTCGGAGTGGATGGCGGATGTGGGGATTCGCCGTGCGCTCCCTCACGACATTGACTCTATGGAGACAGGAGACGCCGCTCCATGGCAGGAACTCTCATAAAACTTGACCTTTCCTCTCGCTTGAAGAGAGGAAGAGTGAGGATAGGGTCCTGGGTATGGATGTTCTTGGGGATGTGCTGGCGGCCACCGCGTTCAAAGGGGTTCTGCTCGCCCAGCTCCGCGCCCGCGGCTCGGGGTGGGGCTGTGGCCTGGAGCGGCTGGGCACTGCCGGATTCCATCTGATCGCCGAGGGGACCTGCTGGCTGCGCGTGGCCGAGCAGCCGCCACGCCAGTTGGTGCCCGGGGACGTCGTCCTGCTCCCGCAGGGCGAGCCCCATCACCTGGCCGGAAGCCCGGAGCAGGCCGCCGTCCCGTACGCGGAGCTGGAAGCCGCGCACCCGGTCGGCCGCGACGGCATCCTGGACCTCGGCGGCCACGGCCCCGTCACACGCATCGTCTGCGGCAAATTCGACTACGACCACGACGCCTCGCAACACCCGGTCCTGTCCGCCCTGCCCACGGTGATCCATGTCCCCGGCATGAGCGCCGACCCCGAACTCCAGGGAATCATCCGGCTCCTGGCCCTTGAGAGCACACGGGAGCGGCCCGGCTCGCGGGCCGTCGCCTCCCGACTGACCGACGTCCTCTTCGTCCAGGTCATCCGTGCCTGGCTCGACACCGCGGATGCCGACCCGCACTCCGCACCGCAGTCCTGGCTGACGGCTCTGCGCGACCCGCGCATCGGTGCCGCGCTCGCCCTCATGCACGAGGCGCCACAGCAACCCTGGACCGTGGAATCCCTCGCACGCGACGTGGCGATGTCCCGCCCGGCCTTCGCCCGGCAGTTCAAGCAGCTGGTCGGCGTGTCACCGCTGGCCTATCTCTCCCGAGTGCGGATCACCCTGGCCGCGCGGCTGCTGCGCGACACCAACCGGCTGGTCTCCGACATCGGCGAGGCGGTCGGCTACACCTCGGAGTTCACCTTCTCCCGGGCCTTCGCCCGCGAACGCGGCCTCCCGCCCGGCCGCTACCGCAGAGAAGCAATCGCACAGCCCGCGGGAACCTGAGCGGTCCGGGCGGTACTGCGGGGCCCGACCGGGGCCGGGGTGGCGGCGGACCGGCTCCACCTCCGCAAGGTGGTCCGCGACAAGTTCCGTCCCGGATCGCCGCTCTACTCCCGAATTCGCTGAACATGTTCAATAATGGGGCAGGCCCGCGACCCCTTCATGGTCGCTGACCTCTCCGCTGCCCTCCCTACCCGCTACCGTTCCACCGAAAGACGGACCACCGCGATGAGCCGAATTTTCCGCCCCGCGCCCGCCGCGCGGGAACTGGCCCTCGGCTACCTGGCCCTGATGGCCGCCGCCGGCCTCGCCCGCGGCCTCGCCGGCGCCTCCGGCGACGGCTACCTGGCCGCGCTCTACTTCCTCTCGTTCCCGGGCTCGCTGCTGGTCACGGTGTTCGGGGTCGTTCCCCTGCACGCCCTCCTCGGCAGCCCGGCCCCGGAAGCCGCGAACCCCTTCGGACCGATGGTCTACCTGGTGGGCGGCGCTGCGGTGAACGTCCTGCTGGTGTGGGGCGCGGCAAAGACGGTACGCCGCCTGCGCGGCTGACAATGCATTCGGCTCCCATGACAACCGCGGGCCGGTGCCGTGCTGCAGGATGGACGGTGGCCAGGCCGGTCAGGGCGACACGATCGACGTATTCACCCACCGAGGCAGGGGACGTGCCGCCACCGGCGGCCGGTGCGCGGGGTCACCGATCGATGTCGAAGGCTTCCACGGTGCCCATGGGGAGGCCGCTGACCTCGGCTCGGCCGCCAGTTGCGCAGACGCACGTCCGGGTCAGGAGGCCGGGGCAGGGCGCGGCCGCTCAGGCCACCTCCGCCCCGACGGTCTGGTGATGTCTGAGCACAGCGACCGGAGCGGGCTTCCGGCTCCAGATCCTGGGCGGGCACGCCACCGCACGGCACCTCGGACCTCTCTTCGTCCGCTGCCGAGAATGCCCGACCCACCCGCAGCCCGATGTGTCCGGGGTCGAGGGCTTGGTGGTCAAGGGCATGTCGACCTGGCGGCGCCCGCGCCCGCTGACGATGTCTGGGTGTCCTCCAGCACCTGCCGGGAGCAGGCGCCGGCCGCGGCCACCGTGTCCGCCGAGGCCCCGTGCACGACTGCCGGCAGGACATTCTCGCCTGGAGGGCGGACGTTGCTGTGGGCCCGGCGCCGCAGCCGGGGACCTGCCCGCCGCGGTCGTCCTCGCGCGCGCTGAGCAGACGGGGCCGCGCATGCCCGGCCCGACCTCGAAACGGTGCGCGCGGCCCGCAAGGCGCACGCGGTCTGGCTGCTGCTGCGCGACCGGGACCCGGAAGCCGCCGCCGACCTCGCGGCCCCCTGGCGGACATGCCCGCCATCTTCGGTGAGGACGACCGCCGTAGCGACGTCCTGGCCCGGACGGGTGGCGTGGCCGTCCTCGGCCACCTTGGCAGCGTCGGTCCGCCGGTCCGGCCTCGGCGAGGACACGGAGTCGATGTGCACCTGGCGCCCAGGTGGCCGCCCTCACCCGCCGCCGGGACCTGACCGCCCTCCCCGACCGGCACACCCTCCTGGGCCCCGAGCAGGCCGCCCTCCGGCTCAGCGTGCGCCGTACCGAGGTCGATCACCTCACCCGGCTCTGGCCTGACCTGGACGCGGACGCCGAGGCCGGCCGGGCCGGCATGAACCTGGCCGGGTCCAACGACTCTGTGTGAGGCGGACTGGCCGGGCTGACGAAGCCCCACCTGGTCGGGGCAGGCGGAGCGGCTTGACGGAGGCGCTGCACGCGACCGTCGACCAGAACAGGCGAGAAACCAGCCCCCAAGGCCACGCCGCAGCCCGCAGGGAGAAGCGGCCCGCCGCGAAGACGCGGATCGCAGGCACTTCGGGATCCGGGTCGCTTTGGTCGCTCACGCTGTTCCCTCACCCACGGCGCGCAACGCCTCATCCACGGTTCGAGTCGTAGCCCCACCGAGCCCGGCCGTCTTTGCCCATGAAGCACTTGGCGGGACGTCCGTCCTTGGCGACGCCGAGAGCGCCGACGGGGGAGCAGGCATAGCCGAACTGGATCCCCACCTGGCCGACGAAGTCCTGGCCGCCCGTCCCGCCGCCGTCGTCTTCCTGTTCCTCCGCCACCGGGACATCGGATGGAGCATCGGTCTCAGCCACCGTCGCGGGGGGCAACGGCGACGGCTCTGACCTGGTGGACGACAACGAAGGCGCAGGAGATACGGCAGGCGGCGCGCGCGGAGTACGGACACCAGCCAGCACACTGCCGCCCAGCATCAACGCCAGCAGCACCATCCAGATGACAACACTGCCCCCCCGCTGCAGCTGTATGCCATCGCGCAGACCACGGTCACGAGGGAGCCTGCCGCGAGAACGGCATCAGCGAATGAACGCTGACGCACCGCCGTCCAGGCAAACGGCGCCCAGGAGAAGATCCCCAGCGACACCAGCGGCACGAGCGCCCGGCCAACGCAGCGACGTGCGTAGTGCGGTATCGGTACATCTGCCGGCGGCGGTATGGACATGTTTCCCCCCGGGATCACTGTGCTCGGGGGCACACTCCCCGCAGGTGTTCTTGCGCGTCAAGACAGTGAAGGGGCAAACTCCCCGAACGCCAGTTCAGGCGTCCTTCTCCCGGAGAGCCTTGTAGGCCGCGTTCCACGTCCAGGGCTTCTCGTGAAGGTCTGTCACCAGAAGGCGGAACAGGTCCGCTTCGAAGTTGGCACCGTAGAGACCGCCGTCGATGGTGTGACTGTTGACGATGATCGTGGGGGTGCCGGGGCCGATCGGATCGTCGCCGGTCTGCTGGTAGGCCTGCTGGGAGGCGGTGACGTACGAGCGGTACTTCATCGTCCTGACAGCCAGGTCGAAGGCGTCATCGCGGAGTCCCGGGACCTCCTCGGCAAGCTTGAGCAGGCGCTCAGGGGTGAACCCACCGCTGCTTTCGACGGCAGCCTGATTCTCGAAGAGCACCCTGTGGTACTCCACGAACTTCCCCTTCTCCAGCGCGGCGCGCAATGCGTTCACGGCCTGCTTCGAGCCGTCGCCGCCGAGCCGGTTGTCCTTGAAGGAAGCGAAGGTGTACTGGGCCTTGATCTCCCCCTCGAGCAGCAGCTCCTGGAGTTCTGCGCCGCCGGTCTGCTCGTACTCCTCGACGACGGGGCAGCGCGGGTCCTCATAGACCTGCACCGTCGAACGGGCCGCGGGATTCCCGACCACGATCGTCGTACCGTCCGGGGCCATTCGTTCAGGCAGCTGCTCGGCGGATCCATAGCTGGTCGTCTCGGCCCGTACCGCCGCGGCGGTGTCTCCCGCCTCGGATCCGCCCCGTGTGCATCCCGCGAGGACCCCTATGACACCTACCGCTATGGATGCCTGGGCCATTCTGCTGATCTTCATCGAACTAGAGTTCCTCCCCTGTGAACAGGCGGACTCTACGTGTCCGGTGTGACAGTCGCATCACGGATTTCGTGACGGTAGCCCGCCATGGCCGGCCCGAGACCTGGGACGAGGTCACCGCGGTGACCGTCCCCAACACCGACCGGTACGGGACGGCGACCGATTGCGGCTTCCTGCGGGACAGCGGAGCGCGCTTTGTCTTCCCCGGCAGAGGAGCGCCAAGCATGCTTCATCGGCTTTCTGAGAACTCCCCTCCGAGGCCCCCGGGTGCGGGGGAGCATGGGAGCCACGACGGATTTGCGTCTGGACGTCTCCGAGCTGGCTCGGCGGGCACAGTGGCATCTGAGCTCTGCACAAGGTGCAAGGGTCCTCCAGTGCCGGTATAGCTCGGAATACGCCTGCCAGTCCCCGCGCTGTGGCCGCGGGCTGTCCGAGCACCCACGCTCTATGCGTGAGGCGCGCCCCGAACCCACAACGTCGTAGCAGTGTCCGTACTGCTGCTGCGACGTGTGCGCAGGGTACGCGACCTCCTCGGTGCCACGCGCAGCTGGACAGCCCCGGCCTGGAAGCGTTGTTTACTGCGCCCGATGGAACAGGGTGTCGACGGCTGCGGCGGTCTGGCTGGAGGCTGCTGCCCGTAGCTGGGCCGAGGCCAGTTCTGCCTGTGCCGTCTCGACACGGCTTTCAGCCTCTGCCACGCGCGCGGCGGCTTCCGTCAGGCGTGTGGCCTCCACCGCGGCTACTTCGTGCAGCAGCTCCCGGCCGACCCGGTTTGATTGGGGCCAGATCGTCAGGCTCGGTCTCGTCCCCGACGTTCACGCGAGGCAGCCGGCTGCCGTGAGTGTGGCTGCTCGCAGCTATGAGAGGGGGGCGCGGATTTCGTTGCGGATGGTGGCGACTTTCGTGGCGAAGGCGGCGAGGCCGATGTCGGATGCTCGGATCGGCTGAGTGGGGTCGGTGCTCTCGCTGATGTTGACGATGGCCGACGCGTCAGCCCAGGAGCATTCAGGTCCCACCACGGTGAAGTCGTCGCCGGTGGTGTGGGCGCGCTCGACGACGCGGCATGACAGGGGCTCGCTGGATCCTGCGGGGACGATTGTCTTGGGGCCGATGACGGTCTTGGCGGGTGGTTCCGATTTCCTGCTGTGGTCCAGGAGGCGCAGGAACTCCTCGCGGGCGGGGGCCGGTGCGAGTACGGTTCCGTGAACGCCGTTGATGGCAATGAAGGGTCCGTAGTTCTTCTTGGGGTAGTTCGGCCCGTCGTAGGTGGCGCGGACGGACACAGGCTGGTCTACCCAGGCTGACACTCCGTCTGCCAGGTTCTCGTCCGGCTCGGAAGGGTCTGAGTCTTTGTAGGTGCCGCCGAGCAGGCTCGGAGGCAGGCTCAGCCGGTAGGGGGCCGCCGGCGCTGCGGGTGCCTGCGTGATCTTCTGCCCCGCGGAGTCGCTTGGGGGGTAGGCGGCCTGTTCGCTGCCACCGCACGCTGTCAGCATCGCAATCGTCGTCGCGAAGACCGTTGTCCGTACGAGGCTTCTCACCGGTGTCCCGCCTGTTGCCCAACCTCAGTTGATCACGCCCACTGTGTCATGGCGAACGCGCGTGATCACGGGGGCGCCCACGAGTTGGGCATATTCCCGCACCGCGGCTTCATGATCCCGTGGGTGCCGGGCCCGGTGATGGCTGTGCCGATCTGGGCGGTTTCCGTCCCAGGTTGGCCACGGTCCCGTTGTACCCGCGGAGTCCGTCGCCTTGTTGCCCGTGGTCCGGCCCTTGGTGGCCTGGCGGGCGGTGTTCACCGCCCGCGCGGGCTGCGGCTCTCCGCTTGCCGGCCTTGCCCCGGTGGTCCCGGGGGAGGATCGGGTGCTGCTGGCGGAAGTGGGGCGGATTGCCCGGGTGGGCCGGGCCGCGGTGGCGTGCTGGCGCCGGAAGTACGCCGACTTCCCCGTGGTTGTCCCTGGCCGAGGACGCGGCGGGCGAGGACTGCCTGTCCGGCTGGTCCACCGACGACGACGCGGACGTTCTGGCGGGCTGGCGGCCGGGGAGTGCGGGGCGTCGGTGCGCCGGCTGATCGCGCCCGGTACCGGTCCGTTGGCGGTGGTGGGGGAGGTGCGGGTGATCGAGCGGTTCTGGTCGGGGTCGGGTGGTCTGCGGGTGACGCTGGCGTGGCTGGCCGGGCTGCGGGGCGCTGCCGCGGAGGGGTCGGCGGGCGGGGTGGTCCGGCACGGGGTGCCGTTCGCCGGCTTGGCGGAGGGGTGCGTCTGCCGTCGGTACGACTGCGGCGGCCTGGTTCCGGTTTCCTGGTGTGTCGAGCACGGGGACGCGGTCAGTCCGGCGATGGATTGGCACTCCGGCGGTGGGATCCGCTGCACCGTGCTTGCGCGGTCGCGTACGGCGGCGCGCGTCTTGGACCCTGTCTGATCTGCGGGAAACCAGCCGCTCACACAGCAGCAAGGGCCACCACCAGGTTTGGTGGCGGTCCCCGCTGCCGTGGTGCTGCCCGAGGCTGAGTGCTTCCGCTCACATAACTGTTGTGGCCACTCGACTGGTGTGCAGAGCACAGGGACACGGTCAGGTTGGCAAGGGAGGGGCACCCTGACCGCGGCATCCGTTGCGCGGGCCGGTGAGGTGGGTGGGGCCGTTCTGCTGGTCGGTGATCGTTTGGCCGGTCAGTTTCATGGGCCGGTAGCAGGAGAGGTGGTCGAGGTGGGCTTCGCGGCCGAGCTGTGCGAGGTTGGCTTTGCCGAGCGCGCTGGCGTGGGCGGACGCGCGGAAGTCGACGTATGGTCGACGGTGGGGATGCCGGGCTGGGCGGCTTCGTGGAGACGTGGATGTCGCCGTCGGTGTAGGCGCCGATGTAGATCGCGCCGAGGGTCGTGAGCAGGGCGGTCAGGCCGACGGGCATGTCGGCGCTTGATCATTTCGAGGATGTCCAGGCGCCGCTGGAGCGCGTCGGTGTCCGGGTTGCCGTGAGGGGTGCGTGATGCCCACAGGGTGCCTGGCCGGCGGGGGCGGCCGGTGCCCGTGGCCGCCGGCTTGCGGGGTGTGCGGGTGCCGGCCGTGTCGGGGGCGGGCTGAGCGGTGATGTTGCCGGTGTCCGGCTCGATGTCGGTGGGGACATGAGGGCGGAGGCGACCATCGTCCGCTGCCACAGGGGCGCACGTCGGGCTAAGGGGCCTTTGACCCGCTCACCACCCGGGCCGCCGTGCAGCGGCTGGTCGCGCCGGTGCTGGCGGGGGTGCTCGACGGCAACCCCTCCCCGGCGGTGGCCGTCCGACTCGCCACGGCCTTCCCGCCCGGCACCTGCGAGGTCCAGCAGGGAGGGAACCTCTTCCCGTGGCTCGACGCCCCCGAGTGGTTCAGCACCCTCATCGCCCGCTTCCTGGACGGGAACCCGCCGGCCTGAGGGTCCGGCAGCGCGGGCCGGTGTGTCCGCCCGGCCCGGCACTGTCCGGCCGGAAGCCGACCGGATAGCGTGGTCCTTGATCATCATCAAGGCCGGTTCCGGCCTTCTCTCAGGGGGGTATGCCGCATGGCGTTCCGCAAGTTCCTCAGCGCGCTGGGGGTCAACGCACCCGAGGTCGAGACCGTGCTCGACGAGCACCAGTTCCAGCCCGGCCAGGAGCTGTCCGGCACGGTCACCGTCCGGGGCGGCGCCGTGGACGTGGAGATCGAGCGTTTCCAGGCCGAGCTGGTGGTCCGCTTCGAGAACCACGGGGCCGAGGCCCGCTACCTGCACGTGATGGAGGCCCGGGAGTTCGGTGCGCCCTTCACTCTGGCCGCCGGGGAAGTCCGCACCCACGTGTTCACGTTCCGGCTGCCGCTGGGCATGCCGCTCACCCACTCCGACGGGGAGCGGCTCAGGGGCGCGTACAGCGCGGTCCGTACCGAGCTCGCGATCGACAACGCCGTGGACCGCGGGGACCTCGACGAGGTCGAGGTGCACGCCCTCCCCTCGCAGGCGGCCGTGCTGCGGGCCTACCAGGCGCTCGGCTTCCGGCACGTGGACACCGAGGTCAAGCCGGGCCGGGCCATGAACTCCCGACAGGAGGTCGACTGGTGGCAGGAGTTCGAGCTCGCCTTCCCTTCGGGCTATCGGCCCGCGATGCTGGAGATGATGATCGTCACCCTGCCCGGGGTCATCGACGTGTGCGCGGGGGGCTGGGCTCCCCGGCTCACCCTGACCCACGAGGAGGCCGCGGCCGACCAGGCGGCGCTCAACGCCCGGCTGGAGGCACACATGAAGAAGCAGTACGGGGCCTGAAGCCGCCCCGAGGGCGGTACACGCGGCAGGCGCCGCCCCCCCCACGGGATCACCCTGGGAGGCCGCCTCCGTCGCCACCGCCTTCGCCCACCGGTCGTCGGCCTTCACGCCGGGGGAGCGCTGGATCTCCGCGGCGATCACCGGCTGGCGGGGGATCTTGTACCCCGCCAGTCGGGTGCGGCAGTGCGTCTGGATCTCGTCGAGAGTCGGGTCCGCCGCGCCCGGGCGGACCTGCACCACGGTCGCCGAACTCCTCGATGAGCCCAGTTCGGGGTGAGCCCTTCGATCATGCTGTCGGCGCGCATCGTGAAGACGCGGAAGGCGGCCAGGAGCACCCAGGTGAGGAAGGTGGGGGCCGCCGCGCTCTGGATCCAGTGCGCCCAGTCCATGGGCACTCCCCCTTGCTCGTTGTGTGCTTCACCGTAGCCGCGGAGCCGGTCAGCAGGGGCCCAGGAGCGGATGGCGTTCACCGGGACGGGTGGGACCGGTTACGAAGTCGCCCACTCCACCCCGAGTTCGGCGAGGGCGGCGAGCTGGTCTGCGCCGAGTCGGTCGCGGCGCTGGCGCTGATTGACCAGCCGCACACCAGTGCGGTGCGGGCCGTCTGGGAGGTTTTCAGCGTGGGCTCGGCCGGGCAGGCCGCCCTCCCGCTGTACGTACTGCTGGAGGGCTTGGAGGCCCTTGTGGAAGGCTTCCGCACTCCGCCCGGACGTAGAAACGTCGCACCCGCCGTGGCAGCCGCTGTACGGGCCTGTACCGCCCGTGCGGGCTTCACGCCGAGCGCGGCAACCGGCGCTGCTGCTCCTCGGTGAGCCGGCGGAAGTCGCGGCGCTGGGTGACCAGCCACCGGCCGACGTCCTCACCATGCCGTGTCACCCCGGGCACGATGGCCGCGAGGCGGGCGCCGTCGTCCATGAGCTGAGCGAGGTAGGCGTAATGGCGTTGCCAGTCGACCGCCCAACCGAGCGCGCCCGGGTTCCAGTCCTCATCGATCGCGGCGAGGGCGGCGGCCCGCTCCTCGGCGCGTACGGGGTCCTTGCCGAGCCCGCCGGGCCGGCGGACGTTCGTCAGCCTGCGCGGTGTCGGCTTCATGTCAGTGAGTGCTGGCAGTGACGGTGGCCAGGTTGGATGGTTTTCGCTGGTGGGTCGTTCCAAGGTCGATCTGCTCACTGACAGGTAGCTGGTGTCTGCGGAAGGCCGTGCTGACATGAATTGGTGTTCGGTCTGGACCGTCACTGTCATGAAGCCGGTACTTCACAACGAGGGATACTCGTCATTGAAGATCCGGTGCCTACCTGCGCAGGCGCGGGATCGCCGCGATGATTCCGGAACGGATCGACCAAGTGCGAGAGCCTCCGTCGGTTCGACCGGGCCGCCTACCGGCGTCGCAACGTCGTCGTACGCTGCTTCAATCGGCTCAAGCAGAACAAGGCCTGGCCACCTGCTACGACAAACGAGCCCGCCACTACCTGGCTCTGGTTACCCTTGCCTGCCTGCGGCTATGGCTCCCATGACTTTGCGGACACCTCCTAAGGGTGCAGTTGGCCGGTGATCTCCGTGATGGCCACATCAATCACGAACGCGATCCCGCCGAGCCCGGCAAGGAGGAAGCCGGGCCCGATGATGATGTCGAAGAACCAGTCCTGCGGATTGGGGGGTACGACCACGCTCGACAGGTCCCGCGGGTCGTAGGCTACCTGGATTGACTGGTTACGGCTCCGGTGATGGACGACACGCGTGGTGCCACTGCTGTCCGTGTACTGGTATGTCGCGGGGGCGTCCGCCCGCACCGCGACAACGGTGACACCGTGCCTGTGCAGGCGAGCCGCGCGGAACAAGGTTCCGGTAGCGAACAAGCCGACCCACAAGGGCAGGCCAGTGATCACACCGAACGCCACGATGCCCAGGGCGCCACCCGTGGTGTCACTCCCGTCGCTCAGGATGGCGGTGGCCGCGGCAAGGGCGAGGACCCCGACCAGATAGCCGAGCATGATCCATCCGGCTTTTCGGTGGTACCTCTCAGGCCAGGTTTTGGTGACGATGCACCGACTGACGAGGGCATCGCCGTCTGCATCCTCGGCGTGGTCAGAGAGGCGTGCGTTCACGGCGTCCCTGAAGGTGATGGCTGCTGTCTCGCTCACGTCCTCGATGTGGTGGAGGGATGGTGTCGTCCCGGTGAGTGCCCTCAGTTCGATCGTGACGCTCCTTGCGTCGGCATGGACTTGGGCGATCGCTCTGGTGGGGATCGTCAGTTTCTCGCCGGGGCGTTCCAGGATCAGGCTGTCCTGTTCCGGGCGCAGGACGGTGGATCCGTGTCCCCGTAGGACTGGTATGGACGACATATTCGACATGGGTAAGATCGTAAAGCAACCGGTTTGCCGCGAATGGGCGAATGCGACTTTTCGGTTTCGTGGTTTGCCTGAAGTTCGTGTGCGGCATTTTCTATCTGCTGATCGATTTGTCTACGTCCGCACGGGACGGCCCCGCGGGTCGGCCGGGGTCGGGTGCAGCCCGTGCCGATGTGGCGTTGTGAATGGGTGTGCTGGTGGCACCGGGTGGGTGTCAGTCGGATCGAGGGGGAGGTCGCTGCTCTTGCCTCGCAGCGGTGGTGATCATGGCTGTCACTGGGTGACCACGTTGCTGTTATGGGCCGCTCTTTGATGGGCCGTCGGCTGTCACCAGAACGCTCATTCCCAGTTTGGGTGGCCTCGGTGGCTGTTGTGTGACCATCGCTGTGCCCCGTGCTGGCCAGTTGGCTGGCACGGGGCGCTTGCCCGGTGGTGGACCCGCAGTGCCGGGGCTGTCGGTGCGGGTTAGCGGATGGTGACCTGTAGCGGTGGTCTGGAAGCGTGCAGAGTGGTCCGCTTGGCGGGGTCCGACAGCTGTGGTCGGGGTCCTGGGGTTGGTTGGCCTTAGATGCCGGTCAGGCGGCCGGTGAGTGTGTAGTCCCCAGAGCCGGGAATCTGGTAGACCCCGGACGCCAGCCAGGCTGTGTCGAAGCCGCTGCGGCTAAGGCTGCAGAAGTTTTGGTAGACGTTTTCATCCGGGTTGATTTCGCAGCTCCAGCTATACCACCCTGAGGCGATGTAGATGTTCCTCGTTGCGAATCCATGGGTTGATCCGGAGGAATCACGTGTGACTGTCACCTGCCATTCGTAGGTGTCACCTGCGAGGTAGATGTCTCGCGAGACGCCGGCTGAAGCCGAGTATTGAGAAGGGAACTTGGTGAGCCAGATGCCTCGGCTTACCGTGGCTGTTCCTGCGTGAGCTGGCCCGCTGGCGAGGAACACCATCGCAATGACTGCTGCGATTATCCCCACAACACGTGTGGTCGCTTTCTGCTTGGACACTTCATCCTCCTCGGAGTGACGGCAATCGAACGGACTTTATGATCTTGCTTCGTTTCAGTCAAGTTCCGGCAAGAGCCTGGTCTATCCCGGTTGGGTGCCTATGGCCTTGAGGTGGGCCGCCCGCAGTTCGTGGCGCGACATTTCTATCTGTCGATCAATTTGTTTACGTCTGCTTTTTTGTTGGGGATCGACGGTGTCGCTGGTCAGTGAATCTGAGCAGTCGTCATGTCTTTGACCTGGGGTTGTGCAGGTTGGCTGAGCGGGTTGGTGGCTGTGTCGGCTCACCGGATCTGCTTAGAGTCTGGGTTTGTTAGCCGTCTGACCTGCGGTGTTCGTCGGCATGGGTGCGACTGTGCAGGTTGGTTGAGCACTGGGCAGTTCGACTGATCTCCGACACGTCAATCTGTATGGAACCTCTCCAGGCGGCCTGGGGATGTTCTGGTTTCTATCCGTGTGTCGGTCTGAAGCATGCGGGGGTGGTGGTCTGCGGTCGGGCGAACAGCGCACCCAGGGACGTGACGGTCACCGGCGGGATGCCGGGGCGCTGCTGGCAGTCTTGCCGTCGCAGTGGACGCGGCGTTCGCCCTCGGCGTCCGACGGTATGTGGGGTGCCGGCCTGCGGGTGGTCAGGGGCTTGGCTGGCGTGCTGTGAGACGGGTTCCCGCGGGGGAGCGTGCTGCTGGTTTCCCTTGTCAACAGTGTGGCGTCTGCTCGGGTGAGGGGTAATCGTTTTTGCCGCTTTGGCGCTGGTATGGGGGGTTGTTCGGGGCGGAGGATGGCGGGGACTTCACGGCGTGGGGCGGGGTTCGATGTGCCGGGGGTCGGTGGGCGGGTTGTCGGCTGTAACGGGTTTCGGAGAGGTGACGGTTGTGGGTTCGCGTCGTGGGTTCTTGGCTGCCGGTGGGCTGGGTGTGGCTGCTGCGGTGGTGTCCGGGCCCGTGCGGGCCGCGGCCGGGCGGGACAGGGCGGGGGTGCGGTCGCCGGATGCGGGGGCCTGGCGTGATCTGCAGCGCGCGCTGGGCCCTGGCGCGGCGCTGTTCCGTCCCGGGGACGCACAGCATGTGGCGTTGTCGTCGCCGTTCAACACCCGGTACGCGGCTGTGCGCCCTGCGGGGATCGTGTCGTGCGCGAGTGTGGCGGATGTGCAGGCGGCTGTGCGCTGGGCCGCCCGGTACGGTGTCCCGCTGGTCCCGCGCTCGGGCGGTCACAGCACGGCCGGGCACTCCTCGACGCCCGGGCTGCTGGTCAGTGTGCGCCGGATCGACACGGTGGGCGTCTCCCGTGCGGGCGGGCTGTCGGTCGGGGGCGGGGCCACCAATTCCGATGTCTACGCGGCCCGGGCGGCGGGCCTGTACTTCCCCGGCGGGCGCTGCCCCGGTGTCGGCGTGGCCGGCCTCACGCTCGGCGGAGGCATCGGCTTCAACGACCGCCGCTGGGGCCTGTCCTGCGACAACCTCCTCTCCACCCAGGTCGTCCTGGCGGACGGCAGCGTCACCTGGTGCGACGCCAACCGTAACGCGGACCTGTTCTGGGCCTGCCGCGGAGGCGCCGGAGGCAACTTCGGCATCAACACCCACTTCACCTACACCGCCCAGCCCGTCGCCCGGCAGCAAGCGACCGTCTTCGACATCTCGGCCGGCTTCACCCACGCCCAGCGCATCGTCGACACCGTCCAGGAACTCCTGGCCGCCGACACAGCCGGCGCCTTCGACTTCCGTATCCGCTTCACCAACCCCGGCACCGGCACCCCGCCCGTCCTGAATCTTCTGGGCCAGTACCTCGGCGACGAGACCACACTGCGCCGCATGTTCACCCCCATCCTGGCCACCCGCCCGGACCGTACGTTCATCGAGGAGCGCACCTTCTGGTCGGCGCAGGACTACCTCCTCATCCAGGCGACCGGCATCCCCAGTCAAACCAAGTCCGTCGTCACCCGCGACTGGCTCAGCGCCGGGGCCGTCCGCACGGTGACGGACTGGATCAGCAACTGGACACCGGCCGCCCCCCGCAACGAGGCGTTCGTCGCGTTCTTCGCCATGGGCGGCGCCATCGACCGCACCGGCACCGCGGACACCGCCTACCCGCACCGCGGCGCCCGCTACATCTGCGAACTCCACACCAACTGGGCCGACCAGGATCCGCCCTCCGTGGCCGAGGCCAGCATCGCAGCCGCCAACGCCTTCTACCCGACCCTGCAGAGGGACCTCAATTCCCGCTCCGCCTACGTCAACTTCCCCGACAACGACCTCGGGCAGTGGCAGCGCGCTTACTACGGCGACAACTACCCCCGCCTGCTGCGGATCAAGGACCACTACGACCCGACCCTCTTCTTCCGCCACGCCCAGAGCATCGGCACCCGCCCGTAGACACCGGCAGCGGGCGGCCGCGACTGGCGGCGGGGGCGCGGGTCGCTTCAGCGGCGCCGTGGCGGCGCCGGAAGCACGCCGACTTCCCCGCCCCCGGCCGGATTGGTGTTCCTGACGGTCTGGGGCGGATCGGGCTGGCGTCCCCGGTATACGGGGTGTTTTCGGTCGGTCGGGACGGGAAGGCCTGTTAAGGGTATGGGCCGGGAGTGTGCGGCGAGCGCTGACGTAGCGGCGCGCCGGTACCAGTGCTCGCGGTCGTCGCCTTGCAGCAGGGCGGCGCACCCTGGTGCCCAGCTCCATCCTGGTGATCCACCCGCCTTGCGGCCTTCAGCCAGCCCCTGCGCGCCCACGCGGGCCCGGGGCGAAGCCGCGGGCAAGATCTGGAGGAGGCGGCCTACCTCCACGGCTTGACGGCTCAGGGGGCTCCGCGCGCTGGCCCTTGAGGGCTGTTCGTGTCGAGCGTGACCTCGCGAGGGAGGGGCCGGGGCGTGCCGGCCGCCTTACGCGACTGTCCGACGATCCTCGCCCAGACCTCAGCCCTGCTGACGCTGCTGCTGTGTTCCGGGCTGATCTCCTGCCTGGCAGGTCCGGCATGCGGCTGCCCTCGCGGCCGAGGAGACGACTTCACCACCGACGAGCAACAGCCCGCCCCTGGCTGGGCGGAGCAGGCTGCCGGCGGGGGCCACCGGTGCTTGTGCCGGCACTGGACGCCGCCCGCCGGCGCCAGCTGCTTGGCGTGGCGGGTCAGGCGAAGTGTGACTTGAACTCGGCGAGGCTGATGCGCCTGTCACCGTCGGTGTCGGCCTTCCGGACGAAGTCGGCGAGCTTCATTCCGTCGAGGGTCCCGCCGTTGGCCATGCCGTAGTCCCTCAACTCGCGCAGTCGGATCTCGCCGCTTCCGTCCGTGTCGATCTTTGCGAATACAGCCTCGACCTCGGCCTCGGTCATCTTGCCCACTTGGTCCTCCTACAGTTCGTGCACGGGGAATGCCTTCTCGGCAGGCGACGAAGCCACTGCTCGGCTTCGCTGCCGCAACGCCCATCTTGGCCCCCGCCCAGGGCTCTTCCGTTCCCTCCGTGCCGCGGACTGCGGCCTCGTTCTCCTCGGGGTGGAACCGCCTGCTCCAGAGCGAGGGAGCTGCGGAGCTGCGCAAACGATCACGTGGGGGGGACCGGACACCTGGGGACACGTCCCAGGTTCGACGGCAGGGGAGGCCCAACAGATTCACTCCATCGGCGCGACCGGGGGCCTCGCTGGGACGCCCCCGGTTGGCGTTCCCTGCTCGCGGCCTTGCCCCTGCGGTGGTGCCGGGCCGGGACACGGTGTGGCTTGCGCAGGCCGCCGGGAACCTGCCGGCGGGTTTCGCCGTCCGGCGGGGGTTACGGCGTGACGGGTAGCTGGTGCAGTCCGTTCAGGCGCAGTGTCTTCCTCCGTCTCAGCTGTTCCTGGGGGATGGCGAGGGTGAGGTGGGGCTGGTGGAGGAGGTGGGTGAGGGCGGTGTGGAGCTGGGTGCGGGCCAGGGTGGTGCCGAGGCAGTGGTGCGGGCCGTGGCCGAAGGCGAGGTGGGGGCGGGGCGGCCTGGTGAGAGTGAGGGGGCCGGTGTTGTGGTGATGGGTGGGGGAGAGGGTGAGGCTGAGGAGGAGGGTTTCGCCGGCTCGTATGAGGGTTCCGGCGAGGGTGAGGTCTTCGCGTGCGTAGCGAGGGGCGGCGGTGGTGGTGGGGGTGGTGCGGGCGAGGAGTTCTTCCACGGCGGCCGGTAGCAGGGCGGGCCGGTCGCGGAGGAGTTGTGCTTGTTCGGGGTGGGTGAGGAGCAGCAGGGCGCCGTGGGCGATGGCGTGGGTGACGTTCTCGATGCCGGCCCACCAGAGTTGGAATGCCAGGGCGGTGAGCTCGTCTTCGCTGACGGGGCGGTGGGCTGCAGGTGCGTGGAGCCAGGCCGAGAGCAGGTCGTGCCCGTGCTGCGCCTCCTCCTTGTGCTGTTGGTGGTGGCGTCGGGTGACGAGGTCGGCCAGGAGCTGGTGGACGTGGTTGACGCTGTCGGCGAGTTGCTCGTGACGGGTGTAGGTGAGGAGGGTTCGGGTTGCTTGTGTGAGCGCGGGTTGCTCGGCCAGGGGGATGCCGAGGAGGTCGGTGACGAGGGTCAGCGGGAGCGGGAGGGCGTAGTCGGCGACGAGGTCGGCGCGGGGTTGTGCGGTGAGGCGGGCCAGCAGGCGCCGGCTGACGGCGTCGATCCTTTGGCGCAGGTGCCTGGTGCGGCGGGCGGTGAAGGCCGGGGCGGCGAAGCGGCGTAATCGGGCGTGGTCGGCGCCGTCGTGACCGAGGAGGTTGCCGTCCAGCGGAGGCGGCAGGCGGAAGCCGCTGTGGCCGGCGGAGGCGAACGCCCTGTCCACGGTCAGTCGCCGGTCGAGGAGAGCGGCCCGGACGACGTGGGGCTGGGTGATGAGCCAGAACGGCTCGCCGCCGGCCCCTTGCATCCGGCGTGCGGGGGCTGTCGCTGGACACGGTGGGGCCGGTGCGGGGCCGGAGGCGCTAGGGGAGTTGTTCTGCATGAACGGGCTGCTCCGTCCGGGGTGTCAGAGGGGCGTCGGGGCGACGCCTAGCCCCTCCCTGCCCATGCGCGTGGCTGGGCATGTCGGTGCTGGGGCGCGTGTCCCCCGCGGCGCATCACGTAGTGGGCAAGCCCCAGGACCGGATCCGGTCGGCAAGACGGCCATG
The DNA here is from genome assembly GCF_043199475.1 of Streptomyces sp. NPDC048603. Classification (NCBI taxonomy): domain Bacteria; kingdom Bacillati; phylum Actinomycetota; class Actinomycetes; order Kitasatosporales; family Streptomycetaceae; genus Streptomyces; species Streptomyces sp. NPDC048603. The sequence goes on along the minus strand of NZ_JBICVY010000020.1, from coordinate 13,177 downwards.
TGCGGCGTGAGGTGTACGGCGAGGTGCGGGCGGCGGGCGGCGGGCGGCGGGGCGGCCCCGGGTCCCGGTGGTGTTCTCAGGAGGTCTCGGCAGCGTCGGGAGTGCTGCTCTCCGGCTGCCAGTTGAGCCGGCCGTTCGGCTTCAGGGTGCCGCTGGTGTCTGCGGGGAGTTCTGCCACGAGGGTACCGGTGCGCGTTTCGCCTGGCTTGAGACGGCCGTACTCGCACAGCGCGAGGTCGTTGATCAAGGTGCAGGGCGCGGACACCTTGACGATCTTCAATTCCGGTGTAATCCACACCCTTAGCATGACTTCTTCGACCGGCTCGGTGCCGTTGGTCACCGTCCACGGCCAGGAGACCGTTTCGGCGTTCTCGGAGACCTGGGGCTTGTCGAAGCGCAGTTCGACTTCCGGTTCTGTCTGTGCCGCCGCCGGGATGGCCGTCGTGAGGGTCAGCGCGGCGGCGGCAGCGGCGAAGACGGAGCGCAGGATGCGCAGCCGATAGAGCTGGTGCGAGTGGTTGAATTTCATGATCTGTCCAACGTCACCGATGCCCGGCGGTCACGACGAGACCCGGCAGCGTGGTGCTGCGGGCTGCTGTTCAGGCCCGGATATCGTCCACGAGCATGCGCAGGGTGAGGCTGTGCCTTTCGGGTGGCAGGGCGTCCATGGCGGCGGTGGCGTGGGCGATGCCCCCGGTGCGGTCGCCGGAGCGGGCGAGCATCAGTCCCTTGTGGAGTTCGAGGTGGGTGGCGAAGCGGGGCAGGCTTGGCGGGAGTTCGGCGGCGGCTTGGTCCTGCGCGTCGGTGGGGGAACCTGGCCTGGACCGAGGGACTGGACGGCCTGGTCGGTCGGGGCAGGTAGCGGGAGGGCGAGCGGGCGGTAGCCGTCGACTACGGGAGGACGCCCGCAGCCGACCGGCAGTAACGACGGTTTTTCGCCACGGCACGCCCATCACTCCTTCGAGTGATGAAGAGATCAACAAAACTGCTCTCAGACCGGTCGTCCACTCCCGTGTGCGGGGAAAGTCCGTCAGTGTATTCGCGCCAATTCCGGAATATGAGGGTTCTGAACAGCGAACTCGGGCAGGTGGTCCCAACCCGTGATCCACGGGCTGCCATTGAGGAAGGAACCACAGCGCGTGACGACCGCACGAGCCGCCGGCAGCAGGTTGAAGATCTACAACGACCGTACCTATGTTCATACGACTATTGTTCGCCATCAGGGCACCACCGTAGCGTTGGCCCTTGATAACCAGCGACGCCTTTACTACAGCGTCCTCGACCTCAACGCCGCCGCCGTCCTGCCCTCCGACGAGGACGAGAACGGCAACCCCGAGCTCGACGTCTGGCACTGGGCCGAAGACCCCAAGGAGCTGCTGTTCCCGCGGGAGATCGCTCGCGCGGGGTTCGCGGCGCTCGGCGCGGCCCTGCTGCCGAAGATCCGGGAGGGCGGACGCGTCGAGCAGGGCCCCGACGACTTCTTCCGGGACGACGAGATCGACCCGTTCCTGTCCTCCACGGCCCGGCTCACCGCCTCCGCACCGTTCCAGGCCCTCTCCGACGGCCGGCACATCTTCGTCTTCCGGCAGGCCGTCGCGGCCACCGACAAGGACGCGCTGTACAGCACCCCCGACGGCAAGAAGGTGACCGGGGCCAAGGACGGCAACCGCGCCATCGCCCCCGACGCCCTGCTCTGCGACCGCTTCGTCATGGCCGGCGGCGAGCTCAAGCCGGTCCAGGAGGTGCGCTACCGCCGCAGCCGGCACCGAGACCGGCCCGAGTCGGCCAAGGACTCCCTGGGCATCACCGACATGGACGGCAACCCGTTCCTGGAGCCCACCCTGGAGCTCGGCTTCGCAGGCAAGGTCGCCGACGGCCGGTTCACCGTGCTATTGGTGCCCACCGCTGTCGCAGACGTCCAGCGCTGGCAGTTCTTCGTCCACAACGTCAAGGCCAAGCGCATCGACGCGATCAACGTGGAGCAGGGCGAGGACGGCCTCTTCCACACCGAGGGCACCCGCTTCTACACCAGCCCCGACCCGGAGTACCAGGACTCCGTCCTGGAACGCGCCCCGGGGACCTGCCCGTTCACCGAGAAGCCGCTCGTCCCGGTCGTGCCCGAGACCAAGTTCGCCGAGTCCGCGCTCCGATTCTCGAGCGCGAGCAACAAGCCGTACGGCAAGGCGTCCGCGCCGGCCGGATTCGGCACGGGCGCTTACACGATCGAGGCATGGCTCAAGCCGACCGTCAAGCCCGCGACCCTCATCGCCACGGACGGCGGCCTGGCCCTGTCCATCGACGCGGACGGCAAGCTCGTCCTCGCCCACGGTGCCACCGCCGCCGTGAACGCCGCCGCCAACACCGACAAGGAGGCCGCCACCGGCACGGCCGTCCCGCTCGACAGGTACGCGCACGTCTCCGCCATCTACGACGGCACGCGGGCCGCCCTGTACGTCGACGACCAGCTGGTGGCATCCGGTCCGCTGGCGGCCGCAGACGCCCCGACACAGGTCTTCTTCGGCTGCAAGAACCCCGATGAAGGCCCCTACTTCACCGGCTACATGGACGAGTTCCGCCTCTGGTCCCGGGCTCGCAAGCCCGAGCGCGTCGCGGCGACCCGGGGCGAGCGCCTGGTCGGCGACGAGCCGGGGCTGGTCCTGTACTACCAGTTCGACGAGGGGAAGGGAGACTACGTCTACGACCAGAGCGACAGCGGCCTGGACGGCTACTTCAGCAAATCCGCACGCTGGACCGCCTCCGACGCGCCGGTCGCCGACCACCCGGGCATCCGCCGCGACTGCTTCCGGATCTCCGGGCGAGCCATCGCCGGCGGCCTGTCCGCCGTGCTCCTGCACCAGCAGGAAGACGCCAGGACCGGACACGACGGCCAGACCAAGCCGGTGAAGCGCCAGGCCCGGGTGCTGCTCACCTGGTTGGTGAGTGCCACCGGCAAGGACACCGACAAGACGAACCGGATCGCGGCGCTCGACGTTGCCGTCGCCCGCGACGGCCGCCTCGCGCAGATCAAGGACGTGCTCCAGCTCCCCACGGTCGGCTCCGACATCGAGGAGGTCGATCCGGCCGAGGAGAACCGGCTCAACACGGAAATCGCCCAGCTCCGCGTAGACATCAAGGCCGCGGAGGACGATCTGGAGAACCTGCAGGAGGACATCAAGGACCCCGGCCGCATCCGGGAGGCGTTCCGCAGCGCCCTCGGCAGGGCCACCACCGCCATCGGGACCGTGTGCAAAGCGGGGGACAGCACGGACTGCTGGGTCTACTTCGACAACGACACCGACATCCGGCTGCTCAAGGTCGCCGACCCCGACGGGGACAAGGAGTACGAGGTGGCCACGGCCGTGGAGCTGGCCGACCCGGCCGACGCCTCGGCGCACTGGAACCTGGTCTGGTGGGGCGCCGACTCCTATCACACCCTGGTCAGCCCGGTGACCGACGAGGTCCTCGCCCGTGACGGCTCCTCGGTGGTGCTGCGCAAGAGCCGGAACCAGGCCGTGTACCTGGACTTCCAGGCCCGGGGCGCCGGATACCGCATGAAGCTGGGCTTCAATACCGACGGCGAGACCAAGGCCACCGTCGAGAGGGGCCTCGGAAACGTCCTCAACTGGGACAGCAGGAACACGAAGCTGGTGATGCGGCAGAACGAGGGCAGCCGCGTCGCCGTCTACTGCGTCGCCGTCACCCCGCCCAACGACGACGCCAGGAAGGCCGCCGAGGCGCTCGCCGCCGCCGGCCGCCGTCGCGACCTGGTCGCGAACGGCCCGGCGAACGTCGCCGGCTACACCGACCGCGTCACCCGGCTCAAGAGCGCCCTGGCCACGAAGGAGGAGCGGCTCGGACGCATCACCGGCGGCACCCAGGGCCGCAGCGACCGCGTCCTGCCCATGGCGCACCTCGGCCAGGACGCCATGGGCCTGGGCTGGACCGGGGCCGTGCTCGACTTCGCCACCGCATCCGGCGCCCCCTTCCTCGCCGAGAGCGGCACGGGGCACGTCGGCCTGTACTACCGGGACGCCAAGGACCGGTTCACCGGCATCTTCTACGACACGAGCGTCGGCCGGGCCGGCAAGGTGCTCACCGCCACCGAGTCCGTCACGGTGCGGCTGGTCGCCCGGGACGCGGGGCTCGACCTCGGCAAGGTCACGGTCACGGTCGCCGCGGACACCGTAGGCCCGTTCGCCGACCGCTGCACCCTGACGCTCTCCGGCGGCGGCATCGCCACCGAGACATGGAAGCTGCTGCCGCGGAACACGGCCGCACTCGTGAACGCCCTGAACGGCGTCCGTGCCGAGCCGGTCCCGGTCGGGACGGTCGCCTCGTTCAAGGACGGCGTGCTGACCCTGGCCGACCCCGGCGCCCGGCGCGCGCTGACCGCCGGCGACCTGCTCGACGTCGGCGGCACCCTGTACGCGCTCACCATGCCGGTCGCCGCGAAGGACACCGAGCTGCGGCTGACCCACGGCCCGAACACCGCGACGATCCCCGCCGAGACCGTCGTCCGGCTCGTCTCCTACGACCCGGGGCTGGTGACCCACGACGTGCCGGGGTCGGGGGGCGAGTACGGCTCCCGCTTCGTCACCGCCGCGCTCATCGGCGGCGTCACCGGAGCGGTCCAGGACGGCACGGCGTCCGACGAGGGCGAGGCGCGCCCCTCGCGCTGGTGGGGCGACCTGCCCGGCCGCGCGCTGCGCTTCGCCGCCGAGACCGAGCCGCCGGCGCTGCCAGCCGCGAACCGGCCGGCGGCCCGGCACGTAGACGACCTGACCGTCGAGGCCTGGGTCAAGCCGTCCGCGGTCCCCGCAGACGCCCCGGCCCACGCCGCCGACGACGACGGCTCGGTGCGCGTCCTGCACGCCAACTTGGGCGCGGACTCGCAATACACCCTCGTGCTCGGCGCGCCGAACGCCACCGGCGACCGGCAGCTCGTCGCGGGTGTCGGCGACGCCTTCGCCTCGGGCCGCGCCGTCGTTCCGGCCGACACCTGGACCCACGTCGCCGCCGCGTTCGAGCAGTCCTGGGGGCTGCGCTTCGCCAACGGCGTCTACGGGGACACCCCGCACACCGACGACCTGAACATCGCCAAGGACCTGACCTTGGAAGTGTTCCTTCAGACCGGCGAGCTCAGCGCGGCCCAGGGCCTGCTGTCCAAGGGCCGGATCGACGACGGCCGGGGCCGCCGGGTCCCCTACCAGTTCGGGATCGAGGCCGACGGCAGGCTGTTCTTCGCCTTCGAGGACGCCTCCGGCGCCGAGGTGCGACTGCATTCCACCGGCAAGGTCAAGGCCGGAACCTGCCACCGGATCGGGATCGTCCGGAAGATCGGCGACAACCGCGAGGAGATGCGCGTCCCCAAAGAGCTCCTGGAGCCGCCCGCTGGCGCCGCGCCGTCCAAGGATGCCGGCTCTTCGGCGGCCAAGGCGATCACCGAGTTCGTCGAGTCCATCGTCGTCCGGCAGTGGTCCGACATCACCTTCCACATCGACGGCTCCGAGGCCGGCAAAGCCCGCTACGACCAGGCCCCCGACCTGGGCCACCCGGGCGGCCTGGAGATCGGCAGGGCCCGCCGCGGCGGGGGCGACCACCCGTTCACGGGTGTGATCAGCGAGGTCCGGATCTGGAACACCGCCCGCGCCGCCAAGGAGGTCGGAGCGGACATCCCGGTGACCGACGACCGGTCCTGGGGTGGGCAACCGCTCCGGCCCGAGGGGCTGATCGCGCACTGGCGGTTCGAGGAGAAGCTGGGCAACGCCGCCGCCGACTCCGCCGGCAGCCACCAGGTCCGGCTGCACGGCGTGAAGTGGGTGAAGAACCCCGACCCGAGGGGCAGCACCTTCCGGCTGTACGTCAACGGCCGGGCCACGCAGAACACCCTGCTGGCCGCCGCCGACGCCCCGGCCAAGGGCGCCTACGGGGCCGAGCAGTTCGCGCTCGGCGGCCGGGCCGACGCGACCGCGCAGCGGGAGCGCTTCGTCGGCGTCCTGGAGGAGGTACGGGTCTGGCGCACGGCACGCACCGAGGAGCAGATTCTCGACAACATCTTCGGCCGCCTGATCGGGGACGCCGCCGACCTCATCGCCTACTACGCGTTCGACGACGAGTCGACCGAGGCCGACGCCACGTCCATCCGCGACCAGGGTCCGCGCGCCCTGGACCTGACGCTGTCCACGACCGCGGCGGCCCGCCCGTCCCCACTGATGTCCACGGCACCGATCTCCTCGGACAGCCCCGAGGTCCGGCCGGTCTTCGCCACCGGGCAGCCGCACTATGTGCGGACGATCGCCGCCACCCCGGCGGTCGGGGAGTACGCCGACCTCCAGCGGAACCGGGACGGCTCGACGCGCGGTGTCCTCAAGCGGGCCTACGCGTTCCTCCAGGACGGCGCCTGGAATCTGATCACGGGTTACAAGCTGGGCGACCTGAAGTCCGAGTGGGTCGGCCAGGCGCAGTTCGACCCGCAGCTCATGGGCTACATCGAGGGCGCGCCGCCGATCCCGTCGGAGAACCTGGTCGCCACCCGGCGGCTGAGCTCCCTGAGCTACATCAACGCCACGTCGGTGGAGTTCCAGCAGGCCGACCAGGTAGTGCAGACGCTGTCCTCCGGCGGGGAAAGCACGGTCGACACCTCGCTGGCCTTCCAGCTGGCCAACAACGCGGACTCCTCCACACTGATGATCCAGGCCCCGCTCGGCATCGGTGTGGCGACTCCGCTGGCCCAGTTCAAGTACGACGTCCGGGGCGGTGCCACCCTGGAGTTCTCCAACGGCTGGGGCCACCAGACCGACGTCTCCGAGGGCGTCAACACCGCGCGCTCCACCACGGTCGGCCTCAGCGGCGGCTGGGAGCCGGATGTCGAGGCGCACCAGATCGACGCCACCGGGGGCCGGCGCTTCATGCCCGTCAACACCGGCTACGCACTGGTGCAGTCCGAAACCGCCGACGTGTTCGCGCTGCGCGTGGAGCACAGCGGCGCGGTGGTGGCCTACCGGATGCTACCCAACCCCGACATCCCGCGGGACTGGAACCTGCTGCCGTTCGCCCTCAACCCCCGCTACGTCAAGCAGGGCACCCTAGACGGCTCGGTCGGCTTCACCGACAAGGGCGACAAGCTTCTCGACCCCAGCTACAAGGACGCCACCGACTACGGCGAGTACAGCTACTTCAAGCCCAAGGAGGCCTACGCGCTCAAGCGCCGAATCACCGAGGACCAGCAGCGCCGCCAGGCGTACTACGAGGGCGTGTCCACCGAGACCCACGACCCGGACCCGACCGCCGAGCGCGCCCGGGAATTGCTGAGCCGGTTCACCGGCCCGGTGCCCGGCCCGGGGCCGGACCGGAAGGGGCAGGACGAGGCGGGGGTCTACTCGCGCCGCGACCTGGTCAACACCTACGTCTGGTCCGCCGACGGCGGGTTCTTCGCCGAGACCACGGAGACCACGGACGTGGTGACCGAGACGACCAGCGGCTCCTACCGGTTCAACGGCATGGGCACCGTGGGTATGAGCGGCGGCTTCAAGGCCTTCGGCGTCGGCATCGGCTTCCAGGTGGACGCCGCCCTGGGCGGCGGCATCAGCCGGACCCGTTCCAAGGCGAAGGAGTCCACCCGCACCTTCGGGCTCAACGTCCTGGTGGACACCCCCGGAGACATGCAGAAGTACGACAAGGACGGGAACCCGGAATACAAGGACGGCAACGCGGTCGAGGTTCCCGGGCGCGTCGACGCCTACCGGTTCATGACCTTCTACCTGGACAGCGACAAGGCCAACTTCGAGGACTTCTACGGCAAGGTCGTCGACAAGCAGTGGCTGGAAGGCGCCGACCCCAACGCTGCAGCGCTGCGGCAGGCCCAGCAGTCCGAGGCCAAGCCGCCGTGCTGGCGGATCCTGCACCGGGTCACGTTCGTCAGCCGCAAGCTGCCACCGGTCGCTCCCGTGGGGGCGACGAAGCTGGAGAAGGCGATGCGGGGCGCGGACGTGGCGAGCAACTACGAACTCGTCCGCCGTCTCGAACCCTTCATCGACCCGGCGGTCCGGAGCCGGGACGAGCTGACCCGCCAGGTCCGGGACGCGATCAGCGCCAACCTGCCGGAGCTGGCCGGGCACGCGGACCAGATCTCCTCGTTCTATGCGGACTTCTACGGGGTCTCGGAGGCGCCCAGGCCCTCCGGGTCTTCCAAGAAGTAGCCGTCTGGCTGATCACCGGCTGATCGCGCGATGCCCTGGCCTTCGGCCGGGGCATCGCTGCTCTGCGTGTGAGTTGGGTGTGCGGTGGCAGGGTTTGGGCGTCATCGATGCGTGGTGGCTTTCTGGCCTTGCCCGTGGGGGCGAAGCGCCGACGGGGTGCTGCCTGGGGTGCCGGTCCGTCACAGCGGGGTGTGCCGGGGTGGATCTGCGTGGCGTTGGACATGGGGGAGCCTGCCTTTCGTAGATCAACAACGACAGGCAGGGTAGGGCCTTGCCCGACGCCTTCCCCTTGATTCCAGCCACCTTCGAAGGCAGCCACCCGAACGTGCGTAGCCGGCGACGGTACACAGCATCCGGCGCTCCGCCCCTGGTCCCTGGCCGGTGGCAGTTTCGGCGGTCGGGGACGGGGGTGCGTGGTCAAGAGCCGGCCCACTCCACCCCGAGGGCGGCCAGGGCGGCGATGTACGCGGGCAGTGTTTGTGATCGGTGGCGGGTTGGCTGATCTGGGCTGATCAGTTGGTGGTGCACCGGGAAGTTGGTGAGCGGGTGGTGCCTGGTGCGAGGTGCTGGGTGGTTGCCGTGCGGTGTGGCCTTGTGCTTTGGCAGGTGTGGTCCTGCTGATCAGTTGCTGTGCACGCTGATCCCTTTCACTGATGGCGGATAGGCGGGCGACGGGTTCGGGGCTGGTTCGGCAGGCGGATGCCGGGCGGGGGTTGTGGTCGTGCGGGGACGTCGAATGAGGACGTTGTGCTGCTCCCGGTGGTCCGGCCTGAGGTGGACTGGCGGGTGGTGCGCACTGTCCCGGCTGGTCGGCGCTCCCTGCTCGCTGCCCTCGACCCGGTCGTCCCGGGCCGGGACCGGGTGTTGCTGGCGGAGGTGGCGCGGATGTGCCGGGTGGGCCGGGCCGCGGTGGTGCACTGGCGGCGCCGGCATGCCGACATTCCCGCGCAGGCCGGTGGCACGGAGGTGCATCCGGAGTTCGACCGGGGCGCGGTGGTGGCCTGGCTGCTGGCCCACGACAAGATCGGCGTGCCCACGGAGACGCCGGTGGGCTCGCTGGTGGTGGCTGCGGGCGGGGGTGGCACGCAGAGGTTCCGGATTGGGGACCCGTGGCTGGGACTGGCCGGGGACGTGGCGGGGGAGGACGAGTTGTCCGGCTGGTTCACGGACGAGGACGCCGACGCGCTGGCCGAGCTGGCGGCGGCAGGGTTCGGGGCGTCCGTGCGCCGGCTGACCGCCCTGGGCACAGAGCCGTTGGCGGTGCCGGGGGAGGTGCGGGTGATCGAGCGGTTCCGGTCGGGTTCGGGTGGCCTGCGGCTGACCCTGGCTTGGCCGGCCGGCCTGCGGCTGACCCTGGCTTGGCTGGCCGGCCTGCGGGGTGCAGCGCAAGGGCGGACGGGCGGGGTGGTGCGCCACGGCGTGCCGTACGCCGGCTCGGCGGAGGGGTGTGCGTGCACGTGGCACGACTGCGGCGGCCTGGTCCCGGTCGGAGGGGTGCGCCGAGCATGGTTCGGCCGCCGGGCCGGCGATGGAGTGGCACCCCGGCGGCGGGATTCGCTGTGTCGAGTTGGCCCGCAGGCGCACCACGCTGCCGGTCTCGCCGTGATGGTCACCAGGCGCCTCGCACGCGGGAGAACCCAGCTTCTGGAATTCGATGTGGACCAGCTCGCCGGGCCGGGCGTGTTCGCAGCGGCGGACGGGCTCGCCGGTGGCCCGGTCACAGGCGGCCAGGGCGGGCAGGCCGTGTCGGGTCAGGATCCGGTGGGCGGTCGAGGATCCCGGTCCGGGCGGCCAGCCGCAGGGGCCCGATGCGGTGCTCGCGCTGCAGCCGCAGGACCTGTTCCTCGACAGCGGCCGCTGTTCGTTGCGGCTGGTGGTGGTGGCGGCTGGACCGGTCACACATTCCGGCGACGCCCAGCTGCCGGTGGCGGGTGTCCGGCGGGCGGCGGTGGTGTGGCTGATCTGGAAACGTTCGGCTGGCCGGCGCAGCGGCGAGCCTCGTCCACGACACAGCGGGCGAGACGTAAGCGGCCGGTCTCGGCCAGCGGGGCGTTCCGGTGGGGCACGAGGGCCTCCTGAAGTCGGTTGAGATGTCGCAATCCCACCGAGTCAGAAGGCCCTCACCCATTTCAAGCACCCGGCACGCGTGTCACCGACGTCCCGGGACAACGCACCTAGGTTGTTATGTAATCGGTTGCGACTGATTCAAGCTTACCCATATCTGATCCAGTTGTGGCTGGCGCCAGCGGCGTAGCACGGCCACTGCACAAGATGGGTGTCTAGCTGGCTGGAGTTGTTGGGTGTCGCGCACTGCACGCTGCCGTTGTTGACGAGTAGCTTGCCGCCCGCGCTGCCGTCAGACTCGTACCAGTTCTGTGTTGGGTAGCCCTTGCATTCGAACTGCACCAGGACGGCGTTTGCAGCGCTGCTTCCGTCCTTTACGGACAGACAGCGCTTGCTTTGGAAGTTGCGAAGGAACGGGCCGTCCCAGTACCAGGATTCTGCGATTCTTCCGGTGCAGTTTCCTTGAATGATGGTGAGGTTGTCTTTGAGGCGATGGAGATATGGGTAAATGCACTTCCCGCTGTGCTTGTTTACGAGTTTGAAGTCGTCGATCGGGTCGGGGTGGCTCTTGAGTTCGAAAACCATCCGCTGGGGGTGGTCCACGCTCGAGTTCTGGTTGGCTTCGCTGATGCCTCGCAGACGACCTTCGCCCCCGTGTGACTGGGGATCCCAGTCGAGGTTTTGTGTCATGTCCGGGGCCATCGTCGTGATGACTGCGGAGAAGCTTCCGTCAGTGTTGGCTGTTCCTCTGTAGATGCAGGAGGCCTCGTCGAAGATGTACCCGTTGGTGCCGTTGATGTTCCAGCCGTACGGGCAGTAGCCGCTGAGGTAGAAGTTTCCGCCCGTGTATACGGCGCCCTGCATGCCTACGATCGTGGAGCGCCAGGCGCCCTTGGCATACACGTCGCTGCTGCCGGCCTTCGGCTGAGGTAGGCCGCTGTACAGGTTGAACGGCCAGCGGATGATGCGGCCCTGCGGGGAGGGATACGGGCGCATGTCGCCCTCTTTTGCAGCCTTGTTCTTCCCTTGGTATTCAGCTGACACAAGGGCGCTGTTGGCTCGGTCGAAGCTGAGGGAGTTCAGGCAGGGCGTCGTCCCCACGCGGGAGACGCATTTCCCTCGTGTCGGCGACGTTGAGTATTCATAGCTGACAGGAAGGACGTTCGCGTAGTTGGAGGTTGTTGACGGGTTGTTGTTCACCTGCAGGTCATCGAGATCGAAGACCAGCATTCGGGAATCGGATCCGAGGATCAAGTTGTTGCCGTACCAGACGATGCCGTCGGCGTGCATTCTTACATGTGTGATGTGTCCGTATTCGTCAACCTCGATGGGAAATATGTCGAGGTAGCGCGGGTTTATTTGGGAGCGTTCGACGAACCGGAACTTCATGGCCTCCGATTGACCGTCAGTGATTCCATGGAAGCTGACGACTTCCCAGCGCGAAGGCCAGGGACCGCCGGCAGGCCAGGTCCCGTCGGCGAGGGGGTCAGGGTGGTGGGGTATCGAGAATCCTTGAGGCGTCCACCGGTCCGGGTTTGTCACGAGTCCGGTGTCGTCGGAGTTGTTCCAGCAGTATCCCTCAGCGCGAGCACCCGGATGGAACGGTTCGGGGTAGCACGTCGAACCGGCCGGAGCCCTTCCTGTGCCGGTGTACGGCAGGTTGAGCAAGTGGGTGGGGTCCAGGCTGGTGTTCGCGAGGAGGCCGGCGTCGACCGTGGCGCGAAGGTTTTGAGCGGTGGCGCCCAGGTTGTATGACTGCCACTCGGTTGAGGGAATCACGGCGGCAACGGTCTCGTCCTCGGCGTACGCTGTTCCCGTACCGGCGCAGACACCTGCCAGCAGTGCGAATGTGGCCATTACGGCCTGCGCGGTCCGCAGGATGCGCGGGCGGACCACTCTGATCTTGTTCATGCCAGACAGCCTGGCAGTCGGCCTCAGCGTTCCAACCCCCGGGGTCAGCAACCTCTCGTGTAGCCCAGGGCTCGGTCGGGGCGGTACCGCGGGGGGCGCTCCAAGCAGACACCGGCTTTTGACTAGTGACGGACGGTCAGCCTTTGTCTGCGTCTGGTCCTGGGCCGAGCCATCGCCGGCCGGGGGAGCGGGGCGCGGTAGTGGGTCCCCTCGGCGGCCGCATGCGGCGCCTCGGCCCAGTTCGGCTGCAGGGCGCGCGCAGCGGGCCCACGGTGGGCTCCTCATTCTCCCGGTTCCGCCGAACCGTTAGGCCCAGCATTTCAGGTGGACGCACACGGACTAATATCTTGCTCGGGCGAAGAAACCCATCCCGACGCGGAATTTCATAAATCCCAGAGAATCGTCCACGAATTTTGGCGACGGACAGAAGCTGACCGTCCCTCCGGCCCGGGTGGGTGCGTGGGTGTTCTCGGGATGCTACACAGGTCATCCGTGATGCATCCCGTGATTCAGATTCCGGCCGAAGAGCCGGGTGCGGGCCTGGTGCGCGCGGCGGGGTGGGCCGGATTCGAACCGGCGTCATCCCCCTTGCAGGGGGGCGCGTCGACCTCTGCGCTACCTGGTCCCGCCGCGGCGTGAGCAGTTCACGTGGCCCCTTGCTGCCAGCGCCCGCGGAGCGGGCTGGTCCCGGAGGCGAAGCCGGAGGGGCCCGGGCGGGGGAGCGGAGCGGATCTTGCCAAGGGGCTGGAGGCCCGGACCCCGTGAAACGGGGTCACCTCCCGTGCTGTGCACGGGAGTCCGCTGGGCGCAGCGCGCCCCGTTCGGGATGGAGCGAAGCGGAGTCCCGAACCGTCCTCCGCAACGCGGAGGATCCCGGTCCGAAGGGCCGGCACTGGCCCCGCTTGCGGGGCCGCCGATCCGCAACGCGGATCGGTTCTCTGCCCCGCGCAACGCGCGGGGCTTTCACTCTCCAGCGCGCAGCGCTGGAGATCCCGCTCCGCGGG
>NZ_JBICVY010000019.1:0-133485 GCF_043199475.1 Streptomyces sp. NPDC048603 | reverse complement strand
GCGGAGGCCTGACGGCCTTTCAGGGAATTCCTTTCGGAATTCCAAAGAATTCCGCCTTTCGGCGGAATTCCGCAGGAATTCCCCTTCGGGGAATTCGGGGTGGTGGGGGTGAACCCCCTTCGGGGGTTTTGCTGGGCGGGTTTGTATTGCCTTTCGGCAATTCTTGGTTGGTGGGTTTTTGAAAGCCTTTCAGGCTTTCTCTAATTCCCGCGTTGCGGGAATTGATGGGGTGTTGGTTGCGGGGTGGGGCCCGCCTGCCGGCGGGTGGGGTGGTGGGTGGTGTGGGCCCCTTCGGGGCTTTGGGGGTGCGGGGGTGTTTCGTTGTGGGGGTGTGGCTAGGGTCTGGGGGTTGGTGTCATGTGTGGTGGTTGGTGGGTGGGTTGGTGGAGGCTGGGTTGGGGGTGTGGGCCCCTGTCGGGCCTGCGGGGGGTGTGAGGGGGCGTGTGCGGGTGTCGGGTGGACGGGTGGGGGTGTTCGGGGGCGGGGGTGGCGGTGTCGTTTCCTGAGGGGGTTTCAGCGCCCTTCCGGGCGCCGTTTCCGGGGTGGGCCGCCGTTACGTGCTTCCCGATTCACGAGGGTGGGAGCATGGCGGAATACCGGGACGACCTTACGGTCGAATTCCTGGGGCTCTGAATTCTATTCCTCCACCGCACGGGGCTCTGCTCCGGTGCTCCTCGCGCGCCTCACGGACGGACCGTCACACCCACTGAATCTGATGACACGTCATAGAATGGAGATGAGAAATAAAGCCCGGTCGCTAATCGAATAGAGCACCACCCCTGAAAAAGAAGAAGAGGCCCTTCCGGGCCTCCCCCACACGACTATCACACCGTCAAAACACCCCACCCCCCGGCCACTTCCGACACCACGATCCAACCGCCCCCGACGAGGCCGGAGAAACTCCGGGGCGCGGGCAGAACACCCGCAGTCAGGCCCCGGCGCCGGTCTGGCCGGCACACGAGGAGGTGAGCCACAGACCGGTGCGGCGGAGGTGCTCGCGGCCGGCGGCGCTGCGGGCCCGCGTGGCGTCCTCGCGGTTGGCGGCGGCGTTCTCGCGCAGTTCCTTCGCCTCCTGCAAGTCCCCAACCACGTTGCGGGCTTCGAGCCGGTCGGCGATCCTGTCGAGCCGCGCCGCGCTGGTCTCCTGGTAACCGGCGTAGTGCTCGGTGGCCTTATCCACATCGCCAGCCCACACATGGGTGGCGCAGCAAAGAACAGGCTTCTTCACGAGGTGACTCCCCGGAGCGAGATACGGATTCGGGCGAAGACCGACCGCCACCACCGACCAACAAGACAACAATAACATGCATTCATCACTCAGGGTGTGGTCGAAAGTCCCGGTCGCGCGCCCGGCCCGGGTGATCCCTGCGATCATGGTCAGCCAGCAACACGCGCACTGGCCGGACTCGTTGGGCGGAATATGCAGCACTCCACCTCCAGACTTGACCCACTGGCAGAGCGCGCGGTGCTCGCCGCGTGCGCGCTCGCCGACGCCAGCGGGCCGGAAGAATGGAGCGCGGGCGCCTTCGAGGACGCGGCCACCGCTCTGGAGGTACTTGCCGGGGCGCTGTCCGGCCTGAGCCTGCAGGCCGCTGAACTCCTGGAGGTCGTGCCGGCCGTTGTCGCCGCGCTCCGCGAGAGCGTCGAGGGCGTGCCGGCTGCGGCCGCCCCGCCCGGTACTGCCGGCCGGGCGAGCGCCCCCACGGTGTTGAGCACCGGGCTGCGGGGGCACTCGCCGGGCACAACCTCAGCGCGCGCGTCCACCAGCTCGGCCCGTCCCTGCTGACCGTGACCATGGACTCGGCCCGCGCCCAGGCCCTCGCCACGCTCCTCGCCGTCCGTCGTGAACTGCCACGTCAGGCCCCCGCCTCTGAGGACGAACCCCGCTGGGGCACGGGGCCGGCCGACACGGCCGCGGCGGCACTCGCGGCGGCCCTGGCCGCCTACGGGACGGGGACGTACGCCAGGGTCCTCGCCTCCGGGGATGTCTCCGCCGGCCTTCCCCCTGCAGCAGTACTCCAGGTAACCAGCGCCCTGAACACCCCGGCAGCGCGCGCCGCCACACCGGCGTCCCGGCCGCGACGCCGCGGACTCGGGCACGGATGGAAGGGCATCGACGCCGGCTGAAGAGGACCTGGGCGCCGAAGATTCACGAGGTGAGGCCGGTGAGCAGGTCTCACAGAACGTGCACGTCGGCGCACCTGCCTGCCAGGTACTCGACCTGGGCAGCCAGGGCCCTCGTTGTTCACCTAATCCGCGAACGCCTGGGACGGCCCGAGCGGCCTCCGCCAGCGGTTCAGGCCGGGGCGTTCGGCCGGAGCACGGGCGCCATAGAGAACCCGGCCACCGCTCCGCCTTCGAAGGTGCGCCCGCATGACTCACTGTTCTGACGCCAGGGCTGCCCTCACTGTGGTCCGGGAGTGCCCCATGAGCTTGGCGATACGCGATTCGCTTATTCCTGACTTCCGGGCTTCCAGAATGAGAGCATCCCTGGCACGCACAGTTTTCCCATACCGAACAAGCCGCTCCTCGATATCGACACTCTCGCCACTTTCCAAGGCCTTACCCGAGGCGGCTGCTCCATGCTCAGGAGATGGCACGTACTGGATATCTAGATCTGTCGACGGTGCCGACCTATCGCCCGTCTCGATATATTCGATCACTTTAACCATTCGAGTTCTGGGGTCCCTGTACAGATCTGACCTGCGCAGATCTGTACACAAACAGGCTTGAAATGGGGGCGATCCCCACCCCCGTTGGGCTGTACGGGTGATTCTCTTCCTTCGGCAAGGCTCCGGATTGCCCGGTTTGGGCCGGGATCCGAGATCGTACACGCCACGAGCGGCCGCGCGCCCTCAGAAAACCTCACCCCACACAGGAGATAAATTGCACATCCCGCGAGTGGTCGTAGGGATTGATTTCGGAACATACGGGTCCGGGATTGCCCTCCTTGTCGGAAAGAATTCGGTAGGGGTCGATGAGGTGAAGCCCACTCTGGTGACCGCCTGGCCGGGCCAAACCGTTGAGTCCCCGAAAAACCTGACGGCCCTGCTGATCGATGGGGAGCAGGACGTCGCCGGCTGGGGATATGAGGCCCGGTTCCAGGCACGTACCCAGCGCCCCGCTGCTGACGCACCGCGGTACTTCAGCGGATTCAAGATGGGTCTGATGCACCGCCCTACGCCGACAGCAGCGCTGGCTGAGCTGGAGGACGAGGAGGTGTTGGACGATGCCGAGGATGACGGGGACTGGGACGACGAACAGGACGTAAGCGAGCCCGAGGTCGCATGGGCGCAGCCGGACGCTGATGCCACCGCTCTCGCCGGGCGCAGGGAAGACCCAGACGAGGCTGGGGTGCGGTTGTGGGCATCCGTCGACCTCAAGGACCTGCCTCCGCGGGAGCGGTCCGTAGCCCTCATCACTCTCTATCTCCAGCGCCTCTACCGCAGGGCATTGGACGAAGCGCACCGCTGGGGCTACGGCCCTGACGACATCCGCTGGTGCGTCACGGTGCCGGCCATCTGGACGGACGAGCAGAAGCAGGTCATGCGGGACTGCGCGATCCGCGCCGGACTGCCAGCCGAGGACGGCCGGCTGGTCCTGGCGATCGAACCCGAGGCAGCCGCCCACTACGCCCGCACCAGCGGCGTCAACGTGCCCGGAGAGCAAGGGAAGGGCGACAGTGACCTCCAGGCCCCGGGGTGCCGGTTCGTGGTCGTGGACTGCGGTGGCGGCACCGTCGACCTGACCTCGTACGAGAACGACGCCGAGGGCCAGATGGTTGAAACGGGCATCCCCACCGGAGGCCCGTACGGTGCGGAGGCGATCAACCGGGCGTTCCGTGAGCGGCTCCTGGTCGACCGCTTCGGCAAGGCCGAAATCGTCGACGGCCTTGAGGAGAGATGTCCCGAGGCCTTTCTCGACCTCTGCGAGCAGTGGGAGCGGTCGAAGCTGGACTTCACCGCGGACCGGACGAGTCCGTTCTTCTTGAACATCCCCACCGCCATCGACCGCGCGCTGGGCGCTGCCGTGCGCAAGCGCCTGACCCGCAAGCAGGACGGCACGAATGACCAGATCGTCGTCACCGTCAAGGAGGCGGTAGAACTCTTCGACACCGTCGTCCCCGAGATCCTGGACCTGATCGACGGGCAGCTCAAGGACACTGAGAACGTGTCACCAGCTGGCAGCCCCCGCCCGCTCATCCTGCTCGTCGGCGGGTTCGCCGCCTCCAGGTTTCTCCAGAGCGCTGTGACCAGCCACATCGGTGAGCGCGCCCGGGTCCTCGTCCCGCCGGACCCGGCCGCTGCGGTCCTGCACGGGGCCGCGCTCTTCGCCTACGAACCCCGCATCCGCGCCCGGCGAAGCCGCCTCACCTACGGAGTTGAGATCGCCGATGAGTTCGCGGAAGGCGTGGACCCAGAAGAGCTGCACCATTTTGACAGTTTCGGGAAAAAGCGCTGCAAGAAGCGGTTCGCGAAGATCGTCACGCGTGGTGACCTCATCGACACCGACGAGGAGAGCCACGGGGTGTTCGATCCCATTGAACCGACGACTACAGCCATCAGCATCAGGCTGTACTCCTCTACCGAGGACGACCCTCGCTACGTCACCGACGCTGGCTGCACAGCAGTCGGCCGCATTCAGGTGGACCTGCGCAAGGTCATGGAGTTCGCTCACAAGGACCGCGGTGTCGACCTCTACCTCCGGTTCGGTGAGACGCAGATCAAGGCGCGCGCCGTCGTCAAGAAGAGCGGCGAAGAAGTCTCCACCACGATCCGTTTCACCTCCGACTACTGAGGCACACATCATGAACGAACGCTCACCTCAGCTGCCGTACGCGGCGGCTGGCTTCAGCAACACTCCGGCCCAGGCCGCACCACCCAGCGACCCCTTCTACTCCTCGGGGGACGCCCGCTACAGCGACATCGCCCGGCGGGTCACGCTCCTTGAACGGGACAACCGCATCCTCCTGAGCACCCTGAACGGGTTGCAACAGCGCCTTCGCGACCTCGAAGAGCATCTACATGCCCAGGAGATCAGCCGCCGGCGGACCACGCCGTCGCCCTCCGCCGCCAACGACCACCTCGCCATCGCCCGCGAATACCTGACCTGCGTCGAACAGCACGTCCACCCCTTCGCGAGAGAGGCCACCATCAAGCTTGGAGGCCAACTGCGGCCCGAGCCTCTGCACCACAAGATCGCCAAGCTGACCGCCGCCCTGTTCGGCGCCACGACACCGACCCCCCGCACGGTCCTGGACGCAGCGGGTCTTGCACCCCACGACACCCTCACCACCACCGCAGCGCAGCTGTGTGAGAAGGCGAACGGGCTGCGCAAGCGTGCAAGGGACACTGGCATGCCCTTCGCCTTCGACTTCGAGTACGCGCACGGCGCGCCGCTCGACGAGACCTGGCAGAAGCCGTGGGCCTCCTGCGAGGCCGACCTGCCCATCCAGTTCGTTGTTGCGCCTGCCTATCTGGTGGCAGAGCGGGTGTATGCCCAACAGCTCGTCCACACTGGTGTGTCCTACCCCGCCTGACCTGTACGGGACCGACTGCTGTCCCTGCACAGGTCCGCTGACGCGAAGAGCAGGTCGGGTTCGCCCTCCCGCTCAATAGCGACGGACACCGCCCCCTCCGGGGCGCTTCGACGGTGGCGAGGACGGTTCCGTGGTCGTCCGTGATCAGGAACCGTATGAAGGCTCCTTCGAAGGGCCGGGCCCCGGGCACGCCTTGGTGCCCGGGGCGGGACTGCGGGACGCGGTCAGGCCATATCGAGGAGCACCGCGACGACGCGCTTGGTGACCTCCTCCAGGCCGTCCGAGGAGCTGGTGCAGTCGAAGTACTCCAGGAGGAAGGTCGGCTCGGCGTTCTTGTCCGCGTGGACGTAGAGGTCTCCCTCGTGGTCCACGCCCACGATGAACCGGGTGCCGTCCAGGGTGGCGATCTCGCCGGTCACGCCCCAGTAGCCGGACTCGGCGTGCCAGTCGTCGCCGAGGAGCTTCACCGCCTGGCGTGCGATGTCCGAGATGGAGAACGGGTACTCGCGGCCGGGTGCGGGGTCGTACCGATCCGCCGTCGCCATGGTCATCTGTGATCCTCTCGATCGTGTCTTCGGGTCTGGTCGGCTGCCACCACCAACCATGAAACAACTATAGCATGCATACATCACCTTCGCGACTTGATGCGCCTCTCTGGCCAGCTGAAGTCGCCTGCGTCAGCGCCGACCGGATCCGCCGGCGGCGGGCGGGGGCCCGGTCTCTCCACCAGGCCCCCAGGCCTCCGGTCACCGTCTGATCAGACCCCGGATCCGGCGCCTGCGGCGGCAGCGCTCCGGCTACGGGCCAGATGCAAGCACCGGATTCCTCCGCCCGGGTGCCACTCCAGGACCGGCTCGGCAGACCTCCCATGCTCTTCGCACCAGGCGACGGGGATGACGCCGCCGCAGGCGTGGCGCTTGCACGCACAGGCCTCTCCCGATCCCGCGTATGCCAGCCCGTGGCGCACCACTCCGCCCGCCTGCCGGTCCGAGGCGGCGCCCCGGAGGGCGGCCGGCCACGCCAGGGTCACCTTCAACCCGCCCGATCCGGTCCTGAACCGGTCGATGACCCGCACTTCGCCGGGCACCGCCAGCGGATCCGCGCCAGGCACGGCCAGTCGGCGCAGTGACGCTCCGAACGTCCCGGCTGTCAGCTCGGCCAGCACGTCGGCGTCGTCGTCGGTCGTCCAGCCCGACAGCTGGTCCTCCTCTTCAGCGTTGTCCGCCAGGATCAGCAGCGGGCCGTCGAGGCGGAGCCTGGTCACGCCTTCGGCACCGTCGAGGAGCAGCATGGCCGGCGGCATCTGCGAAGGGATCTCGATCTTGTCGTGGTCGAGGAGCCAAGCGGCCACTGCGCGGCGGTCGAACTCCGGGTGGGTGTCCGTCCCGCCCACCGGGCGCGGGAAGTCGGGGTGCCTCCGGCGCCAGTTCACCACCGCGGCCCGGCCCACTCGGGCGATCCTCGCCACCTCCGCCAGCAGCACCATGTCCAGCCCCGGGGTGACCGACACGAGGCCCGCGAGCGGTGAGCGGCGGCCCGCGGCCACGGTGCGCAGCGCTTCCCAGTCGACTCCGGGCCGCAGGACGGGGAGCAGGGCGAGATCGACCCCCGAGTACAGGGGGACCCTGGTCCGGCCGCCGTGGGACTTGTAGTCGATCGTCACGGAGCCCACGGGGGAAATCCATCCAAGCCTGACAATCTGGTCATAATCGACTCGGCGCACGCCAAGCCGGACCGCGGCCTGGTCCGGGCCCAGGGGGACGTGGCGGTCGAGCAGCGCCGGCAGGTCGCGGCGGCGGGCGAGGGCGGCCACCTGGTCCGGGTGGACGTCGGGGCACGCCGCTTCCCCTCCGAGCCAGACCAACAGACCCGCCTTCACCAGGTGGCCGACCGCCGCGGCCGTCACCCGCGTCCGGCAGCGCGGCAGCGGCTCACCCAGGGCCTCGGTCAGCCGGTCCGCCGCCTGCCCTGCGCCCATCGGCCCGCGCAGCGCCGCGCGGACGCCTTCCGCGTCCACTGCCTCGACCGCGGACCGCGACCACTGCCCCGGCCCCGCATCCGCAGGCGGGACCAGTCCGGACCCTGCCGCCCACCGCCATGCGGCCACCGGGACTCCGAGCCTCGCGGCCGCCGCCTGCTCGTCGTAGAACTCCCGCTGCTTGCCCATCACGAACTCCTCTCCGGGCCCCCGTCTGGAGCCACGCCTGAAAGATGACGAAAGATCCCTTTTATTGTCAATGGCCTTTTTTCGGCCGGTAGTTGGTGGCACACCGCCAGATCCCCGCCCGCGTACACGAGGGGGAAATTCACTCCTGTGGGTGAATCGGAGCCGGTCGGGCAGACCGGTGAACGAGGGCCCGATGCGACAGGTGCCGGAGCGGCGTCGCCTCGGCGGCGCGCTCACATTGAGGCCTGGTCGGCCCGTACGGCGGACTGCATCAGCGGAAGCGCGCCAACTGTCGCGGGCCGGGGTGCAGTCCCTGCCGGCCGTGGGCCAGCGGTGCGGGCTGGAGACGAGTCCCGGCCCGGGGCGGGGTGCGCGCCGAGGCGCCTGCGCCGCAGAGCGGGCGCCCTGCCGCGGCCGGGCCGAGACAAGACCTTCCACGGGCAGGGGCACTCCCCGCCGGGCGGGGCGGGGGCGGGGCCGTGGACCCCACCCCCGCGTGCTGCCGGTCGGTCAGGCGAGGAGGATGTGCATCAGCAGGTGCTTGTATCCGTCACCCGCCATCTCGGATCCCTCGGTGAAGAGTCCGGGCTTGCTGATCTGCCCGTCCTTCATCTCGCCGAGGTGCAGCGTCACGGTGTCGCCGGTGAAGGCGGCGAGCGCGTCCAGCAGGAAGCCCGGGTTGAACGCGGCGATGCCTCCGCGTAGTCCTTCGCCGGTGCCGTGAGTGATCGTCATCGGGACGGGCATGCCCTTGGTGCGGGCCGTGCCTTCAGCCGTGTCCAGCTGGGGGGCGAGCGTGAGGTTGCCGTCGGCGTCCCAGGCGAACATCGCGGGCACGTTCCTGAGGCCCTTGGCGGTCAGGATGGCCTGGCACTTCTTCACCGCCCGGACGGTCGTGGCCCGGTCGAGCTGGACCGACGTCTCGCGGACCTTGGGGAACAGCCTCCGGTACCTGGGGAAACCGCCGTCCAGCGAGCGCATGGTGACCGTGACGGCGCCCAGCGATAGCGTGGCGCGGGCGACGGGCCAGTTGGCTACGGGCGCCCCGTCGGCGTGGTCGTCTTCGAGGATGCCGATGCCCACGGGGCCGTCGTGGGCCTTCAGCCGCTTGGCCAGCGCAAAGAGAGCATCGACGGGGATGAGCGCTGCCAGCGGTTTGTCTGACGGCGTTGCAGTGGAGGTGACAGGGATTTCCGCGACGGCGAGGCGGTATCGGTCGGTGGCCGCCAAGGCAAGGGTCTCGCCGTCGAGGGTGATGTGGATGCCGTTGAGCGCCGGCAGCGTGGCGTCGCGGCATGCCGCGGGCAGCACGCGGTTGAGCTGGCGGAGGAAGGTCTGGGCGTCCATGGTTGCCATGGCGGGCACGGCGTCGAGCGGCTTGGTGTACTCGTGGATGTCGTGCGTGGTGACGGGCACCGTGAGGTGTTCGGTGGCCAGCAGGTCTCCGTCGAGCGAGATGCGGGTCCGGGCGGCCACAGCCTTGGTCTCTCCGGCGACCATGGCTGCGAGGGTCTTCTTCAGCTCGGGGAAGTCGAGGAGCGAGGAGCCCTTCGCGAGCGGTGTCGCAGCGGGGATCGTGACGGACACGGACGTGTCGAAGTCGTGGGCGCTGAAGACGATCCGGTTCCGGCCGGTCTCGATCAGCACGCCGCGCTGCGCGGGCGGCTGAGCCTTCGGAGCAATTCCGAATTCGGCGAAATTCAGAGCGTCGATGATCTCCGCGTGAATTCCGGCGAAGTTCGCGGTCGGCTTTACGGGCTGCTTTTCCTCCTTCTTTGTGGTGTCGGAGGTAGCGACCTGCGTCTTGGGCGTGGTCATAGCTCTCCCTGGGGAGTGAGATACGGATTCGGCTTGTTGGCCGACTGCCACCGCCGACCAACGAGATAACTATACCATCAACGCCTCACGCTTGAGCCAGGTCGGGTCCCGTTTTCGGCCCAATCCGCCCCCGGATTTCGGCGTCTGAGCAACTGGGGTCCGCAGCGCCTGCTGCGGGGCGTACCCGTCCCCCCGGACCGGGTCTGAGGCCGCACGGTCAGTCGCGCGGCCAGGAGACCCTGCCGTGGCGCGGCCCCCAGGAGCGGCACGCGAAGGCGTTGGAATCGGCACGGTGCGCGTCCTGGCTGCGCGACCCGCCGGGAGCCGCTCACCTGGCCGAACATCCTTGCGGAACAGATTCGGTCGTGGGCATGTTGGCCCTGTTCGCCGACCTTCTTGGTCCGGCGGAAGCATCCCCGAAGGAGCCCCCACCGTGGAACCGATCGCGCTGCGCGACGCCATCCTTGCCGCCCTGGAACCCGTCATCGGGCTGGAAGGCCGGGCGACCGAAGGCGGTCTGGGAGACGGCCTGGCTTACGGCGTCGTCACCCGCACCGCCAGCGGCGGAGAGGCCTGGTGGCAGATCTCGGTGCGGACCACCCCCGAGTCCCGGCCCACCGTCCCCGATCTCGACCCGGCGCCCACCCTGCCGGCCTCCGGACCGGTCCGCGTCGGCGACATCGAGCTGCTCCTCGCCCATGCCGCCATGTCGGCCGGCGCCGTCACCGCCGCCCGCTACAGCATCCGCAAGAACCCGCCGGCGCTCAAGTACGGCGTGCACATGGAGTTCAAGGACGAGACGGCCGCGTTCCTCCAGCTGCAGTGGGTACTGCGGCCCGGGGAAGAGCGCCGGGAGCACACCCGAGGCCAGCACCGCGACGAGGTATAGGGCTAAAGGGCCTGAGACAGGGTTGATGGCCTCCGGAGGAGACGTTCAGCAGGGGAAGATCAGGGCGTGATCGACTTCCTCAAAGAACACCAGACGCTCATACTCGCGCTCCTCCCCATTGTGTTCACCTTCGCCGGAGCCTGGCTCGGCGCCTGGGTCCAAGCCCGCGGAGGAGTCGCACAGGCCGCGGCCGCGGAGAAGGCAGCGAAGACGGCTGCGACAGCAACCCTCCAAGCAGTCCGGGAACAGGCCGAGCACACCGCAGCCGAGGCCCAAGCCGCTGCTCTGCGCGAGCAGCGGATCAGCGCAGCCAGGAACCTGATCCGCGCCGACAGGGTGCTCGGCCGAGTTCTGCACACGATGTACCGGGAGCCCGACTCGGACTCCACGCCCTCCTACGACGAACTCCTTGACGCCTGGGGAGTGGTCCAGCTTGTCGCTCCCGCCCCCCTCACCGACGCGTCCTCCCGCGTTCTGGCAGCGGCGCAAGGCCTTCAGCTCCTTGCTAGCCAACGAGGAGAGGCATACCGGCTTCACACGCAGCTGACCAGCGTCCGTTCCTGGATGCCGGAATACCACGACGCCCGCCGGGCGGTGGAGGCCCTGGACGCCTTCCGCGCCGCTTATGCAGCCGATGAGACGAACATGATGGAGGTGCACGATGCGGCGTCTGCAGCCCTCGACCGACTCACGACCCTGGACTCAGGGCAGGCGTTGGCTCTGCTCAACGACTGCTTGGAACCTGAGATAGGTCCCTTGCTCACCCAGTCCTGGCGGGAGCACAAAGAGGCCCTGGACACATTCGTCAGCTGTGCGCGCACCGTCCTGGGTGTGAACGACTAGAGCCTGTCCGGGCGAGCTTGCAGACGCCGTCGCTCCCTACATCGAACGGAACATCCGCACCGCCGCCGAGCGGCTCGGGATCCAGGAGCGCTTCGCCTCGCGGTACTTCGACCCGGCCGACCTCGCGGCCAGCATCGCCCAGCAGCGGCAGGCCGCCGAGGACAGCAGCGCTCCCGGCCAGGTCGGGCGTGCGCCGATGCCTCCAGTCGACAACCCGGAGCTCGCGCTGATCCTCGGAGGCGTGCCCGATGCCCTGGAGGAGAGCGGCGGCGACCTCTACAGCGTCATCGTCGTCGTCAACGCCTGGATGGCCGGGGACATCCACGGCGAGGACGGCTGCACCGGCTGGCAGGACGAGCGACCCACCGGCACCGACTGGCAGGCCCGGATGGCCGCCATAACCGCGATGCAGCCGGACATCACCAAGTGGTTCAACCAGGAGGTCTGGACGGCCGCCCTCAACGACACCGGCTAAGGCGTGACCCGAACCTGACCCCCATTGCCCACGTGAGCCGCACCCCGAGCGTCCGTCTCCGCTGCGACGACTCGGCGGCTGGGCCCGTCGGGCTCAGCTTCCCGAGCGGCGCTGCCGGTGGGCGCGGTGGGGTCGGCGGCGCCCCGGTGATGGATCGGGAGCGGCCTCCGGTGAGGAGAAGCCGCCCGGCACCGCAGCGCGCTGCGTCGGCTGCTCCAGGGCTGGGGCCGCGGGGGTGGGGAGTGCGGGCTTGCCCGTGGCCAGGATGGTGATGTGCGGGATGTTCCGGGCGCAGGCCTGGCAGACATCGGCCAGGGTCCAGACCTGGCCTACGGCAGGGTTGTGGACGAGGACCAGAAGGCTGGGGCCAGCGCAGTGGACGCGGGTTTCGTGGAGGGCGCACTGGGCGCTGCCGCAGCTGCAGGCGGCGTTGGGGCGGGCGCCTGCGAGGCGTCCGTGGGCTTTGGCGTGCTCCGCGGCGAAGCGCCGCATGCTCGCAGCGTCCTTCGAGCGGGGCGGCATCCGGCACGCGGCGGTGCTGCAGGTGACGGACACGGTGTGATCGGTGTGGCCGGTGAGGCGGACCGTCCAGGTCCGTCCCGGCACGCGTGCTCCGGGCATCTGGGTCAAGTGGGGTCCCGTCGTCGTGCTGGTAAGGGCCGGCGTTCCTGCCGGCTCGTGAGGGAGCCGTGTGCGTACGCCGCTTCGCGGAAGGCCCTGCCGGCGGCGTGAGGCGCTCTGGTCAGAGCGCGCGCAGGACGGCGACCACCTTGCCGAGAATAGCTGCGCCGTCGCCGGGGATCGGCTGGTAGGCCGCGTTGTGCGGGATGAGCCAGACCTGGCCGTTCTCGCGGCGCAGGCGTTTGACCGTGGCCTCGCCGTCCAGCGCGCTGGCGGCGATGCGGCCGACGAGCGGCACCTCGACGGCCTCCGCCGTGTCGGCCGAGGTGCCGAAGTGGTCGGCGGGCGTGCCGCGCCGGACGCGGTAGGCGCGGGGTTGGTGCGGGTCGCGGTAGAGCACGCCCTTCTTCTCCAGCGCCAGGAGCTGGTGCGCGACGGAGGAGGTGCTCCGGAGGTGGACGCCTTCGCCGATCTCCCTCATCGAGGGCGGGTAGCCCTGGCAGGCGACGGCCTGGTCAATGAACGTCACGATGGCGGTCTGGCGGGTTGTGAGTCCGTCCGGGCCCGGGCGTGACACCGGGCGCGCCCAAGGCGGGCTTCGGATTCGACGACGTGCATGTGGTGCTCCCCCCTGAAGGGAACTTGCGTGCAGGGACAGTAACCCGCATACCACCACATCTTTTCGATAACGGGGCGTGCCGACCTCACAGCGGGTGGTGAGGGGACCGGAGGACGGGAACGGATCGCCGCGCTCGCATGGTTTTGCAGCAGAGAGGCCGACCGCTCATGATCCGCATGTGCCGTTTCACGTCAGGCTGCGCTTCGGGCCGCCGTCCTCCCCCGCCGTCACCGGCACCTGGGACAGCGACGCAACCGCCGAGCGGAAGTTCAGGGGGTTCATCGGCCGCTACGGCAGCCGGGCGGACGTGCGGATCCAGTGCTGCTGGAGGAGACCGCTGCTGGACAACTCATCGTGGTGAAGACGTGGACGAAGGACCGTGGCGAGGAGACCCGCCCGGGCCCGTGAGGGCCGGAAGACGCCCCGGCTAGAACCCCGTGTTCGCGATCTTGTCGGACGCCCGCCGCCAGCCCGAGCGGGTACAGACACTGGCCCCCACTCCAGTGGCGGCACATCACAGACCGGCGGGCGGAGGTGTTCCGACCTTGTGTGGCTGCCCACTGCTCAGCAACGCTACTGCCGCAGCAGCCCCCGTAGACGGGTTACTGCAGCAGCTCGTCCAAGTGCCGGGGCACCATGCCTCCCTGCCCGTCGGGCATGTTGAACCACAGGTCGCCCATGCCCCCGCCGGCAACCGGCCGGTTCTCCATCGGCGCATCACCGATCACGTCCAGCAACTCCACCACCCGCTGATGCGGAACCTCGCGGGCCCGCTCGACTATCCCCTCGCTGCGCAGTGCATCCATCAAAAGCGTCGCCAACATGACCGCGCTGCGCTGATGGACCGGGTCGGGGCTGGTCATCATCGGGTGGCCGCTGATCATCGTCTCGCGGGCTTCGGCGCTGCACACTGTGTACCGGACCATCACGTCACCGCGCTGCCCGTAGATGATCGCCCCGGGGCGACTGCGGGCGCCGGGATCGCTGGAGTCGACCGTGCGGCCGACAAAAGGGCCGTCTCCTTGCCGGGTGAGCTCGGGGAACTGCTGGATGGTCGGGTCCACGGTGCGACCGGGCAGCTCAACCAGGCAGTGGCCATAAAAGCTGCTGCCCTCCCAATAGGGGTCCTTCCTGCCGTACGAGGCCTTGGGGGTGCCGGACGGTGTGAGGACCTCCAGCGTCACCGGCCACACCTCGCTGTCCAGGCCCAGGAGTTGGTAGGCATGGTGGAGAGTGAGGACGGAGTCGACACACACGTTGGCGCGTTTTCCTACTTGGATGGTGCAAAGCAGGAACGGCAGCGCCAGCTCGATCAGGGCGTCTGGCGGGGCCAGAGCAAGGATCCTTCCGGCGGCCTCGGTCGTGCCTGACCCGAAACGGCCTGGGGTGAACGTGGGCCGGTCGGAACGCAGCGCGGTAGCCCGCGGGCCGCGCGGCTGCCGGTTCGGGGAACGACGGCTCTTCTTGGTCATCGGCGGAGCGTACGGGCAGAGGGGCGAGCCGGTAAGAGGGCGTCCGCTGAGGCGGCCCCGGACCATACGAATCCGGACACGTCTGCGATCCGGGCAGGTACTCATCCCAGGAGGCGTCTGGCGGCTCCTCCACCAACCGGCCTGACCGGGGGTCGCCGGAGGTTCTTCGATGCCTGCCCGCGCCGGGGCATGCGCGGCATAACGTGCTGTCGCAGTGCCGGACTGTCAGGGAGGGCGAAGCATGGCGGTGAACAAGACGGAGTATCGGATGTGGGTTCGACTTGCCCGAAGGGAGGATCTGCCGTCGGCCGCGTTCGAGGCGGTGGTGGAGGGGCTGGTGCCCGGTCCGGAGGGCTTCGATCCCGGTTGGCAGGAGAAGGAGTTCGCTCGGGCTCTGCCTGCGTTGTTTCGCAGGGTCGATGAGCAGAGCCTTCGGAATCGGTTGATCGCGGAGTCGGGCAGCGCGGTTCCCAAGCTGATCCGCCAAGGCGTGGTGGGCGGGCCGGACGTTCCTGCGGTGCTTCGCCATCACGCCGTCAACGGCGAGCTGGTGGCTGCTCTCGCACGACACGATCGGCATCGCGACGTGGTCACCGAACTCGTGGAGGCACGCGACCTCAATGAACTCATGGGGATCCTGCTGGCGTCCGGCAGCCCCCACCCGGAGGAGTCCTACGACCTTCCCTCGGTACCTGGGTTCCTGTTCGACGCAATCCTGGAGCGTGCGCTGACCTGTGCCACCGCCCAACTGAACGACTTTGTCGCCGATCACGAGCGGGAGACGGCAGACCAGCACTTCGGACCCGCTCGATGGCCCGCCTACGGGATGGTCGCCCTGATCCTAGAGAGGTGCCCGGAACGGTGGCCCGCCCTGGTGAAGGACCCCAAGTACGGCAAATCCGTCCAGCACACCCTTCTGGATCATGTGGACACCGCGCAGCTCTCCGATGACGTCCTTGCCGCGTGCGGGGCGGCCGTGTCCATGGGCGAGTGGGCGGACCTGGCCAAGCCGCAGTCCAGCCAGCGCGCCCGTCTGCGGCACATCAGCGACCGCGTCAACCGGCATCCTCGGCTGCGCGAGATGGCCGTGGAACAGCTCCACGAGGCGAGCGTCGACTGCCTGCGGCGCGGCCGGCTCCTACAGGTGACCGCGCTTCGGCGCCTTCGCGACCACGAAGCAACCTCGCTGGCCCACGCACTGGCCCTGACCAGTGCCGACGGGAAGGACCTCGCCAAGATCTGGGCGACTGTGATCGGGCTGGCCGAGCCGACCGCGGTGGAACGCCGCTCGGGCTTCGACGGGGATGAACCAGTTCCCCCGAAACGGCTACTCAGCGACGACCACCGCATCAGCGCACTCGCCGCCCTCGCCGCAAACACATACCTTGATCGTCGGCTGGCCCTTGAGGTACTGGAGGACCTCCACACTGTTGAGGTGCGATGGCTGGTCGCCGACGACGACGTTCCGACCTGGCTGAAGGAAGCGGCAGCCCGCCACCTGGCGACGATCAGCCCGGAGAAGGACGACCCGGTGCCCCGCGTCCTGAGCGACGAGGAACTCGACGAACACGACAACCCCGCGGCGGTCATGCAGACCTGGCTCGACGCCGTCAGGGATCACCGGGGGGCGTTCTTCGACCAGGTCGAGTACGCGATCATCAAATCCCGTCACCGCACCGACGCCCTGGTGGCGCAGGTCCGTGCCCACATCGTTCTCAGCGACTTCGAGCAGGACCTGGCGGCGGAAGCCTTCTTCAAGCTGTGCGGCACCGATCCACAGAGGTGGAACGTCGTGACCGGGATTTTGACGCGTAGGCAGCGGGACTTCGAGGAGACGTTCGGCGAGTTCCTCCAACGGCTGGAAGTCGCGTTCAAGTGAGAAACGCACTGACGCGGAGGTCCAAGATCGCCACCGGTCCTCACCTCGGCATCTGACCGCCGTCCCTGGCAAGGGGACGCAAGCGGAGCTGTTGTATCGGCGGGTCGACCGAGCCGACCCGCCCACTCCGCCGGCGGAAGTACGGTCAGGCGACCGTGACCCGCAAAACGTAGGGCCGGCCCGCGCTGATGGCTTCTGCCTGGTCCCGCAGGTCCGCACCCGTGAAGCCGAGCAGTGCCTCGTCGGCGGCCCGGCGGAGCAGCGGAATGATCTCGGCGACGGGCCGGCCGCGGAGCGCGTCGGCGAGCTCGGCGAAGGCCCGCTGGTAGGGGGCTCCGTACGTGCTCGCGCTGTCGGCCAGCAGGTGGTCAAGGTGCTGTCGCTCGATGCTGATCTCGCCCATGGCCCGCTCCTTCGGTCCTCCGGGGCCCCGTCCGGTCCGGGGCCTCGCCTTCGACGCTACGAGGCCGGTCTGACATCGACCTCCGACCCGGCATGGGGCGCGTTCCGGCTGATGAGGTCCTGGAGCTGCTCGCGGACGGGTGGCGGCATCAGCCCGTCGGTGGCGAGGAGGTGCCACTGGCAGCCGGGAATGAGCCGGTCGAGCCGGTGGAACTCCCCGAGCTGGTAGAGCAGCACCAAGGCGTCGAGGGCGTGCTGGGCGGGTGGCCAGTCGCGCTCCTTCAGGGTGCTGAGCACGGCCAGGCCAGCCATCGCGTAGCGGCCGTTCATCCACTCCAGGGACGCGTTGCCCAGCTGCCCGGCGGCGAGTTCCTCCTCGACCCGGCCGCACAGGTCCAGGGCCCACTGCCGTACGCCGGCGGCTGTCTTCCAGGCCCGCGCCAGGTCCTGAAGCGGAGCGGTGGCGGCCAGGTCGCGCAGATGGTCGCGGGCATCGCGCACGGGGCCGAGGGCCAGCTGGTTGTCGTCGGTGAGGACCGCGTCGGCGAACTCGGGGACGTCTTTGCGGGTGGTCTCGACGAGGGACGCGATCGGGTTGGCCGTGGCGGTGGGGTTCATCGCGCGGAGCAGGTCACCGATGTCTTCCAGGGACATCGTCCCGTTGATGGCCGCGGCGGCCGCGGCCAGTGCGGCGTCCTTGGGTGTGGCGGTCGGCGTGCCGGGGTTCTCGTCGAAGGCAGTGAGCTCGGCCGGGGGCCAGGTGTGTCCGTCGGCGCGGGCGAGGCGGGCGATGCCTTCGTCGATCCGCCGGGCCCGGGCGGGGACCAGGGTCACGGTCAGGCGGGCGTCGGCGATGTGGTCGGCGAGGTCGTCGAGCCGTTGGTCCGGGTCGGTGTCCGGTTCGTCGTCGCCGGGGACGGCGAGGGTGTCCACCGCGGCGGTGAAGGCGGCCCGTACCGTCTGCTCGGGTACGGGGAGCTCTTCGTCGAACAGGAGCAGTGCCACGTCGTTCGGGCGCCTACCGCGGCCGGCGTGACGGGCGAGGCCGAGGACGAGGTCGAAGCTCTCGGGCGCCGGGGTGGAGGTGCTGCCCTTCCCGCGGCCCAGGCCTCCGCCGGGGACATTGCCGAGCAGCAGGCTGCGGCTCCTCCAGACCTCCAACATCTTCGCGGTCACGGTGAACCCGTGCAGGTGCGCGTGGTCGATCAGCAGCTGATCGGCCGCGCTCGGGGTGCCAGTGGACATGCCAGGGAAGGTACCGACGCCCTTCAGGGCAACGACCGGGCGTTCACCTCATCCGGTGACTCCCCGCGGAACGGCCACCAAAGAGCTACCCCATGACGTAGCGGTGGCGCCCCTTTTAGAGCCCCCCTACCTCCGCCGGGTCACCTCGGAGCCGGTCCGCTCAAATGGCGGGGACCTGAAGGGGGTTGCGTGGCTAACCCCCCGAACCCGCACTGTGCCGCCCAGGACGCGACGTCAATGCGCGGCTCTTCATGCTCCGCCCGTCATCAGACAGAGACAAGGACACCACCATGCTCACCGACGTGCTCACCGGCTGGACCGCGGAGACCTTGGGCGGCCTCACGCTGCTGGCGGGGGCCGCAGCCTGGGGCTGGCTCCGCCGGCGCCGGAACCAGGCCGGCCCCGGCATGGCCCCCGCCATCACGGCTGGCGAGGCCGTGCGGCCGGTTCGCACCTACACCCTGCTCGGAGCCCGGGCCACAGACGGCCAGCCCGTCCACTTGCCCAGCAGCCGCCCCGCCGGCATCCGGGTCACCTGGATCGGACCCGCAGGTAAGACGGAGCAGTTCGAGTTGACCGACGCGGTGCTGCCGGACGGCACCTACGCGGCGGAGCGCGTATCGGCGTACCTGGAGCGCGGCGCCCTGTGACTGGAACGCCGGACCGCCAACCGGGCAGGGACCGGGCGTTGGTCGTGGCATTGCCGACTCCCCCGACCCTCTCGTGTATGAATTCCTACAGGTGTAGCTTTTCATACACCAACTCCTGTGGAGGATTCCTGACCATGCGGATCACCTTCGACCTGCCCGACGTCTTCGACGGGTCTCAGACCGTCGAGCTTCCCGAGGACGTCGCCGTCGCCCTGTACGACGGCCTCACGAACAGCCGTGCCGTCATCGACCCCAAGGCCGAGGACTTCGACGAGCTCATCGCCTCCACTAGCCTGCTCAGTCGACTCATCGCCCACCTGACGCTGTCCCGCGAGCGCCACATCGCGGCGGCTGACGCCACCAGCCCCAACGCCAACCGCCGGGCCATCGGCATCGCCGCCGCGATGCAGCCCTCGCAGCTCGGTGTCGTGCTGGAACGCAACGGCCGGCCTCGCAACCGCAGGATCTGACCAGCGGACTCCAGCCCAGTTCCCCGAAGTCCTCACAGCCCGGAAGGAAGTCCCGTGGAACTCCACGTCATCGAGCGGTCCGCCAACGCCTTTCAGCAGGGCCTCACCGAACACCAGATCCTGGCGGTCGCCCGACGCGCCTTCGGGCCCGGCACCGAGGTCCGTTCCGCAACAGAGCTGGGCGGCGGCATGTACAACACCACCTACCGCATCGACCTGGCCGGCCGCGAGGAGCCGGTCGTCCTGCGGGTGGCACCCGAACCGGACAGGCAGTTCCACTCCGAGCAGGAGCTGATGCGCGCGGAGTACGCGTCGGTACCGTGGCTCGCGCCGATCGCCGACCTGATGCCGCGGGTCCTGGCGGCCGACTTCACCCAGGCCGTCATCGGCCGGGACTGGATGATCCAGTCCTTCCTGCCCGGCACCCCGGCACCGGAACTCCTCGGGTCCTACCCGAAGCAGACACATGGGGCGTTCTTCCGGCAGATGGGGGAGATCACGGCGGCCGTGCACGCCGTCGCCGGACCGTGGTTCGGTCCGGTCACCGGTCCCGGGCACGCGCGTTGGAGCGAGGCCGTCGTCACGTCCCTGCGCCTGATCGCCGAGGACGTGGAGACCTGCGGTCTGGACGCGGCCGACCTCCGCAAGGCCGCCGATGCCGCCCAGGCCGGCGCGCAGATCCTCGACGAGGTCGCGGTGCCTCGGCTGCTGACCGGGGACCTGTGGACGGTGAACACGATGCTCGCGGCCGCCCCGGTCCCGACGATCTGCGGTGTCCTGGACATGGACCGCACCTGGTGGGGGGATCCGGAGGCGGACTGGACGATGCGGATGGCCCGGGCCAAGCAGGACGCCCGCCTGGCGTTCTTCGACTCCTACGGCCGCCCGGAGGAGACCGAGGCCAGCGCATGGCGGCGGCACGTGTACGAGGTGCGCCACCTCGGCGCGCTGCGTCTGGAGCGGCACCGGCTCGGCAACGAGGCTGGAGTCGAGGACTCATACGGGGCGGTCGCCGAGGAACTCGCCGCCCTGATCTGACCACGGACACACCGAAGGGGGCGCCACCCAGGTCTGGGTGGCGCCCCCTTCCCTGTGCGGTCAGGCGGGCTTCGGTTCGACGTGGACGTCGATGCCGTGGAGCAGTTGGGCGACGCGGGCCTGGGTGGTGCGAGCATCGGGGCTGACGACGATGAAGCTGCCGAGCCGTCCGGCGTTGGTGTGGGCGGGTCCGACCGTGTCGCCGAGGCGGGCGCGGAGCCGGACGAGGGGGGTGTCCGGGCCTGGTCTGGGCAGGCCGGTGACAGAGGTGAGCCGCCCGGCGGCCGGACTGGTGAGGAACTGGGCGGTGGCGTGGTGGCGGCGGGCGGGGGTGAGCCGGGCTGGGCGGCCGAGCGCGATGTCGAGGAGGGCCGTCCAGGGGTTGATGCCGAGGGCGTGGTGGAGGAGTTCGCCGATGTGGCCGGCGCCGATGCGGGCCGCGGTCTCGATGACGTACGGGCGGCCGGTGGGGGTGACGATGACCTCGGTGTGGGAGGCGCCGTTGCGGATGCCGACGGCGCGGACCGCCTTGCCCACCTCCCGATGGATGGCCTGTTCCACTGCGGGCGGGAGCTGGGTCGGCAGGGTGTGGGCGAGTTCGACCCGGTGGGGACCGCGGGTGGTGGTCTTGGTGGTGATGGCCAGGTGGGTGGTCCGCCCGTGCTGGGTGAACGACTCCACGCTGTACTCGCGCCCCGGGATGTACTGCTGGAGCAGCACCGTACGGCCTGCCGTCCCCGCGTACATGCCCGGCGCGGTGTGGGCCGTCTGCCAGGCGGTGTCGGCGTCCTGGAGGCGGGCGAGGACGGTGACGCCCTGGGAGCCGGCGGCGTCGGCCGGTTTGACGATGACGGGGAGCCGCATGCCGGGCCGCAGGAAACGGGTGCGGAGCATGGCCGGGGTGGCGATGGTGTGGGTGCGGGGCGCGGTGACGCCTGCGGTGGTGAAGGCGGCGGCCATGGCGGCCTTGTCGCGGGCGGCGTGTGCGCGGACGGGGTCGTTGCCGGGCAGGTCCAGGAGGGCGCAGGTGTGGGCGGCCAGCGGGGTGAGGTACTCGTTTGTGGTCAGGACGGCGGCGGCGTTGATGCGGCGGGCGTAGGCGACGGTGTCGGCGAGGGCCTGCTGCGGGTTGGCCAGGTCGGTGGTGAGGGTGCCGGCCAGCAGGCCGCGCAGGGCGGGGCTGTAGCCGGTCAGGGCCTGGGGGGTGGTGACGGTGTGGACGGGGTGGCCGGAGGCGGCCGCGGTCCGGGCCAGGTGCCCGGACTCGGGGCCGGCCGCCTCCAGGAGCAGGACGGGACGGTTCACGTGAGGTAGTCCTCGCACGTGCCGTCTCGGCGTGTGTCGAGGGTGAAGCAGTGGAAGCCTCCGCCGAAGAGCCTGCGGTGGCGGTGTCGTACGGGGACGACCGTGAAGTGCTCGGCTTCGAGGGTCTTGATCAGGCCGGTGCAGTCGGCGTTGACCAGGACGGTGTCCGGATCGACGGAGAGGACGTTGAGGTCGATGTAGGGGCTGGTCAGGACGAGGTCGGCGTCGCCGTACGCGGGGAAGGCGCCGGTGTCCGGCTGGGGCGGGACGATGAACTTCCAGCTCTGCAGCGGTTCGGGGAGCATGTCGCGGATGCCGTCGTGGCGGGCGAGGAACACCCCCGGGCGCAGGGCGAGGAGCATGGAGTCGATGTGGTTGTCGGCCAGGCGGTAGACGCGGTGGATGCGGTAGCGATCCCCCAGGTGGCGCTCCAGCCATTCGGCGCCGCGGGCGTGGTTGGACTGGGCGATGTTGACCACCAGGTCGCGGCCGAGGCGCAGGACCTGGGCGCCGTCGAGCATCATCTCGTAGCCGACGTCGTAGGGGCTGGGCTGGGGGTCGTCGATCGGCTCGGTGGGGCCGCCGAGGGTGGTGGTGGCGTCGCGGGCGTAGGAGAGGTCGAAGCTGGCGTCGGTCAGGGTGGGGCGCGGCATGGTGGTCCAGCGGGCGCTGGCCTGCCAGTAGCTGGTGAACACGTTCGCGAGGAGGCGGGTTTCCAGGTAGCGGGCGCGGATGGCGGGCGGGGTCTCGATGATCTCGTCGCCGAGGATGAGGGTGTTGTCGCGGATGTTCAGGGCGGGTACCGGGGGTGCGGTCCAGCCCAGGCCGGCGATCGGGGCCGGGTCGGCGGGCAGGGGGATCGGCCGGTGGACGGTGATGCCGAGGTCGGCCAGGACCTGGGCGAGGTCTTCGACGTCCTCGGCGAGTTCCTCAGCGTAGCGGCGGTTGATCGCCCACTGCTCCGGCCGCATGCCGGCCTCGGTGGGGGTGATCAGGCGGGGGTAGGCCCAGTCGGAGCGGAAGCCGGTGAGGTTCTCGTGGTGGAACAGCTCGAAGCTGATGTCGCGGTCGTGGCCGGTGTAGTTGGCGGCGGATCCGACGATGATCTCGCGCAGGCGGGTGAAGTCGTCGTGGCTGTTCAGGTGCATGGGATGTTCCTTCGTCTCGCGGGTCAGGCCGTGGCGGCGGTGAGCGTGCGGTGGGTGTGGGCGCGGCCGTGGCGGGCGTGCAGGACGGCGCCGCCGTCCGGGGTGGGGGCGAGGGTGCGGGCTTCGCTCCAGGCGCTGAACCGCCACTCTCCCGGGCCCGCGGGCAGCAGCGCGAAGGTCCGCTCGGCGGTGGTGAGCGTGAGGTGGCCGGCAGCGTGGCCGAGCTCCGCGGGCGCCGGGTCGCCGTCGAGGGGCTGGTCGCGGCTGAAGTCGGTGAACCCGGCCGGCAGGTGCAGGGTGCGGGGCAGGCCTGCGGGGACGGTCCGGTCCAGCGGGGTGGGGTAGTTGATGAGCGCGTCGGCGTCGGCCAGCTGCTCCTGCCAGGCGGGCGGGAACATGGCGGCGAGCTCGATGGTGAACAGCGTGTCGATGACGGCGTGGACGCGGGTGGTGGTGCCG
The DNA here is from genome assembly GCF_043199475.1 of Streptomyces sp. NPDC048603. Lineage (NCBI taxonomy): Bacteria > Bacillati > Actinomycetota > Actinomycetes > Kitasatosporales > Streptomycetaceae > Streptomyces > Streptomyces sp. NPDC048603. Next base: position 110,446 of record NZ_JBICVY010000019.1, on the reverse strand, counting down.
AGGTTGCGGACGGCGTGCTCGCGGGAGAAGTCGCCGTACCAGAAATCTCCGGGCTGCCAGGTGTGCTCGGTGCCGTCGAGGTAGAGGACCGCGTCAGGGTTCGTGGTCAGGGGGATGTGGAGGCGGGCGCAGCCGCGGGCCAGGCTGTACTTCGGGTCGCAGTGCCGCTCGCCGACCGCGCCCGGGCCGAGCGCCATGAGCCGGGCGGCGTTCAGCGGGGCCGGGATGGAGGCGAGGACTTGGGCGAGGTAGGGCATGCGGTCCAGCCAGCCGGTGGGGGCGTAGGTGTCCGGGCCCGGGCCGCCGGGGTCGGTGCGGTCCGCATCGCCGTTCGGTGCGATCAGCGGCAGGACCCGCCAGTCGATGTCGGTGACGGTGCCGAGCAGGCCGCCCGGGGCGCGGCCCTGCTGGAGGTCCCAGGTGTGACCGGTGACCTGGGCAAGGTCGGCGGCCAGGCGGTCGGCGTCCAGGGACTGGTTCAGCAGTGCGGCGGCAGGCGGCAGGGGTGTGGTGGTCATGTGACTGGGCTCCGTTCAGGAGGAGAAGGCGGTGGCGGGGGTGCCGACGTGGTCGGCGGGGTCGAAGGCGTCGGCGGGGCGGGTGGCGAAGCGGGCATCGAGCCGGGCGAAGGGCTCCTCGTGGCCGGTGACGGGGTCGTGGGCGAGGCAGAAGACGAACTGCGCGCCGTCCGGGCCGGGAGCGATAGGCATGGAGACGATCACCCCGGTCCGGGTCGCCGGGTTCCAGGCCAGGTCGAGGTCGGCGAGGGCCTGGTGGAAGGCGGCGGCGTCGGGGACGTGCCAGGTCGGGGGGACGTGGTACTCCACGACCGCCCGGGCCGGGTGGGCCTTGGTGTCGACGATCCGGTGGGCGATGACCTGGTAGATGTGCAGGGACCCGGAGACCTGGGCGTTGACCTCGGTGAAGTACAGCCGGCCGTCGGGGGTGGTGATGGCGTCTGCGGACAGATGGCCGCGGTAGCCGAGCGCGCGGTAGGCCTCGGCGAGGCGGGCGCCTTTGTCGACCAGGCGGGCGTGCACCAGCGGATTGAGGCCCTGGAGCGGGACCGTCTGGTGGGAGAGGCGGCGGCCGACATAGTGCAGGCGGCCCTGCTCGGTGGGGCAGGTGCCCGAGTCGTCGGCGAAGTGCTCGGAGTACACCGCTTCGGCGCCGGGGGCGAACGTGGCGACCACGACGGGGTGGCGGCCGTCGGCGGATGCCCAGGCCCAGCGCTTTTCCCAGTAGGCGCTGACGCCCGCCGGACTGGGGGCGAGGCGGTGCAGGTGTCGGGCGCCGACGTGGTCGGTGGCCAGGCTGCTGCCGGGGCCCAGGAGGATTTGGTTGCCGACGCCGGCGCCGTTGTGGGCCTGCTGGACGACCACCGCCTCCGCCTGGTCCAGGAGCCGGTGCGTGGCGGCGACGGCTTCCTCTCGGGACCGGCAGACCTCCCCGGGAACGGTGGGGACGCCGGCCGCCGCGGCGATGGCCCGGAAGTTGGCCTTGTTGTTGCCGATCTCGGCGCCGCCCTGCGCGAAGTACGCCAGCCCGGGCATCCGGTCGGCGAGCCTCAGGGCGGTGGCGAACCGTGCGACGGAGGCCGAGGGCCACAGGGCGAAGATCTCGCCGACCGCCTGCGGGCCGCCGGCAGGGCGCAGCGCGGCGCGGACCTGGTCGAGGAACGCGGGGTCGGTGAGCGATTCGGGGTCCAGGAGCATCCCGCCGTAGCGGCCGGGCGGGGTGGTCAACACGGTGACCTCGTCGGGTCCGGTGCCGGTGAGCGTGAGGGTGTAGTCGAGGAAGGCGGGGTCGGGTTCGGTGCACAGGATCAGGACGTCGCCGGGGCGGGCGAACCAGGCCAGGCGCTGCGTCCAGGCCCGCATGTCCGTACGGGTGCGGATCGCGGGGTCGATGTGGTTGCCGATCAGGATGCGCAAGGGGATCTCCGAGCAGAAGGACGGGCGGCGGAGGAGGCGTTGTCAGGGGCGGAGCGAGGCGGGGACAGCGGCGAAGGTGCGCATCGTGGCCGACGGCTGCCGCCGGGCGGTGCCGGCAGGCCGGAGCGGTGCGGGGTGGGCGCGCAGGGCGTCGAGGGCGGCCCGCAGGCAGGCCTGGGCGGCGCGGGTGCCGATGCAGGAGTGGGTGCCCCAGCCGTATCCGAGGTGCCGGTTGTCGCGGCGGTCCAGGAGCAGCCGGTCGGGGTTGGGGAAGCGGGCGGGGTCGCGGTTGGCGGCGGCGAAGAGCACCACGACCGGGTCGCCGGCCAGGATGGGGATGCCGGCGATCGTGGTGGCGTGGGTGGCAGTGCGGCTGGTGCCCTGGACGGGCCCGTCGAAGCGGACCAGTTCCTCGGCCGTCGACGGCACGACCCGCGGGTCACGGCGCAGCCGCTCCTGAGCGTCCGGGTGTGCGGTGAGGGTGTGGAGGGCGTTGCCGAGGGCAGCGGTCATGGTGCTGTAGCCGCCCTGGAACATCACCCGCGCGGTGTTGCGTACGAACAGCTCCCTGGTCTCGTCGGCTGCGGGCGGGATGTGGGCGCGGACGTGTGCGAGGAGCCCGCCGCGGCGGCCGGTCTCGGCGAACCAGGAGCCGACCAGGGCGGTCAGTTCCTCGCGGGCCCGGCGGCCGGGCTCTACCAGGGCGGGGTCAAGGCCGCCGTCCATGCTGCGCATGATCGCGTCGGAGGCGGCGGCGAACTCGGCGAACGGCGGCTCGTGCACCCCGAGCAGGTCGCAGACCACGGACAGGGACAGCGGGGCGGCGAACTCGGCCATCACATCGAACGACGGCCGCTCGGCCGCCTCGCGCAGAAGGCTGGCGGCGAGGGAGCGGGCTCGGGCCTCCAGGCCGGGCAGGTCCTGGGCGCGCAGGGCATTCATGAAAAGGGAACGCACGCGGGCCTGGTCAGGCGGGTCCAGGGACTGCACGCTCAGGCTCGCCTCGGGCACCGTAGAGCCGGTGCGGCGCCGGTCGCGGGCGAAGACCGTGTGGTCGCGCAGGACGGCCGTGCAGTCGGCGTACCGGGTGACCAGCCACGAGGACATGCCGTCGTGCCAGGACACCGGGGCCTGCTCGCGCAGCGCGGCCAGCACCGGATAGGGGTTGTTCACGGTGGCAGGGTCGAGGGGTTCGTAGGTCAGCACCGGCAGCACGAGCGTCTCCAGGTGATCTCGGGGCGGGATGGCACAGGGGCCCGGACCCGGGACCAAGGCCGGGCCCGGGCCCCCGTCACGGGGGACACGCGGGTGCTCAGTGGTCGTAGGACATGACGGGGTCACCCCCCTTCGTCCTCGGGATTCGCTGCCCGGTCGGGCTCGCCTCACCAGATTCCGCCCGTACCTGACCCGCCGTCATTGCCACCGGGTTGAAGGGACATTGCGGGGCACCCGCAATGCGCCGGACAGGCAGTGACCAAGTGGTGTCGCCCTGTCACAGGGGTCGGCTACGGTTGCTGTCCCGATATCCCGCTCCCGCCGGGGGTGCCCATGGCCGCCGCCATCACCCGCTCACGCCGCGCCGCCATCAAGAAGGAGGCAGTCGGCATCCGGATGCGCTGCCAGATCGAACGCCTCGACACCGAACAGACCGCCGCCGAGATTCGCCGTGCCCTGCCCGAGGTGCAGCAGCTGGAGGCCTGGCGGCTCGCGCTGGGCTGGTCTCGTGCCGAGACCATCACCCAGGTCAAGGCCTTGTATGTCGCCGACGGGCTGTTACCGCGAAGCCTGTCCGACCCGATGCTGTGCCGCTGGGAGCACGATCCGGGCGAGCGCCCCGACCGCGAGTACACCGTCATGCTCTGCCGTGCCTACGGCGCCACCCCCGCCCAGCTCGGACTCGGACTCGGCTTCCCCGAACAACTCGTCATGGGACGCGAGTTGTCCACCGTGATCCGGTACGGTCGGCCCGAGACCGACACGTGCAGCGCTGGCGCACGGGAAATGGTGGTGCACATGACCACAGCCGCCGGCCTTCCGGCCGTCCGCGAATCCCTCCAGCTCGCCCTCCTCGCCGACCCCCACGGCAGCGCCGAGGTGGCCGAGCTCGCCGACGCGGCCGTCGAGCACTACGCCCTGACCTACCCCAAGCACCCCGCGTACCTCCTGTTCGAGGAAGTACGGGCCGCCCGCGGCCTGCTCACCGACTGCCTGGTCACCGGCCAGGTCCACGAGCAGATCGCGGGCGGACTGCACCGCAACGTCGGCTGGCTCTCCGCCCTGATGGGCAACTTGGCCTTCCACCTCGACGACCACACCGGCGCCCGCGCACACCTGGCCACCGCCACCGCCTACGGCACCCGCACCGACGACGCCCGGCTGATCGCCTGGGCCCTGGGCGCGCAGAGCATGGTCGCCCGCGCCGAGAACCGCTACGAGACCGCCCTCGCCTACGCCGAGCGGGCCGTCGCCCACGCCCCCGCTGGCCTGCCGAAAGCCCAGGCACACGCCTGGGCGCAGCTGACCTCCCTCGCGGGCCTCGGCCGGGAGCAGGAAGCAGACACCGCGCTCGCCGCGGCCGCCCGCGAGCTCGAAGCCGACCCAGTCGGGTTCGCCCCGGGCCGGTTCGGGTTCGATGCCGCCGAGTACACCCTCCACCAGGCCGAGTCCGCCATCGCCCTCGGCCGCCACGACCGGGCCCGTACCGCCGCCGAAACATCCATCGGGGCCACCGCCCTGGCCACCCCCGGATGGGCTGCGGCCACGCTTGTACTGTCGCAGGCCGAGGCGCCCACCCAGCCGACGGACGCCGCTCAGCGCGCCCTGGACGTCCTCGACCGCGTCCCTACCGCCCGGCTACGCTCGACGTCGCGCGCGCGCCTCGCCCGTCTCGACAAGGTGCTCGCCCACGTACCGGCTACGGGGGTCGCGGACCTCCACGAACGTGTCCGCGATCTCGTCCCTCTGATCGACAACCACGGCAACGCCAGCACCTGACGGACCGAAGACGGCAACCTTTGGGAGGCCCCATCATGACCGGCACCACGAGGCTGTACGCCACCGACCTGCCCGAGGCGGAATGGCACAAGTCGTCGTTCAGCGACGCTGGCGAGCAGTGCGTCGAGATCGCCGACGTCAGGGCCACCCGCGGCTTCATCGCCGTCCGCGACTCGAAGCGGCCGATGGGCCCGGCTATCGCCTTCACGCAGGCTGCCTTCACCGCCTTCCTCCCGCACGCCTCCCACGGACACACCCCCACGGCCTGACCAAGCCACACACGGCCAAGGCCCGGATTCCCCCAGCCCGCAGCGGGGGGAATCCGGGCCTTGCTTGTATGGCGATACCCAGTCGGCTGGCCGTCAGCGGCGGATGACTGGCTTCGGCAGCAGCGTGCTCAGCAGCTGGGCGGTCTCGGCCTCCATGTCCACTCCCCCGCCGAGGCCCTCGTTGATCTTCGCCAACCGCGCGGCGGCTGCACGGAGGGCGTCCACGTCTCCGGCCGCGTGGTGGGCCAGGAAGACCTGCCGGTGCAACATCTCGTTCTCCTCGGCGGCGAGGAGTCCCTGGTGTGCGGCCCAGAGCGCGCCGGCGTAGTCGGTGGCCTCCCGGCGGCGGGTGGACAGCTCGTAGGCGACGTCAGCGATGGCCGAGACCATCTCTTGGACGGCCGGCTCGGCCCAGGCGTAGCGCTGGGGGTCGATCGCGGCGAAAGGCCGGCCGCGGACGAGCGCGAGGGCTCGGCGCAGGGCGAGTTCTCCGTCTTCGTCATGGTGGGCGAGGCCAGTGCGGGCGAAGTTCTGGAATGTCTTCCAGTCGCAGGTGACGGTCTGGGCGAGGCGGTAGCGGCTGTCACCGGTGTGCTGGACCCGCGGGAAGTAGGCGTCGCCGTCGGCGTTCTTGCCGAGCCAGGATCGGGTGCGGCTGATGACGCTGTTGCGCATCTCCTTGTTGACTAGGCGGCCCGGCCAGAGGGCGTCGTCGATGGCGTGGTGGTCGGCGCCGGGGTTGAGCGCGAGGTAGGAGACGAGCTCGACAGCCGCGTTCAGACGGTTGGAGTCGATCCGGCCTGCTGCCCCCTCGACGAGCACTCGCCCGAGAAGGAGAACCGCCGGCGCGCTGCCGTTCGTGGCCTCGCTGCCGTCGGCGTCGTCAACGCTGCGGGTCGGGGCGGGCACCAGCACCGGGACCCGGGCCGGGGCAGGAGCCGGAGCAGGGGCAGGGGCAGGGGCAGGGGCAGGGGCAGGGGCAGGGGCAGGGGCAGGGGCCGAGTTCTCGGCCTTCGGGGCCTCGACCGGTGCGCCTTCCTGCTTGGTCAGCACTGGGGCGGCTTCAGGTGCCGGTTCAGGCGCAGCAGCTGGCGGGGCCGGAACGGGAACGGCGGGCGGGTCGTCAGCGAGGGTCTGGCCGCTGCTGCCGGGCTCGGCCTGGCCGTCGGGAGCCCCGGCCGTGTGGGCTGCGGACTGTACGGGCCCCTCGTCATCGGTGTCGGCCTCTGCCTCGGCCTGGTGCTCGGTCTCCAGCTCCTCCCGCTCGATGTCGGCGTACTCGTCCGGCATGCCGTCCTCGTCGGCACCGGCTGCTGGCTGCGGTGCTTCGTCGTCGCTGGTCTCCTCAGCGTCGTCCGACGGGTCTTCCTCGTCCGCGTCCTTCTGGTCTTGCTCAGTCTGGCGCTCTGCCGCGTCCGCCTGCTCGTCGGTCTCGGGGAGGAGGCCGTCCAGCCACTCGTCTCGCGCGGGGACGTCGGTGTCGGCCGCGGAGAGGGTGAGCAGCTCGATCGCGTCGGCGAAGTGCGGGTCGGTCAGGCCCTGGAGCTTGATTGGCAGGCCGGAGCCGGGCAGGACGATGGTCTCGTCCGGTCCCGCGCAGAGCAGGGTCCAGCCCTCCTCCGGGGCCAGGTCGGCGTTCTCGCTGGCCGTGACGACCGCGCCAGCGACCCGCGGCTGGGCCGTGATCAGGTCGAGCAGAGCCTCGGTCTGGTCTCCTTCGGGGAGCTCGGCGGCGAGGAGGATGTGGGGTGTCCAGGAGCCGCCGGCGTCGTCCTGGAGGCGAGCTGTGCGGAGGGTGGGTGTGCCGAGGGCGGCCAGTGCGCGCCGTTGGTCGGCGGTGTGGCTGGTCAGTTCGGTGACCGCGTCGGCGAGGGTGTCGGTGCGGGCGACGCGTTCGGGGGCTGCCTCGTCGAGGCCTGCGGCGGTGTCGGCGAGCGCGGTGATCTCCAGGTGGCCGGGCAGGGGGGTGCTGGCAAGCTCGACGGCGATGGCTTGGAGGACGTGGCGGGCGTGGTCGGCGTCGCCGTCGAGGTGGAGCACGCCGACGTGTTCCAGGTCGACGAGGACCAGGCGGCCGGCGCTGTCCCAGCCCAGAGAGACCAGGGCCGGGTAGGGGGCGTCGGCGCCCTGGAGGGCGTCGCGGTCGGCGAGGTCGGGGCTGGAGGCAGGGCACGTCCACAGGTCCGTGCGGCCGGCGGCGCCCGAGAAGGGCTTCATCGGCGGGACGTCGGTGTCGAGGTGGAGTTCGACCTTCTGCTCGTGCAGGACGACGGCGGTGAGCACCGGCAGCTCGCGGTCAGCTGTGGCGAGGTTGAGGGCCAGCGTGCGCAGGGCGGCGTCGAGAAGGTCGAAGCCTGCGGGGTGCTGAGCAGCGCGCAGGCCCTGTTCGGTCGTGGCGGCGCTGCCGGTGGGCATGGGGATGCGGCGGCCGGGCTGGCGGCGGCGCTGCTGGAGGATGCGGCGGGTGGCGAGCGTGCCAATAAGGGCGGCAGCGAGGGCGCCGGCTCCCATCCAGACGGCGGCGGGTGCCAGGGTTTCGTCGGCGTCCTGCGCCTGCTGTGCGGTGTCTGCCTTCTGTCCGTTTTGCGCGGGCGCTGGCACGGCGGTGCTCGGCGTGGACGCGGCGGGCGCGGGAGTGGAGGGGTTGGCGGGCTTCGAGGGGGCGGGTGCGGGGGCCGTCGGCGAGGGGGTGTCCTTCGCCGTGTCCGGCTTCGGGGGCGTCTTGGTGTCCGGGGCGGGACGGGTGTCGGGAGCAGGAGTCGGTGCGGTTGCCGTGGGGAGGGTGAGTTCCTGGCCGGGCACGATCAGGTCGGGGTTGTCGAAAGTCCCGCCACCGGGAAGCGGGTTGCCCTTGTTGGCTTCGAAGATCGCGGGCCAGTTCTCGGGGTCGCCGTGGTCGTCGGCGATGGTCCACAGGCTTTCGCCGGGCCGTACGGTGACGTGCTCGGCCTGGGGTGGGGCGGGCTTCGCGTCCGTGGGGCTGGCCTTTGTGGGCTGCTGCGCGGGCGGGATCGTCTCGGGGGAGTCCTGAGTGGGAGGGGTGGCCGGCGTGGCTGGCTTGGCGATGTTGGCGTCGGCGGGGAGCCGGATAACGGCGCCCTTGGGGAGGAACTGGTCGCCAGCGGCGAGCTGGGAGACGCTGGGGTTGAGGGCGGCGATGTCCTTCCAGCGTGGGCCGTTGCCGAGGTACTGCTCCGCCAGGTCCCAGGGGAGCTCGGAGTCTCCGGTGACGGTGTGGGTGGGCCAGGTGTCCTGCTCCGTCGCGGCCGCGGCTGCGGGGGCAGCCGCCATGCTGTTGGTGCCTGTGGTCTGTACGGCGGTCGCCGCGACGGCCGGACCGGTGGTCGCGGCCGAGGCGGCGGTGGGGGCGAGCAGCACGAGGCCGCCGATGAGGAGGCTGGCGAAGCCTTGCATCCCGCCGAGGCCCTTGATCCGCTTCGCCTTGCGGCCGCGGAGCATCGCGACGATCTCGACGAGGGCGGAGAAGGTGAAGGCGGTCCAGCCGATCCAGCCGATGGTCGTGAGCACCGTGAAGAACAGGCGGCCGTCGTCCTGCTGGGTCAGCAGGTCCCATCCGCCGGCGAGGTCGGTGGGCTGGTGGCCGACGGCCAGCAGGACGAGGGGGATGCCGGCGATGAGTGCGGCCAGGACGGCAAGGCCGAGCAGGGCGCGGAGCAGGCGTAGGGGGGTGCTCATGGGGCGGTCAGCCTCCGGCTTGGGTGTGCAGTCGGGCGTGTGCCTTGCCGGACACGCTGATCGTCGACCTGCCGACGAACTGCGCGAACAACGTGGTGTAGGTGTCGTGGACGGTTACTTCGAGGCGCTGGCCGCCGTCGGTGATGGTCACGGTGCCGCTGACGTTCTGGGTGGCGAGGTAGTCCTGGGCGGCAGCGACCGCGGCGTCCGGGTCCACCGTGATCTCGGTGCCCTGGACGGCGGCGGGGACGTTGAGCTGCTGGCCGGCCGCGCGGGCGGCCTCCTGCGCGAGTCCGGTTGCCTTGTTCGTCGCGTTGAGGGCTCCGCCGCCGTCGACCAGCAGTCCCATGATCATGATGATGCCGATGGCGCTGAGCGCGTAGAACGGTGAGAGCGACCCCTGGTCTCCGCCGTGGCGGATCCGGTCTCGCAGGCGGGCGAGTCGGCGGGCGAGGGCGGTGATCACTGGCGGCCCCGGTAGGAGTCGATCGGGCTGGTCCACGACGACCGTAGGGTGCGGGATCCGGGGAGCCCGGGCAGCCCGATCTCGCCGAGTGGAGCGGTGCAGGTGACGGTGACGCGGACGGTGGCCTCCTGGCCGATGTCGAGGCTGTACCCGGAGGTGTCGACCGAGACGCTGGAGGAGGCGCAGTGGATGCCCTCGCCGGTGAGGCTGCGGGTCGCGGCCGCCGCTCCGGCGGCCTGTGCGGCGCCTGCTTCGCGTTCGAGGGAGGCGGCGCGGGCGGCCGCGCGGGCGGCGCCGTCGACGGCGCCGGAGGCGTCGGTGATCCGGCCAAAGCCGATCATCAGCAGCATGAGGGCGATGATGGCCGGGGCGAGGATGACGGTCTCGACGGAGTAGCTTCCCCGGTCCTCGCGCCAGTTGTAGCGCCGGGCCTGCCTCACTGGGCCGCCACCCAGCGCTCGACGGGAGCCTCGGCGCTCTGTACGACGTCCAGTTCGAAGCCGGGGACGAGGGTGGCTACGGTGCCGCGGACGGTGATGCGGATCTGCTCCGGGCCGCTGCCCTCAGTGGAGACGCTCGCCCCGCGGACGCTGCCGTACTTCGTCAGAAGTTCCTGGGCCTGGGCTACGCCATCGCCGGGGCCGGCGCCAAGCTGGCGCCCGGCTTCGACTCCCTGGGTGGCAGCGGAGCGTGCAACGGAGCGGGCGTGGAAGTACAGGCCGGTCTGGATCGCGGCGAAGACCAGAAACAGCACCACGACGGCGAGGACGGCCAGCTCTACGCTGCCCGAGCCTCGATCGCCTTGGTTCCGCAGGCGTGCGCATAGGCACTGCCACCGGTTGCTGACCTGGTCTTTCACGCCTCTTCCTTCCTCCCGGTGGGGTGTTTCAGCCGCTGATGAGCGGGAGCTTGGCGTCGGTGAACGTCTTGATCGCGGCGACTACCGCGATCGCGATGGCGATGACGACTCCGGCGATGACGGCGAGCTCGGCCGAGGTCTGGCCGGCGTCGCCGCCCATCTTCAGGCGCTCCCAGCGGGCGGCGAGGACGGTGGTCAGGGCGCGGATGTGCATGGTGTTCTCCCTTGGGGTTCAGCCGTTGAACATGGTCACGACGGGCGGCAGGATGACGAAGACCAGCATGAGGAGCACGGCAAAGGTCACCGGCAGCACCATGGAGGTCGAAGCCTCGTTGGCCTGGGCTTTGGCATCGGCGAGGATCGCGACGCGCAGCTGGCGGGCCTGGGCCTGGAGGGTGGTGTAGACGGCGGCGCCGTCGCCCGCGAGGGCGAGGGTGTCGGCGGGACGCGTCAGCTCGGGGATGTCGAGCTCCTCGCCTAGCTGCTTGAGGGCGTCCCAAACGGTGACGCCGGCGAGGTCGGCCTCATAGAACGCCTGCCGCATCCGTTCGAAAATCCAGCCGTCGCCCACGTCCGCGGTATCGGTCAGGGCTTGGGCGGCGCCGGAGTTGGCGATGCGGGCCAGGGCGACGCGGTCGAGGTAGGAGGCGGCGGCATGCCGTACGACGAGGCGGGCGGACGCCGCCTCCTTCTTGACCTCTTGGCCGGGCCACAGCCAGAACAGTGCGCCCAGGCCGAGGCCTGCGGCGGCGGGCATCACGAACGGCAGGCTCACCCCCAGCATCGACAGGAGCGCCCCGGCCAGCTGCGGCAGGACCAGCCCGTACAGGGCGAACAGGAACCTCTTGCCGAGGTGTTCGGCGGGGCTGATCCGCAGGAGGTTGAGGTCCCGGACGGGCAGGGTGATCCGCTCGCCGAAGGCGCTGAGGATGCGTGTGCCGACCTTCTCGGGCAGGGACCCGGTGCTGGTGGCGGTGGCCCTGGGCTGGCGGGCGATGTGGTCGGCGTCGAGCCGGTCGAGGACGGAGGCGAGGTCGGGCCGCGCGGGCCACAGGGCGCGGATGGCCAGGCCGGTGAAGGCGCCGGCGGCTGCGGCGGGCAGGACCGCTTCCATGGGGATCATCGGGCAGCTCCCGTCGCGGGGGCCGGCTCGGCCGGGTTCAGGGGGTTGAGGAGACGGGGGTCCGGCTTGGTGGCAGCTGCGCGTCGCAGCCAGGACAGTGTCCAGGCGAAGAGCCCGCCGAGGATGGCGAGGGCGATCTGCCCCATGCCGCTCTGGTACCAGGCGGACCAGGCTTCGTTGAGCATGCAGCCGACGAAGACGATGCAGATCACGATCGAGACGATGCGGCTGGACTTGCGGATCTTGGCGCGGTCGGACTCGATGTCGCGGGCGTCAGCGGCCTGCTGGTGGATCGTCACCGCGAGGGCCTCCAGGGCCGAGCTGAGGCCGGGGCCCATGTTCGCCGCGTGGGACTGGAACAGGAGCGCGACGTGGTCCACGACGCCGTCGGCGAGTTCGTCGGCGAACAGGGCGAACGCCTGTTTGGCGTCCATGCCGGAGCGCAGCCGTTCATCGAGGGCCCGGACGTTGGCGGCGATGGGTGCGGGGGCGTTGCGGGCGCTGGCGCGGATGGTCTGGACGAGGCTGATGCCCGCGGTGTGGATGCCGGCCAGGCCGTTGAGCCACTGCCCGATCGCCTCCAGGCGCTCGATGCGCTGCTCGGCGGCGGTGCCGGGGTTGAGGAGGAAGGGGAAGCCGAGGACGGCGGCGCCCGCGAGGAAGCCGTGGACGGGCCACCCGGTCCAGGCCCATACCGCGAGGACGGTGATAGCGGCGGTGGTAACCAGGGCGCGCCAGCGGTGCTGCCAAGCCTCGGGCAGGCTGGCCTTCGCAGCGCGGATCCGGCTGGCACGGCGGGAGGCGGGCTTCGCCGGGTCCATGACGCGTCCGCGCCACTCGCGTACGGCTACGAGACCGGCGAGGACCATGGCCAGGGCGCACAGCGCGGCGACGAGGGCGAGCTGCGAGGAGTTCACCGGGCCTCCCGGGTCGTCGGTGCGGGCAGTGGCTGTGAAGCCACCAACGGAGCAGGCCAGCGAGGAGCATGGCCGTCCCCGTGATGGCGGCGACGTAGGCCCTTTCGCGGATTGCGGGGCGTGCAGTGCATCAGGTTGGTCATCGGGGCTTCACCACCTGCAGGGCCGGGCCCCAGGCGCCCTCGGGGTTGTGGGTCAGCCACCGGCGGTCAAAGGTGCCGGTGCGTTCGAGGAGGTCTATGAAGCTGGGCATGTTGCGGTACACCGCGCGGGGTTCGTCGCCGTGGGGTGCGAAGAGTTCGCTGGTGGTGGGGCGGCCGCCCTCGCCGACGACGTCGTGGACCTCGTAGATGTGGGAGACGAAGCGGTGTTTGCGGCCCCCGATCGCGGTCTCGTCCAAGTAGGTGAGGTAGACGACCACGTCGATCGCGGAGGCGATCAGGTGGTTCGCGGCCTCGGTCTGCATGCCGGCTTCGGTGCACAGCTGCACGAGGCGGGAGATGATCGCGTGGGGGCGGCGGACGTGCAGGGTGCACATCGAGCCGGAGCCGCCCGCGGACATGGCCTGGAGCATGGGCAGGACCTCGGTGGAGCGGACCTCGCCGACGATCACGCGGTGGACGTTGTAGCGCAGGGCCGTGGGGAACATGTCGCCGATGGTGACCTCGCCCGCGCCTCCGCCGCCGCGTACCTCGCCGTTGGACTGGCGGGCCTCGAAAGCGAACGTGAGCGGGCCCGGCTTGTCCGCCGGCCCGGGCTCGTCGAGGTAGAGCTCTCGGTCGGACTCCAGGGTGGCGATGCGCTCCCCGGGCGGGATTTCCCGGCCCAGGGCGCGCAGCAGGCTGGTCTTGCCCGCGCCCATGTCGCCGACGACCAGGATGTTGAGTTTCGCCTGGACACACGCTTGCAGGAATGCCCGCAGCAGCGGGTTGATCGAGCCCCACTGGACGAGCTCGTCGATCCCGTGCTGGCGGATGCGGTGCTTTCGGATGACCACCGACGGGCGGGTGGTGAGCAGGCTCGCGGTGACGCGGGACCCGTCGGGCATGCGGAAGCCCACGTTCGGGGTGGCCGGGGTCAGGGCGCGCTCGCCGTGCCCTGACAGGCCCGCCATCCGGTTGACCCAGGTGATCAGTTCCGCGTGCGAGTCGGCGACCCGCTCGATGGTGCGGCGGGGCCGGTCGTAGTACTCGATGTGCGCGCGGAGCCCGTCGACCATGACGTCCTCAACGCCCTGCTCGTCGAGGAGGCCCTGGAGGCGGCCGCCGCGGAACATCGCGTCGAACACGGCCGCTCCGACGGCGTGTTCTTCGGCCGCCGACAGCGCGGGCCTGCCGTGCGCGTACTTCGTGGCCCACAGCGCGACGGCTTTCGTCACCATGGAGCGAGCCTGGGCCCGCCGGTCATCCTCTTCGAGCAGGCGGCTGGGATCGTGGGCTGACAGCTCGGCGGACACCTCGGCCTGGAGCGCCTCGATCACCTCCCAGCCCACCGGCAGCTGGCCGGGCAGCCCTGCCAGCTTCGGGACGGCTCCCGGGCTGGCGGCCGGCGCCGGGCCGGCGGGGGCCGGCAGAGCAGGCGCCGGTACGGGTGCGGCCGCGGGCTGGGGGATCCGGGTCGGGCTGATGCGGCCGGTGAGCAGGCCGGCGATGTCGGCGGGGCCGTGCGCGGTCGCGCCGTTGGGGCGCTGCTGGGTGTCAGACACGGGGGTCCGCCCCTCCGTGGCCCAGGCGCTGGAGCACCCCGGCGATCTGCGGGGCGGCCGGTGCCGGGAGGGCGGGCGGGTATTGCTGGTGCAGCGCCCGGCGGGAGGCGGCCGCCTGCAGGTGGCCGAGGGCGGTGCGGGCGGAGCTCAAGAGCGCGGACTTGTTCAGTTTCCGCGGGGCTCGGGCGGAGCCGGCCAGATAGGCGGCGGTGTCCGGTTCCCAGGGCAGCGCGGCCATGACCGGCAGGCCCAGCGCGGTGGCGACTTCGTGTGCGCGGTGGGGGCCGTCCTCGATGAGGAGGACGCCCAGTGCGTCGGCGCCGGTGCCGCGGTCGGTGAGCTCGTTGCGCAGCGGTTCGGTCATGTGCCGGGCCAGGGTGAGGGACTGGTCGGTGGCGCGTACGACGAGCAGGACCAGGTCGGCGCCTTGGAGGAGCGGTGCGGGGGTGAGGGTGGGGTGGAGGTGGCCGGACTCCAGGGCCAGGCGGCCGGCGTCGATGACGACGTCGTAGCCGCCCTCGTCCGACAGCACCCGCATCACCTGGGCCAGCGCGGGCCAGGTGCGTGCCAGGGCGGGGGCCTGGGCGGGGTCGGTCAGGCCGGGCAGGACCTGGCGGTGGCCAGCCGCGTCGAGGCGGACGAGGTGGCTGGCGAAGGCCTGCGCGAGGGCGTCCTCGCCGGCGCGTTCGGCGACGGCGAGGTGGTAGAGGCCGGTCGCGGCCGTGATCTGGGTCTGGAAGAAGCCGGCGCGCAGGGTGCCGCCAGCCGGATCGCACTCGGCCAGCAGTGAGGGCCGCGTGGAGGACAGGCTCATGGCGAGGGCGCTGGTGGTCACACCGCACGACTTCGCGCTCACCAGCGCGGTGACGGTCACGATCGGCTCCGGACGTCGCGGACCAGGGCGACCCGGCCGGACGAGGCGCGGGTGGCCAGCAGCGGCCCGTCCGAGGGCGAGACCGCCAGGTTGACGACGACGGCGCCGGACGCGTCGGGCCGGCTGACGGAGACGACGACCGCTTTGACCGACGTGGGCGGGGCCTCGGCGCCGTCCTTGCCGGTGGGCTGCTCGCCCTGGCCAGGAACGGTGACCGCGAGGACCTTGTCTCCAGGCACGAGGGAGCCCGCGGGGGCCTGGCCGCGCTTGACCTGCACGCCGACCTGCTGCTTGTCGTCACCGAGGCCGGTCCCGGGCTGGAGCTGGCTGGCGACCAGGAGGCTGCCCTTGCGCAGGTCAACGGCGGGGCGCTTGCCCACAACCGTCGCGCGGCCGGTGGCGGGCATCGGGGTCAGGGCGGAGTCGGAGGAGACCTCCGCGACGATGATGTCCGCGTCGGTCAGCGGCTGACCGGCCGGGACGTCGTTCGCAACGGCCAGGACCTTCGTACGGTCGCCGACGGCGGACACTGCGGCAGCCGCGCCGAGGGCGGCCGCGACGGCCAGCACGGTGCTCAGGGCGGCTGCGGCGTACCGGCGCTGCTTCTTCACCGGGGCCGCGATGGTGATGGGGAGCTCGGAGCGCGGGCCAGCGGGACGTGGCACCGGGGGCGCGACAGGGGAATCCATTGGGGGAACTGCCTCTCGGGGAAGTGCAAGCAGTGCTAGTTGAGGACCTGGACCTCAGCGACGGTGATGTCCACCGCGCTGGTGCGGACCTCGGTGAGCTGTCCGGCCTGGGCGCCGCCGGTGACCTGCCAGTCAATGGACCAGGTAGACGTCGCGGTGACGTGGTACTTGCCGGAGCCTGTGGTGGAGGAGGGCTTGTTGTAGCGGTGGCCGCAGTCCGGGGACGGCTTCTTCCCGTACTCCGGCTTGTAGGGCGTGCCGGCCGTTGTGCAGCTGACGGTGTGTCCGTCGCCCATGTTCCACACGATCTTCGACACCCGGGCAGTGGCTGTCACCGACACCGGCCCGATCGACGCAGAAGCCACGTTCGGCCCGTACGTCTCCGGTCCCGTCGCCGTCCACATGTAGACCGGCATGCCGACCACGCCCTTGCCGCCTGGCTTCGGTGTGATGCCGATCTCGGCGCCACGCAGGAGCATCTTGTCCACCGCCTGGCGAGCGACAACTGCAGGGTCAATCACAGGGCCGCTGCCATCTGGTGGCGCCGTGGTCAGGACTGTCCTCACCCTGAGGCCGGTCTCGATATCGTGGCACGCCTCGAAGTACATAAAGACTCCGGGCTTCCTGCCGCCAGGGCCCCACACCTCGCTGTCATCGGGCGGTTGCGGGTCGGCCAGGGTGTAGGTGCAGGTGTAGCGGCTGTCGCCACCACCTGTGTCACCCCCTCCGCCACCACCTCCGCCGCCGCCCCGACCACCTCCGCCGCCGTCACTTGGCGGGCGAACTCCGCCCCGGTCGCCGGGCGTTTCGACACCCGGACAGACAAAATCGGTCTCGCACGTGGAGCCTGCCGCAGCAGCCGTTGCCGGCAGGGCGAGCGAGGCCGCGAGGGAGAGCGCGATAGCGGCGAACCGGCGGGCTAGCACGGCTGGTCCGCGTGAAGGTCGTACTTGAGGACCTTCCAGGAACCGTCCCAGCGCTCCAGGAGGCTGGTGATGACGTACTTGGTCACGGGGTTGCTTGCCATGGGTGCCGGTTTCCCGGTCTGCTTGTCGGTGATCTGCCACTTGGACACGTCCAGGCAGCTGGAGACGGAGACGTTCGGGGTCTTCTTCTCCAGCTCTGCCGCGGTCACGGTGGAATTGGAGACGACTGGCTCCCCGGTCATGATCCGGCCGTTCTTCTTCAGATTTGTGACTGTCGCCTCGGCCTTGGTGAGTGCCTCGGCAGCGGCATATCGCTTCAGGTCTGTACCTTCGATGGCCGGAACCGCGAAGGCCTTGGGCAGTTCTGTCCAGTACGCCTTATAGGCAGTGAGAGCGTCCGTTTTCGCGACCTCAGACGGATCGATCGGCGCCGACTTGCTCGGTGCGGCCGAAACGGACAGCTGCGGGGCCTTGTCCTTCTCACTGGCGGAGTCACTCGACGAGGTACAGGCCGCGGTGAGGGCCACGCAGAGGGCTAGATATGCAGGGACTGCCCAGCCGCCGTTCCAGCCAAGCTCATTGAGTCGTGCCATGGGTACCGCTGCCTCCCCGTAGACCAGAAAGCCATCGCGACCGGTGCAGGCGATTGCTGCCTGTTTCTCGCAACGTTATCCACAACCGTGACATGCGACCGGGCTCGTCCCATACGTTACGCAGCGGCAGCCAATATAGAAAGCCGTTAGTGCAGTTCACGGCGATGGAGCGGGTACAAAACGGGCGTTTCGACACCCGTGCGGGAGCTCATCGGAATTCAGTCCGAGGGGTGGGATGCCAAGGGTCCGGAACGCCCAGCCCCACGCTCTTCCCGGCAAGCGGGAATGTCGATTCATCTGCACTTCGGACTCAGATCGAAGAGTGGCCAAATATCGAAGCCTGAATGACCGAAAGCAATCGCTGGTGGCGATAAGAGACCCGGGATCGCGAGCCTCCCAACTCCGCTCGGGGTGTCCGTGGAACACGCGTGGCAACCCCATCCGGCCTCCTCCCGATCTCGGACAGCGCATCCACTGCCCGGAGGACTGAACTGCGTCGGGAGAAAATGCAATCAGCTTGTGGAGCGCGTGGTCTCCATTCGGCCCCGGGGGTAGGGCCACCCACTTCCCACCGGTGCTGGTCGCCGAGGGGTTCGAGCGAACCCGGCGCGCGGTCGGCCAGCGGTACTTCGCTCCATCCAGATGCACTCCTCGCTACAGCTTGCTCGATCCACCTCCGCCCGCCTCAGCCCACGAGAGCAACCGCAGTGGCGGTATCCCTGCTCACAGACAGTGGGTAAGGCCTTCACACGGTCGAAGATCAGCCCCTGTTCCAGGGGCAACTGGCCAGTGGAGGGCCCCCTAGGGCCCGGAGCGGTGCGGGGGCGACCGTCAGGGAGGCCGCGCAGGCCAGGCGGCAGTGGCTGGTCCAGCGCAGCCGAAAGGCGCTGGCGGGGGGTCCGGGGGCGAGGAGCCCCCGGCAGGGGGTGCAGGGGCACAGCCCTTGCTGGGGGTCCGGGGGCTAGCCCCCGAGGCAAGGCCGGTCCAGCGCGGCCTAGGCGCTGGCGGGGGGTCCGGGGGGCTGGCCCCCCGGTATCGGGCCGGAGGTCCGATGTGGAAGGTGAACCTGAGCTTGATCGACGGCTTGAGCTTGGTGGGTGGTCGGCTGATGTCGCTGCGGAAGTCCTGGGGAAGTCGGCGGCTGGACTCCAAGCTGGGGGTTCCTCCTCGATACGTATAGAGGGCGCAGCCACCGCAGGTCTCTGACCTGCGGAAATGCACCCAATGAGCGAACCCTGGGATGCCGATATCGGCATCCCAGGGTTCCATATCGGCATCCTAGGATGCCGATAGATGTCGCAGATAGTCATGTCGCTCTGCGACATCGAACGAACCTGAGGGTTCCTTCGGTTCTGTCGCACGGCATGAGGCTCCGGCTGATCTGACCTTCGGCGCACCCGAAGGAACGCTGAGGTTCCTTCCCTGACCCGAGGCGACATGTCGCCAGTGGTCAGGGAAGGAATCGCCGGGTTCGCTCAATTACCGTTGCCGACATGTCGTCTGCCGTAAGATCGGGGCGTTCATTCAGCACAGGTCAGGGGTCGGTAGTGCCAAGAGAAGTGCGCGGGGCCCGCGATGTGTTCAACCGGGCCACCGGTGAGGTGTACGAGTTGCTGGAGCCGGTGGATCCACCGGCTCCTCGTCGCATCTCATACAACCTGGGCGGCCGGCATGGACAGTTCTCCATCCCGCGGGTCATGGAGATGCTGAACAAGGAGTCCGGCCTCACCGGCGATGCGATTCGGGTGTTCCTCTTCTGTGGCATCAGGGCCTTCGAGAAGGGCGGGGCCACGGCGAACGAAGCCGCGGACCACCTGGGCCTGACACCCCAGGCCACTCGGCGGATCGCGAAGATGCTCGCAGAGCACAAGTGCCTGCTGGTGGCAGAGCGGGTCGGGCGGACCATCAAGTACCGCGCGAGTCCGCACATCATCTCCAGCCTTTCAGGGGAGGAACAGGCGCAGGAAGCTGCGGCCTACCACCTGCCGACCGTGCCGGGGCGACCCGCTACCAAGAAGGACAAGACCAATGCCTCGCCATCTGTACCCGGAGCTCGAAGCGCTCGCGCAGCGCATAAGCGAACTGCCGCACCTGAAGCAGAACGTGCTGATGAGGTACGCGATCCTGGGGGGCCTGGAGACTTCCGTCGAGAAGACTGCGGCTGAGCTCGCTGAGATGGCCGGCGTGCCCGCACCACACTTCTCGAAGGCACGCCGGGAGCTCGAAGCAGACGGGTGGTTGGAGTTCACCCACAAGGAAGGCCAGGTGAAGTTCTTCCGCCTCGGCGAGAGAGCAACCGGCCGCGAGGTCGTGGTTCCCCTGCACAGGATCACGGGCTAGGCCAGCGGGTCGGGCCGCTGAGCCACTCCGCAGAGCAGCCCATCGCACTGCGCTCTACGGGAAAGATGCACGTTTCGAGGGGTGGGAGGCGTAGACCTCCCACCCCTCTCGTGCGTGTCAGGCTGCTGCGGCGGCGGGACTGCGGATCCAGGCGTCCACCGGCTGGGCCGGTCCGAGAACTGGCGTGAAGACCGCCTCGAAGGGGCCCCGGGCACGGAGCTGGTCGAGGGTGGTGACACCGGCACGCAGCGGGGTGGAGGCAAGTGCGGGGTCGCTGGCGGCGAGGCTGCGGAGGTCGGCGGTACGGCGGGCGAGGCGGTCCTCAGAGGCTCCGGTCAGTACGAGCAGGAGTCGGGGGAACGCCGGGTACCGGTAGCGCCAGGCCGGCATCGCGGCCTGGCGCCGGGGCCCACGGGTGCCCTTGGGTGTCTGGGGCTGGGGCGCGTACTCGTGGTAGGCGGCGTAGGCGTGGAGCTTCTGGGCGAGGCGGGCGATCGTCATCTGGGTGCGGTCGACCTCGACGAAGAACGTGAGCAGGGTGCGCTGCTTGTCCCGGGTGTGGACGTAGCTGAGAACGGCGTCGGGGAC
Organism: Streptomyces sp. NPDC048603; assembly: GCF_043199475.1. Classification (NCBI taxonomy): domain Bacteria; kingdom Bacillati; phylum Actinomycetota; class Actinomycetes; order Kitasatosporales; family Streptomycetaceae; genus Streptomyces; species Streptomyces sp. NPDC048603. The sequence goes on along the minus strand of NZ_JBICVY010000019.1, from coordinate 90,473 downwards.
GAGGCACAGCTCCTCTCCCGGGCGGGCTTCGTCGCGGTAGTAGTGGGCGATCTCGGGTGACCAGTCCAGGGGGCCGCACTCGTGGCCGAGTCGGCGGGCGTGCTCGACAAAGGCGGCTCCGGCTTCGACGACCGCAAGGGTGTGCTCTTGGAGCGGGCCGAGGGCGGCCTCCGGGCTCATCCGGTAGGCGCGGGGCTGGAGCAGGCCGACAGCCTCGACCGCCTGGGCCCCCTTCTCTGTGAGCCACCACAGCAGTTCGGTCTGGCCGGTGCTGCGGCGTCCTACGGCTTCGGCGAAGCCGGCCTGGCGGAGGGTGTGGAGCTGGCGGCGCAGGTACTCGGTGCGGGTTTGGTGCGGGGTGACGAGCCGGTGGAGCTGTCGTGTGGAGACGAGGCGGTGCTGGTAGAGGACCTGGGCAGCCTGCTGGGCGACCTGGCCCAGCCCGGTGGGGGTGGACTGCGGGTATGGCATGGGAGCTCCCCTTTCTTCTAGTCGATGACGCTGGTGGGGTCGCCGGCGCTCGGGGCGCCGGGGCGCCGGCCGGTGTGGTGGGCGAGGACGACGGCGTCGAGCTCTTCCAGGTCGGCGAGGATGTCGCCGAGCGGGCGGCGGTTGAGGTTGCTGTCGATCGCCTGGTCGATGTCGGGGACGCCGGCCGGGTTGTTGTAGTGCGCGAAGACTTCGTCCACGGGCAGGCCGCGGACCCGGAAGGGCGTGGTACGGGCGCCGTTGAGGTTCACGGACATCACGTAGTGGTACTTCGGGAGTTCGGTGATCGTCTCCGGGCTGACGTGCCCGTTCCATCGCTTCGCAACGAAGGCGGCCTCGTCGTAGTCCGCGGCGCAGGTGCTCAGCCAGCTCTGGTTCTGAAGCAGGGCCTGGCGTGTGATGGCGGAGAGCCGGAGCGCCATCTGCGTCATGCCGATGAAGCGCACCTCGTACTTGCGCAGCTGCTCGGCGATGGCGGCGAGGAAGCCCTTGCTGCTGCTGTCGAGGGCGGTGAGCTCGTCGCCCCAGGCCCAGAAGGTCTTGCGCTGCTCGCGCGGGGTGTCCTGCCGGGAGAGGCCAGCGCGGTGGAGATCGTGGATAAGGAGGCAGCTGACCAGAGCGTCGCTCTCGCTGCCGGACGGGCAGACGAACACCACCTTCGAGGTGTCCATCGCGTGGCGGACGTCGTACGCGGAGCGGGGGCTGCCGAAGAAGCCCTGGAGGCTCTGGCTGGTGTCGAGGCGGTCGATGGCGTAGGTGACGGTGGGGACCGCGTCCGGGCCGAGCTTGGGAAAGGTGGTCTCCCAGTACGCGCGGACGCGGTCCGGGAGCTTGGGCAGGAGCCGCTCACGCCAGTCCTCGTCGGTGAGCCAGCTGCGCAGTTGGAACAGTGTGCACTGCGCCTCGGCGTGGCCTGCCTGGACGGCCTGGAGGTTGAGCAGGGCCAGCGCCTGGGAGGCTCGGGCAAGGATGGTCCGGGCGCGAGGAGCGTTGTCGCCCCAGTCCTGCGCCGCAGCGATGCCCTCGGTGACGGAGCGGACGATGTCCTGGACGTCGGAGAGGGTGCGGCCCTCCATCGACAGGGGGTTCCAGGAGACGACGGGCTGGTCCGGGTCGGCCTTGGCGAGGTTGATCTCCCAGAGCCGGTCGGTGATCTCAGGGTGCGCGAGGTATGGCTTTGCCCTCATCCAGCCCTCGCCGTGCGGGTCGAGGAACCAGCAGCCGTAGCCGGAGTGGGCCATCGCGATGCACTGGACCAGGGCTTCCTCCGTCTTGCCGTGGCCGGCCTTGCCGAGCTGGAGGCCGAAGAGGAGGTCCTGCACACGAGCGGCGGCGATCCGCTCGCGGCCGTCGGGGTAGACGACGGCGCCGAGCGGGATCAGGTCACGCTGACCGGTGTAGACGGGGAGGTCGGCCGGGGCCGGCGGGACGAGGCCACCGGAGCGCACCACGCTGGAGGCTGTGCACTTCACCGTGGGCGGCTTGAGCCAGCCGACGAGCTCGGGCACGGTCAGCCACTGTCGGCGCATGGGGGCGAACTCGCCCGTGGCGAACCGGCGCTCGAACCTTCCAAGGGACCAGCGCCGGGGCCTGTGGGCCTTGAGGTAGTTCTCCCCCGACGTCATCGACAGCGCGGCGATCAGCTGGTGCATCCGCGCCAGGGCAAGCTGCGGGTGGGCGGCTTCGGTGCGCAGCAGGATCTGCACGGCGAACACCGCCCCGGCGGCGGGTTCTAGCTTGCCGACGCCGTCGCGCAGGTCGGTCTGCCGCGGGATCCGCTCGGATCGGCTGAAGGCCCCGGCGCCGCCGGACCAGGCAGAGGTCATTGCCCCCCAGAATCCTCCCCCGCCGAGGCCGCCGGTGAGGCGCTCGCCGTACGCGGACGGGCCCCGGCGGGCGGCCCGGGCCATCAGGCGGCGCCGGCGGCGGGCCAGGCGGCGTTCTGAGACGGGGACCAGGTCAAAGACTGCCTCGGCTTTCTCCCCGTCCTCGGTGCGGACCGAGGACATGGCTGCGGCCAGCTGCTGGAGGGGGTCCGGGTTCAGGCCGAGCGAGGCAAGGGCCTTGTAGTCGGGCAGGCCCAGGGTCAGCTCGGCGCGCTGCACGTACTGGCGGCCGCTCGCCTGGGCGGTGGGCGTCTTCGCCAGCTTGGAGAGGGAGATGACAGCGGTCACGGCGTGCCGCCCGGGCCGCTGAAGCGGACCGGGCGGATTTCGCTCTGGCCGTGGTGGGTTCGGACTTCGACCTCGGCGAAGCCCGGCATGGCCAGGATCGCGGCCGCGGCCGCCGGGCCTTCGATGTAGCACCGCATCTTGCCGTCCACGGCGGTGTACCGCAGGCGCACCGCGGAACCGCGGGCCGGGACACCGGCGGCGGCATAGTGCACCCGGCCGAGCTGGCGGGCCCAGCGGCCCACCTCGCCTTCACCGGGATCGAACGTGGCCGTCGGGATCGCCTCGACCTGGACCCGGTCGGCGAGCGCTTCCCTGACGAGCGCCGCGCGCCGGATCGTCCACCACACCCAGACAGCCGTCCCCAGGAGGCTGAGAGCGAGGAGGTACGGGGCGGCCGCGCCCAGGATGGCCAGAAGGTGGGCGAGCAGCTCGTTGACGGGCAGGGCCGAGAAACTCATGTTGGCCAGTCCAGGGCCGGCCGGGACGGGATGGTGTGCTGCACGGTGCCTCCAGGACAGCTGAGAAGAAGCCTTCACCTGGACTAAGTAGGAATCCGGGGCCAGTTCAGACACCACGCCCGAATGCTTTACCAGCACTTTGCGGATGAGGTGGGTGCCCCGATTCAGGACGCGTTTGCGGAGCAGGGGGAAATGCCCCTCAGCATCCCGGAACCACTGCTGACCGCAGAGACCGTCAGATCGAGGAGCAGGCTCCGCTGATGGCACGCATGGCCCAAGACGTCCTCAGCCGACTGGACGCCCTCGCCGACACGAGCACCGAACTACGGGCGTCCATGAACGCATCCTTTGGGCCCTTCCGGTCACCGCAGCCGAGATGGAATACCGTCGCGAGCACGGCCACGAAGCCCTTGGACAGCTCTTCGACGAGCACGCGATCGTCCCGACCGATCCAAGGCGGCCGTCCATCGCCTGAACCTTGCGGGCACAAGCGGAAGCCGGGGAGCCCTCCAGCGCCTTCAAAACGCGTCGACATGTTGAGGCTCAGTGATCACCGATTGCTGCCCAAAGTCATCGACAAACGCTGTCCGCGCCTTCATGAACGAAGCCAAGGGTTTCGGGCTTCGAATTCGGGAAGCAGCGGGTCCAGGGTGTCGAACGCCTCCTCCACCGCGTATGCGAGCAGCTCGGCCCTCTCTGCGGTGACGTGGCCGCGTTCGGCAGTGGGCGGGACCAGGCCGTCTGCCTTCATGAGGGTCTGCCGGTACTGGGCCCGCTGGAACGGGTCGGCGATCAGGCTGATCCGGTGATGCAGCGCCCCGAGTTCGTGGAGGGCGTCGTCGGCTGTGCGCTCAGGTTCACGCCGTAGAAAGTCCTCGAAGAGTGATTCCAGCAGGTCGGCCCGGTTGCGGAGGTCGGCTAGGCTCTCCCTGCTGATCGCTGCACGCTGCTCGTGTGTCGTGGGATAGACGGCGTCCGTCGCGGCGATGAGATCGGAGATCGGCTGATCCCTCCAAGTGTCATGATGCCTACGGATCTCTTCTTTCAGGAAGAAGTAGCGGTTGCCGATGTCTACGAGTTCCGCGAGGAGTTCGGGCCGGGGTGCGGGCGGCTGGTAGACGGCCGTGAGGTCTTCGGCTGGGGCCGGGATGTTCCACTGGCCGCTCGGGATTATCCCGGCGGGACCCATGGGTGCTGCCCGGGTGTAGACGAGGGTGGGGAAGACGCGAGTGCCCTCGGGTCCGGTGAGTGCCGCGAGCCGGTCGGCCAGGTCGCAGGCAAGAGGCCGGTCGGCGGGGTTTTTCGCCAGGGCGGCGACCACGGGGGAGAGCAGATCGTCGGGGACTTCTTCCAGGTCGGGAGCCTGGCTGAGGATGCGGTGTTCTATGCCGGTCGGCGTTCCGAACGGGTGCTTTCCTGCGGCGGCGTAGGCGGTGAGGATGCCCCAGGCGAACAGGTCCGTGGCGGTGACCGTCTCGCCCTTGGAGAGCTGTTCGGGGGCCATCCAGCCGGGTGTGCCGGTGGTCATGCGGGTGGCGGTGACGGCGGTGGCGTCGAGGTGGTGGGCGATACCGAAGTCCAGGACGCGGGGGCCGTCAGCGGCGAGGATGACGTTCTGCGGCTTGAGGTCGCGGTGGGCGATGCCTGCTGCGTGGATGCACGCGAGGGCGTGTGCGGTGGCGGCTGCGAAGGTGTTCAGGTTGGGGCCGGTCAGGGGGCCGTACTGGCGGATGTAGGTGTCGAGGGTGGGACCCGGCGCGTAGGGGGTGACCAGCCAGGGTTGTTCCGCGGCTGTGTCGGAGTCCAGGAGAGGTAGGAGGTAGGGGCCGGTAACCTTGGCGAGAGCGGCGACTTCGCGGGCGAAGCGACGGCGGGAGTCGGGGTCGGCGGCTATCGCATCGTGCATGACCTTCACGGCCACGGGATGCCCGCCCGGCGCGTACGCGAAGTAGACGCTGCCCATGCCGCCCCGGCCGATGCGGTGCAAGGGCTCGTAGGGGCCGATACGGTCCGGGACACCGGAACCTGCGCTGCTCAACGGAGTGCTTCTTTCTGTGTGCTTGCGTTGGGGGAAGAGACTGGGCGGGCGCATTTCGGGCACACCTAGCCAGTTCTTCTACTCGGCCGGCATCGCCGTGGACAGATGTCGGTGCTGGCTCAGGCGGGAAGCTGCCGGATCTTGGTGCGGGCTTCCTTGAGTTGCCGTTTGACCTCGCGCCAGCCGTCGTGATGCCTGCGCACCGGCAACTCCTCGACCTGCGCGCACACCTCCTCCCACAGATCGCGAGCCTTCTCCTCCTGCGAGCGCAGGTCACGGAGAGCCTGCTCCGAGGAGGATTCTTTCCAGGCCGTGGCTATCGCCTTGCCGACGAACCCGAAGAACTGGCGCGTACTGGTGAACTGCGGCTGCTCCTCTGGGTCGTCGTGGACGGTGAGCTTCGGGTCGGAGAACAGGGCAGTTTCGGATCGCTTGGCTGCGATGCGGTCGCGGTAGGCGAGGACGATCCGGTTGATGTCGGCCTCGAAGGGTGGCGAGGTCTTCGGGGTAGCCCTCTCCGACGGTCAGGGCCTCTCGGATGCCCTTCAAGGTGTCGGGCAGCGGCGTGTTCATGAGCGGGGTCCTTTCGGGACAGTCTTAGCGTCCGCTGACGCGCAGGTACGGCTTGAGGAACAGGCGGATCTTGATACCGCGCGGGGTGACGCTGATCTTCGGGGCGAACTTCGGCAGCAGTCGGTACCGGATGCGGGGCATGGGGCGGGCTTTCTGGGAGGGAGGCGGTAGGGGGTACAGCTGGGCGGCCGTTTACAGGCCGGGGAGCAGCCAGAGGCGGTACAGCGGTGGATGTTATTGCTGAAATCGGGTCAACGTCTCCTCGTCTCACGGCTCGGCCAGCCGCGCCGCAAGCTACGGGGCCGACAAGAGGGAGGCGTCGGCGTACGAGGTGTCGGGCTGCGGCGGCATCGGTTCGCCTGCCGCCCCGACGCAGTACGCGGAGAACACCTTCGGCTCGCGCAACGGGATGCTGGTGCGGGCCCAGCCGCGCAGGGTCCCCCGGTCGTTCTCCTCTGCGGTGTGCAGGACGATCCCGCCGACGGTGTCGGCGGTCAGGGCGACTCCGATGATGGCTGCGGCCGGGGTCGGGTCCTCGTGGAATCCGAAGCCGATGCCGTCGCTGGTCCACGAGGTGCCCGCCGCCTGGTTGTCGCCGTCCAGGTGGGCGCTGACGACGAGGTGGTGGTGGCCGGGCCCTGCTCCGGTGACGAGCGCGAGGACCAGTTCGGCGGAGCGGGCGTTGGCATCGGCCATGGCCCGCTCGACGGCCTCGGGGCTTCAGGATGCTTTGGCAGGGCAGGGGCAGTGCCTTCACGACGTTCGTGCCGTTGATCTCGTCATGAGGAAAGCGATCTACATGACTGCGGCTGCACTTCTGCTGGTCGGTACGGCTCCGGCGTACGCGAGCGGTGGAGCCGACAAAGGGCCGGTGGGCGTCGGCGTGATCGGCGAGGGTCTGAAGGTGAAGGAGGTACGAGCCACTCTGACTGGCTGGTACCCGGGCGCCCGGGCCGAGACCTTCGTGCTGCGGGGCGGTAAGCGAGTCCAGACGGTGGGGGCCTGGAAGGCAAGCGAGTCAGTGCAGCATGGGGGGCACAAGTTCGAGATCGCGGCCTGGCCAGTGGGCAAGTCGTTCCGGCACGGAGACCGGATCTGCTCCAGGTTCGAGCACCGCAGCGAGCGCCCCTGCGTCACCATTCAGCGCTGACCGTCTCCGCCGTGCCCGCCGCCCTGGAGGGAGGCGGGCACGGCTGCGTCAGCCAACGATGCGCCGGATGACGAGGATCTCACCCATGTACTCCTGCTTCGAGACCTCGACGACCCTGCCCGGCTTGGGCGAGTGAACAACGTAGCCGTACCCGATCGCCATGGACACGTGCTCGGGTGCGGCAGCGGTACCACGGGAGAACAGCAGGTCTCCTGGCTGAACCTGACCGATGGGGACGCCCCGGCCGTCATGAATCTGCGTGTACGTGGTTCGGGTGATCTCTTCGCCGGCGACGCCGTAGGCACGTTGTGTCAGGGACGAGCAGTCGCACCGTTCAGAGGGGTTGGGGCCGTGCGGGTTGGTGCAGCTGCCGCCCAGTTGGTACGGCGTACCAAGCTGTCCGAGCGCCCACTGGATCGCGGTGCGGACTTCCATGGGGGCGGCCTGCGGGATTTGGTAGCCCTCGGGCAGAGTGCCTGGCGGGATGTTTCCGAAGTCGGCGTCGGGCTGGCTGTTGCACCCTGCGGAGCTGAAGCCCCAGCCGAGAGCCGGCGGACCCGGGGCCGGCCCCGCAGGTGCGGCGCCCAGTGAGGGGGCGATTGCCTGCTGGAGTGCGGTGGAGAGAGGCTCGTGCTTGGCGTAGGCGTCGGGGAAGCCGCTTCTTTGGACCTTCTGCGCGGCCACTGTGAGCGGCATCTGTTCCCAGTCCTTTATGTTCACGAGCCCGTCGTAGAACTTGGTGCTGGAGTAGACGGGGTCCATGATCTGCTCGCGGGTTCCCCAGCCCTGAGAGGGCCGTTGCTGGAACAGGCCCAGTGAGTCGCGGTCGCCGTAGTCGAGGTTGATCAGGGTGGACTCCTGGAGGGCGGTGGCCAGGGCGATGACCTGGCCGCGGGCTGGCACCCGCTTTTGGATGCCGGTTGCAACGATGACCTTCGCGTTGGGGATCTGCTTCTCGGGCTGGGAGAGGCCGGGCACCTTCACGTCGCCGCTGCCGGCCAGCATCTCCTTGACCTTGCGGGCGATGTCGGCGGATTCCGGGTCCAGTCCGGGCTGGCCGCCGGTCGGGCAGTGGGCTGCGGCGGCCTCGGCCTCGCTCTGCCCAAGGCCGGCAACGTGGGCGCCGATCGCGGCGAGCAGGACGAGTCCCAGCCCGAGCAGTCCGGCGACGCCGGCCAGCCACCCCTTGATCCCCTTCTTCATGAACCGCCCCGCTGGCGGCGACGCCGGTTCAGTTCCCACTGCTCGTTACGGCTGAGGGACGCGTCGCTCGGCCGCCGCGGCGTCACGTCGGTGACACGGCCCGTACTGGGCTGGCGCTGGTTGCCACGGTCCAGACGCTGCCGGAGCTGCTGCTGGCGCGGCGAGGCCGCCGGCTGCGTAGGTACCGGGTGGCGGGGCTGGGCCCGCCGACTCGTTGCCTGCCCTGCCTGCTCGTTGGGCTGGTTCGGAACGGTGGTCGCCTGGCTGTTGCTGGTGGTCAGGTTCGTTGCCTGTCCTCCAGGCCGCCGGTTCGGAACGGTGACCGCCTGGCTGCTGGTTGCGGGGGTGCGCGCCGGGCCTCCCGGCACCTGGTTCGCCGGGGTGCTGGCAGGGTTGGGCGGCTGAGCGGGCTGGTTCGGCGGCTGGACAGGCTGCGGAGTTGCGGCCGGTGTCTGGTTTGGGGTGCCGGCGTTGCCCGGCTGGGGCTGGGGCTGGGGCTGGGGCTGGGGCTGGGGCTGGGGCTGGGGCTGGGGCTGCGGCTGGGGCTGCGGCTGCGGCTGCGGCTGGTGGCCTGCGGGCCTGGCCGGTTGACTGCCGCCCCTCCGGCTCCCGGACTGGAGTCGGTTGGCCAGAGCGACTGTGCTGACGTTGGAGGAGCCTGCGTAGCCGAGCGCGGCAATCGGGTTGCCCGAGACGACAGCAACGCCGACCATCGCGGTGCGCACCGCCCCGCGGGTGATGGTGCGGCCGATGTTGTGGTTCTTCGCAACCGGGGTGGAGGCGGGGGTGAAGACCGAACCGTTGGTCCCGCCGATACGCGCGGCGGACATCTTGGCACGGAAGTTCGCCGCGACCTGCCTGGACCTGGCCTTGAGTGCCTTGCGCTTCTTGACAGCACCGATGCACACGATGTCCACGGCGAGGAACCGCAGCGTGAGTTCAGTACCCCCGCCCTCCTGCACGGGGTCGAGGACTGCCTGGATGATCAGAATGAGAACTGCGAGGCCGAGGACCGAGGCGAGCAGTTGGCCAAGAGAGTGCAGGACGGACGCCGCCCAATCCCAGAGGAAGGCGCGTCCGGCTCCCGGAACGACACCGGCGACCAGCGCCGGCTCGGCACGTACGGCGTCCCAGGCGATCCGGCACTGGGCGACGAGGAAGGACCCGGCCAGCCCAGTGATCAGGACGGTCACGATGAGGGCGGCGATGAGGAGGAAGATCGCTCCGCCGACCTTGTCCATCGAGGCTCGCTTGGCCGCCTGTACGTCGCCCTGAACGCACTGCTTCTCGAACTCCTGCATCGGAGGGTTGCCGAAGTGATCGGACGCCCACTGCGTGGCGAAGTCCAGCGCCCATTCCGGGCCCTTGCCGAGGGGGTTGAAATAGCTCTGGAAGCGGCTGAACTTCTGCAGCCGCCCCGTCTGCTCGTCCAACGCACGCTCGTAGGCGAGCTGAGAGAGTTTGGCGTCGGAGTACTTCTTCGAGCAATCGCCTTCGAAGACCTGTCCGTACTGCAGCAGCATGGCCGGCTTGACGATGAAGGCACTGGTCAGTGCGTCTGTCAGCGGACGGGACAGCGACTTCTCGCTGGCTGACCGATCATCTTCAGCGTCCTTGGCGAGCTCGCTGGGGTTGGCGTTGAGGATGACGGCGGCGACTTCGAGGGCCATGCCGCGAGTGGCGGCGATGGCACCGTCCCGCTCGCCCAGCAGGAGCTCCGGGGGCGAGGAGAGCAGCGTGGCCGTGAGTGCGGCGATCAGGATGGACAGGGCGGCATCGCCCCATCCCTTGGCCCGATCCCCGAAGAAGATGCGGGCGACGGTCACCAGGGCACACACCGACAGGAACAGGCTCGGTAGGCCCATCTGCAGGATGACCTGCGTGTGCAGGGAGTTGGCAGCGGATAGGACAGGTGTGAGGAGCAGCTTGGCGAGGCCGAAGCTGAGGGACCAGCCGATGAGCCAGCAGCAGAACGCAATGACCCATTTAGTGATCATGAAGCAGAGTTCTGCGATGAGGTTCTGGATGCCCAGGTCCCAGTCGGTCAGGCCTCCGGTGTCGCTCTTGACCGTGTAGGCCGAGATCGGCAGGTTGTTGGCGTCGGTGACGTTGAAGACGGACAGGATGCCGCCCTCGTTGGGCAGGAGCTTGCGCAGGCGCTCCTCCTGATCCCTGAGATAGGACTGCTTCATGGCGTCCGAGACACGCCTGTTGAGGTCCTCAAGGATCCTTTCGATCTCGGCGAGCTCCTCCGGGGTGGGCGTGCGCGTACCGGGTGTGGTGGGCCCAAGAGGGTTGGTCGGCGGCGGGCTGGTGGGAGTCGGAGTCGGGGTTGCCGATGGGCTCGGCTCGGCGAGGGCCGGCAGCGAGGTGAGCATGGTGAAGGCGGTGGCAGCGAGGGCCGCGACGAGCAGGGCGAGGCGCAGGCGGGCCGCGCCGAGCAGGCGCAGCCGCTTCCACGGGGCGCGAGCGGTCATCATGCCGCTGCCTGCTGGCTGGTCGGGGTGGTGTGGATGACGCGCTCGATCGCCCGGTCCATCGGGATGAGGACGCGCATGAGGCCGATGCGGCCGGCCAGGTCGCGGTAGAGGCACTCGCCGGCGCGGGCACGGCGCTGGTCCTCGGGCAGGCCGAGCGGTGAGAGGCCGCCGGTGACCAGGTCCAGGAGGTCGGTGTCGGTGGAGTCCACGCCGAGGAACTCCAGGGAGCGGGCGGCCAGGGTGCGGCTGGTCTGCCGGAAGACGAACCGGTGCGGGATGAGGCCGCGGACGATGGCGCCCTTCTCGCTGTCGGCAGGGCCGATGTCGTCGGCGTCGTGGCTGCCGACGTACGCGGCGGCGTTGCGCTTGCGGCCGTCGCGCAGCAGTTCCAGGAGCAGCTCAAGGCCTTCGTCGCTGGAGGTGAGCCACCAGCATTCGTCGAAGACGGTGACCGCGAATTCGTCTCGGCTGCGCATCGCGGTTTCGCGGGAGACCGCGGCGATCAGGTACATCAGGGCCCGGCCCAGGATCTTCTCGAACTCCAGGCGCTGGATGCGGTGCTCGGAGGCGAGCTCGGATTTCTTCGGCAGCTGCAGCGCGCTGACGAGGAAGACGACGCTGTCGGCGCGCTGGGTGTCAATGACCGGCAGCGTCTCGTCGAACACGACCCGGGCCAGGTCCTTGCGGGCGACCGCGGCGAGTTTGCGGGCCAGGCCGTGGGCCGCCGCGTCGTCGGCGCCGCGCGCGGTGAGTTCGTCCATCAGAGCGCGCATCGACGGATCGGGCCGGGTGAGGACGGCCTGGACGGCTTCGGACAGGGCGACGCCTTCGAGATCCATCGGCCGGACCCCGAGCAGCAGGGTGAGGAAGGACTCGGTGAAGCGGGCTGCGACCTGGGGGCTGTTCTTCACGTAGAGGCGCAGGGGGTCGAGGGAGACCTCGGCGGTGTGGTCGATGCGGATCAGCTGGGTGGTGCCTGGGCATGCCTGGGCGAAGCGGGCCCATTCCTGATCGGTGGTGCGGTCGACGATGACGGCGCGGCCGCGGCTGCCGGGCCGGCCGAGCTGGTGGCCACGGGCGAGGACGTTGTAGACGGCGCCTTTCATGCCGACGGACTTTCCGGCTCCGAGCTCACCGAGCCAGGCCATCGATGCGCTGGCGTTCTCACGGGGGCCGCGTGCGGGGTCGATGAGGACGGGGCGGGCGCCGCCGGAGGCGACCTGCAGGCCGTAGAGGCCGCCGCGTTCGTCGCCGAGCTGGGATCCGCACCAGGGCATGGCCATCGCGAAGTCGCGGGCGAGGAGGATCTGCGCGTAGCTGGTCATGACGCGGGGGGTGCGGCAGCCGGGCAGCATGGCCTGCCAGAGGCTGGTCTGCTCTCCGGCGGGCCGGGAGAAGGTGTAGTCGGTGGAGCCGAAGTCGGAGGCGAGGGCGGCGGCGCGGTCCATGGCGTCGTCGGGGCTGTTGCCCCACACGGCGAGGGTGATCATGGCGCGGATCTCGACCTCGCGCCGGTTGGCGGTGATCCGCTCGTGGTACTCCTCGTTGTCGGCCTGGTTGCGGGCGACGGCAGCGGGCGGGCCGGCCGGGTCGCCCTCGTATTCGGCGGCCTGGGCCTTGAGGTGCCGGGCCCGCTTGCGGATCTTCGGTTCGGCCTTCGAGCCGGGGACGATGACGAGCCGGGCGGTCCAGTCGACGGGGTAGGCGAGGTCGTCGAGCTGCTGGAGGTAGGCGGCTCCGGGCAGGGCGAACGCCTCGGGCATCTCCGAGAGGGCCAGGAGCGCCTGGTAGGAGTGGCCCCACTGGCTGGAGACCTGAAGGAAGCGACGGGCGAAAGGGTTGGCCGGCAGCGCGGGGCCGGCAGCAAAGTCGGTGCCGCCCTCAGCGACGAGGATCTCCCCCAGGGCCGCAACGTTCCGGCCGCGGCCGCGAACCGGTGCTTCGGTGCCATCCGGCAGGAACGGCTCGGCGAGCCCACGGCGCGCGCTGTGGCCGTAGATCCACAGGATCTCCGCCTCGGAGGCCGGGCGCATCGCCACACCGGAGGGCCACTGGGCCTGGATCCGCTGGGCCTGCTCCAGGCGCCGCCGTACTTCCGCGTCGGTGACGACGGCCGGCATCAGGCCCAGCTGTAGCGCAACTTCCGCCTTCGCCGCCCGGAACGCCGAACGCACCGCGTCCTGCTGGGACAGCGGGGGCAGCGGGAGCGCCAGCCAGTCGGTGCGGCCGGTCAGTTCCATGCTTTCCAGCCGGTCCAGTACGGCGTGCCCCAGGCTCTCGTAGCGGGGGGCGCGCTTGAGGTCGATGTCGTCGACCATGGCGCGGACCACGGCGGTCGGGTCGATCTGCGGGCACAGGCTCATGAGCATCGGCTCACCGGTGAGCGCCTTGAACAGGCCTTCCAGCGCCTTGAGGCGGCGGCGCTTGACGGCGGTCGGCGCGTGGCTGTAGTTCGTCGCGGTGACGCGCCAGACCGCCCAGACGGTGCCGTGGGTGGTGAAGATGAGGTTCCGCTGGACGTGCCGGATCGGCAGGCGCATCGTCAGTTCTCCAGTCAGTTACGGGGTGTGGGGGCGCGGCGGGCGAGCAGGGCTTGTACTCCCGACACCACCGGAGCGGCCGGGGCCGCAGGCTCGGCGGGTGCTGCGGGTGCTGCGGGGCCGGGCTGCGCCGGCTTCGGCCGGGCAGCGGCCCGCTTGGGATCGCGATCGTCCCCAGTGGCAGCGGCTTTGGCGGGCGGCTCGTTTGCGGGCAGGTGGATGCGGGTGTCGCCGCGTGTGGGCCGGGCCGGGTGGTAGGCCCGGCCGCGGAGCTGGCCGCGCTTTGGCGCGGCCAGCATCAGGGCGATGCTCAGCAGGGCGGCGGCCGGGTTGCGGCCGTCGATGTGGAGGTGGCGGAGCACGAACGCCACCACGAAGGGCATGCCGAGCAGGACCGCGGCGTCGAGCCAGCCGTGGCCGCCCCACAGCGGGCGGGTCAGGATCAGGGCGGCGACGGTGGAGACGATCCCGGCGAGCTGGGTGAGGGTGTACGGGCCGCCGGGCAGTCGGATCCCCCGGCCACCGTTGACGTCCCGGATCACCCCGTGGACCAGCGGTGCTCGCCGCGCCTTGGTGTAGCAGCGGCCGATCAGCTCGAAGTCCAGCTCGCCCGCGTCGGGGGACGCTGTCACTCGTCACCCCTGGGCGCATACTCGCCGCCCTGGTACTGGACGATGTCCTCCTGGGTCTTGTTCTTGAGGGTGGCCATGTTGGCGGACAGGCCCCAGACGATCGCCGCAAAGATGACGGCCATGATCGTCGGACCGGGCGACTTGGTTTTCCACCCGACCACGACGACGAAGACGCCGCAGAGGGTGGGAATGGCCACGTTGAAGATCAGGTCTTTGATGCCGTTGCCGAGGCCGGTTCCTGTCTGGATCCAGCCCTGGGCGAGCATGACGGAGTCGTTCAGCATGTCGGTGCTCCTTCTACGGGGTGTGGGTGGCGGCCGGGCTCGGCGAGCCGGAGACAACCGGTGCAGGGGTAGGGGGCCTTGAGGAGGTGGTGGGGGCGCCGTCGAGGCTGGCGATCTCCCACCGGCCGGCACGCGCCTTGAGGGTGAGCGCGTAGGTGAGCGGGAGCCGCACCCCGTCCTGGCCGGTGGCCCGCAGCGCAACGAGCAGGCGCAGGGTGCTGCCGTCGCCAGGGACGGAGACGACCGGTTCACCGCCGGTCTCGCCCTCGACAGCGAGCTGGTCCACCGCTACGCCCGAGTACGGAGCCGGGGACGGCGCGGCCAGTCGGATACCGGGGGCGAGGTAGCGGTCGAGCTCGGCCCCGGCCTTGGTGAGGTAGGCGCTCAGGAAGCTCGTGACGGCCTGGGTACGCGGGTCGGACGGCAGCGCCGGGCGCATCGCCCCATAGACCAGCTCCGGAGTCTTGGCCCGCTCGGGGGCGGCGACCTCGGCCGGCATCGACAGCGCCGTGTACGCGGTTGCTCCCCCGGCGCCAGGCGCGGTGGCCACGGGCACCTGGAAGTAGCGCACCGCGTCCGCTGCCGGAGACGGGGAGGCGCCCGGCTGCGTGGACGGAGGCGCCGACGGCTGCGCGCCGGGAACGCGGGCCGCGACCGTGACCGCCCAGACGGCGGTGTCGGTCTGGCGGAGCCGGACGACGGTCAGCTGCTCGCCCCGGTGCTGGCCGGAGACGCCGTCGAGCTGCATGCTGGCAGCCAGCGGGTAGTAAGCGGCGAGCTTGGGCTCGTCGCCGCGCCCGGCGGACAGGTAGGCGGAGACGAAGAGCGTCGCGAAGCCGGCCGCGCCCTGGCCGCCGCTGGCAGAGGGTGCGGACGGGGCGGCCTTCGGTGCCGGGGCCGCGGAGGTGGTGGGCACGGACAGGTAGGCGAGCGCGCCCAGGAACGGTCCGAGGAGGATGAGGCCCCAGACGGTCCAGCGCAGCAGCGCGGCCGAGTTGGCCTGGGCGCCGGTCGACCAGCCACCGACCCAGCCGGCGCTCTGCTCGGCCTCCGGCTCCTGGACGTCCGCGGGCTGCGGGTCCGCCGGTGCGGCCAGCGTTCGGAGTCCGGTGCGTACGGGGCTCATGCCGTGCCTCCGGCCGAGCGCAGGGTGTGGCCGGCCAGCTCCTCGATCCGGCTGCGGAGTTCCGCTTCCGGGCGGCGGCGCAGCGTGGCGAGTGAGGCGAGGACCGGCTCGGCGTCCTCGTCGAGGAAGGCGCGGAGCCTCTCGTGGGTGCCGGTGTCGAAGGGGTGGGCAACAAGAGCGGCCCCGAGGTGGATGAGCAGACGCTGGGCGCGGGTGACGCGCTCCTCGTCCGCGTCCAGCGACGTCGCGGCGGGTGTGGTCAAGACGCATCTCCAAAGGGGGGAGCGGACGGTGGCCGGGGCGGTGGTCCAGGTCATGCCGCGGCCTCGGGCTGGAGGGATGCTTTGAGGCGGGCCAGGGTCCGGGAGCGGCGGCGCTGCCAGGCGCTGGCCGTGGTCCCGGCGCGGGCAGCGGCCTCGGCGTCCGGGATGCCACCGCTGATGTGGCGCCAGGCCAGTGCCTGAGCCTCGGCAGTGGACAGGGCGCGATCGCGGACCGCGTCGAGGAGAAGCTCCAGGAGCTCCAGCCGGGCCGGGGCGGTCGCTGCGTCGTCGGCCGGGCCCGTATGGAGGCCGGCCTCGGCGGCGGCCGCCCGTACGGTCCGGGCGCGGGCGATCTCGTACGGGCCCGGCGCCGGGTCGGTCAGGTGCTCGGCAGCTGAGAGGTCCTCACCCGCCGGACTCTGCTCGGCGGCGAGCTCGGCCAGGACCTGGCGCAGGGTGTCCAGCGCGAGGTTGGCGGCGGGCCGGCCGGGGCGGAGGTGGATGCGGCCGGCGCGGGCGACTTCGTACAGGGCGGCCACAGTCACGTGACCGACGGCGTCACGGGTGCGGCCGCCGGTCGAGCGGACCTGTCCGCGAGTGATGCGGATGACCGCGGGGAGCATCGCCTGGACGATGACGCGGCCGGCGAAGGCGGCCGATCGGTCACGGCCGGCGGCGCGCCGGAGGAGGGCGCGCAGGACGGCATCGGTCAGCTCATCGGTCACACCGTCGGCGGCCGGACGGAGCGCGGCAAGGAGTTGGGCGGGCGTCAGAGAGCCGGCCCAGGAATCGGTCACGGCCGCGATGCCGTCGGTCAGGTGGCCATCGGTCACCCAGTCAGTCACCGCGTTCCGGAGCCCGGGGTCCGCGCACAGCGCGGCCCAGTCGGCATCCAGCCGGTCGAAGAACCCGCCGCCAGCGGCGGGGTGCGAAACGTCATGCACGGCACGTCTCCTCTCGGATCTCGTGCCGTACACACTCCTCAGACCGGCTTGCCCGAAGGCTTGCCCGAAGCCCTAAAAGCGCAGATGGGAGGCTTGCCCTCTAGCTGGGCAAGCCTCCCGTGACCGATTGGGCAAGCCTGGTAGGGGGTTGGGCAAGCCCCCTCGTGACCGGTCCGTGCAACTCTGGGCAAGCCTCCCCTGGGGGTGGGCAAGCCCCCGGTTTCGGGTACGCAGGCTTGCCCAGGCGGTGGGTGAGGCGGACGGGTGACCGGTGGCCGCGGATCGGTCATGACCGGTGACCGATGAGGCTCGGATCGGTCACCGGTCACCGGCCCCGGCATCGGTCACGGGCCGCCCCGGCCATCGGTCACGGGATCGGTCATGCCCCGATCGGTCACGGCCCACCAGCAGCCCAAGGCGGTCGGCAGCCGTGACCGATGACCGGTCACCGGGACCCGAGAGGGCGTTCGGTCAGCTGCTGGCGACGGAACGGAGGTGCGCCCGGCCCTGCTGCTTGCGCTGCTCCTCCCGGTGCCGCTGAGCATCGAGCACGCGACGCTGACCGGTCTTGGGCGAGACCCCCAGGCGACGGGCAACCTCGGCTCCCGACAGCCGCGCCCCTGTCTCCTCGGCCTCGGCCAGCCAGGAAGCCACCTGATCGATCTCGTGCTGGATCGGGTCCGCCTCGACCGATGATTCGCCGGTCTGCTGCCGGGGCACCCGTGCGGTCGCCTCACCAGACGCGGCCACGTCGGCCACCCAGCCCTGCACCTCCGCGCCTGCCGGCTCCCCGTGCACGGGCTGCTCGCCGGCCCGGCTGGCGGGTCCGGCCGGGCCGGCATCGGTCACAGAAGCCGTCGGCGCCGGGACCGATTCGGCAGGACGCGGCGCGGTATCGACCGGCGGCACCGACAGGCTGCGCAGGCTGACCGGTTCCCCGAAGAAGGGGTGCGGCCCTTCCGCCCCGGCCGGCTGCTCCTCGTACACCGGCGCCGGAACGGCCGACTCGTCGGTCACCGGGTCGTCGGTCACGGGCGCCTGTGCAGTCGGCGCGGCGGCCACGCGTGCGGCAGCTTCGAGTTCGGCCGCGCGGAGTTCGGCGAGTACCTGCTCCAGGAGGGCGTCAGGCAGAAGCCCGCCGGTGTCCTGGTCGGTCAGGCCGTAGTTCCGCGCGAGGAAGGCGGCGAACTGCTCCGCGGACGGGATGCGGCTGTACTGCGCCACGAAATCCCGCCCGGCCTGGGCCAGGTCGGCGAGAGCAAGCTCGGGCAGCTCCTCCCCGGCCTCGGGAGCCGCGGCCACGGGCTCGGTCGGTGATTCCGCTTCCGGAGCCGGCGCAGGGGCGTCGCCGCCAAGGGGTTGGGCGGCCACTGGTAGTTCGGGCGCGGGGGCTGCGGCCACCAGCTCGGGCTCCGGCAAGCGGGTGGGCTCAGGCTCGGCACGAGAGAGCAGCACCGGACTCAGGCCGGCTGCGGCCAGTCCCGCGGAGGCAGTTTGCGACAGCGGGACGCCGATCCGGGCGAGCCGCAGCGGCATCAGCGCCTCCACCGGGGCCTTCCGCCGCCAGGCCCGCCCGTAACGGGCCTGCAGGCGGGCCTGGTAGATCAGCCGGTCCTGCTCCATGCCGACCGCCTGCTCGTACGAGCGCAGCTCCCACAGCTTCATCCGGCGCCAGAGCTTGAAGGTGGGTACGGGGGACAGGATCCACCGGGTGATCCGGACGCCCTCCATGTGCCGGTCCGCGGTGATGTCCGCGATCCGGCCCACGGCGTGCCGGGCCGCCTCCACGGTGACCACGAACAGCACCGGGATGACGGCGTGCATGCCGGTGCCCAGCGGGTCCGGCCAGGCCGCCGCGCCGTTGAACGCGATGGTGGCGATCGTCAGCAGCCAGGCGGTCTGGCGCAGCAGCGGGAACGGGATCCGGATCCACGTCAGCAGCAGGTCCAGCGCGAGCAGCACACAGATGCCCGCGTCGATGCCGATCGGGAAGACCAGCGAGAAGTTGCCGAAGCCCTTCTTCAGCGCCAGCTCGCGGACCGCCGCGTACGAACCCGCAAAGCCGATTCCCGCGATGATGACCGCACCTGCGATCACCACACCGATGAGTAGCCGGTGGGTGCGCGTCAGCTGCACAGTTGGCACCTCCTTCGCATGCTGATCATGAGGTCTCGAATGATCGACTGTCCCATGCTTCTGATCTTCAATCGAGGGCATGGGTACAACAGGTGGTGCCCCGGGGCGATGGCCCGAGGCACCATTGGATGAGGTGGACTCCACGCCTAATCGACGAGGCGGGCAGCAAGGTCAAGGCGCTGGTCCTCGTCCAGCTGGGCGCGGAGCAGCTCGGCCAACTTGACCAGGTCAGGGAGCGGAGACCACAAGTGCATGGCGAGTGCCGGATGCGTGTCGGTATCGCTGGTCTCCCCCGAAGCGACGGTGATAACTGGGTTATCGGTCCCCTCGCGTGGCGCGGCCTCGCCGACGGCACTTGCCTGACGATCCGGGGTGATAACTGAGTTATCGGCCGCACCGCGGACCTCTCCGTTGCGCGGCTCCGGTACGGCCTGAGTGATAACTGAGTTATCACTCGGCTCCCGCTGCTCTCGCTTCTCGGCCTTCCGGCGGGCCGTCTCCTGAGCACGTTGGTCTGCGACGGCCTTCTGGTCTTCAGCGGGAAGGTCGGCCAAGCCCCGGACGTGGTTCACCTGTCGGCGGCCCGCCGCGAGGTCGGCCTGCAGCTCAGGTGTGAGACCCAGCAGCGACAGCTTCTGCGATACGTAAGCCTGTGACTTGCCGACCCGACGCGCTGCTTCCCGCTGGGAGCCATGGAGGTCCACCAGCAGCTTCAGAGCCTGCGCCGCCTCCAGGTCCGTGAAGTCCTTGCGCTGGGCGTTGGCAACGAAGGCCGCCTCCAGCAGGTTCTGGTCGGTCGTGGCGAGCGCGTCGTCCACGAAGACCTTCATCGTCTTGAGCCCGGCCTTCTCCGCTGCCAGCAGACGGCGGTGGCCGTCGACGACTACATACGTGGCCTCGCCGTCGAGCCTGCCTTCCATGTGCGGTCGATCGCGGAGGTACGCGTCGATGCTGGCGATCGTGATGGCCTGTACCTGGCCTACAGTCTGCAGGCTCTCCGCCAGTTCATCTACGTCACCGAGCTCCTCGCGAGGGTTCTCGGGGTTCGCGCTGATCTCTCGCAGCGGCAGTCGGGAAGGCACGCCATCGTTTCCGGTCACCCGGTCGATCATGCCTCGGCGAGCACTCCTGTCGCTCGCCACCCGTTCAAAGGTGTCAGCCCGACTAAGCAGTTCCTTCTTGCTGCTCATGAAAGCCTCCGCGCGATCGTGCGCATCATCTCGGACTGCTCGCAGTCCTCTGCGTAGACGAGGAGCGGCTGTTGCAGCCGGACGGCTTCCCGCTGCTCCTTCAGATCACCGACAACGGCGAGGAGCCTGGGGGTGTCCATCTTCTCCCAGCGCTCCAGGGACGAGGTCGCCACGAATCCGCGACGGCTCTCGTAGAGGTTGACCACGAAGCCCAGATAGTCGACCTCCAGCGCGAAATCCTCTTCCAGGGAGGAGATCTGCTCTTCCAGCATCCGGAATGCCTTCGCCGAGCTGTCTTCCGCCTGCACCGGGATGACCACGCCTGAAGTGTCCGCTGCCTCTCCGTCACGTCGCCGCGCGTAGTACAGAGCGTTGTCCATGGCCATGCCCAGGCTCGGAGGGCAGTCGATGATCACGACGTCGAACTGCTCCTCCACGGAACGGAGGGCCTTCTCCAGGGCGCTCTCCTTCGTGCGCAGCTTGGAGAGGGCCAGCATGGTGTCGAGCAGGAAGCCGTCCATACAGGTCGGCAGTACCACGAGCCGGCCGTCGAACTTCTTGTGCTCCAGCGGCACCAGGAGGTCCTGCAAGGGGCGGTCGTTCTCCCCCACCATGTGCTTCGCCAGGCTGTCGTGGTCCTTGTCGTTCGGGATCTCCTCCAGCCCGAGCTGCTCGGTGAGGTGCCCTTGCGGGTCGAAGTCGACCAGCAGTACGCGGTCGCCCGCTTCGGCCTTGGCCTGTGCCAGACCCGCCGCAATGGCTGTCTTGCCGACTCCTCCCTTCTGGTTGCAGACCACCAGGCGCTGGGGGATACCCGTGACTGGCCTGACCTTGGGCGAAGGATTGTCAGCGAGCCAGAGCTGAACGGCCTGAGACAGCCCCTGGACCAGTGGAAGGCCGCGCTGTCCACACACGTCGCGTACGGCAGACCACAAGCCGACCGGCAGGTGAGTGGAGAACGGGATGGCGCCGGTTGTGGACACCGGAGGCAGTGCCGACTCCGTGGACATCCACGACTGCAGTCCCTGAAGAACCGCGTCCTGGATGTCGCAACCGCGCTCTGCTGCCCGGACCTTCAAGTCCTGCCGCATCAGGGCCGGCAACTTGGAGACAACCTTCTCTCTGTCTCCAGCAGGGTTCTGAGTGCTCATGTGGCAACCTTACTAACTTTCGATGCTTGAAGTCACTCACGGTTCACGGCCGGTGTGTCGCGATGCCTCTGCCTCGGAATCAGCGCCAGGGCGCGGCCAGACGGACGCGAAACCCGTCGCACTGATCTGGGGCTCCGCGACGTGCGCCCTGTCGGCATGGCGCCGGACCGCCTCCATGCCGTCCGGCCTCACTACTGGCGACGGCGGAAGCGGGATCCACCGCCGCGTGGTGCAGGAAGGTGGGGGAGGAGATCCCAGAGTGGCTGGTGGCCGGAGGCCCACTGGTTCAGCGTGCGGCGGTCGACCAGGTGCAGTCGCTGACTCCGGGCGAACTGCACAGCCGGACCTGTGAACCGGCCATTGGTGACCAGGACGACCACGTCGCCTCCATGGACGGGGCGGCCGGTGCCGTTGAGGACGTGAAGGTCAGGTGTGCCGACTGCCGCCCCGGCCGCGCCGTCACGACGGTGCTTGCACTGGATGACCCATCGGCGGCCTTCGGGGTCGGTCCCCTTGACGTCGGCACCGTTGTCACCGGCGCCGCCCACCCGCACGGCATCGAGGGCACCGTCGCGGCGCATCAGGTCCCGTACGGCTTCCTCGAACTGGCTGTGATGCAGGCCGTCCAGGATGCGGATGTCCCAGCTATCCGGTCGTTGGCGCCGGGTGGCCCAGCCGGTGGCGCCTCGCCGCCCGGCCTTCATGAGCAGCAGCACCAGTGTTCCCACGGCCAGGGCCCCGACGGCAATGGCGGCGATGCTGGAGCTATGGAGCTCAAGCCACTGCCGGGCCTGTGGCACCAGGCCGCACACGAGCGCGGCCGCCACCAGGAGGCTGGCGATGTCGCTGCCGCGCCCTGTGTTGCGGCGGTGCACAGGGCGACGTCCGAGTCGTGGCCGTCGGCGGGCACTGGTACGAGCTGAGTTACGGCGTCCGGGCATGGCGCCTTCCTGGAGCGGGGCGGTGACGGCGCCAGCTCGGGAGGAATGGTGAGCAGGCTGCCGCATCCCACCAGGTGGTGGGAGTCGCCCTTCAGCATCCTCACGGTGGCTTGCCCGAAGGCTTGCCCAGCTCTTAAGTGGCCGAGATGGGGGCTTGCCCAGCGGGAGGTGCCTGAACCCGTGGGCTTGCCGAAGTCGTAAGCAGCACGGTCCTGATGGTGTTGACCGCGGTCAACACCATCAGGGTCCGAACCAGCTGCGCTTCCCCGGTGGGATATCGCGGGAACGTCCGCCCGAGAGCGCTGCGGGCCATGCAGACGGTGCCAGCGTGTTCATTGAATGGGAGGCCGGCCTGGATCGGGGCACAGCCTCGTCCTCACGCCCGCCAAGACCTCTACCGATAGCGTGCTCGCGGTTCGGCGGCGAAAGTGCCGTCCAGCAGCACCGCGTCGGTCAGCTCAAAGTCTTCAGGGCCAGATTGTCCGATCCAGGTGACGCACGTCCCAGCGGGCCTACTGCTCGGGAGGTGCACGGGCTGGCCGTCAGTGGCCCGGGCGCCGAGCAGGGTGTACACCCGGGCGGACCCCGCGGCCGGGGACGCGGAGCTCGGGACCACCGCGCCGGGACGGGTCGCTCGGCGCTGTCGGCTTCGCCGCCAGAGGCAGATCGCCAGGAGCAGAACCAGGCCGCCGAGGAATTCCGCCGCCGAGCCGGTGAGCAAGTCGTCCAACATGTTGTCCCTCTGTCTCTGTGAATGCGGGCGCGGAAGGGTGCCGGACACCGTCGTCCTGGCTCCCGCCGAGTGGTGGCATCTTGCGGAACCGGTGGGCTAGTCCCGCAAGGAGAGACTCGCGGGGATCTCCAGCGGAACCTGGCCGACAAATTCGGGGGAGTTTCACCGGGCCCGTTCCCGTCTACGGGCGGCGGCCATCGGGCCGTTGAGATACTGGCTGTGTGGTGTGGGCGGTGCAGAGGTTCAAGGACACGCAGCTGGAGCTGACCGACGAGGGCGCGATCCTGCGGAGTCCCTCCGGGTGGCCGGGGTGGGCGATCGAGGTCGACATGGACTGGCCGACCGGGATGGCGAGGCAGGTCCGGGACATCGCGCCACCGCGAACCCGGCGGAACGCTCGTCGGCCCTGCGACGACCCCGAGCTGATCGCGCGGGTCAAGCGAGCGGCTGAGGAGGCACGGGAAGCGCCCGGCAGCTCGATCTGGCTGGTCTCGCTCGCGTTTCCGACGCCCCACAAGAAGAAGGACGGGGGCGCGGCTGCGTGCTGAAGCCATCGCCGTCTTGTACAAGTACGCCCTGCACCTCGGGCTCGCCCCCCGGCGGGCCATCTCCGAGGTCTACGGACTCCCCGTGAAGGGTGAGGGGCATGAGCGTGCGGACTACTCCCGCAAGCTGGAGCGGTGGATCGAGCAGGCCCGTAAGACGGTCAACCCGGCGACGGGCCGAACCTACCTGCTGCAGTACGAATCCGAGCGGGACGCCCCGCGGCAGTGGCCGATCGGCCGAGGGCATCCGCTTGAGCCCCGCCGGGCACGGCCGGCGCGGCCGGAGCCGGTTCGTGAGGGGCCTCACGCAGGTCGGGTGCTGCAGCTGCGGGTGACGCGGACGTCGCCGCCACTGGCCGCCTCGGCGGAGCACCAGGAGAGCCGATCGCGCATGATCGGTCCGGACCTGGTCCTCGATGGAGG
This sequence comes from Streptomyces sp. NPDC048603, assembly GCF_043199475.1. Classification (NCBI taxonomy): domain Bacteria; kingdom Bacillati; phylum Actinomycetota; class Actinomycetes; order Kitasatosporales; family Streptomycetaceae; genus Streptomyces; species Streptomyces sp. NPDC048603. Next base: position 67,000 of record NZ_JBICVY010000019.1, on the reverse strand, counting down.
ATGGTCAGATGGCGGGGAGTTGTCGACGCTTCCAGTGCTGCGGGCGGTCAGCCCGGGGGAGACCCCCCACCGTGTGCACGCCCTGGTGAAGGAACTGGAGGAGCTCTACCCCGGAGCCAAGGTCACCGCCACGGTCACCGCCCAGGCGATGGGGAAACCCGAGCAGTAGGGGTGGATGGTTGGGGGCTCGGTGCGCGAGCCGGCCGTCGCCCTTGACGGCGTACTGATCTGGTCCGGGTCCATGTTCACACCCGTCCCGTTGTGCTCTTGGCTGCAGCCGCCTGGTCGTGCACCTTCTTGATCGCCGCGAAGAAGATGCCCACCAGTTCATCGGGCATCCGGTATCCGTCGACCTTCCCGAAGCCCTTGCCCTGCGGCTGGATGGGGGCTGGCATTTCGTGAGGCCACCACGCGTTGCGCTCTCCACGTTCGAGGACCTGCTTGAGTGCGGCGCTGTGTCCGCGCAGGCTGCTGTCCTCGGTGTCGCGGAGGTCGTCGGCCGATACGTAGCCGTCCCGGACGGCCGCCTCGCGGACGATCTTCTTCGCGCGGTCAGGTAGCTGCCGGTAGTACCGTTCCGCCCGCTCCCGGGTCCATTTGGCGTCGAGTGTGACACGCGCGGCGTGCTTCGCGAGGAACTCCTTCAGGTCGTCGTAAGCCTCGGGCGTCACGTTCGTGATCGTGAGCTGGATGTCCATGAGCGCTTCCTTACAGAAGACGTGGATAGACGTCATGCTGACGAGGACACACGCTACCGACCGCCAACTCGTTTGTATGGCGTTTGCTCACATTCCTTGGAATGAGGAGGGGGTTGGCGCTGAAGGCCGGCTACTCATCCTCCTGAACGTGTTCACGCCTCACCCTCCAAGGGCGAGGCGTGAACACGCGGCTGGCCCGCGGCCGCTCCACGATCTCCAGGGCATGTCCAAGGTGACTGCGAGGGACATCGCCGGCCGTGACTGAGCTGTCGTCACCCAGTGGCCGGGTACGCGGTCAGATCATCTTCCGGGGCAGGGGACAGGGCGAGTCCGGTGTACCCGTTGACGAGGAACGGGGCGACGCCTGGCTGCGTTGGCAGGTCCGCTCCGGTCTGTGCGTCCAGCGCGAGGGGGCCGTCATCCGTCTTGCCGTAGACCCGTCCGTTCCAGACTGCTGTCACTCGCGGGGCGATGCGGTTGGCGGTCTGGTCTGGCAGCTGCCACATCGGTGAGGCTGTGCGGTCGTTGAAGGCCCGGACCTTGTAGAGGTTTCCCAGGTCCCAGGAGCAGACGATGGTGGTCTTCCCGTCGTGGTCGCATCGGGAGCCAGCGAAGTCTTCCGGGACCTCGCGCTTCACCGTGCCGGTCTCAGCATCGAGGAACTGTCGGACCTTGAGGAGGTAGTCGTTCTTGTGTCGTGCCTGGACGAGGAGGAGGTGGGGCCCTGCGGTTTTGACGTCGAGGCTATAGCGGTCGTCACCTCGCCACCGCTCGGCGCCGGTGAGCAGGTCGTAGCCGGCCGCGGCTTCGTAGGTGCTGCCGGTTTCCAGTTCGCCTGCCACGATGTTCTCGGTCATGGCGGTCGCCTTGAACAGGTCCTTGGTCCACAGGACACGTCGGGTGGCGAGGTCGATGCCGTAGGTGGTGGCAGCGGAGAACAACGGCGAGTCGCCGGTGCTGACCGTCACGACGGCCACCGTCTCCGTGGCGCCGACGACCGAGACGAAGTGCGCGCGGCCTTCCTTTGTCCAGGACGGCAGCGCCAGGGGAAGCCTCCAGGCGACCTTGTCGCTGGACGCATCGGTGGCTGTCAGCTCGATGAGTTCTCGGGGAGCCTGGGTTCCCGCTCCCGGCTGCCGTACGAAGAACGGAGTGAGGACCAGCGGATTGGCTCCTGGGGTGATGACCGGAGGAGCGGCGTTGTTCCGGTTGCCCTTGTCGAGGACTCTCAGTGCCTCGGCTGTGGGGGTGATGGTGGCTGTGAGCGAGCCGGTGGTCGTGTTGAAGGCCAGCAGGCGGTCGAGAGTTGCGATGTAGGCCTTGTCCTTGTGGAGAGCCACGGGGATCCGCCCGTCGCCCAGCCAGGTGCCGCGAGCGAAGGTCAACAGCCCCGATGTGGACTCCCAGGGCATGAGGACGCCCGCCTCGGTGTCGAACTTCGCCGGGGGATCGTAGACCGGGCGGGCCGGTATGGCCTGCTTGCCGGTCGGAGCCGGAGGGGCGGAATCGACTCGCTCGGGCTGCTGCGTGCAGCCAGCCACGAAGACCAACGCGAGGGCGGCGATCAAGGTGGAACTGCTGGGCATGCGGACTGCCTTCACGACACGGTGCACCCTTCTCTGTAGCCAAATGATCACCCTATGCCAACGAAACCGTGAACCGCACGGGCGTCTCAAATCGGCGGCTCATGCAAGGGCCACTTCGCCGAATCCCCCTCTGCCGGGAGACCGGCCGAGCGGCACGCCCACGTCACAGGCGCCAGACGTTGAACTTCTCCGTACAGCGCAGGCCGGAGGGCTGCCGGTCAGTCGAGCGCGTCGAGCACCGCCGCAGGTCGGCAGTGCTGGCACTACTCCAAGCCCCGCCAGCGCTCGGCGGGCCTGGTCCTCGCTGGCCGGCTTCATCCACTTGCCCTTGAGGTGGCACTCGCCCGCGCGCCGCCGTCGGAGGTCCGACGGCGGCGCGCTCTCTATGGCCAGCGCATGTCCAGGGCGGACAGCTCTTCGACCCGCTGAACCGAGAGCTTCCCGGCCTTGGCGCGCTGCTGGCTGATCCATGCCCCGAGCCGCACGGTTTCGCCGTCGACCTCCTCGGTGTGGCTGCGCGGTACGTTGAGGTTGCCGACTCGGGCGCGGTACTGGGCAGCCGCCCGCAGGTTGTGCGCCCACGTCTCCTCACGGGTCCGCTTGGCGGGAGCGGAAGCCGCCGCGATGCCGACCGCGGCGAGCAACTCCTGCTGCTCCCCCACCAGCTTCCCGAATCCCTGGCGCTGCGCGGCGATCCAGCGGCCGAGGTCCTCGCCGTCCTCGCCGAGGACGCCAGGCCCTGCCGGAAGCGCGCCGCCGGCGCTCACGTGCCGCTGGGCGAGACGGAAGGCCCGCTGCCAGTCGATGCTCCACTCTGGGCACCAGCCGGGGTCGATCTCCGCGAGGGCGGCGCGGCGCTCGGGGGAGAGCGGCGTCTTCGCCCGGCGGGCGGCCGCGCGCTGGTTCTTCAGCCAGCGGCCCACCGGGTAGCCGTCGAAGTCTGCGTCCACGGGGGCGGCCAGACCGATGCCGGATTCGGCTGCCCAGGCAGCGGCCGCGGCCAGGCCCTCGTCGAAGCGGGCGTCGAAGAGGTTCCAGAGCATGCCGAGCTTCTCCAGCTGCACGATCCGGCCGCCGTCGAGAGCGCCGGCTTTGTAGTGGCGCCGGCAGTCGGCGATCCAGACGCCGAGCGGGAAGCTGGCGGGCGACCAGTCGTCGGGGGTGCGGAAGCCGTACGGGACGCGGAGGTCGTCGTGTTCGGCCCGGTAGCGCTGGGCGGCCTGGAGGCCGCGGCGCCACTGGACCCGCTCGGGGTTGAGGACCCGCAGCTGGACGAAGCTGGCCAGCTGGCCCGCGTCGCGCGGCTGTGAGAACCGCAGGAGCTCGCGGGCCGGGGAGCTCACGGTGGCCTGCTCGTCGTCCGGGGTGCCGTCGTGGTCGGCGGGCCCGGCGCCGGGGGCGTCCGTGCGCGCGGGGGTCGGGTTGCCGGGGTTGGTGAGCTGCTCGATTCGGGCGTCGTGGGCGCGCAGCGCGGCGAGGAGCTTGGCCAGGCCCGCGTACGCGGGGGAGGTGAGCATCGACTCCGTGGTCTCGCCGGTGGCGAGGAAGGCGGGCACGAGGAGGGTGGCCATCTTGCCCTCGCCGGGGTGCATCCGCAGGGCGCGGCCGACGGCCTGGACCAGGTCCGGCATCGAGCCGCGGACATCACAGAAGATCACGCCCTCGCATTCCCGGGTGTCGACGCCCTCGCCGAGGACCTTCACGCTGGCGATGAGGGAGAGCCGCGCATTCTGTCCGCTGTCGGTCAGGCCGGCCGCGAACTGGGTCAGGACGTTGCGCCGGTGGGCCGGCTTGTGCTCGCCGTGCAGCCACTGCGCCCAGACGCCGGTGTCCTCGAAGGGCTCCGCTTCGCCGTCCTCGCGGCGGAGGTCGCGGGCCTTGCCGGGGAGGCCAACGGCAAAGGCTTCGGCCTCGGACACCCGCTGGTGGAAGGAGAGCACCCGGCGCAGGCCCTCTTCCTCGGCGGCCTTGAGGGTGGCCACCTGAAGGGCGCCGAGGCGCAGGCCGCGGACGGTGTCGGACTCCTGGTCGGCGGCCAGGAGCGCGGCGTTGAGCTGGTGGTCCTGCACCTCCACGACCACCACCTGGTACGGCGCGACGATTCCGGCCTCGATCGCGGTGTCCAGCGGCAGGTGGTAAGCGACGCGGCCGAACAGGCCGTCGGGGTCATCGGTCATGGAGGCGACGAGCTCTTCGCCGTCCTCATCGTCGCCGTCGCCCGCGGCCCAGATGCGGGGAGTGGCGGTCATGTAGAGGCGCGCGGCGGCCGGGATGCGGGCGTTGTCGTGGACGACGGCCCAGGGCTTGCCCGCCCGGCCGCTGGTGCGGTGCGCCTCGTCCACCACGATCAGGCCCCAGGGGGACAGGCCGACTTCGTGGGCGGCCTCCAGGATCCCGTTGCCGAGGGAGGCGTACGTCGCGAAGACGGTGACGCTCTCGTGCGCGGTGAGCCGCACCAGGGTCTGCGGGTCGGTGGTGTGCGGGAAGCCGGTCTCGTGGGAGTCGAGGGAGGACACCCCGACGAAGGCGCCACGGCGGCCGCCGTCCCGCCAGGCTCGGGCTGTTTGGTCGAGGAGGTCCAGGGAGGGGACCAGGACCAGGACGCGCTCCCCGCCGACCTGTTCGGCGGCGCGTACGGCGACGAGGGTCTTGCCGCTGCCCGTGGCCATGATGACCTGGGTGCGCAGGCCGGTGGCCGGGGGCTCGGCGGGGGAGCAGGGGGTGAGTTCCTCGACCGCGCGGGCGAGGGCCTCGCTCTGGTGGGGGCGCAGCGGCGGGGGAGCGGTGCGGGTGTCGGTCATGTGCTCGCCTTGCTCTCGGGTTCCGGGCCCTGGGGCCGGGAGGCGGTCGGGGTGGAGGAGCTGTGGGCGTGGTCGGGGCAGAGGTCGCGGCCGTCGCGCAGCCTGCGCCATCCGCGTGCGCGCAGCCAGGCGCGGAGGGCCCGGTGGTGGGGCATCGTGACCGGAGCGAACCATTCTCGGGCGCATTCGGCGTCGCCGTCGCCGGCCTCGGTCTCGCCGGTGTGGTCGCAGCGGATGGTCGGGATGTTTCCGGCGGTCACGGCCGCGACTTCCCGGCCCAGACCGCGTACTCCTGGCGGACGTAGCCGCGGGAGTCGGCCGCCCAGGCGGGGTGGTCGGTGGCGAGGGAGCCGGCCGTCGTGCCGTTCGTGGTGTCGAAGGCGATGAGCTTGTCGACGCTCCTCTGGAGTGCGGTCTGCACCTTGCCGTCGGCGGGGTCGGCACCCAGGGTCTGCCGGTCGGTGAGGGCCGCGTGGCGCAGCAGCCAGTCCCGCTCGCCGATCCGGCCCGCGCGTCGCAGGCGCATGAGCTCCTCGGTCTCCTCCTGGACGTGAGGGGCGTTGACGTAGGCGGCGTCGAAGGGAGGCGGGAGGTCGGTCATCGGCTGCTCCGTTTCGGCAGGGCTCGCGGGGGAGTTGCGGGTCAGTCCGGCAGTCCGTCGGTCACGCCGGTCTCGGTGGTCTGTGCGGTGCGAGTGCACCGCCACCACAATTATGCATTCTCCTTGAATGCCTTTCAAGAGAATGCATATTTGCGGGTGGATGACCCCGGGCAACCGCCCCGGGCCGCCACATCTCCACACCTGGCTAGGGGGTGTCCACCTGCGCAGGACCCTGCTGCAGCTCCACCACGCTCCCGACGTGCAGGCCCCAGGCGGCCATGGCGCCGGCCTCGGCCTCCAGGACGTGGCCGGAGCGGAATCGCGGGAGGCCCAGGCGGTTGGGAGGCATAGTGGTCATCGCGATGACGCGGTGATGCCGGTCCAGGAAGGCGACGTCGATGGCGAACCGCATGCGGAAGGTGTGCACGCTGCCGGCCGGAGTGAGCAGCAGGGCCCCCGCGATCCCGTCCCGCCCGAGCAGCCCCCGCGTCCGGGCCCGGTAGGAGGCGGCCACTTCCAGCTCCACCTCCACCGGACCGCTCCGCAACTGCCCGCTCCCGTCCCGCCACTTCACCATGCGGCCACCCTAGTTAGGGCTTCCAGGCCCGGATCTCCAGCCCGACGATCGGCGTACCGGGCTCGATGCGGTCGTTGTCGACGAGCCACTTCTGCACGGCGGCCGCGACGTCCCCGCCGGCGGCGTCGACCAGGGCCTTGAACTCGGCGCCGTCGAACCCTTCCTCGCCCGAGCCCGGGCCGCCGCGGTTGTCGGCGTAGGCCCGCTCCTCGGTCCCATCGCGGCGCTGGACGACGTTGCGGCGGACGCCGGGGGAGTCGGCCCTGCGGCCGGCGTCGTGCTTGAAGGAGCCCTTGCGGGCCCGGACGGTGAAGGCGATCTTCCCGCCGTTGGCGGCTGCGTCGTCGACCACGGGCCGCAGCCGACCCGCTCCGGAGGAGATGTGCTGCTTGCCGGCCTTGGCCAGGGACGACGACCAGGCCCTGAGCGGCTTCCCGTCGGCGCCGATGACCGGCTTGCCCTTGGCGTCCTTGACCGTCCGCTCCGCCCGCACCCGGGCCTTCCCGCGCACACGGGCCTTGTAGCCCTCACGGTTCAGCCGCGGCTGGACGTGCCCGGCGGCCAGCGCCTTGAGGCTCGCGAGATCCCGCGGGCCGCCGGCCTGCACCTCCTGGACCACGGCCCGCAGCGCCTCCACCATCGACGCGCCCTTGTTCTTGGTGAAGAACTGGCTGACCAGGGACGGGTTGCGGCCGAGGATCTCGCCGACCTGCTTCCGGCTGAACCCGGCTCGCGCCAGCTCGTCGGTGAGCCGGGCGGCCTCGTTGCGCTGCGCGCCCCGGCCGCCCGCCGGCTTCCTCCTGCGCGGTGTCACGCTGCCACCTCCTCGTCCTCGTCTTCACACTCGTGGTCGGCGTACACCGGGCTGTCGTCCTCGAACTGGTCGTCGCCTTCGTCACCGCAGCCGTGGCACCGCCACTCCGCGCTCCAGGTGACCGCGCCGTCCCGGCCGCAGTCGTGCTCGGAGTGGACGGTGTCCTCGTCGTCCCACATGGCCTCGCCCGAGGCGCCACAGGCCGGGTGCTCCCACTGGCCGCCCCAGACAACGTCGGCGCTGCTCACATGCCCTCCGCTTCCAGCGCCTGGCGGCCCAGGCCTTGCAGGTAGTAGAACTCCTCGTCCGTGCGCGGGGTGGTCTGCTCCCAGGGCATGCGGCCCTTGAGCAGGTAGTCGCCCGGTTCCCCGCCGTACTCCCAGTCGACCGGCGCCGAGGTGTAGATCGCGTCGGTCCGGAACGCCAGGATGCTCCCGGCCGGAAGGTGCAGCGCACCGGCCTTCACCGGCTTCCCGGTCGACGGGTCCTTCGAGCTGGTGCTCACCGAAAGCAGCGCCGCCCGGGCCGCCGACCACACCCCCGCCGCCCACTCCGGGTGCGCGTACTGATCCCGCGCGAACCCCTGGTTGCGCTCCCAGGTGACGTGGGTGTCCGTGATGCCGGTCAATCGCGCACCGTCCGGCAGGTCCGGCACCGCGCCTCCGGCGCCCAGCTCCAGGGAGCCGGTCGTGATCCGCGGGCGCTGCGCGAACGTGCCGATCCCGTACAGCAGGATGCTGCGCACCGCGCGAGAGGCCAGGCGACAGGCCTGCTTCTGCTGCTCGTCGCCGTGCATCTCGGCGATGGCCCGCAAGGAACGCCAGGCCTTCTGCAGCTTGGTGCTCCAGCTCTTGAGCGGGTCACCGGACTCCCACAGCAGGCCGTCGAGGATCTCGATCCGCCACGGCGCGATCGGGTTGCGCAGCGCGAGATTGACCTCGGCGCCTCCCGCCCAGGTGACGAAGGTACGGCCGCCCTCGTACGGGTAGTGCCAGGACCGCTCACCCGGCGCCGGCGCCGGGAGCAGCCCAACGTGGCTCCACCCCTGCGGGATCGTCACCCGCACCTGCCAGTGCGACGGCGCGAACAACGCGTTCGTCTGCTCCTTCTCGGTCATCGCCGCGAAGGCCGCAGCGGTGATCCTCCTCGGCACGCCGACACCGGACGCCCAGGTGTGCTTGGCGTAGGCGAAGGTGCGGTCGACCTCGTACCAGCCGGGCACCCGCTCCGGCACGCGCGGCGGCGTGAACAGCTCGGTGCGGCCCTGACCGGCGGTGGCGTGGAGCAGACCACGGATCTCCTGCGACATGACCGGGAAGCCGTCCGCCCACTTCGCGCCGGCCTTGGTCGGGATGGTCCTCGACCACAGGTCCCGGCCGGTCTGCGACGGCGAGCCCATGAGGACGACGTCCTCGAAGTGCGGCCGCAGCGCCTTCCACAGCTCGACGAACGCGGCGCGCACCGTCGCCGGGTCGGCGCCCTCGGGGTCGAACCACTCGCCGACGCTGCGGATCTCGGTGTGCTGGTCGCCGCGCTGCCACCGTCCGACCGGGTTGCGGGGGTGGACCAGGTGGCCGGCCTGGCGGTCCTTCCCGCGGGAAGACTCCACCGTCCAGCCCTCCGGAAGCGGGCCGTTCAGCCAGGCTGCGACGGCGTCCTTCAGGAACTCGTGCCGCTCGCTGCCCTGGTGCCACGGGTCGCCCGCGGTGACGTAGATCCGCTCGACGGTGGCCGGGGCCTCCGCGTACACGGCGGTGAGGACCTCCGCCACCGAGGCCTGGCCGAGGTCCAGGCGGACCGTGCCGCCCTGCCACACCAGGACGCCGGTCGCAGCGTCGAGGAAGGCCATCGCGCGCGCGGCCTGCTTGAAGTTCGGCCGCTTCGACGCGAGACCGGGCTCGGCGCGGAACCAGCTGTCTCCGTCGTCACCCTCGGGAATCGAGGGCAGGACGCGCTCGGCCTCTCCCGACCCGGTGGCAGCGGGGGCCGGTGCGGCTTCGACCTGGTTGGACCCGGCCGGTTCCTCCCGGCCGGTGTCGGCGTCGGTGGACGCGGCGCCGAGGCGGGCGACAGCACCGGCCGGCTCGGCGGGCCGGGCTTCATCCGCCGACGGCGGCGCGACCATTTTCTTGATCGGCTCAGCGGGCGCCTGAGCGGCCAGCTGATCAACGGTGACGGATTCGGTCGCGGGCGGCCCCGCGGGCGCCTCAGAGGCGCTCTGAGGGGCCAGAGAGGGCACTAGGGCCACGATGTCGATCACGGAAAGGCCGGCGGCCGTCGCGATCCGGTCCGACGTGGCCTTCGCGTATTCGCCGAGCTGCCGGATCTTCTCGGCGCGGCTGTCGTGCAGCTTGCCGATCCTGGCCTGGAGCTGCGTCAGCTCGCGCTCCAGGGGCTTGAGTTCGTCGCGTACGGCCCGCAGCTCGCCGAGGCCGGTGGAGAATTCCTTGCTGTTCATGTCGTGGTCCCCCTCAGGTGCTGGCCATGTCGACGAAGCGCGAATAGTGGCCCTGGAACGCGGTCGTAATCGTGGCGGTCGGGCCGTTTCGGTGTTTTGCAACGATGAGGTCGGCTTCGCCCGCGCGTGGCGATTCCTTCTCATAGGCGTCCTCGCGGTGCAGGAGGATGACCATGTCCGCGTCCTGCTCGATCGCGCCGGACTCCCGCAGGTCGGAGACAACCGGCTTCTTGTCCGTCCGGTGCTCGGATCCGCGGTTGAGCTGGGACAGGGCGACCACGGGGATCTGCAGCTCCTTGGCGAGCATCTTCAGGGCCCTGGAGATGTCGGAGACCTCCTGCTGACGGCTTTCCGGACGCCGCCCGGCGCCGGACTGCATCAGCTGCAGGTAATCGATGACCATGAGCTTGAGTCCCTGGCGCTCTCGGAGCTTTCGGGCCTTGGCCGTGATGGTGATCAGGTTCAAGTTGGCGGAGTCGTCGATCCACAGGGGAGCATCCATCAGCTCCGTCGTCGTTCGGTCGACCTTGGCGCGCAGCTCGTCCGGCAGGATCGCGTGATTGATGTGGTGCAGCGGAACCATGGCCTGGGCCGAGATCACTCGGCGGGTGATCTCGCGCCGGCCCATCTCCAGGGAGAAGAACACGGAAGGCTGTCGGTCCCTCAGGGAGCAGGCCCGCACAAAGTCCTGAGCGAGGGTCGACTTGCCCATCGCCGGGCGGCCGGCAACAACAACCAGCTGCCCGGGCTGAAGACCACCTGTCAGCGCATCGAGGTCGGTGAAGCCGGTGCTGATCCCGCTGAGCTTGCCAGCGTTGGCCGCCCGCTCCTCGTAGTCGTCGTGGAAGTCCTCCAGCGCTGGACCGAGCAGGCCCAGGCCGTCGTCCTCATCCTCGTCGACTGCCGAGAGCAGGGCCAGCTGCTGCGCGGCGATGAGCTCGCTGGCCGTTCCTTCGCCGCGCAGAGCGGTGTTCAGGGTGGTACGGGTGGCGACGATGACCTGCCGTACCGACCACGTCTCGCGAACGATCTCCGCGTAGAACCTGACGGAGCCAACTCCGAACATGAAGCCGGTCAAGGTGAACAGGTAGGCGCTGCCGCCGACCCGGGCGCTCTCGCCCCGCTGAGTGAGCAGGGCAGAGAGCGTGATGGGGTCGGCGGCCTCTCCTTTCAGGTACATCCCGACCGTGGCCTCGAAGATCGTTGCGTGGGCCGGCTTGTAGAAGTGCTCCGGCTTCAGGACTTCGACGGCCTCGGCAATGGCTTCCCGGGACATCAGCATCGCGCCGAGGACCGCCATCTCGGCGTCGAGGTCGTGCGGCGGGGCGGCACCTTCAAGGCCGCCCCGCTGCTCAGGGAGTTCGAGTTCCTTCACTGGCCCACTCCGGCAAGGGCGATCGGGCTGCAAGTCCAGCAGTCCACATATTCGTACTGATCGTTGTAGCGCTTGCGGTCATGCTGGCCGCAGTCCCCGCACCACTCGACAGCAGCGGCACTCCGCTCGGTCGGCGCGGTGGAGCGATCGGCATGCTTGTGCAGGTCGGTCCACCCGCGCGGAGCCATCTCCTGGACCCGGTCGCACAGCCACCAGGCAGGAAAGCCGTCGGTCAGCAGCTCGGCGGCTGCGGAGCGGATCGTACCGAGGGCCTTACTGGTGATCGGCCTGCGGAGCGCCTGCCTGTAGGCAGACACGACCTGATCCGCCTCCTCGGCTGCCGTCCGCTGGGCGGGAACCACCCCGTGGTTTTCCGGCGCAGCCAAAGTCTCTCTCTCCGTCACGACAGCACCACCCTCAACGGGTGCCGCATCGAGCGCACCCCCCTCTTGAGAGAGAGATTCTTTAAGAGAAGAAGGAACCGCCGCACCGGTGCGGCCACCCTGGCCGCATCCATGCGGCCACCCTGGCCGCACCGGTGCGGCCACCCCCTCCTCAGGGGTAGCCGCACCCATGCGGCCACCCCCCTTGGGGTTGCTGGCGTGCTGCTTCGCCTTTCGGGCAGCTCTCGCTTCCCGCTCGGCCTGCCGCTTCTCGGCCCGGGCGGCGGCGCGCTCGTCCCACCGCTCGTGGTCGAGCAGCCGGTACAGGCTGGGGATGTTCACGCGAGGGTTGCTGGGGTCCGGGCGCCGCTCTACCTCAAGCAGCCCCTTGTCCTCCAGCCGCTTCGTGGACCGGTCGACGGTGTCGACCGAGCGCCCGATGCAACGGGCGAGCACCTTGCGCGTCGGGATGTCGTCGGCGTCCGGACCGTCGACGGTCTCACGGGTTCCCTGGTCGGCGAAGGAGGCGATGGCCGCGTAGAGCGCCTTGTCCACAGGTTCGACGCTGCCGTCGCGTGCGAGCAGAGCGTCGAACTTGATCCAGTCGATGGCGGCCGCGCTGACGACCCGGGGGATCAGATCGTGGCCCATACCGCCCCTCCCGGGATGAGGGCGGTGGGACGGATCGCTGCGGACCCGGGGTGCACAGGTACGTGCACGGCACACCTCCTAGTGGATGTTGTGCCGTGAACTCTCCACATGCGGGCTTGCCCGAAGGCTTGCCCGCTGCTCGGAAGGCCCAGGTGGCGGGCTTGCCCATTCCCGCGCTGCGTGGGCAGGCCAGCACTGGGCAAGCCAGGGTGCGCCGGAACGGGAGCGAACGGGCGGGAGGGTCGCTGAGAGGTGCGGGGTACAGCCGCCGTGGCGGCCTTGTTCAGGTGTGACACATACGGTCCCTTGTTCAGGGAGCCGTGGATCAGCTGATCAACTGTGTGACTCAGGCCACTGGGCAAGCCTGTCTGGGCGGGCCCGGGGGTCGTTGTCTATGCTGTTGGGTAGGTGATCGATGGGCCCTGGTGGTCCAGGCACCCAGCGCGGTCACCGCGCTGACCACGACTCCGTGTGCTTGCCGGCTGGGGAGTCGCTTTCGACGGCCGTCCCTGTGCTACCAGGGGCGGCCGTTGGTCTTGCTAGGAGTGCTGATGCATAGCGGGATTCTCCGGTTGGGTCTCATTCATCTGGGGACAGCCGCGCCGATGCCGGCTCACAGGTCGAACTCGTACTCAAGGATGTAAGCGCGCGAGTCGAGGGTCATTTCGTTGACTTCGACTGCCCGGCCGTCTGCGGTGAACGCTGTTCGGCAGATCTCGATCACCGGTGTGTCGGCTGCGATGTTCAGGCTGGCGCATTCATCTGGTGAGGGCTTGCGTACCCGCAACTCCTCGCGGCAGCGGGTCGGCTCGGCGTCGAGCTCGGCGAGCCGGGCAAACGTGCCGCCGGGGCCGGTGTCCGTATGAGTGATCGCGGTTCCGGCCACCAGCTCGTCCGGCAGGTACGACGTCGACAGCAGGACGGGCCGGCCTTCCACGACATGTCGGCGAGACCGGGCGAAGGCTCGCTCGCCGGCGCCGAGTTGCAAGACCTCGGCGATCTCCGCGGAAGGTGTCACTGCGCCCAGGACGTGGTTGTCGGTGGTGAGGGGCCGGGAGTCGTCGGCGGAGAAGATCGACTTGCCCGCGCTCCACAGGTCCCGTGCCACACGGGCGATCCCGCGGCGGCGGATGGGAGTGAAAGGCGGCAGGACGAAGAACCCGGCTCCCCTCCTCGACTCGACAGTGCCGTCCTTCTTCAGCTCATTCAGGGCCTGACGTGCGGTCATCGCGGCGACTCCGTACCGGACGGCGAGGGGATTCTCGCCGGGGAGCCGGTCACCCGGTTCGTACTCGCCCAGACGAATCGCCTCTCGCAGAGCATCAGCGATTTCCAGGAACTTCGGTTGCTTAGTCATTCCGCCAGTCATCCCCTCTCCTACCTCGCTAGCGATCCTATGCCGAAGCATGCCGCAGTTCGGCACGGCTGCCCTGTACGACACGAGCATACATCGCTAGTGAGGTGTTGACATCTATAGCGAGGTCACGTTTTCCTTGTCACGTCGCTAGCGAGGTCCGATAGGGCCGGAGCAGAGCGGCATAGGCACCGCCATGCCAAAAACGGCCCCCGGGATTGCGCCCCGGGAGCCGTCGCACAGGCCGTCCACATCTGAGGAGAACGACCCGTGAACACCATCTTCGCAGCCAGCAGCCGCACGACCCGCCCGCAGGGTCTGGAAGAGGTCGAGATCCTGCGCCAGCTGCAGCTGATGACCGGCGTGAGGCCGGTCGACTGGCTGGCCCCGCTGAATGAGTCGGCCGACCAGCAGGCGGCGCGCCTGGAGTTCCAGGCCGACGTGATCCTCGGCATCGCCGAGCGCGACCCGAAGACCGCCACCCGCGTCGCCGGGCTGATCCGCCGGCTGACGGGCGAGCCCGAGGCGAAGCAGACCGACCGCGTCTTCGGCCCGGTCCCCGCGGACCCCCAGCCGAACCGCTCCGCCTCCATCCCCTTCCCGGTCACCATCGCGCTCGTGGCCTCCGTCCGGAAGGGCAAGTCGGTGCCGGCGCTCGTCTTCACAGGGCGGGAGGTGCAGGTCGCATGAGCACCAGCACCCCGCGCGGCCTGCCTTTGAAGGTCCAGGCCCTGGTGACGACGTGGTCCATCACCGCCTTCATCCTCTTCGGCGCCGGCTGGCTCCTGGGCCTGGAGGCGACCTGGTGGCAGCGCGTACTGCTCGCGCTCCCGGTCGCTGCCCTCGCCTACCTCGACAGCCGTGGTCACACGCCCATCGTCGAGATCCGCGCCCGCGTGACCCGGCTCCTCGCCGAACTCGGCGCGATCCAGCTGCCCTTGGCCGTGGCCGGCGGTGCCTGGCTCCTCGGCCTCACCCCCGGCGTCGCCGAGCGCATCGGAGTCTGCCTGGTCATCGCCCTCGTCGCCGCCCTGTACCGCTACGCCCCGCACGCGGCCACCCCGACCGCCGGAGGTACCCCGTGAGCCTCACCGACTTCCGCACCGCCCGCCGCGAGGACAACGCGGCCGAGGCCGAGCAGAACCGCCGGAACGAGGAACTGCGCGCCGACCTGGGCCTCCGGGCGCAGCAGCAGGCCTTCGAGCAGGAGATGGCGCGCGGCGCCGCAGAGCAGGAGGTCAAGGACCGCGAGGCCGAGCGCAGCCTCAAGGCCAAGGAGGCCGAGGCCGCCGCCAAGCTCGCGAAGGAGAAGGCCGACCGGGCCGCAAGGGCGACGGCCGACAAGGAGAAGCGGCGCGAGAAGGCCCGGCGCCGCAAGGAGGCCCGCGAGCAGCTCGCCGCCCGGCTGAACGCCGCCCCGGCGTGGCTGGCCGAACACCTCGACCTGGCCGCCGCGCTGGCCGTCATGGCCTGCAGCATCGTGCCGGCCCTCATTTCGCAGGCCGCCTCGCTGACCGGCACGGGCATCCTCGTCGAGATGGGGTGGACCGCCTACCTGCTGGTCGCCCTGCTGCCGGTGATGCTGGAGTGCTCCGCCTGGGCGGCCACGGCCGGCGAGGCCAAGGCCATGAAGCAGGGCCGCTCACCCTGGCCGTACCGGATCGCGATCTACTCCTTCGCGAGCCTGGCCGCCTGGATCAACTGGCTCCACGGCCACCAGGTCGGCGGCGAGAAGTACGGGACCATCCTGGGTGCGGTCCTCGCCGCTTCCTCGATCATCCCGATCGCCGTCTGGCAGCTGGTCCAGCTCGGCCGGCACGAGGAGTTCCGGGCGCAGATGAAGGCCGACCGGGTCCGGCGCAAGGACGTGAAGACGACCCGGGAGGAGCGCCAAGCGCTGCTGCCGGCGGTGTGGGCCACCGCGAAGCGGCTGCGGGCGATCGCAGGACACGAACGGCTCTCGGAGGACGAGGCCTGGCACGCCGCCTTCGCCGTACACGAGGGCACCGGCGAGGACTCGCTGCCGGAGGAACTGCTGCGGCACCTGTCGGCCGACATGCTCGGGCTGCGGGTGGACGCGGAAGGCCGTCTGGCGGAGGTCCTGGAGGACCTCGCGGACGCACGCCGCATGCGCCTTACCGCTTCCGCGAAGGTGTCCGCAGTGGCGGCCGAGAACGTCCCTGACGAGTCCGTGAAGCCGGTCGCGGAAGAGCCTGCGATCCTCCCCACGCGGGTCTTCGCCGGAACCCGTGACGGACTCGTAGAGGGCCCGGCGAACGCTTTCCGGCGGAATGGATCTTCGCAGGTCAACCCGTCCGTCCCCCCGCCCGCGCGCGCACCCGAGAAGGCACCCGCGCGGAAGCGTGAAGCCGCAGCCGCGAGCGCGAAGCGGAAGTCGGTGACGGCCCCGCTGCGGAAGCTCTCGCCAGCCGCTCGGCGAGCTGCCGCGGAAACCGCGAAGAGCTACGACGCGAACGAGAACGCCGCGGTCGAGGAGTGGATCCGCAGCGAGATCCGCGACGGCCGGATCCCCACCGCAAAGGGCATCACGGCGGAGACGATGCGGCGCCGTACGGACATCCACGGCGACAAGGCCATCGAGCCGGGCAAGTCCTGGGTCTACGAACGCCGCGCCGCGGCCAAGAGGGCCTTCAGCAACACGACGGCCGACCACAGGAGCCAGTGATGCCCCGGTCCAGTGCCCGCTACGACGACCCGGAGGGCGAGCAGTTCGGCCTCCCGACCTGGCCCTGGAAGCTCGGCCCTGACCCCGACGTCATGGCCACCTACCGACAGCTGCGGGTCCGCGGGCTGCGCCCCGGAGGCCAGCCCGTGGCCGGCCAGCTTGGGTGGACCCGCCAGGGATCCCCGATGTTCGCCGCCCTCTACCTGGTCGCGCTGGCCAAGCCGAAGCGGCCGATGACGGAGGCGCGATGGGTCTCGATCCGCAAGGCGGTGGCGGCCCGCAGGGTCTGCCCCGAGTGCAACTCCGAGAAGGACTACGAGATCCCCAAGCGCTACGGGGTCTGCAACGACTGCCCCGGCGGCGCGAACGCCGCCTGACCCGAACACCTTCCCTCAGAGCGCGGGGCGGGGCCTGCCGGTCTCAACCGACCAAAGCGACGGCCGGCTTCCCCGCCCCGCGCTCACCCCCAGCACAGGAGGCGTGAACAGCATGACCGAGATCGACACCACCGCGAAAGTCGGGACGGATGCCCTCGACCGCAAGCTGCTCTGGGACGCCGCCGAGCTGCTCGTGACCACCCAGTTCGGCTCCTTGGACATGCTTCAGCAGAAGCTGCTCATCAGCGAGTACGGGGCGGGCAGGATCATGGACGTGATGCAGGCCCTCGGCGTCGTCGGCGGGCAGCGGGGAGCTCAGGCCCGAGAGGTGAAGATCAGGCTGGTCGAGGACCTGGAGCCTGTCTTCGAGGCTCTCTACGGCGACGGCCCCGCCTCCGACTTCACGGCGCTGCTGCACACGGACCCCGAGGCGCCCGCCGCCATCCCGGCCCAGCCGACGGACCTCCCGGACGACGAAGACGAGGACGCGGACAACGAGCCGGCGCCGGAGCACAGCCGGCCGGTGGAGGGCACCGTCTACACCCCCCAGGAGTGGGAGCTGCGCGAGGACCCGGAGGGCGACCGCCCCTGGATCAACCCGCAGCTGCGCACCAAGGACGGCCGCAAGGCCCGCTACGCCTACCTGCGCCGGCAGGCACGCCGCCGCGTGCGGAAGGCCGTCGCCCGCCAGCTCACCGTGCACGGAATCGTTCCCCGGGCCCTGCGCGGGGAGCGGCGGATGCGTGCCTGGGTCATCGGCATGGAGGGACACAAGGCCGCGGCCGACGAGCGTCTGGCGCTGGCCGCGGTCAAGACCGCCGCCGACAGTGCTCGCCGCGCGCAGTTCGCGATCCTCAAGCGCGAGGAGAAGCAGACCAAGGCGGCCAAGCTCCAGCTGGAGGCCGGCAAGCAGCTGGCCGTCGCGCAGAACGCCAGGAAGACCGCGAAGCGGTCCGTCGCGGTCCGCGCCGGCGTCACCTACGGCCCGCTGGTCCTGGCCGATGCTGCCGCCTACGGCTTCGCCGACGTCTGGGGGTTCCTCGGTGCTCTGGTGCTCAACCTCGCCGGGGTCTCCCTGCTGGGCCGCGACGTCGAGGTCAGCGAAGAGGAGCTGGAGCGGCTGGAGCGGATCGAGGCCGGCGCCCCGCAGCAGGTCAGCGTGGGCATGACGCCGCGGATGTTCGAGCAGATGATGCGCCAGGCCCTCACCGAGGACCTGAAGCTCACCCTGTCGGCCCTGCGGGTCGACCCCCACGCGTGGGGTTTCGAGATCCACGTCTGGCTGGAGCGGATGACCCCGGACAAGATTTCCAACGGGCTGGACATGCTGGAGGCGTGCCTTCCCGGCGTACGTACCGGAAGCGTGCTGATGCAGCAGTCCGCGCAGTCCCGGAACTACTGCGTGATCCGCGTACCGGGCCCCAACCCGTGGCAGGCCGTCCCCGAACTGCCTGTCCGGGAACCGCAGTCCGTTTCCACGGCCGAACTCCACAATGCGCTGATCGGAGCCGACATGGCGGGGCGGCCCCTGGCCCTGCCGATGTGCCGCACCAACGTGAACATCGTCGGCAAGAGCCGGTCGGGGAAGTCCACGATCCTGCGGGCCATCCTGGACGTGCTCACCGCGACCGAGGACCAGATCATCATCGGCATCGACCTGGGCAGCGCCGGCAGCGGCTTCGGCGGACTCAGGCACGCCATGCACGTGGTGGCCACCACCCCGGCGGAGGCCAGGGCCGCGCTCCAGTGGGCGCTGGACATCGGCAAGGGCCGCCCCGCGCTCTTCGACCGCCTCGGCATGGGCGAGAACTGGGTCACTTCCCGCAAGCGGCCCGGCATCAAGGTCATCGTGGACGAGTTCCCCGCGCTGGTCCGCGAAAGCCGCAAGGGCTACTACGACGAGGACCTCAAGCGGCAGGTCCCCTGGGACCTCGACGGCATGCTCGCCGAGATGGCGATCACCTGCGCCAAGAGCGACGACACCATGGTCCTCGCCGGACAGGGCGTCACCAAGGAGAAGATCAAGGACAACACCTGGGTGGTGGAGCTGGCCGTCCAGGTCCTGGCGGCCTGCGACAAGGACGACGTCGTCCAGATCCTCGGCGACGGCATGCTCGCCCAGGGGTGGCGCGCCGACCGGCTGGTGCCCGCCATGGGCGACCAGCTCAACGACGCCTCCGTGGTGTACGTGATGGCCGGCAACGCCTACTGCGAGCCCATTCCGTACCGCGGCTGCTACGCCGACCCCGACGAGCTGCTGCGCCGCGGCCGGGCCCGGGCCCAGGCCGGGCTGGTCGACATCGATCCCGAGTCCGCGAAGCTCAGCCGGATCTCGCTGCGGAGCCTGATGGAGACGAGCGCCCAGAAGTACGCCGCCGGGGGGCAGGGGCAGGGAGCCGTCCCCCAGCTGATCGCCTCCATCCGAGAGGTCTTCCGGGCGGCCGGGGACCCGAGCGGCCTCCAGCTGGAGGAGATCGCGGCCGGCCTCGCCCAGGCCGACGCCGACCGCTGGGACCTGGAGGCGTTCGACGGGGAGGACACCGCGGACCAGGAGGCCGCCCGCGTCGTCGCGCTGAAGGCTGCGATCAAGGCGGTGCTCGCCCCCGGCGGCAAGTCCTGGACGACCGACAGCTACCGGCGCCCGGGCGAGAAGAGCACGGTCAAGGGCTACTGCCTGCGCCACCTCAAGAAGATCACCGGCGAGGACGCAAGCGCCTTCTGAGCGCAGGAACACCCCAGGAACACGCAGGTCAGCGCGCCGGAACAGGCCGAGAACAGGGACGGAACACCGCACAGGACCGGTGGCACTGTTCCACTCCCCGAACCTGTTCCCGCCGCGTTCCGGCCCCCTGACCTGCACGTTCCTCCCCGTTCCCGGCTGTTCCCCGCCCGAAAGATCCCCAGGAGTCCGTAATGATCGACCCGACCCGCATCCACGACCCGGACGCCGGCTACTACCGCATCACCGCCGAGCGCCGCTTCAACTACCTTCAGCTCGACCCCGACCACACCATCCGCCTCGTCTGGCAGGCCCTGCCCGTCACCTGCCCGATGTGCGGCGCCGACACCGGCCTGACCCTCGTCATGGAGCGCGCCGCGCAGCCCGTGATCGAGGTGCTCTGCCCGGCCCGGCACGAGTGGCCCGAGCACCTCATCGACCCCGGCCACTTCACCGCCTGGGCCGATATGCGCTGGACCACCCCGAACTGGGACATGTACTGGATCCTGGAGGCCGGGTTCGGCGAGGAGCCGCCCCCGCCCCTCGACCTGGTCGAAGAGATCCCCCAAGCCGCGCGGATCATCACCAGGACCCTCGCCCGCGAGGCGAAGAAGCGCGCCCGCCGCCGCGTCCGCAAGGTGAAGAAGAAAGCCCGCAACGTCGCCTACTCCCCGGTTGCGGCCCTGATCCGCACCGCCTGGGCCATACAGGCCGGCATCCCGCAGGAGACGCCCGCCCCGGTACGGACGAAGGGCAAGCAGGCCCCGGGGCCGAAGATCCCCTCCGTCGCCAAGTACCGCGCCGCGTACGGCATGCCCGCACCGGTCAAGGGGCCGGCGTGCCTGGTATGCGAGGACAAGGGGCGGATCGTTGCGCCGGGCCTGGACGTCACGTGCACCGAGTGCGAGGGGCCGGCCGCGGCGGCCCTGGCCGCCGCCGAGCGCAAGGCGGCCCGTGCCCGCGCCGGAGGGTCCGCAGCGGGCAGCCCCCGCCCCGACGGCGCCAAGGCCGGCGCCGACGGGCAGCGGGGGAGCTCCATAAACCCATGAATGCATTCACTTGAAATGCATTCACTGGAGATGCATACTTGAGTCATCGCAAGGCCCCGGGCCAGCGAGAAAGCCCGCTCCTCCATGCCCGTACCCGGCCGGGAACACCCGGCCCGACACGACGGAGAGAACATGACCACCATCAGCGCCGGAGACCTCGACAGGGTCGTCACGGAGGCCCGCGCCTACCAGCACCCGCACTTCACCGGCGCCTCGGCCGACCGCTTCAACCGGCTCGTCTTCACCTTCCGGCCCTTCACCGGCGCCGAGGAGGAGCCCCAGCGGCCGCTCTACACCTGGAAGGACGAGAGCCTCACGCCCGAGTCCCGCGCGTTCATCGACGCCCAGTACGACGAGGCGATCCTCCTCTGGGACAAGGCCGCGTTCACCGCCGCCCTCAAGCAGGCCACCAACGGCGCCAAAGCCCTGTGGGACGCCTACGCCCAGGCCCTCGCCGCCATGGAGGAGATCTTCACCTCCATGGACACCAAGCCCGACACGTACTGGCGGGCCACCGTCTCCCAGCTGCTCACCGCCCAGAAGACGGCGCTCGACGCCGCGATCACCTGGGATCACATCGGCCGGGCCATCGTCACGGTGCACGACGACTTCCGCTACGGCTCCTTCTCCCGCGCCGAGATGT
Source organism: Streptomyces sp. NPDC048603 (assembly GCF_043199475.1). Taxonomy (NCBI): domain Bacteria; kingdom Bacillati; phylum Actinomycetota; class Actinomycetes; order Kitasatosporales; family Streptomycetaceae; genus Streptomyces; species Streptomyces sp. NPDC048603. Next base: position 46,228 of record NZ_JBICVY010000019.1, on the reverse strand, counting down.
ACGAGGCCGCCGGGATCGACGCCAGCCAGTGGGTTATCGGCGACTCCTACGACTACGAGGCATTCCGCGGTGGCCCGGTCACCCGCGAGGTCCGGAAGCGGATCGACGCGCAGCGCGAGCACCTGCGGACCGTCGCCTCCCTCTCCGGTGACCGCGACCCGGCCTGACCACTCCGCACCACTTCCTCCCGGGGCGGCCGCCAGGTCGCCAACTCAGCCGGCCGCCCCGGGATCTCCCAACCGCCCAGCACCACCAGCCCGAAGGAGCTCTTCGTGACCCACGTCCTGGTCCACCCCGTCGAGACCGCCCGCCCGAAGTCCCTGGAGAACCGCCCGGTCCGGGCCGCCCGCGCCCGACGCGCCAGTGTCAAGGCCCTGTCCGCCGTCATCCGCTACGACGGCATCGTGATCACCGCGGGCACCGCCACCGTCAGCCTTGACGCGATCGTCAACCACGAAGGCCCGCTCGCGAACCTGAGCACCCCGGGAGTCGCTTTCGCCGCGCTCGCCCTCATCGGCGCCCTCTACGTCATCGACACCGCCGCCAACGAGCTCATCGACTGGATCAACCCGGACCGCTGGGACGGTGACAGCACCTACGCCCTGGCGGAGGAGCTCGGCCAGATCCGCGGTGACATCGACTCCGGCGCCGACCCGGAGGAGATCCAGCACAGCCTGAACACCAGCGGACTGCTGGCGACGACCGGCGCGCTCACGCGCAGGCTCGCCGTGGCCTTCGCCAAGCAGGGCGAGGAGGACCAGGCCCAGCGCCTGTACGCGGCCACCCTCCACCTGCGCAAGGCCGACGCGGCGCTCGGGCACGGCCAGACCGGTGACGAGCCGGCCGACGACGCCCGCGAGGATCTGCAGTAGAGGCGCCCCGGGGACGGCGGCCAGGTCGCCAAACTCAGCCCGCCGTCCCCGGGTCTCCCAACCCGCTCCAACCGGAGCAGGAGGGCCGGAACCATCGTCCCTCACGACCGCGAGGAGCCCAAATGCCCCCCCGCCCCGACACGCAGGCCAGCACCACCGACGAGATCGTGGCCGCAGCGCTGGCGGCCAAGACCGAACTCGACCACGTCGTCTCCGAAGCCGCGAAGACCGTCTCCGAGGCAGAGAGGAAGTTCTGGCAGCGGATCGGCGAACTCAGCAAGAGCCGCCGCGGCGCCCAGAAGGACATCGCCGCCGCGCTGAACGTCGAGCGCGACAACATCTACAAGAACGTCCGCAAGCACACCGAAGCCTGACCCCCACTACCTCGGGGCCGACCGCCAGGTCGCCAACCACTCAGCCGGCCGCCCCCGAGCCTCCCACCCGCCCGAACACCCAGGGAGCCCTGCATGTACATCCCGCGCATGACCGACGAGGAGAAGGCGGCTCTGTCGAAGAAGCTGTCCAAGGTCAACAAGGAGTCTTCGAACCGCCCCCGCTGACCCCACTCACCTCCCGGGGCGGCCGCCAGGTCGCCAACCACTCAGCCGACCGCCCCCGGAGCTCCCAACCCCACCGTCCCGCAGCAGGCAGGAAGGCTTCGCCATGCCCGCATCTGCAGCACCCGCCGCCTTCGGCACCCAGGTTCCCGACGCGAGCACGCGCCTCCTGGCCGACGAGGTCGAAGCCTGGCTCAAGAAGATCACCCCGCCCGCCGCGCCCGCCCCGGCCCCCAAGCAGCCCGCGCCCGCGGCCGGGTTCGACATCCCCGCCCTGGTGGCCGCCGGCCTCGCCGAGGTCGAGCGCAGCGAACGGGCCACCGCCGCCGCCCAGGCCGCCGCCCGCCCCTCCCTGCTCGACCGGATCACCCGCCGCCACCAGCGCCCCGCGACCCGGGCCAGCGTGCACATCCGCCGCGCGGCCGCCGCGCTGGCCACCGGCGGCTGGTGCCGCGGAGAACTCCGCGACACCACCGGCCGCCACTGCATCCTCGGCGCCCTCATGGCTGCCCCGGCCGACGCCGACACCACCAGCCGGTCCCACATCTACATCCGCTCCGCGATGGCCGAACCGGCCGCGTACGCCCAGCCGACGCCCGCCTACCGCGCCCGCCTGGAGGCGCAATGGCGCCAGGAGGGCCGCGACCCGCAGGCCCTTGGCCGCCAGTTCGACATCGCCGTCCACAACAACCTGGCCGCCCCGACCGTCGGCGCCGTCCTCGACCTCCTCGACCGCGCGGCCACCCTCGCCGAGAACGCCGGCGACTGACCCCCACTCCGTTCCGTCCGCACACCATTCGGAAGGCAGCAGCATGCGCATCTCCACCGAGTGCTTCATCTTCGGAGGCGGCCGCTACAGCAAGTACGCCAAGGCCATCGCCCCCGACGCCGAGAAGCTCGTCCGCGACAAGTTCGGCTCCCTGCCGGCCGTCCGGCTGGTCCTCAACGGGGACACCAGCCAGATGGACCGCCTGGTGAACACCGCGGAGGCACGGCTCCTGACCGGCATCAACGCCACGCCGGTCAACGCCGTCAGCCGCCCCGACCGCCACTCCCGCCGGGCCTTCGGCCAGACGACCATCGACCGCGACGGCGTGCTGATCGTCCTCCAGATCCCCAACATGCGCCGCGAGCGCGACGTCGCCGAGACCCTCGTGCACGAGCTCGTCCACGCCCACCAGCTCGGCGACCGCGCCGCCCGCGACCTCCACCTCAAGTACCTCAAGCACGTCTGGGGCCAGCAGCCCATGAAGCCCAACACCCTCACCGCCTACGAGCTGCTGATCGAGCAGCGCGAGACCCAGGCCTACGAGGCCGAGGCCCTGGCCGCCCAGCTCTGAAACGACAGGAGAACCGTCATGCCGATCCGATGGGCGAACCGTGCCGACCGCCGCCGCTGGCGGGCAGCCGTCACCTTCGCCGACCTGACCGAACTGACCGCCAGCTGGCTCGAAGGCGACATCCGCTCGCACCCCGGGCGCATGCCGAACCATGGTCCCGACGACGAGATGCAGCCCCTGAGTGCGCAGATGGCGGCCGCGAACCGAGCCGGATTCCTCACCGACTCCTTCCAGCCCGGACACGACGCCCCCGACTATGACGGCAACCTGTGGGAGCAGCGCGCCGCCGTCACCGGATTCGTCGCGGACACTGAGATCCTCACCCGCCTCGTCGACTCCGCTGAGCAGGCCGACCTGCTCCTGCTCGTCCGGTTCCAGGGCGACGACCACCACCTGGGCCTGCTCGTCTCCCGCGTCAACGGCCTGGACTACACCTGGTACGGCCGGACCCCCACCCTCCCCGAGCTCCGCAACGCCTGGCCCAGCCGCCTCATCAGCGACACCGCCTTCGACGCCGTCGCCCGCGCCGCCCAGGTCACCATCACCGCCCCCGCCTTCGAACCCGGCGACATCCTCTGGACCGCCCTGGACGAAGCCCTGCGCCTGCCGAGCACGGCCGGCCGCTGACGGCCCCCCGCGGTGCCCGGCCCACACCAGACCGGGCACCGCCGAGGACCGGAACAGCCCGGCCCGCCACGAGACGGAGAACCCATGACCACCAACGTCCCGCACTCCGATACCGACTTCGACGCCGTCCTCACCGACAACCTGCGCCGCTACGCCGCCAGCGCGCTGCCGCTCACCACCGGCATCCTCCAGCTGCTCGGCACCGCCGCGGAGAGCGAGGCCCGCCTGGCCGCCGCCGAGGCCGCCTTCCCCGGCATCACCCGCCTCACCGGCGAGAGGCCGACCGCTCTCCTCGTCTACCGCGTCACACGCGGCAACATCCCGTACGCCACCTTCACCACCCGGAAGGCGGCGCGCGCCAAGGGCGAGGCCTGGCTGAAGCGCCCCCTCCCGGAAGGAGCCTCCACCGGGTGGGTGCCGGACAACGGCGACGAGCACGCCGACGAGGACCTCGTGATGTTCGGCCCGGGCCCGGACGACGAGTCCGTCACCAGCATCCGCATCATCGTGCTGCGGCTCCTCGTCGAATACGACGCGGAAGCCGAGGACTGACCATGCACCAGTTCCTGTGGCAGGTCGACGTACCGATAGAGCGCGTCGGCACCGACGAGTACGGCGTGCATGTCTTCACCGGCCTTGCAGAGACCGGCCATGAGGCCCGCCAGGCCGCACGCCGCGCCTGGGAGACGGCCCTCCTCCACGCCATGGCCGACGACGACATTCCCGCCGCCGCCCACCGCACCGACTGGTCCGCCCGCGGACTGCGCCCCGGCTGGAACCTTCGCTGGGACCAGGCCACGCACAAGGGCATCGACCCTTAGCTCCGCCCCGGGACGGCCGTCAAGGCCTCAGAAACCGCCGGCCGCCCCGGGCCCCTCACCCGCCAAACACGAGAGAGAGACCACCATCATGCACTCCACCCGCCACAAGCAGCACCACACCTCCACCACCCGCCGGCTGAGCACCGCCAGCCGGATCCTGAAGTCCCTGGCCAAGGCCAACCCCCTGCTCGCCGGCCGCGCGTTCGTCTGCAGCCGCTGCGACGTCTCCTGGCAGGGCGACGAGGCCGACTGCTGGACCTGCGGCCTGCCCGCCACCTTCGGCTCCCACCACCACGGCTCCGCGCTCCACCACCTCCTCGCCCCCACCAAGATCTCCCACACCCTCGTCCCGACGGGAGCGGCGTCGTGACCGGCCTTGCCTCCCTGACCTGGCTGATCGGCACCCAGGCCCTCAGCGACCACATCACCGCCCGCGTCAACGAACTCGTCGAGTCCGGCACCGGGTACGCGACGGCCTGCGCCAAGGTCACCGACGCCGCCGACGCCAGCGAGGCCTGGGCCATCGCCGCCACCCGTCAGACCTGGGTCCGCCGGCCCGATGTCAACCCCGACGAGATGCCGGTCCGCAGCCTGTACGTCCTGGAGCGCACCGCTACCCACGTCGTCGTCGCGTACATCGACCTCGACCAGGCCGCCGACGACGCCGACGACGGCGACCGCGCCAACCTCCAGCCGAAGTGGATCGCCCAGAACGACCACTCGCAGGGCGTCGAGTACCCCTTCGAACTCCTGGAGATGTCCTTCGAGCTCGCGGACTGGGAGCCCTTCGAGCACCTGCTGCCCACCGCCGCCGTCCCGGCCGCCGGCACCACGGGGGTGGGGGAGTGACCGCCACCGACCTCGCCCCCTGGCCGCAGCTGACCGGCGACGAGCCGTGCAAGGCGCCCGGGGCCGACCCCGAGGACTGGACCGGGACGCCGAAGCAGCGCAGGAACGGCCAGGAGGCCTGCCTCAGCAAGTGCCCCGAGGCCGTCCGCGCGCAGTGCCTGGCCTGGGCCCTGGACCACCCGACCTGGGCCGGATCCGCGATCTGGGCCGGCACCACCTACAGCGACCGCCGCCGCCTGCGCGCCGAGCGCCGCGACGCCGCCGCGGCCTGACAGCCACCCTGCTCACCCGCCCGTCCGGTACGGCCTCTCCCGTACCGGACGGGCGGCACTCGGACCTCACACGCACTCCGGGCGTACGCCGGACCCCGGCCGGAAGCCGCCCGCCCGCTCGGAAGGGAGCACCGATGAAGATCCGAACGGACCTCGCCCCGCTCGCGGCCGCCGTCACCGACGCCGCCCGGGCCCTGCCCGCCCGGCCCCCCGTCCCCGTCCTCGCCGCGATCCGGCTGGAGGCCACCGCCGGCACCCTGGCCGTCGCCGCCTTCGACTACGAGACCAGCGCCCAGGCCACCGTGGACGCCGAGGTCACCACCCCCGGCACCGTCTTGGTCTCCGGCCGCCTCCTCGCCGACATCACCCGCACGGTCAAGGGCACCCACCCGGTCGACCTCGAACTCGACGGCACCCGCCTGGTCCTGACCTCCGGCCGCACCCGCTACACCCTGCACACCCTCCCGCTGGAGGAGTACCCCACCCTGCCCCGGCCCGCGGCCGCCAGCGGCACCGTGGCCGGGCCCGCGCTCGCCGAGGCCATCCACCAGGTCGCCACCGCCGCCGGCCGCGACGACGCCCTCCCGATCCTCACCGGCATCCAGGCCGAGATCACCGACGACACGATCACCTTCGCCGCCACCGACCGCTACCGCTTCGCGCTCCGCCCCATCCCCTGGACCCCCGCCAAGGCCACCGGCACCACCACCCAGACCACCATCCCGGCCAAGTCCCTCGCCGAAGCAGCCAAGATCCTCGCCACCGACGACCAGGTCCACCTCACCCTCCCCGCCTCCCACGGCGTCCTCGGCCTGGCTGGCCGCACGCGCACCCTCACCCTGCGCGCCATGGACGGCCAGCTCCCCGACCACAAGAGCCTGTGGCCCACCGACTTCACCGCCACCGCCGACCTCGACGCCGCCGAGCTCGCCGACGCCGTCAAGCGCATGGCCCTCGTCGCCGAACGCGGTCACCCCGTCAAGCTCCACCTCACCGACGGCGCCCTGGCCCTGAGCGCCGGCACCGCCGACGACGCCTCCGCCCGCGACCAGGTCACCGCCGCCACCGACCTGCTCACCGGCGCCGCCGTCACCATCGCCTTCAACCCGGGCTACCTCCTCGACGGCGTCACCGCGCTGAAGACGGACCGGATCCGCCTCCAGATCGTCAACCCGGTCAAGCCGGCGCTCCTGGTCCCCGCCGAAGCGAACCCCACCGCGCTGCGCTACCTGATCATGCCGATCCGCCAGTCCGGCTGACCCGCCCCGGGGCGGCCGCCATCCCGGCCGGCCGCCCCGGATCGCGGCGCCGACCGCCACCCCGCAGACAGACCCCCAGCACGCCAACCACCGAAGGAGAAGCACATGTTCAACGCCGGTGCCGAGGTAGAGATCATCGACTGCGCGGACGACCCCCGGGCCAAGGGCAAGACGGGCAGGATCGTCGACGAGGTCCCGCCCGGCCCGCTCACCGAAGGGCGGTGGACGGTGAACAAGATCAGCATCTTCATCGGCCCCGTCCTGTGCCACCCGCACGAGCTGCGTGCCACGGGCCGATGACCTTCGCGGACACCGCCCGGCAGTGGATCCACTCCCTGCTGCTGGCCCTGCTCTTGGGCGGAGGCGCCGTGGTGCTTGTCGGCATCGTCTGCACAGCGCCCCGCCTCCTCGCCACGGCCATCTACGTGCTCCGCCCCACGCCCAGCCGGCCGAGTCCGGAATCCCACCGCGCCGTCGTGCGCCGACGGGTGATCCAGCGAGACCACGACCGCATCAAGGATGAGTACGGTCGGCTCCGCATCGACCCGTTCCGCGGCGACGAGCTCGCCGTCCTCGACGACCTGACGGTCCCCGAAGCCGTCGCCCTCGTCCAGGCGCTCGCCGCCGCCGACGACGCCGAGACCACCGACCCGCCGACGTACGAGAAGGCCGTGCTGCACCTGGCCAAGGCCTGGCGCCAGGCCCAGGCACGAGCCGCCCAGACCGAACCCCAGCCGCTCCCGGACCGCCCCCTTGAACTCCGGGCGCGCACCACGGAGTCCGGCGTCCCATCCGCCCGGCGCCGGCCGCGCCCGCCGATCCCGAAGGAACAGAAATGCCGATGAACCCCGAGCACCACCACCGCGACCTCCAGGCCGTCGGCCTCATCGCGGCCGCCGCCCCCGCCACCTCCGAGCAGCTACTCAACCCGTCCGACACCTCCACCGACCGGCCCAAGGTCGTCACCCTCTGCGGATCCACCGCCTTCTGGGAGGAGCTCGCCGAGGCCAACTTCCGTGAGACGGCCGCCGGCCGGGCAGTCCTGGCGCCCGGCATCGACATGAAGAAGGCCCATCCCCTGTGGGCGGAACCCGCGGCCGCCGCGAAGCTCAAGCTCGCGCTGGACGCGCTGCACCGCTGGAAGATCCGGGCCTGCGACGAGGTCCTGGTCGTCAACACCGGCGGCTACATCGGCGACTCCACCCGCGCCGAGATCGCCTACGCCCACCAGCTCGGCCGCCCCGTCCGCTACACCGACCCCGTCGGGCACGCCGTCATCCTCGACCGCCCCGGCCTGGACCCGGTACGGATCGGCCCGTACGAGCACGAGGGCCGCGCCGAGGAGGTCGCCGCGGGCCTGCGCAGGCAGCTGCACCACACCACGCACGTCGAGGGCACCGTCATCACCACCGGCGCCTTCCGTCCGGACCTCGACCACCTCGGCCCCCAGGTCCCGAGGGACCCGTACGCGCTGGCCGAGGCGATGGACAACGACCCCGACGGCGACGGCACCGGCCGCAACTTCCCCGACCTGTACGCCCGCCTGTGCGCCCAGGAGCCGGAGGCGTACGCGAGCGACCTGTGGAAGAGGGCCTGCTGGGCCTACGACTCCATGCACGCCGCTCCCGAGGACGAGTAGCCGCGGGTGCCGCCTGCCCTTCCCGTGGGGCAGGCGGCCCCTCGGAATGCAATTCTGAGTTGGCCAAGTCCGTATTGACATGCCAACTCGAACTTGGCATCCTTGGGGTGTGGGCAGGGGCCCGCACCCGACCAACGGAGGCGATGAATCATGGAGCAGACCCGGCAGTTATCGCAGGCCGCCCCCACCGAGGCGCGCCTGGCTCAGGCCCGCACCGAGGTGATCGCCGAGATGGGCAGGACCGACGCCAAGGCGTCCGCGCTCCTGACCGTCCTCAGCCTCCCCCTCGCCGTCCTGATCGCCCTCGTCCCCGGCCACGACCTCCCGGGCGCCGCCACCGTGGCCGCCGGCATCGGCGCGGCCGCCCTGGCCGCCGCGATGCTCCTGGTCCTGCTGATCGTCCGCCCCCGCCTCGGCGGCGACGTCAGCGGCTCCTACCTCCACTGGGCGACCTGCACGCCCGAGCAGGCCGCCGCCGACATCGCGTCCGACCGCAGTGCCGAGCGGATCGTGATCCTCTCCCGCATCGCCGCCCGCAAGTTCCGCGCGCTCCGGCTCGCCATCGACATCACCGCCGGTGCCGTCGCCCTGCTGGTCCTCGCCGGGATCATCACCCTCGCCGGCTGACCGACCGAAGGAGAACCGCATGCTCGCCGAGATGATCCGCCAGGCGCTCTCCCGCCTGACCACCCCGATGAAGACCGCGACGTTCGAGTGCCACAAGTGCGGGCTCTCGATGAAGATCACCAACTACCCCGACCGGATCGAACCCCTCCTCGACGTCGCCCTCACGCACGCCTGCAAGACCAAGACCAAGACCCTCTGACCCCCGGGACGGGCGGCACCACCGGCTACCAACCAAGCGCCGCCCGCCCCGGGCCAGCCCAACCCGCTCTCAACCGGAGCAGGGGGCAGATACATCGTCCCTCAACCGTCACGGAGCTGATCACCATGACCCCCACCAGACCCGACACCCCCGAGGCCACCGCCGCCAAGGCCCGCCTCGACAAGGCCGCCACGGCCCGGGACCAGGCCATCGAGACCGCCCGGCGCACCTACTGGGCCGCGGTCAAGGCCGAGATCGAGGCGAAGAACCTCACCCAGGGCGCGACCGCGGAACACCTCGACTTCTCCCGCGAGCACGTCCGCCAGCAGCTCAAGCGCTACACCGACACCGCCGACCAGTAGGCCGGCACCAGGTCCCAGGGGCGGCCGCAGCATCGGCCAAGAGGTACGGCCGCCCCCGGGGCTCCCCGTCCAGAGCAGAACCGAGGAGAACACTCATGATGAACCACCGCGCCGCCACCTTCGCCGCCGCCTACGCCTTACTGCGCGCCGCTGCGGATCACGCGGACCACTGGGGCCAGTCCGATTTCGACTCCCAGGCCAAGGGCGCCACCGACGCCGCCCCGGTGACGTACAAGCACGAGGACGGCACGGTCACCACCGTCGGCACCGACGTCGGCCGCCGCGCCTGCCTCCACCACGTCATCCAGTACACCGCCACCCAGGGCATGGTCCTCTTCGCCGGCACCCGCGCCCTCGGGATCCGCCTGCACCCGGCCGCCCTGGCCGCCGCCCTCGCGGTCTCGGGGGCAACCCACTTCGCCGCCGACCGCAGGGTGCCCCAGGGCCTCCTCCAGCGGCTCGCCGAGGCCACCGGCAAGAAGAACTTCTTCAACCTCGCCGACTTCGGCATGAACGGCCGGTACTGCCTCGACCAGAGCTGGCACCACTCCTGGGAGACGCTCGCCGCGCTGCTCGCCACGGTGAAGGCGTCCCACCGGTGAGCGCCGACATCACGACGGCCGTCGCCGCCATCCGTCTCGGCCTGCACGCCCTGCGCGAGAACGCGCTCGGCGACACCGCCGACCACGAGGACCAGGCCGCTGTCCTCCAGGCCCTCTACGACGACCGCAACCAGTCCGGCAGCGTGCTGGGGATGATCTCCGACCTGCTGACCGACATCGGCGTCCGGATCGAAGACCAGGTCGGCGAGGACATCACCGAGGTCATCGACGAAGCGGCCGGGTACGTGCAGGACTCCGCCGGCCAGCGCCTGGAGCGGGCCCGCGTGGCTCTCCTCGCGCTGGGAACGCCGTGACCGCCGCCGGCCACGAGGACAGCCTGCCCGCAATGTGCGACGGCTGGTCCGACCGGCCTCACCTGGCGGGCCTGCGCCACGGCCACTTCCACCAGGCACCCGAACTCGCCGCCCGCATCGAGGCCGCCCCGGCCGAGGACGACATCCGCTTCCGCGGCGAGCACCTGACCGTCCACACCATCGACGGCATCGCCTACGCGGTGCTCTGGGAGGAGTGGTTCAGCCCGACCGCCTCCACCTGGGTCCAGCACCGCTCCCCGGCCGCCGCCCGCAGCTGGACCCACCAACTCGCCGCGTACTGGCTGCGCGACGAGGCAGGGTCCTCCCACGGCGGCGGCACCCTGCAGAGCTGGGACGGCGGAGCCTGGGCCGCCGAACGCGACCTGACCGCCGACCGCTGGCACCTGGCCATCGGCCTCCAGCCCGGCGTCACCTACACCAGCACCGAGACCCAGGAACGCGCCGCCGGCTGGGCGTTCCTCACCGAAACCCTGACCGCCGCCGGGTTCGCGCCGGACACCTGGCCCACCGCGATGCAACAGGTCCGCCACCACGACCTGCCCGCCCCCGACCCGGTGCCGCCACCCGCCGCACCCGCACCCCCGCCGGGGCCGGACACCTGGCGCAGCCTCCTGCGCCGACTCCTGGCCCGGATCCTGGCCGGCCTCGGCCGGTAGTGCCAGCACCCCGAGCGCCCGGCCCCGCGCGGACGGCCGCCCGGCCCGGAGGCAAGCCGGTCTCCCGTCCGGGCGCCGTCCGCCTGGTCCGGCCGGCGCTCGCCCACTTCAACCGAGAGGCGAACATGCCCGAGACCGAGAACGAGACCGTCTACACCGCCGACATCGTCGCCCTGACCCCCGGCGGCGAGGTCCTGCTGATCGAACGCGACCGGCCGCCCTTCGAAGCCGCCTGGGCACTCCCAGGAGGTCGTGTGGGCGCCGGAGAAGCGCCGTTCGTGGCCGCCGCCCGCGAGCTCGCCGAGGAGACCGGTGTCCACGTGGCCGTCGGCAATCTCCACCAGATCGGCGTTTGGGACCAGGTCGGCCGCGACCCGCGCGGCACCTACGTCACCTTCGCGTACATGGTCATCGTCCCGGACGGCACGCCGGCTACCGCCGGGGACGACGCCCGCACCGCTCGCTGGTGGCCCGCGAAGGATCTGCCGGACCTGGCGTTCGACCACGCCGACATCATCAGCGCGGCCATGACGCCCAACTCCTGAGGCACCAGCAGGTATCCGGGTGTCGCGCACGGCCCAGGCGGGGCACGGCAGTCCGTCGTTGCCCGTCCGTCCTGGCCAGCCGCGGCCGCCCGTCCCGACGCCCCTGACCCCGTTGCCGCAGGTCGGGGGCGTCGGCGTACCCCAAAACTCCAGTGGCCAATATTTAGTTGGCCAAGTTCACGTTGACAGGCCAACTCAAAGTTGGCATTCTTGAGGAGTCGGGCCGCCACGGCTCGCACATCAGGAAGGGAAAACGCATGGACCAGTGGGCCCTCATCGCCATCGCCGTACTGATCGGCGCTCTGGCCGGAGCCACGCTCGCCCGCCGGAGCCGCCCCGAGCCGCCCCACACCGTCTACCGCCCGGCAGCCCCGCAGCCCGCCAAAGCCCCGCCCGTCCAGTGCATCGGGATCAGCCCCGACGAGATGAAGACCTTCGAGCGCGTGCTGTTACACGCCGACGAGTGCAACCGCCGCGCCCGCCCGTACTCCGGCAACGGCACCCACACCACCGAGCTGATCGGCCGCCTGTACGAGAGCGCCGGCATCGCCTCCATCACCCAGCCCGACCCCGCCCGCGTCCGGATCCCCATCCAGAAGAGCGACTTCAACTGGCTCAGCTACGCGATCCGCGACATCGACACCCACCGAGGAAATGCCGAGACCGCCCGCGAAGGCCGCCTGCTGCTCAACCGCTTCCACGCCCTGCTCGGACAGGCCCGCGCCGTCGTCTTCCTGGAAGGCGCCCCGGCCTTCAACCCCGACGCCCCGTCCGCAGCGCCCGGCACCCCGCAGCTCAGCACCGCCCACCACACCGAGGAGTCGAAGTGACCGAAGTGACCAAGGCCCCGAAGCACCTCGCCACGATCACCGGCATCGAGACCCCGGCCCGAACCAGCCTGACCAGCGACGGGGGAGACCTCGCCGACCTCGCCCCCGCCGCAGCCGCCGCGCTCCGGCTCCTCGCCGACGCCATCACCCGCGGCAGCGCCCACCAGGACGACATCGTCCAGGCCCTCCAGGACGCGAACGTCCACGAGGCCTTCGCCGACGTCCTGGCCGCCGCCTCCACCGCCGTGATGAACGAGACCGACGACCCGTACGACATCGACTACAGCCTCCCCGCCGACAACCTCAGCAGCGCGGCCAGCCAGGTCCGCGACATCTTCCGCTGGATCTGACCCACCACCCCGCACGAGCCCCGGTCACCCCCAACGACACCCACCAGGAGAGGCCCACCGTGAAGACCTGCGTCTTCTGCTCCATCGCCGCCGGCCAGGCTCCGGCCGTCATCGTCCGGGAATGGCCCGACGCCCTCGCGATCCGCCCGCGCACCGGTGGCGTGACCGACGGCCACGTCATGGTCCTGCCGCGCGTCCACGTCGCCGACGCCGGAACCGACCCGGAGGTGACCGCCGCGGTGTACCGCCGCGCCGCCGAGCTGATGGCCGAGCTCCCCGCCGCCAACCTCATCACCTCCAAGGGCACCGAGGCGACCCAGTCCGTCTTCCACCTGCACGTCCACGTCGTCCCCCGCCAGGACGGCGACAACCTGCCCCTGCCCTGGACCCCGCAGCACGCCGCCCGCGCCGCCGCGCAGAACGGAGCCTCCTCATGAGCGTCAACCTGGTCATGGCCCGCGAACCCATCCCGGCCGGCCCGTCCGTCTTCCTCGCCGGACCCACCCCCGACAAGAGCGCACCGGTCCCGTCCTGGCGGCCCGGCGCCGCCGACGCCCTGGCCGCGCAGTGGGCCGGGGCCCAGCCGCTGACCGTCCTGAGCCCCGAATCCCGGCACGGCCGGCGCGCCGACCGCTACGAGACGCAGGTCGACTGGGAGACCGACGCCCGCGCCGCGGCCAGCGCGATCCTCTTCTGGATCCCCCGCGACCTGAAGACGATGCCGGCGATGACCACCAACGTGGAGTTCGGCCTTGACGTGCCGACGGGCCGGGCGGTTCTCGGCTGCCCGCCCGACTGCGCCAACCCCGAGCGCAACCGATACCTGATCTACGTGGCCCGCCGCCACGGCGTGCCGGTGTGCACCACCCTGACCGACACCGTCGCGGCCGCCCTCGCGCTCGTCACCAGCGGCCGCTGATCCCGCCGCACCGACCCAGCCACCCAAGAAGGACTTCCTGATGGAACGCGTGTACCTCAACAACCGCATCGGTGAGCGCCGCATCCACATCGAGCTCGACGAAGCGGAGACCGCCGAACTGCTCACCGAGCTCGGCGAGCCGACGTCGCCCTCCATGCGGGAGCTGGTCGAGATCCTGGCCACCGCGCACCACCGCTTCGGCCGCGAGCGCGGCACCGAGGCGAAGCCCAGTGGTACCTGACCGCCCTGTTCCTGAACCCACCACGTGACCGGAGAGATTCATGAGTGAGATCACCGAGACCATCCCCGCCGGACGCCGCTGCTGGTCGGTGCCATGGCCGGAGTACGCCCCGACGGACGTCACGCCGCCCGAGCTGCAGCCCGCGGCCCTCGCCCAGCACGTACCCGACTGGGCCGAGGGAGCCCTCTCCCCGACTGACGTTACCGACTGGGACCGCCGGCGGGCCGCCGCGCTCGTGCCGTTCGAGCTGGACGCGCGTGGCTGGCCGCTGCACCCGCAGGGCCGCACCGGCCGCACCGGCAGGAACCTGGGCCGGTGGGGCGAGAACGCGGCGGCGGACCCGATCGTGGTCGCGGGCACCGGCCAGTACCGCCGTGTCCTGCTGATCACCCGGGACGACATCCAGGTGGAGGCGATCCCGGGCGGCATGGTGGACCCGGGTGAGACCGCACCGGCCGCCCTGGTCCGGGAACTGCGCGAGGAGACCGGCGTCGACCTGTCCGGCCACCGGCCGGTCATCCTCGGCCAGGACCTCGTGGACGACTGGCGAGCCTCGGACCAGGCCTGGGTCGCGTCCACCAGCGCGCTCTACCTGCTGCCCGCCACGGTGACCGCCATCGCCGCCGACGACGCCCTCGACGCCAACTGGTGGCCCTTCAGCTCCCTCGACCAGCTCGACACCGAGATCACGGCCGCCGGACGCACCCTCTACACCGCGCACCGGCCCCTCCTGCAGCGCGCCCTCGACTACCTCATCCAGTAGCCCTGCAATCGAGAACGGAGCACGCCATGGCCAAGCTGATCACGATCACAGAGTCCGACGGCAGCGTCATCGAGACCACCGTCAGCGACGACGCGACCGCTCGCGAATACGAGGAACTCCCCTTCCAGGTGGGCCACGTGGTCAGCGTCACCGTCACCGACGGCTAGCGCACCCTGTGCGGGCGACGGCCTGTGACCGGCCGTCGGCCGTGTCCTGCCCCAAGAGCGGAGCCCCGGACTTCAGGAGTCCGGGGCTCCGCTGCGGGAACTGGTGGGGGCAGGTGGTGGGCGCTCAGTCCGCCTCGACGTACGCGACCAGGATCAACGTGCCCAAGGCGGTGGGCACGTACACGATGCGAACGCCGTCCTCGCGGTGCTCACGGATCGAGCCGTGCTTTGAGGGGACGCCGATCTCGGGGTTCCTGGAGATGGTCACCAGAGCGGGGTCCAGCCGGAGGCGCTCGGCCTCCGTCATCCGCTCGATCTGCTCCTGCGCCACGTCGTAGAAGACGATGCGGGCGCGCTTCGGGCCGCCGTGCCGCCCCATCAGGCGACGTTGGAGGTGGGGGCGGAGTCGTCGAGCGGGGGCTGCCCGAGGTTCTCGCGCAGGTCCTCCCACGAGGTGATGCCGTCCAGGTCGACTCCCTCGCCGGCCAGGCGCTCCAGGACGTAGGCGATCCGCGGGTCGCTGTCAGCCAGCTCCCGCGCGTCGGCCCGCAGGGCCTCCTGCTCGGCCGGGTCGAAGACGAGGTGCATCGCGGCCTCCAAGTCGTAGATGCTGCAACGAGGCTAGCGCAGGAGCGGTTCACCGGAACCCGGAAGGTGAAGAGGTGCCCGAGCACCCGGTGCGCAGGCTCGCCCTGTGGCACAGCGGAAACGAAAGCGGCCGGCGCCCACTTCCGCCGAGGCG
Source organism: Streptomyces sp. NPDC048603 (assembly GCF_043199475.1). Classification (NCBI taxonomy): domain Bacteria; kingdom Bacillati; phylum Actinomycetota; class Actinomycetes; order Kitasatosporales; family Streptomycetaceae; genus Streptomyces; species Streptomyces sp. NPDC048603. The sequence continues at coordinate 30,654 of NZ_JBICVY010000019.1, read as the reverse complement.
GGTGGCAAGGGCGCCGGCCAACCGAAAACACACACTCCGGGAAACCCGAGAGGCGTATCTCACCGCTGAGTGTATCCGTACACCGCGGTGTTGCGGACCCCTTCGACTTGCCAACGGTGATGTAAGCTAGGTAATGTTGTCTTGTTCGCGGGCGGTGGCAGCCCGCGGAGCCGAATGCACACCGACACCCTGGAGGCCCCGTGTCCTTCTCCCTCACCCACCCCGCCGGCATCGCGCCGCAGGCCGAGACCGCCGTATCCGCCTGGCCGGCCACCGCCGCGGTCGCCGATGCCGAACTCGCCCGCCTCGCCGAGCTCCTTGCCGAGGCCGGCGTCACCGTCCTCCCCGCCGCGGGCGTCCTGGAGGTCCCCGGCCTCGCCGCCGGCCCGGGCGACACCGCCGGCATCCGGGTCCGCACCACCAGCAACCCGCCGCACGCCCTGTACGTCATCGCCGCCGGCAGCATCACCCCCCACGCCGGCGCCGACAGCGCCTTCGCCCACCTCCACCCGCTCATCGAGGCGGCCGCCGGCCCCTGCGACGGATGCGGTGCCGAGGCCTCCAAGCCGTGCAACCCGGGCTGCCTGCCCGACCCCTCGACCGACTGACACCCCCCGCCGGCGGGGCGCCCCGCGCGCCCCGCACCGTGATGAAGGAGAAGAACGTGATCCGCGCCGGACGCCTGCAGCACGTCCAGACCATGTCCGACCTGGCCGACGCCCTCGGCAAGAAACTCACCACGATCCGCAACCAGAAGCCCTATGCCGCGGACGGCCACCCGGCGCCGATCAGCTCGCCTGACGCCCGCAACCAGCTCTGGGACGCGGAGCAGACCGCGGCCTACTACGCCGGCGAGCCCATCCCCGAGCTGCCCCAGGCCGACGACGACGAGGACCTCCTGGACCGCCACGAGGCCGCCGAACTGCTCGACATCGCCCCCGTGACCTGGAACACCTACAAGAAGAACCCGGACCTGGCCGCCGCCGTCGTCCTCGTGCCCGCCGGCCCCAAGGGCACCGAGCACTGGCCCCGCCGGGTGATCAAGGCGTACAAGGACAGCCGGCCGGGCCGCGGCGCCGGCGGCGGCCGCCGCGAGGGAAGCGGCGACATGATCCCCCGCGACGAGATCCTGCCGCGGATCGCCGAGCTCCTGGACGCCGACCCCGCCGTCACTGTCGAGACCGTCTCCGACACCCTCGGCATCACCAAGTTCCCCACCGCGCAGTCCGGCCTGGCCACCCTGCGCGGCCGGCGGATCGCCGACCTCGTCGAGAAGCAGCCCGGCCTCGACCTGAAGGACGCCGCTCTCCAGCTCGGCTACCCCGCCATCACCCACCGCGCCGCTGTCGCCTTCGCCGAGCGGGAGCTCCGTGCCCGCGGCGCCCAGCCCTACCTGCAGCACACCGCCGATGTCCTGGCCGCGGCCGGCATCGCCCAGCAGGCCCAGGTGGAGATGCGCCAGCTCGACGGAGGCGCCGTGGCCGCCGCAGTGCTGCTCGACACCGACCAGCCGGCCGCCGCCGCGGTCTGGGACTCCCGCTTCGGATGGCGGACCTCGACCAGCCGCCGGCACCCCATCGGCAAGGACACCGACACCGCGCCCGAGGGTGAGGGGATCCGCTACCTGGGCAGCGGGCTGCGGCCCGAGCCCGAAGAGCTCCTCGCCGCCCTGCGCGACGGCCGCAAGGGCACCAAGCGCCCCAAGGCCGGCACGGAGCACACCGGCAGCGAGGACTGAGGACGAGACATGGCACACGAAGAAGAACCCGAGCCCGTCTACTGGTTCTGCAACTCGTGCGGTGACGAGGTCGACGAGGCTGACGAGTGCTGCCCCGACGGAGAAGTCGAACCGGCCTACGACGACTGAACGGAACCGACGGGCAGGGGCGCAGCCGCATCTCTGAGCCCGACCCCCCCCCGCACAGCCGAGACAGAAGGAGAACGCAGACATGGACCACCTGTCGAGCCTCGTCGTAGGGCGCCCGTCCACGGGCAAGAATCCGCTCCCGGAAGACGCCGGCATCGCCGAATGGGCGGGCCACCTGCGCCGCACCGTACGGGAGATCGAGACGCGCGAGCAGGACCCCGCACTGGTCGCACGCGCACAGTACGTGCTCTACGCGGACCCGCAGCTGCTGCGCCGCCGGCACGCCGACAGCCCGGGCCTCCTCCAGCTCCTGGAGATCGTGGAGAGCCGCGGGCCGGCGGTCGACGTCGTGCTGCGCCAGCCGCTCGGCACCGGCTGACGACCCGCAGCGACCATGCTGTGGCGGCCATGCCCGCGCAACCCCGCAGCGAACATCATCCGTGCCCTGATGCCGCAGTCCTCCGCACGCGGGAGTGCGTGGCTCCGGGGGCGGATAACCTCACGACGACGCACGCCGACCTGGAGGGGGATGGCAGATGAGCCGGAGCTGGGAACGAGCAATCGCCGAGCTGCGCGCACAGGGTCTCGCGGCCCGGGCCTCAGCCGACCGGGTCGACGAGACCGGGTCCGATCGCGTGCAGCGGACCACGGCGGTCGCGGTCCACTACGCGGCCGAGACCGACTACCTGCGCAGCGCCCTCGCACTGCTGCGTGCGCACCTCGCCGACGGGCGGCCTCCGCGGCGCCTGCCGGTCGCCCGGGTATGGCCCCGGTCCGTCCGCGACCTGTGGAAGGACCGGGTCCTGGAACGGACCGGCGGCCTGTGGCGGACGGTTCCGGGGGCCTCGGCGGTCGACCAGATGCGCAGCGCCCCGGCATCGCCGTTGCTGGACGCGGTGATCGAGCGGGCCCAGGCGCTCCAGGCCAGCCTCAACGGCCGCCGCCGGCACCCGCGGATGTACGAGAAGTACTTCCCCGAGCGCGACAGCGGTGTGCGCCTGGACGGGCGTGGACGACCGGCCCCCACCGTGCCGGGATTCCCCGACCCCGGGCATCCGGTGAACCTGAACTTCGCCGGAGGAACGGGGCTGCGTATCCAGCCGGCCCGCGCCGAGGAGGCCAGCCGGCTGAAGGACGACGAGTTCGCGGTGCACCACCGCGCCCTCGCCTTCGGCGACGCGGTCCTGGACCTGCTCGTCGAGGCCCGCCTCGACGGCGCCCTCCCGCAGGCGGGACGACTGCGCGGCGCGGGACAGTGGGTCGGCCGGGAAGAGGACCTGGTCCCGGCCCGTGCGCAGTGGCCTGCCAAACTGGGCGGCTTCCAGGCGGTGACCCTGGCCGGGCTGTACCTGCTGGTCCTGGCCTGCGCGGCGCTTCCGCTGACCTTCGGCAACCAGGCCGACCTCCTGTCCCACTTCGCCCTGCTGCTCGGGGCATCCGGGACCGTCACGCTCGCGGGGGCGGCGATCATTCACCGGACCGGGCCCCGGCTCATCCAGGCCCCCGGCTTCAAGGCCGCGGTCCCCGGCATCGCCGCCGGACTCCTCGCACTCGCGGTGTGGCAGGGGCAAGGCCCCGTGGCCGACCACTTCTTCGCCAGCCCCTACGAGCGCTACGAACGCGAACTCGCCCACGGGTGCCTGGCCGCCAGCCCCTACCGCAGCGACGCCGTACAGACCCGCATCGAACACGGCGTACTCCTCGTCACCCCCCTCGACCAGGGAACGACCCTGCGCCTGGGACCCGCCGAAGACGGCAGCACCCACCCGCTCCGGCCGGCGGACGCCGCGACGCGGAAGGTCCTCGACGACTTCAGGTGCTGACCGCCCGCCCCGAGCGGGTCCCGGCCGGACCTCCAGCCGCCCGCTCCGAGGAAGTCAGCCGGCCTGCCGGTAGCTGGCCGCCGGCCCCACCGTGCCGGAACCGAACCGGGCGTTGAGCAGGTCGATCGCCTTCTCCGCCCGAAGCCGCCGCTCCCGGCCCTGGTCGAAGGACAACTGCTCGGCAACCGCAGCCGCGTCGACCAGCTGCTCACAGCGAAGCGCGATGCCGCGCACCCTCGCCCGCTGGAAGCCCAACGCCCGATACATCTCGTACGCGGTGTCGCGGAGGTCCTCGGTGTGCGCGCTCGGGCCGCCGGGCAGCTGACGGCTGCGGTGGACCTGGGAGCGGTCGGCCAGGGTGACGGTCATCGTGATCGCCCTCGCAGCCTGCCGCCGGGTCCGCAGCCGGTCCCCGAGCTCCACCGCCAGCGACAGCAGCGCGGCATGCACGGCCTCGGGGGAGAGGGTGTCGAGGGCGAACCGCTGCTGCGCGGCCGTGCTGTGCGGAAGCTCCGTGGGCACCACCACCCGGCGGTCGATGCCGCGGGCCACCTCGCGCAGTTGCCGGCCCGCGCGCCCGCCGAGGACTCGCTGCACGGTCGCCTCCGGCAGCTGCGCCAGCAGACCGATCGTGTGCACCCCGAACCGGACCAGGCGCTGCTCCTGGGCGCGCCCGATGCCGTAGAGCTCCCCGACCGGCCGGTGGTACAGGAAGCGGGCCACCTGCTCCGGCGTGGAGCCGACGGCGACCAGGCCGCTGCGCGCGGCATCGCGGGAGGCCATCGCGGCCACCGACCACGTCGGCCCGACCCCGATCACCACGGGCAGCCCGTACAGCGCCATCGCCCGGGCCCTGATCATCAACCCGAGCTCGGCCGGGTCCCGGTCGAAGAACCGGATGCTCCCCGACACGTCGGCCACCAGGACCGACGGCGGGACCGCCTGGACCACCGGGGTCACGTCCGCCACCAGGCCGAGGAGCAGCCGGTACAGCACCGGGTCCACGTCCACGGGGCAGCGCAGATGCAGGATCGGGGAGCCGGTGCCCACCGGATCCCGCTGCTCGTCGTCCACGGCGACACCTCCCGAAGCCACCGTATCGAAAACTTATTCGAACAAGCACGCCGGAAACCGGAACCGGAGATTCGAACAGAGGTACGATATCGAGGTGATCTACAGACTCCTGCCTCGAACGCGCCGCCCCGGCCCCACACCGGGCCGCCCGGTGCAGTCGGCCAGGGAGACCGTCACCGCGGCAGACGACCGCCGGCCCCGCAGGAAGGCGTAGGCGATGGCCTCCGGACGCGACCTCGACTGGCTGCTCCCGCCCGACGTCGAGCGACTGCGGACGCTGGAGCGCTGGTGCCTGGTGCTGCTGGAGCTGATCCGCGGCCGCATCGCGGAGATCGAGCGCGGGGACCGCGTCGCCGAAGCCGCCCGTAACGGGCCGATCGTCACCCCGCTCACCGAGTGGAAGCTGGAGCACCCCATCGGCAGAGGAGGGCGCATGCTCGTCCACACCGCCGACTGCCGCCTCGCCTCAGGCCGTACGCGGCCCACCACCCGCGAGCAGGCACTCGACGCCCTCCGCCAGCCCCAGGTCGAAACCTGCTCGATCTGCCCCGCCGCCCAAGAACTCGGCATCACCGATCCCTGACACCGCCGCGCGGCCGGCTCACCTCCGCCGAGGCCGGCATCCCCACCGGCTCCCTGCTCCGACAACCGGCCGGTGCCCGGCCCCGATGGCCGGGCGTTCCCGTTCCCGCCGAGCAGGCCTCCGCACTCGGAGCCGACCGGCTTGCCCAGCTCGCCCAACCCGGCTTGCCCACCGCGCCAGCAGGCTTGCCCAACTCGTGCACCCAGGGCTTGCCCAGGAGATGGCCAGGCTTGCCCACGGCAGCAAAACACCAGCTCAAGCCGCTTGCCCACCCCTCCGCAGGGGCGGGCCAGTCAGGCGCCGACGACCGCACAGGCCAGCTCGGACCGGACCGTATCCGGTGGCGGGCGAGACGGTCAGATGCTGTGCGGGTCGTGCAGGATCGTCGCCCAGCCGGCCACGTCCTCCGGTACGCCGAACCCCATGTCGACGTTGCCGAGGAACCCGGTGGACACGCGCATGTCCCGCAGCGCCATCCTGTACCGGCCGGCGAGCACATCGCCGACCCACACCGGCAGGTCCGGCTCCGCGACGCCCTCCCGGACGGGGGCGAAGCTGCTGGCGATGTCGCCGGGCAGGGGCTCCAGGAGCAGCGCGACCTTGGCCTGGGCGTCGAAGTCGCCGACGGCCGCGGCCGCGCGGACCCAGGTGTCGGAGACCGGAATCGGGTCGCCGATCATCTGGCCGTGGACGAAGAGCCCGAGGCTGTTGTCCACCACGTGCAGGGCGGCCGGGACCGGCAGGCTCGCGATGTCCTCAGCGGAGTCGGCCGCGAGCAGCAGCATCGCGTTGTCCTCGTCGCGGCCCATCATGGCGCCCGGAATGACGACGGTCGTGAAGTGGACGGTCATGCGCCCAGAGCCTAGTGCCAGCAGGTGACACCGGCGCCGGACCGCCGATCACCCGGCGAGAGCCCGGCAACCGGGCGGGAGCCCCCGCCAAGCTGGCCGCCCGTCGGTAGACTTGCCCGGTGCTCTCCGCGCAAGCGGAGGTGGGCCACTGACGATCAGCCAGGACGGTCTGTGTGCACGCTGCTCCCCGCCGGCGCGGGGGTGTGTCGAAGGACGGCACGGCTTCCCGACGGAAGCTCGTCCCCGCGGTCGCGGGGCTCACGGTCCAGTTCTCCCTGTTGCCCTGCCCGCGCGGGGCCTCCCCTTCTGACCCACGGCGTAGCGCCGTTCTCCCCGCGCTGGTGGGGTGATCGAGAGGTGATCTTCCTTGTCCCGCATCACGGTTCCCACGGTTCCCGACGACGCCGACATCTACCGGTCCTGGCGCCAGCTGCTGACCGACCTGGACACCGCGGCCGAGGGCCACCGGGTCCTGGCCGGCCCGGAGGTGGGCCACGGTGCCGTGGTCGAGGTGCCCACCGGCACCCTGCTGCTCGTCGTCGACGAACGCCGCACCGGCTGGGCCGAGACCCGCCTCGGCCGCCCCTACCCGGTCATGGACGCCGCCGTCGCCCTCCACCTGGTCCACACCGACGGCACCCTCCAGCCGCTGTGGCAGCGGCGGTTCGCCCAGGCCAAGTCGATGTTCGGCGCCGCCGCCCGGAAGATGCTCGACAAGCACCTGACCGCACACCCGCAGCCCGCGGACTTCGAGGTCGAGGAGATCACCCCCGGGCCCGGCCGGCCGAACATCAAGGCGGAGCCGTGCGTCTGGTGCGCGACAACCGTGGCCGTCCGGGCAGGCCGGCTTCTCGGCCGGGGCCCGGACGCCGTGGTCGAACACCGGCGAGGCAGCTGCCCCGCCCCGGGCCCGGTGACCGCCGGCACGCCCTGCGCGCTGTGCCAGGCGGCCACGGCCCCGCAGACGGCCCACTACGTGCAGATCCGGCAGGCCCCCGGCCCCGGCCGCTGGGAGGTGCAGCACGTCGGGACCTGCGACCAGCAGCCCACCCGGGAGCAGTACGAACAGCGTCGGGCCGCCCTGGCCGGACAGCGGGCCGCCGAGCAGGAACAGGAGGCCAAGAGGAAGGCCGCAGCGGCGCAGCGGAAGGCCCGGGCCGACGAGAGGAAGGCCGCGAGGGCGGCCGCGGCCAGGGAAGCCGCCGCCGCGAACGCGCGGGCGGTGGAGGAGCACGGCGTCATCTCGGCCGTGGACGTGCAGACCCCGTACGACAAGGGCGTCCGCGGATCCGGGCCGACGGCGACCCGCATGCGGATCGTGGAACGCGCCCTGGCCCTCGGCGACGGGCAGTCGGTCACCGCGTGGGACGTCGAGGTGCAGGGTCCCCAGGCCGACGAATTCGCGGACGCCCCCGGACGGTTCTACCTCCTGGAGGACGCCCGAGCCGAGTACCAGCGGCACAGCTGGACCGCGGACCTCCCGGCCTACCCCAGCACCAGGACCTCCGCGCCGCTCCCGGCAACCTGCCCCACCCCCGACGTCGACCACTGCGGCAACTGCGGGACGACCGTCGCGATCGGCGGCTGGATGATCGCCTCCCTCGGGCTGTCGTGCCCCGACTGCTACGACGTGATGTCCGGCGAGCCCGGCCGCCACGACCTCCGCTACCACCGCCAGAGGTAGGAAGGAGCCGGCCCGACCGGTGCGCTGCAGTGGTGGGCAAGCCCATGCCGCGGTGCCTCCGCGGCAGTTGCACCGGAAGGGGGCTGGAGGGTTGCTTGCAGAGGTGCACTAGGAGTTGCACCGGAGGTGTGACCGTGAGTGGGACCCCCACTTTTTTGATCTTGAGCATCGTGCCTGGTCAGGCCCCGTGGGCAAGCCCCCTCGCCACGACGACACCTCTTTCTCCGCGATAGCCGGAGGAAGAGGCCTGATTCTTCTCGGGGCCGGGCCGGCCTCGACCACCACGGTCCAGCCCAGCCCAGCCCAGCCCAGCTCAGGCCAGCACGGGTCCGGCCCCCGGCTCGCTCCGCAGCCCGGCCCCGCTCGCCGGCGCCCGCTCTGCACCCGCCGCCGCCCGCCCCGGCCTGGAACGCCGCGTGCGCTCCGGCGCGAAGACTGTGCCCGGACATGCCGAAGCGGCCCCGCCGGAAGGCGGGGCCGCTTCGTCTGGAGCTTGATCAGTGCATCTCCCAGTCGACGCAGCGGCGCTGGGGGAGCGGCGGCTCGACGCCGAGGCGCAGAGCCAGCCGGACCGCCGCGCGGTCCCGCTTGTGTGCCGCCTGCTGGTGCCACTTCCTGCTCCCGTCCTTCAGGTGGGAGATCCACGGCCGCTCCTGGGACTGCAGATGCGCGGGGCGGTCGTTGTAGGTACGGGCCATCTCGGGGCTCCTCGCTGTGGATTTGTCGTAGTGCGCGTTTCGCGGTCGCTGACCGGCTGCCACCGCCGATCAACTGAGACAACTATAACCATCACTCATCACTCTAGTCAAGTGGGGGTGTTGCGGCGTCGCCGCACGGCGCGATGCGGGCGACCGAATGGGTGAACGCGAAATCGGGGCGAGAAAAAGGCCGTTCCGGCTTCCCGAAAGTGATGTGTGTGAGTTATAGTTGTCTTGTTGGTCGGGAGTGGCACCCGGCCAACACCCCCACCGAACTCACACGCTCCAGGGAGAAACCCGTGTCGAACTCCATGAAGATCACCGCCGGTCAGACCACCACCCGCACCCTGACCGACCTGATCCGCGCCATGGACGGCCAGCGCGCCACGACCATCACCTACGTCGACAGCAAGGGTGAGGAGTCGGTGCGCACCATCGAGATCCACGACATCCTCACCACCAGCAAGGGCGGCATCATCGTCCGCGCGATGTGCCGCGCCCGGGGCGAGATGCGCACCTTCACCCTGGAGCAGATCAAGGCGTACACCATCCACCGCATGCGCTTCGTGCTCGCCGTCCCGGAGGAGAAGGCGGCCGAGGTGGTCCCGATGGCGCACTTCGTCTTCACCCCTGAGCAGATGATCGACATCGAGCTGGAGCGTGACTACCCGGCGCCCAAGCTGAAGCTCGCCGCATAGGCGAGCGGGGCCCGCCCCTCTGGGCGGGCCCACCGTCACCGCGCCCCACCGGGGGCCGAGCCCGGGCCCCGGTCACCCACCCGCACGAAAGAGCCGAGGATGACCCAGCGCGACACGCAGCCCGAGACGCCCGTCTGCCCCGGATGGGGCGAGCCCTGCGGCAACGAGACCGCCGGGACCGCCAACCTCTGCCCCGACTGCCACATGGCGCGCCTGGACGCGGAATCCCCCAGGATCCCCCTCTAGCCCCGGCGGGCCGGGCGGGCGGAACCGCCCCGCCCGCCCGGCCCCGACACCTCTCCCGCTGCGCCCCATGCCACGCCACCCGGCCCACCCGCGCCCCTCCCCGGGGCGATCCACCCTCTCCACCCTGGAGTCCCCATGCCCGCTGCCGACTCGTACGAATGGCGAACCGCGCCTTGCCCCGAGTGTGCGGATCCCGCTGCCCGCCTCGTGCCCGGTGACAGCGACCGCGCCGACATCCGGCTGTGCACCCGCTGCCCCGCGAATGGGCGGCTTCCGTACCGCGACCCCGCCGACATCCGCGCGCGCCTCCCGTTCGGCGTCCTGCTCGCCATGCGCGGCGGGGCGCTGCGCATCGGCGTCCCCGCCGTACCGCACGGCCTCAACGCGTACACGCGCTCGGTCGTGGCGCTGGCCACGGAGCGCGGGCTCCTGCCTGTGTGGCGCCCCTCCATCCGGCGCCACCACGTGACCCTGGCTGCGCCCGGCCCCGAGGGCGGGTGGGGGTGGATGGAGGTGGGCGCCCGCTCCGGGAAGATCCTGCGCGCTACCGTCCACCCGCACGGGCGCAGTGCGTCTGGGATCCGCGCCGTCGGGCCGCGTGCCGTCCGTCAACTGGTGGCGCGCCTCTGCGTCCCGGGTGCGGCGGACGATTGCGGAGCGGTTGTTCCGGACGCTGCGGCGGCTTCTCGCTGACATCCCCGGGCGACGTCGCCCCTCGCGGCCGCCGGCCGTTCCCGGCCCAGGAATCTGACGAGTGATCAGGGAAGGGGGCAGAGTTGCGCGAGTGGTGAAACGTGGGTATAGTTTTCTCATCGGGACGGGGTCCCGAGGCGGCAGTGGCAGCCGCACACCGAAAACGCACCACCGACCCGAGATGGAGCCCAGTCATGAGCCGCATCATCCGCATCCGCAACACCGAAGACGCCGTGGCCGTGATTGCCGCCCACACCACCCGCGTGATCGCCGCTGCCGGTCACCCGGGCCACGGCCTGGAAGCCGTCGGCCAGATCATCACCTCAGACACGGTCCTGCGGACGATCCGCACGGCCTACAGCCGCCGCATCGCCCAGGGTGCCACGCCCAAGGATGCCGTCACCGCCGTCGGTCAGTCCCTCATCGCGCACTACTGCAACAGCGCCGGTATCTGAACGCCCCGGGCCGGGCGCCGCGCCGCCCGGCCCCCTTATCCGGCCGCCACTGCGCGATCCTGGCCGCGCCACCCCCGGGGCGCCTGGGGGTGGATGGAGGTGGGCGCCCGCTCGGGGAGGATCCTTCGCGCCACAGTCCACCCGCATGGGCGCAGTGCGTCCGGGGTCTGTGCCGCCGGGTCGCGTGCCGTCCGTCAACTGGTGGCGCGCCTCTGCGTGCCGGGTGCGGCGGACGGTTGCGGAGCGGTTGTTCCGGGTGGCGTCGGCCCTCGGGGCCGGCGGGCCCGGAAGTGGCCGCCGGCCGTTCCTGGCCCAGGAATCTGACGAGTGATCAGGGGAGGGGGCAGAGTTGCGCGAGTGATGAAACGTGGGTATAGTTTTCTCATCGGGACGGGGTCCCGAGGCGGCAGTGGCAGCCGCACACCGAAAACGCACCACCCCAAGGAGATCCTCGTGAACACCTCCCGCGCCGCGTACGCCGTCCTCGACACCGCCCGCCGCCTGTACCCCGGGGCCGCGACCGTGCACGTCTACAACTACGGCGGGACCACCCACCTGGACGCCTTCAAGGCAGACACCGAGCGCGACCGGACGCTCCCGGGCTTCACCGTCCGCTCCGTCCGTGCGGCCCTGGACGGCGCCGCCGAGGCGTACGCGGCGCGGGCCTTCGGCCCCCGATCCGCCTGGCCCCAGCACTTCACCATCACCCACACCGGGCCCCTCGACGTCACCGACGCCGACCGCACCGCCGGGGACCACGTCTTCAACGGCCGCGTCTGGACCGGCATCGGCGAGCAGGCCATCCAGGCAGCACACGACGTCCTCGACTACCGCCGCGAGATGGGCCGCTCCGAGCTCATGCGCGAATTCTTCGGATTCCAGTACGACGTGTCGGTCCGGAACCTGGAGCTGGCCACCGGAGCCCCGAAGGGATACCGCCTCTTCGCCCTTGCCCGCTCCATCGTCAAGCACAACCCGGTGAGCCCCCGCGCCGCCTGGGTCGCGGCTGGCGCCATCACCCGATAGCCGCTCCTCTCCGGCCGGGCCGCTGATCCACGCGCGCCCGGCCCTCCAGCGGGGGCGCCCCCCGGGCGGAGTCCTTCGGCAGCGCCGCCCCGCCCGCGCGTCCCGCGCCCCGGCCCCGCAGCACGTCCACCCGGGCCCGGGCGCGCCCCAGCACCTCGCGGCAGTGGCAGCCGCACCACCGAACACGCACCCCTGAAGGAGACCGTGTTGCACCCTCCCGCGCATCACCCGCACTTCCCCGCCCGACACCGTGACTCCGGCCCCCGCTCCGCCCGCAAGCGCAGGACGGTCCTCACGTGGGGTTTGGGTGCGGATTCGACGGCCGAGATCCTCATGTTCCTCAACGACCCGATCGCCCACGGCCTGGAGCCGGACCTGTCCGACCTCGTGATCGTGCACGCTGTCACGGGCGACGAGTTCAGCGACTCCCTGTCCTACGCCGACCGCCTGGTCCTGCCGCTCCTGCGCGCCTGGCGGATCCGTCTGGTCCAGGTCTGCCGCGGCGGCCCCCGCGACGCCGACGGCGTCCTGGTCCTCGACGACTCCCGCGCTCCACGACGCATCCACGCGGCCGGCCCCTGGCGCCTGTCGGACGAGCTGCGCACCGCCGGCACCGTCCCGATGCTCGCCTCGGGCCAGCGACGCTGCAGCATCCGGTTCAAGGGCTGGGTGCTGGACACCTGGGCCGCCCACGAGTTCGGCACCGAGCCCTTCCGCCGCGTGATCGGCTACCACGCCGACGAAACCGGCCGCGCCCAGAAGGACTCCGCCATCCAGGACCAGCTGAACACCGACGCCGGCCGGATCATCTGCGAACCGGACTACCCCCTGATCCGCGCAGGTATGGCCAGGGCCACCGTCGAGCAGTACGTCCTGGACAACCTCGGCGAAATGATCTTGAAGAGCCACTGCACCATGTGTCCGTTCACCGGGGTCTGCTCCTCCCGCGACCTCTACGAGGAGCGGCTGCGCGCCCACCCGGCCGAGGCCGCGCAGGTCCTGCGCATGGAGTACATCTCGCTGGCACTGAACGAGCGGATGTCCCTCTACGGGCCCGGCGGATCGCTCCACCAGCGCCTGGCCGAGGATGGCCGCAACCAGCCTGTCCTGGACGCCTTCCAGGCCGACCTGGAGCAGACGCCGTACGCCGTGTACGAGGTGCGCCGCCTCACCGGCTTGGGCCGGACCAAGGACTGCCGGCGCTGGCACGGCAAGGACTGCGCGGAGCCGAAGTGGTGGTGCAGCCGGCTGCGCAAGCCCCGCTGCCGCCGCATCCACGCGGTCGTCGACCAGGACGGCGCGCCGGTCGACACCGAACCGCAGTGCCCCGGCGACGACGAGCGGTGCCGCGGCGCGCAGCAGAAGGGCCCGACCTGGCGATCGGTGCGCACCGTGTACGAGGGCCCCCGCGAGCGGGCCGAGGAACTCGTCACCCGGTTCGCCGGGCGCTTCCCCCACCGCGTCCGCCTGGTCGACGGAGAGGCCTCCGGGATCCGGCGCGCCCACTACCTGGACGACCCCGAAGGCCTGCCGCACGCCGAGGCGTTCATCGTCGCCGCACCCGCGGGCGTCGCGGACAAACAGCGGCCGGGGTTCGAGAAGCGCTGGAAGAACCACACCGGCAAGAGGCCGGTCTTCCGGCCGCTGCGCGACCTGCCCGAGTCGGCCCCGCGCAAGAGGTCCGCCGGCGGCCCGGCGCCGCTGCACCGAGCCAGGGTCATCGGGGACGTGCTCCTGATCGCCTGACCGCACCTCCTTGCAAAGTGATGAATAGCGTGTATAGTTGTCTCATGGTTCGGCAGTGGCAGCCGACCACCCGGAAACGCTCAACTCGGAGGCACCTCATGAGCACCCACACCCTCAGCACGACCCGGCTCGACGCCGTCATCGCCGAAGGGACCGACCGCGGCTTCACCCGCATCCGCCTGGCCGACGGCCATGCCCTCCTCGTCAAGGCCCGGCCCGGCGCCCGCGCCGCGGACGAGGTGCTCCTCTCCCCGGGCCTCACCGCCCCGGACACCGACGCCTGGGCCGAAGAGGACTCGTGGGAGGAATGGCTCACCGGCGGGAACCTCGGCGCGGAGACCGGAACGTTCCTGGACGTGCCCACCGAGGCGCTGCGCGACCTGATCGCCGAGCACGGCGGCGAACACGAGGACCAGGAGGGCGAGGACCCCGCGCCCAGCGCCGAGGGCGACGCGGCCGGAGAGGCCGCCCAGGAGCTGGAGGCCGAGCTCGCCGAGCTGCACGGGGCGTTCGAGCACGGATACGGCGCCGACGACATCCGGCGCGTCTTCGGGCGCATCAGCGACGCGGGCGGCCCGTACCTGGTCTGCGTGTGGGACATCGCCGACGACTACGGATTCGGCGGCAACGCCGACTTCTACGCCGAGGACGAGGAGTGCAGGCTCTTCGAACTCAAGCCGGACGTCTACCGCTGGCTCACGGGCCAGCAGGACAGCCCCGGCCCGCTGGACACCTGGGTGGGCGCGCACGCCCCCGAGCTGGTCGAGTTCGCCGCCACCGACGACCGCCACAACTACGCCCGGACCGAGCACTGACCTTCGCCGCACGCGGCCGGGGGCGGGACCTCCGCCCCCGGCCCCGCGAGCGCGAAGGCTGCCGAACGCCCAGCATCGAAGGGATCTGCATGAACGAGACCCGAGGCGCTGCCGGCCCGCGGCCGGGAGCCGGGCTGCTCGCGCACCCGGTCATCCGCCGCCCGCAGCGCACGCTCACTCCCGAGGAGCGGGAGATCGTACGGGGAATCTCCAACCTGAACTTCCAGGGCGCCCTGATCATGGGCATCGTGGACCCGGTCCCCAACCCCTCGCCGATGGGGGAGGACGAGGGCGCGTGGGTGCGCGAGCAGGTGTGGCCCGCCCACCTCGAAAAGATCGAGCGCAAGTACCCCTTCGGATTCGCCCGATGGGCCATGTGCGAACGGGGCACCTGCTGGAACTGCCTGGCCCGCCGCTGCGACCTGTGCGTCCACCGCCAGGAGGGCGGCCCGCACGTGGACGACAACATCGACTGGGTGCGCGACATCCGGGGCCGGTGCGTCGCCCCGTTCATCGTGCGGCCCGGTGGCGAGCCGTGCGTGTGGTGGTGCCGGTGCGCGTGCCCGAAGAGCGAGCCGACCCCGGAGGGTCCTGCGGCGCCCGTTGAGGACGAGGCCGTACGGGAGGAGCCCGCGAGGGCGGCTGGAGCCTCGCCAGGCATCCGCCGGCGCCAAGGCCCTCCGGACAACGCTGGAGCGCAGTACGCCCTGTTCTGACGGCCGCCCCCGGCTCCCCGCTGCGGCGGCGGCGCGGCGCAGGTCTGATCGCCGGTGAGCGTCTGGGCCCGCCTGCGGCGCGCCTGAGGAGGGGCCCCCTTGCGAAAGTGATGAATGATGGGTATAGTTTTCTTGTCGGCGGGGGATTCCCGCCGACACCCCCACCCCTCTCCAAAGGAGTCCACATGACCGTCGCCACCGCCTCCGCCACCCAGACCGTTCTGGAGCCGGGCACGGTCGTGCGCACCCCCCGCTACGACGAGGGCAAGAACACCGGTGTCCGCCGGGCCATCGTCCTGGGTCTTCTGAACGAGGACGCGCCGAAGGACGGGTACCGGGTGTGGTTCTACACGCTCGGCGCACCCTCGTTCGCGCCGAGGACGCTGGGCATGGCGTTCGTCAACGAGCCCGTCGTGGTCGGCACGGTCGACGACATGTCCGAGCGCACCCTGATCCGCCTCTACCAGTGGCTGCGGGACCTCGACCAGTTCGGCAAGGTGCGGTACCGCGTCCAGAAGGCAGGCCTTCGGCGGCGCGCGCTGCGCCTGGGCCGCTAGGCCCGATGCCGGGGGCGGGACAACCGCCCCCGGCGCTCCACCCCGCTGTTCGGCCGTGGCAGCCGAGCGGCACCGACAACACACCCCATACGCAAGGAGTCCCGTCATGGCCCGTGTCACCTTCATCGCCTCCACCGGCTGCACCCGCACCAGCGAGACCCGCCACTACACCCACGCGGTCATCGCCGACCGCCGCGACGGCGAGGGCCGCATCGTGCACACCTGGTCCATGTCCGCGGCCAACGTCGCCCGGGCAGCCCGGACCGCCGAGCGCGCGGGCTGGAAGAACGTCACGGTCGAGGAAGTGGCCGTCCAGGAGAAGCCGGCCCGCACCCGCAAGGCCACCCCGAAGCAGGCGCCCGCCGCCGTCCAGCCGGCCCCGGCAGCCGAGCGCGAGCCGCTCACCCTCTACGCCGTCCGTCCGGCCGCGGGCGGAGGCTTCGACGTCGTCAACACCTCGGGCCTGATCGTCTCGGGCGACTGGCAGACCGAGGCCGGCGCCCAGGAGCGCGCCGACCACCTGAACGCCCAGGAGAGGCACAAGCGCGCCGAGGGCGCCCTGACCGAACCGCAGCGGCGGGTGTACGCCGTGGTCAAGCGCGACGGCTCGATCGGCGCCGGATACGGCCACAACCTCACCGCCGTCCGGAGCCTGCACGCCGCAGGCCTCATCGAGCTCACCGAGTACGGCGCGGGCTCCTGGACTGCCGCCCTCGTCCCGCCGCCCGCCGCCGGCCCGGCCGAGGCCGCTCCGGCGGCCGGTGCGGGCGTACTGCCCCAGGACGCCGAACACCCGGTGGCCGCCGCCGCGGTGACCACCCTGTTCGGGCAGCCGCTCGCCGACGTCACCGGCCCCGACGACCTCGGCGAGGTGGCCGGCTACTGGGTCCGGCCGGACGGCACCAGCGGCCGCCTGGCCGTCGCCTGGGTCGAGGGCGGCAGGCTGACCAACAGCGCCGACGGGCGGCCGCCCCTGGCCCGGCTGAGCGTTGCGAAGGAGCTGTTCGAGCGCACCGAAGGCTGGGTCGTCGAGCCCGGTGAGCACTCCTCCCTGCACGTCTGGCACGTGCCGACCCTGGAGGCCGCGGCCAAGCAGGACGCCGCCGCCGACCAGGCCCGGGGCGCGATCACCGACACCTGGACCATCACCCACACCGGCCTGCCCGAAGGGCGCTGCTTCCTGAGGGTCGAGGCCCCGGACTCCGACGCGGCCTTCGCGACCGCCCTGGCCACCCGCGCCGGCCGCCTGGTCCACCAGGCCGGACGCCGACTCACCGCGCGGCGCCTGAGGGGAGGAGACCTGGCCCGCACCGTCGGCGAGCGGGTCCGGCACGTGGCCAGCGGCCAGACCGGCACCGTCGAAGCAGTGGACGTACGGATGACCGGCGCCCGGGCGTACCGGGACGGCGTGACCGTCGCCGTTGACGGCCGCTCCCGCAAGACCGCGCGCTCCCTGGAATGGGAGCCCCTGGCGACGGCCGAGGACCCCGAGGCTGCCTGCTGACGGGCCCCGCCCGGCCCCAGGGGGCCGGGCAGCTCCCCTTCCCCTCCGCCGCCATCTCCCGCGTCCGGAGCGCTGCGCCCAGGCGGCGCCCTGCCAATGGCCGCCCGCAGCAACGCCGGTGCCGACTGCGGATTTCTGTCGAGGGGCAAGGGCGAACCCTTGCGTGATGATGAATGGTGAGTATAGTTGTCTTGTGGTCGACGGTGGCAGTCGACCACACCGGACGCACGCATCCTCAGACCCTTCGGAGAGTCATGATCATCAGCACGCCGCTCCCCAACGCCCTGCACGCCGCCGCCCGGGCCCGCGCCATCGCCGGTATCGCCCGACGCAGGAGCGTGCTCAACCACCCGGCCTGGTATGCGCTGACCACGGTCGCCGAACTCCTCGACGACGTCGCGCTGGCCTTCGAGACCGACCTCCCCCCGGTCCTGGACGGTGTCGTCATCACCAACACGATCCCCTTCGACGCCTCCCTGCTCCTCTCCATCGCCGAAGACGTCATCGTCCAGAACGGGTCGACCGGGCTCCCCGCCTGCCTCGGCCAGTACGTCACCAGCGCCGTGTTCGGCACCCTCGAACTGCCCCGGCCCCTGCACCCCGTCAGCAGCCAGCTCGCCTCCCAGGAGACCAGGCTGCGCGACGCCCTCCAACTGCTGCACGAGAGGCACCTGACGGGAGCCGGTGAGAGCCCGGAGGCGGCGGCGCTCTACCTGGAAGCCGCATTCAGCCTCCACCTGAAGTGGGGGCGCCTCGCCGCCGCCGTAGCCGTGGACAACGCCCGCCCCTGCAACCGGCCGACCGTCGCTCAGTAGGACCTCGCGGGACGTACAGCGCCCCGCACCCGGCGTCCGGCCCACCCGAGGCCGGGCGCCGGGGTCCGGCCCCCTGGCGCACGACACCGGCCCGCACGGCACAACGCCCCTACCTGCTCGATGCGAAGGAACGAGATGACCAACCAGAAGGAACCCACCGAAGGCGACCTGCTGCGCGCGGAACTGGCCGCCCTGGGCCGCCACGCCTTCCCCGGCGAGGAGGGCGGCGTGACCTTCCTGATCATGGCCGCCGACCCGGACGCCCCAGACGACGAAGGCTCCGTCTACGGCGTCCTGCACGTCCTGATGTACGCCGGCGAGCGTGCCGACCGGCCCGCTGCCGACCATCGCGAGTCCTGGTCCGCGCACCTGCACGATGCCGACGGTACCTACCTCGCCACCCTCGTCGGCAGTTCCCCCACGCCGCTCGACGCGGCCGCCGACGCGGCCCGGTGCGCCCGTGAGGTGACCGAGCGGCTCGGCCGGCGCCGCCGCGGGAACTTCCCGCCGGTCGCACGCCGGTTCTGCACCTTCTGAACCACCCCCTGGCCGGGCGGCAGTGGCAGCCGCCCGGCGCCGAACACACCACCCCGCACCCAGAGGAGTCCCATGGACATGCCCACCCGCCGCCGGCTGCTGGAGGGAATCCGGCGCGCCCACCAGGCCGACGCCGCGAACACCGCCGCCGACCGCGCCCGCACCCGGGCCGCCAAGGCCACCGCCGCCGACCGCGCCCGTATCGCCCACGATCAGCAACTGCAGGCCGACGCTGACGAGCTGGCGGCCGCCCAGGCCGCGCACGCCAGCCTCGTACGCCGCGAGCAGGAGGCCCGGGCCAAGGTTCGCCGGACCTTCACCGCGGCCCGCGCGGCCAACCGCGCCCTCGCGGCGCTCTACACCCCGCACGCCCCGGGCCGCGGAACCGGTGGCGGGCGCCGGTCCGACGTCGCGGCCGCCCTCCTCGGCGAGCTGGCCCAGACACCCCGCGAGCTCGTCCTCGCCGCGGACAAAATCCTCGTCTCGACCAGTGCCGGCAAGGACTCGCTCGTCTGCGCGTACCGCGTGGTCACCCTGGCCGCCGAGGCCGGCTGCCTGGACAAGGTGGTCATGGTCCACGCGGATCTGGGGGAGGAGTCCGAATGGCCGGGCGTGCGCGAGCTCGCGCAGCGCCAGGCCGAGCGCTGGGGCGTGGAGTTCATCGTGGTCAAGGCCGACCGCGGCCTTCTCGGCCTCGTCGAGAAGCGCGGCATGTGGCCCGACGCGGCGCGCCGGCTGTGCACCTCGACCCTGAAGCGGGACAAGATCGCCCCGCTCTTCAAGCAGATCACCGACGCCCTCGGCCTGGACGAGCAGGCCCTGATCCTCTCCGCCCTGGGAATCCGGGCTGCCGAATCGCCGGCCCGGGCCCGGAAGCTCCCGCTCGCGATCGACATGCGCGCGAGCACCGGGCAGCGCATGGTCCTGACCTGGCACCCGATCCTGGAGCTCTCCGAGGCCGACGTCTGGCAGCAGATCGCCGACGCCGCCCTGGAGTACCACCCCGTCTACGACGCCCTCATCCCCCGGCTGTCCTGCGTCTTCTGCGTGCTCGCCGGCCGGGACGTCCTGGTGCGCGCCGTACGGCTGTGCTGGGCCCTGAGCCTGGACCTGCCCACCCGGTACGTCGCCCTGGAGGAGCACATCGGCCACAAGTTCCGGGAGAAGCTCAGCGTCGCCGAGATCGTTGCCGAGGCCGCCCGCGCCGAGGCGGAAGAAGGCCCGCTGCTCTGGGCTCGGGGGGACGCGCTGCGGCGCCACGTCGGCGAGGAGGCCGCGGCCGACTACCTCCGCCGGCTGGCCCTGGTCCTGGCCGCCTGACCGTCGACACGACACGCGAGAGGAAAATGCGCTCCCTCACTACCGAAAGTGATGTATCGCAGTTATAGTTATTTTGCCGGTCGGGGGTGGCACCCGACCGGCGACCGAAGGCACAGCACCCGGCCGCCGCACCGGCCGACCGAGGGGAGCAGCTCATGACGGACGCTCAGACCGCCGAACGCAGCGCCGAACCCATCCGAGTCACACCGGCTTCGGCACCGACGCCGAGGGCCTGGTGCACCTCCTGCCCGACCACGGCGACACCACCGCCCGCTGCGGCTTCACGGACTGGCACAGCTACGTCACCTGCGTCGACTGGTTCGAGGAGCGCACCTGCCCGGTGTGCCTGGCCGACCTCGCGCTCGACCTCGGCGCCGAGATCCCCGCGGACGTCCTCGCCGAACTGGACGAGATGGCCGCACCCTGGCCCGGCCGCTGGCTCCTGCGCCCCCGCGAGGGCGACCGCGAGCGCGTCGTCGGCGTCTTCGCCGGCCCCGGCGGCTGGGACGAAGGCCTCACCGCCCTCGGCGCCCGCTACGACGCCGTCGGCCTCGACCTCTCCGGCGACGCCTGCGCCACCGCCGAGCGCGCCGGGCACCGCCGCATCGTCATCGACATCACCCTGCTCGACCCCGAACACCCCGCGCTGCGCTGGACCGTCGGCATCATCCTCTCCCCGCCCTGCCCGGCCTGGTCGACCGCAGGCAAGCGGGCCGGACTCACCGCGCAGTCCCTCCAGGTCCTCACCGCCATGCTGCGCGCCGCCGGGAAGGCCTCCGGGCACGGCGGACGGGCCGAGCGCTCCGGGGCGACCTGGGCCGAGGTCCGCGCCATGGCGGCCGCCATGCCCGACCCGGAAGCCGGACTCGTCGCCGAGGTGCTGATCTGGGCACTGGGCCTCCAGCTCCACGGCGAGGCCCTGCGGTGGGTCGCCATGGAGCAGTCCGCGAACCTCCCCGAAGACGTGCGGGAAGCCGTCTCGTTCGAGCTGGCCCTGGCCGGCTGGTCCCAGCAGCAGTGGGTCGAGCTGGACGCCGCCGACTACGGGGTGGCCACGCACCGGCGCCGCGTGTTCTTCATGGCGGTGCGCTACGGCCGCATCCCCGGATCCGTCCGGCCCGACATGCCCTTCGCCGAGCAGACCCTGGCCGCCGCCCTCGGGTGGGCCCCGGGAGAGCGCGTCAACACCCGCGGCGTCCGGGGAGTCGACGCGAACGGACGGCCCAAGGGCGGGAACACCTTCTCCGCAGACAAGACCGGCTGGTGCCTCACGGGCAAGGCCCGGACCTGGTACCGGGAGTCGGACGGCTACCGGCTGACCGAGGCCGAGGCCGGAAAGCTGGTCGGGTTCCTTGCGACCTACCCCTGGCGCGCCTCGGAGCCGACGGCCCGCAAGGACTCGCGCACAAGCGCCTTCCAGCGCATCGGCGACGTGGTGTGCCCTCCCGTCGGCGCGGTCGTCCTGGGCGCCCTGACCGGGCGCCCGTGGCACCGGCCAGTCGTGGACTACCTCGGCCGGGTCTACGGCGGCGCCGAGCTTCCGGCGCCGGTCGGCGTGCCACAGCAGCGCGGCCTGCGCGCCCCGGCGGACCTGCTGGCGCTGGCCGCGTAGTCCAGCCCGGGTCGAGCGGCGCCGCCGGCGGCCGGACCGCCACCACCGTGGTGGCCCGGATGCGGTGGCCCTCCACCGGGGCGCTGCTGAGCTGCCGGTCCCCGGGTCGGGCGTGCGTTCTCACCTGCGATTGTGATGTGTGTGTGGTATAGTTGTTTCATGGTCGGTGGTGGCAGCCGACCACCCAACCGAACACACACCCAGGAGAGTCATGACCCGACAGCCCTCCCCGAAATCCGGCTCCGTCCGCACCCGCGTCACGATCGACGGCACCCCCGACTACCCGGCCGTCCTCGACCCGGCCAACCGCTGGAACGGCTTCGTCAGCCCGTTCTTCACCCTCGACACCGTCCGCGCGCTCGCCGCCGAAACCCTCGACGTGGCCACCAAGTACGGCTACGACTGCTCCGACACCATCCACGTCATCGACGGCGGAACCGACAGCGACGGCGCGCCCCGAGCAGTTGTTCTCCACATCCGCTGGATGTACCTCGAAGACGAGGGACCGGCCCAGGTCACCTCCATCATCAACCCCCGGGAGGAGGACGGCCTCTACGGCATCGGCGGCTGGGAGTGGACGTGGTCCATCTCCACCTGGGACTGCGCGTGCAGCAGCTGGTACGACCACGAGACCGACCCCTGCCCGAACTGCGGCGGGGAACGCCCCGCCGAGTACGAGCTGGCGGCCTGACGCCGTGCCCATCAACATCGCGCCCCGGCCCTCCACCTGCCTCGTCGTCGACCCGGACGGCCGTGGCTCCGTGCTGCAGGTCACCTCCGTGCACCACCTCGACGGCGAGACCCTCGCCGAGCGCCTCTACGACGCCTACGCCATGACCACCGAGAACGGCGAGGAACTCCCCGCCGAGATCACCGCCGAGACCCTCCTCGGCCACCTCGGCGAGCAGACCGCCGCCTGCGCCGAAGGCTGGCACCACTGGGCCAACGAACCGACACAAGAGGCCTGGGACACCGTCCGTCCCTGGGCCGAACGGCAGGTCCGCCGCCTGTTCCCGGACCTGACCTGGAGCGTCGAGCCGGACCGGAAGTTCCTCCCGCCCAACGCCTGAGCACCGACCAGCAGCGGGGGTGACGGCCGACGGAACGGCCGTCACCCCTGTCCCCGCCGCCCTGTCCGCGACCGGCCTGCGCCGTCGCGCGCCGGCACCGCCCGACTTCAGGAGCACCTCACATGTCCACCGGCCTCATCTCCGCCCCGGCGTTGCCCCGTACGCGCCGCCGAGTCGTCTACCGCGACCGCGCCTACAGCACCGTCCACCGCTTCCGCTATGCCGCCGCCCACCTGGAGGCCTTCCGCACCGGCCGGCAGTGGCACGTCGACCAGCTGATGCCCCGCACCGCCCCCGTACCGCGGGAAGGCGTCGTGCGCTGCGCCCCCACCCTCGCCGAGGCCGTCGCCCAGGCGGTCGTACGGCTCGACCGCAGGGCCGTCCCGGCGCCAGACCGCACGGACGACACCCTGCGTGCGTACGCCGCCGCGGGCTGGGACGTCGTCGACCCCGCCACCGGCCGCACGATGGCCTGGGCCCGCCGCCACGTCGGCGACCCCTACCCCTGGCAGCCGGCCGAGCACGAGGGGCTCGTACCGGTGAACAGCAGCCGCAGCGCCGGCGCCGCTCTCGACGTCCGCGAGACCGCCCAGTCGACGACGCCCGGCCCGCTCGGGCCCGTCGTCGTCGTACCGTGCAGCGGCGCCAAGTCGGCCACCAGGACGGCCCTGCCCGCCCGCCAGCTCTACACCGGCAGCTATCACCTCCTGTGCCGCCAAGCGGCCGAGCGCCTCGCCGGCGCCACCGGCGACGTCGTGGTCCTCTCCGCGCGGAACGGCTTCGTCACCCTCGACGAACCGCTCTTCCCGTACGAACTCCGCATGGGCCAGCCCGGCTCCGCCGCGCCTGAGATGCTCGCCGCCCAGGCCGCGCAGCTCGGCATCCTCCCCGGCCCCCGCCCGGTCGTCGCCCTCGGCGGCCGCGCCTACGTCCAGGCCGTCACGCAGCTGCGCCCGGACACCCTGCAGCCGCTCGCCGGCTGCCGCGGCATCGGTGAACAGCGCGCCCGCCTCGCCCGGCTGATCCGATCCGAGCAGCCGCTGGACGTTCTCCACCGGCTGGCCACCGCGGCCGCACCAACGGCCTGAACGCCGGCAATCCACTGGCCTCGCCCCGTACGGGGCGAGGCCAGTTCTGCGTGATGGGCACGGGTGGAGATGAGCCCCTGAGCAGCGGAAACAGGGTCCAGGATTCTCCCGAAGGTGATGAGTGAGTGGTATAGTTGTCTTGTGGTCGACGGTGGCAGTCGACCACTACCGGAAACACACGCGAACACCCTGGAGACCCGTATGCCCCTGGACTTCACCAACCCGCACGAATTCAGCTGCTTCGGCACGCTCCACCCCGACCGGCTCGTGAACTGGTCCTTCGGAGACGCCCACATCGAGTGGGAGCTCACCGGCCTCTTCTCCAGCCCCGGCACCTACACCACTGTCCCGCTCGACGCCGAGACGGACATGCACTACCTCCCCGGCGACTCGGGAGCCACCAACACCGTGGCGCAGCACCTCGCCGCCCGCTACGGCTTCGACGGCCTCGACATCCGGGGCCCCGTCCACTTCACCGGCCCGAGCGGCGAGACCGACCGCGCCCTGGGCCTCGCACCGGACGCCTTCGACGTCATGTACGGCAGGGTCCAGGACATCTGCGCCGACCTCGGCGTCCGCACCTGGTGCAAGCTCCACCCCGGCGACACCGTCAGCGTCCGCTACACCGACCTGGAACGCGGCGACGTCTACTGGTTCCTGAACACCCCCCACCGCTTCCAGCACTTCAGGGACTTCCCCGCCGACAGCAAGACGCTGGAGTTCATCCCGGACGCCCGCGTCCTGGTCTGCGACGACGAGTTCACGGTGACCGCCTACGGCACCTACGAGTGCCGCGCGGACCGCGCCCCCGCCGGGTACTGGCAGCGCACCGGCAACCAGCTCCTTCCCGCCTGACCCGCCCCCTTCCCCGGCCCGGCGCCGGGGGAGGGGTTCCCAGCCGACGGCCGGCCCGTACCGCCGGCCCTCCACACACCCAGGAGGAACGATGCATACCACCCTTCAGCAGTGCCAGGACGCACTCGAAGCCGCTCAGGACCAGGCGCAGGGCCTGGCCCGCACCCTCGCAGCCACCCTCGCCCACATGTACCCCCACGCCGCCTACCTGGTGCTGCGCCGCGACCCCCGCTCCGGCGCACTCCACCTCGACAGCCTCCGGACCGCCGGCGGCGCACAGGGTGTCTGCGGCGACCTCGACACGCTCCCCGAGCTCACCGACCCCGAACTGCGCACGGCCTGGGGCGGGACCGATCCGCGCGATCCCCAGGCCCTGCTCCAGGTCCTTAGCGACCTCGACCGCCTCGGCGCCCCGTTCGGCCGGCTCCCCGACTCGGCGCAGGCCTATGCCGACCCGTACGAGGACACGGCGGACCTGCTGTGCCTCGTGGTCAACGCCGATGCGCCCGAGCCCGAGGGCCACGACCGGGAAGTAACCGCACACCTCGCCCTGACCGTGAGCGAGGAGGTCACCTACGAGTTCACCGTCGAGGTCCAGCTCCCCGCCTACATCGTCAACAACCCGAACACCCTGCGCGACTACCTCGCAGACAACGAGGACCTCTGGCTCGACGACCTCGACCCCCTGAGCGGCGTCACCATCAACGAGCGCAGCCTGGACGACATCGAACTCACCCTCGCCGCCTAGACCTCCCACGAGCCCACACGGGCGCTGAGGGCGCCCAGGAAGGCACGAAGCACATGCCGGAGTACAGCATCAGCTGGAACGTCGAGATCGACGCCGACACGCCCGTACACGCCGCCTTCGCGGCGCTGGCTCTCCAGCGCGACCCCACGTCCTGGGCCACGGTCTTCACCGTCCACACGGACGACGGTGACGTGGTCGTCGACCTCAACCCCCACCAGCCGGGCCCGCCGCGACTGAGCGGCCCCTGGACCCTGACCGCATAGCCCCCCCGCACCTCCTCGCGCCTCGGCACGGCCCACCAGCCGCGCCGGGGCGCAGCCATGCCCGGCCGCCCGGGTGTATCCCGCCGGCCGTGGGCGGCCGGGCGTTCCCTCCAGGCCCGTGGACGTGGCCGGCGCGCCCTCGGCCGGCCGGGGAACCTTTGCCGCGGCCGCCGCCGGACCGCGCAGCCGGCCGCCTGGACGCCGGCGCCCTGGAGCAGGGGACGGGCCGGCGGCACGTGCGCGGGCTCCGCCGGCGCCCCGCGGGCATGCCGCTGAACAGGGGAAATGAGGGCCTACGCCGTTCCCAAAGTGATGAGTGGCGGGTATAGTTGTGTTGTGGGCCGGTGGTGGCAGCCGACCCGCACCGAAAACCAACTCCCAGGAAAGGGGACCCCCATGCCCACCCTCCTCCAGAACGGCTACGCCCTGCGGGTCGAGCCCACCGGCGGATTCCGCCTGCTCGACTGGGACGCCGACACCTGCCCCCAGGACGCGCTCGGCGCCGAGCAGGTCCGATCCGTCGACCTGACCACCCAGCTGATCATGTGGACCGACGAGCTGGCCGTCCCGCTCGGCCTGCCCGCCAACGCCCCCGCGCGCCAGCTCCTCCACGCCTACCAGGCCAACCCCAACCCCGTCTGCGGCGTGGCCGTGTTCACCGGGTCCACGCGCGGCGGGGCGCTGCTCGGCCTCACCGAGGACCAGGCGCTCATGCTCGTCGACCGCTACTTCAGCCGTCAGCGCGACGTCCCTCGGCCGCGCCGCTAAACGCAGGTCACCCCCGGGCCCCGGAACTGAATTCCGGGGCCCTCGAATTCGACGAAAGGAAAACCCGTGAAATACACCATCATCGGAGACTGGTACGAAGTCTGGGATCTCGCCGATTCGTTTGCGGTCGTCGCCGAGGGCGCGGATTACGAGGAGGCCAAGGCGAACGCGGCCGCCGCGGTGCTGGAAGCCTTCCCGTGGCGCGCCGAGGAGGACGGCGAAACCCCCGAGACCCTCTGGGGAGGCGACAACGGCGCCTACGTCGTCGCGGCCTTCCTCGGAGACCTCGGCGCCCAGACGGTCGACGCCGCGAGCTTCCGGCTGATCGCATGACCGCCACCGAGACGCAGACGTACACCGTCATCGGCCTGACCCTCGACGTCGACCGTACGGAGCTGCTCATCGCGGCTGTGGTCGCGGGCGCGGTCGCCGACCAGGTCGAGCTGATGGCCACCAGCGAGGAGGACTTCACCCGGTGGGCCGAGGAGTTCAACGCCCCCGGCCCGGACACTGCCGCGGACCTGGCCTACGCGTTCTGCCGCGATTTCGGCTACGCCGAGGAAGACACCGCAGGGGAGTACCTCCAGCGGGTCCTGGCCGAGGCGGGCATTGAAGCCACCAGGGGCGCGCACCCGGGATCCGGCTGCTCCTGGATCGCCGTCCCCACCCCCGACGGCGGCGAGGTCCTGCTCACAGGCCAGGACCGGCACGAGGCCGAGGCGGACTACCCGCTGACCGACCACGCCGGTTGGCTCGCCTGCGCCTACGACGAGGACGGCGTCGAGTTCACCGTCCTGTACGACTCCCACACCCCCGACCTGGCCGCCGATACCGCCGCCGCCGTCGCGGCCGTACGCGCCAGCGTCACGACCGGCTAGACGCCCTCCCGTCCCGCGCCCCCACCGTGCCCTGTCGCACGGTGGGGGCGCACTCGCGTTCCGGTCGGTGGGTGCACCGGGCCGAGACGCTCGCACCCGCAGCGGACTCCCTCCCGCACCCCGGCGCGCTGGACGCCGCATGCTCCCGCCGTGCCGGCCACGTGAGAAGTGCCGGCGGATCCTCACTGCCGGCGGAAGGCGAGCGAGAGCCGATTCACCCAGGTGGGCGGGCTAATGGGGGCACCGGAAGTGATTGAAGTGTGTTATAGTTGTCTTGTTGGTCGGCGGTGGCAGTCGATCACAAACCGAATCCACGCACAGCCGTGAGGAGACACCGATGTCCGACACCCTGCTCCGCACCCTCGACCTCGTTGAGCCCGGCGACCTGGTTCTCTACCACGGCAGCAAGCCCGAGCACCACGGCCTCTACCTGGCTCGGCCGTGCGACTGCTTCTACTGCGGCCGTGCGGACCACCTCGGGAGCGCCGACACCCGCTACCACCTCACCGACCCGTTTGCCGAGGACGCGGACGCCTGCGTGGTGCACCACGTGCGCCGCGCATCCGTCACCCGCTCGGCCGCCAACGCCTGACCCTCCCTCGGGGCGCAGCCACCGGCTGCGCCCCGCCCCGGGCGGCGGGGAGTGGCACCCCGCCGCCGCCGAGAACACCGCTCACGAAAGGGCAGACCATGACCGACAGGACCCTCATCAGCGGCACCGCGAACCCGGCCCCCGAGCCGGAGCGGCCGGCCGTTTCCGTGGCCGACCTCTTCGGAGGAGTCATCCACGCGTACAGCCGCGCCAACGCCCTTGCCGACGGGGCCTTGGTCGCCGTCGGCGACGACATCGCCCGCGAGGCCGGGTTCACGGTCCCCGTGGCCCTCACCGCGGCCGCGTGGGCCGACTGCGTCGCCTGGACCGACGAGGACAACCGGCAGACCTACCAGGACGAGTCCGGACGCCTCTGGGACGTGCTCCGAATGACCCACTACGCCATCAGGCGCTCGAACGACGGGAGTTCCTGCACCGTCGAGCTCTACCGCGTTCCCCGCGACGGAGAGAGCTGCGAGAGCGAGCAGGCATGGCTGCTCGCCACGTGCGGGCCCGGCGACGAGATGGAGCCCGTGCTCACGATCTCCCTGCCCGGCGAGGACTGACCGGCGAATGCGGCGCCCCACCCGGCAAGAGGTGGGGTGCCGCGAGTTCGCAGCGCCTCTCACGTGCGGAAATTCCTCCGGGAAAGATCCACGAAGCCCCCCGAAAGTGATGAATGTAAGCTATAGTTGTCTTGTTGGTTGGTGGTGGCAGCCGACCAGGAAACCGGAAGCAGACCGAGAGGAATCGGCATGGCAATCACGTCGCAGGACCGGACCCCGTACGAGGTTGAGCGCTCCGCTGCGCTGTTGATGGGCTTTCTCAATGCGGTGGGGGACGGCTGTCACCATCTCGTCGTCGCGGCATCCGCGAACGGCGCCACCCTCTCGGTCTCCGTGCCGTTTCACAACGACGGCGAGACGAGCGACCTGGACCCGGACGACGCTCTTGAAGCGATGATGGTGCTCACCCTCGCCGCCATGGTTGGCGGCGGCGCGGTGATCCGCTCGACCGTCGACCAGGCCTCCGAAGTGATGGGCTGGAAGCTGATGGAGTTCTATGCCAAGCCGCTCAGCGCATCGGAAATCTTCAACGCCTATTGCACGGACGCGGAGACCGGCGAAGTGATCCCGCCGGAGTGGGGTGTGGAGTACGTGGCCGCACCCCGCCTGACGGTCTGAACCAGGGGGCTCCGGGGCCGGGCGCTACGCCCGGCCCCGGAGCCGCTCCCGCCCGGCCCCGTCTGGCGGTCCCCTGCGCGGTGTGCGGACAGGGGGCGCCGGCTCCCCCCGCTCGGCCGGCCGTTACGGGAGGGCCCTGCGGACGGTGACACAGGGGGCCGATTCCGAGGGAATGGGCGCAGCAGGCACCCCCAAAGTGATGAGTCTGTGTTATAGTTGTCTTGTTGGTCGGGGTGGCAACCGGCCAACACCGAAAACTCACACTGCGACAGATGGAGCCATCATGACGATCGCGCCGACCGCCCTGCTCATCACGCCCGAGGCCGAGGTCATTCCGGTCGACCTGCCCGGCGACTCCGGAGACCGACTTACGGTCATGTACTCCCTGATGCGCTGTGACCAGGTGGATGTGGTGGCGCTGACCGACCAGCTGGACATGTGGCTGGACGACAACGGCCTCTACACCCAGCCGGTCAACCCGATGGCCACGCTGCTCGCACGGCGCTTTGGCCGGACCTACCAGAACTACCACGGCCCCGTTCTGCTGACCGGCGGAGCGGACGACGAGGGGGAGACCCTGCCGCTCGACAGGGACAAGGTGCTCGCCATGCTGGCGACGCTGGCCGACCTCTGACGGCACCCCCAGGGGGAGCAGCCGGAACGCTGCTCCCCCTGGGCGAGCCACCTGCCAATGCCGCATCCGAGAGGAATGGAGCCCCCGAATGTCTGTCACCTTCTTTGCTGACGTCGCTTCCGAGGAAGTCAACATGGCCAACGCCAACGCGGCCCGTGTGCTGGGCGTGCTTGGGTACGACGAGTTGGCGGGTGATGCAGAGGCTGGCGACTTCCTGGGAAGGGTGCTGGTGGCTCTCGCGTTGGTCCCGGTGGATGCTGGACGCCCGGCGACGACCGAAGGCCGCTTCGTCGACTGCGGACGCAGGGCGGGGTACATCCAGGAGCGGCTGGAGGACTTGCGGGGACTGGCCGAGGAAGCGCGCGCGAGGGGACTGCCGGTCTACTGGGGGTAGCCGGGCCCCGCTGGCTGGCGGAAGTGGCCGGGGTGCACGGTGTTTTGACGGTGTGATTGCTGTGTGGGGGAGGCCCGGAAGGGCCTCTTCTTCTTTTCCGGGGTGGTGTTCTTTTCGATTCCCGGGCGGTCTGCATTTCTCGCACGTATTCTCTGAAGTGTCATCAGATTCTGAGGGTGTGACGGCCCGTCCGTGAGGCGTGCGAGGGATCCCGGAACGGGGTCGCACGCGTCAAGGAAATGGAATTCGAAGCCCGCCGATTCCGGCCGTAAGACCGCCCCTGAATTCGAGCACGCCCCGGCCCTCATAAATTCGGAAGCCCGTAAGGGCGGCCCACCCCGGCCATGGCGCCCGGAAGGGCGCTGAAACCCCCTCAGGAAACGACACCACCACCCCCACCCCCGAACACCCCCACCCGTCCACCCGACACCCGCACACAACCCCCTCCCACCCCCACAGGCCCCGACAGGGGCCCACACCCCCCACCCAGCCCCCACCAACCCACCAACCAGCCACCACACATGACACCAACCCCCAAACCCTAGCCACACCCCCACAACAAAACACCCCCACACCCCCAAGGCCTCGAAGAGGCCCACACCACCCACCACCCCACCCGCCGGCAGGCGGGCCCCACCCCACAACCAACACCCCACCAATTCCCGCAACGCGGGAAACCGAAAAAGCCTGAAAAGGCTTCAAAAACCCACCAACCAAGAATTGCCGAAAGGCAATTCGAACCCGCCCAACAAAACCCCCGAAGGGGGTTGGCATACACCACCCCGAATTCCCCGAAGGGGAATTCCCTGCGGGAATTGCCGAAAGGCAATTCCTTTAGGGGCATTTATGCCCCTCCGCCC
>NZ_JBICVY010000018.1:0-140530 GCF_043199475.1 Streptomyces sp. NPDC048603 | reverse complement strand
ACGGGGTCAGCGGCCTACGGCCGTTGGGGGTGTCCGCTTCGCTTCCACCCCCCAGCCCTCCGGCTCCGCCTCCGGGCCGAAGGGGCCCGCGAGCGGGCCCGGCCAGCAGTGGCGAGGCGGTCGGCGTAGACTCGCCCGGGCCGCGGCGGGGGCAGGTAGCGCAGAGGTCGTCGTGCCCTCCTGCTCAGAGGGAGGACGCCGGTTCGAATCCGGCCCACCCCCGCCGCGCGCTCTGGCAGCACCCCACCTGATACCCAGCCGGTCAGCGCGGGGCCGCATCGGTTGATGCATCACAGATGACTTGTGTAGCATCCCGAAAACAACCACACCCCTACCCTGGCTGACGGATGGCCAGATTTGGTGTCGCTGGAATTCCTTCCCCGGACGATTCTCTGAGGTCTACTGAATTCCGCATCCGATAAACTCCGGCTTTGCCGAGAGTACTATCTTCGTCCAAGCTGAGAATTGATCCACGCGCGCCCAACTGGAATGCGGGGCCTACGCGTTCAGTGAAACGGGAGAATGAGCGGATAAACGAACGTCTTGCCCTGGGCACCGGCCCACACCCCGTCACTCCCCTGTGCAGCCCACAGCCGGCCACCGGGCCCGTCCCGCCGCCGAGCCGGCCGAGACATCTCCAGCAGGTGCCGAGGGGACCTCGGCCGCCGAGTCCCGCTCCCCCGGCCGACACCGGCTCGGCACCGGCCCGGACGCGGCCGCGCTGACCGCACGTCACCGGATTGGACCGCCTGACTGCTTGGGGCGGCCAGGTGGTACTGCCCCCGGGAACACCGGGCCGCCGAGAAGGTGCGTGACAGAATCTCGGAGGCTAGAACCACAACTGATTATCTCCATAGTGGCAGTCCCACTGCCGCACAGGAGCACCGTTGTCCGTGCGCCAATCCGCAACTTCAATGCACTTGCCGCTGTGCGCGTTTTGAAGGATCATCGTGTACTCGGATGCCCCGCCCCAAGAAAAGTGCCACCGCTGGTTGGCGCCTCCGGTACAACCCCACTGACGGACCGGGGCACCATTGTCCCTGCGCCAATCTGCGACCTCAAGACACTTTCCACTGTGTGCGTTCCATATCCAATATCCCCCGTCCCTGGACGACGCCAACCACTTCTGATTCGCCCCTCCAGTGCAACTCCACTGACGAGCCGGGGCACCGTTGTCCTGGCGCCAGTCCGCTATCTCAAGACACATACCACCCGTGTTGTACGACATGATCCTGTCCCAGTCGCTTATGAAACTTGCTGATGCCGGCGATGCCGGAAGGAACAGCGATATCAACGCACCCGCCGCTGCCGCTCCAGCAGCACGACGAAAATACTTCACAATCCTGGTCGACATGTACGTCTCTCTTCCTCTAGGTCGTAACGCGGATTATGGCCCGCTGTGTTTCCCGCTCAGCCGACCACGCAAAAGGGCTTCATGAGGGTTCGCATGCTTGCTCGCGAACCGGCAGACCGGCATAACCCATCGAAACGGCCGCTACGAGCCGCCACCATCGATGGTGTGCCGGGCATCGGGCAGGGGTGTCGCTGCATGAATCCGTTCAGGCTGGGGCGGTGTCCCCGGAGGGGGAATGTAGTTCCACATGGCGCGCGACGGCGTGCATTGCGTGCAGGGATTCTGTCCACTGCACGCTCGGGTACGATCTATCGGTTTCGTGTCAGTACGCATCTGCACAAATACCGCCCATGGATGTCGGGGATTTCCCTGTCCTCGCCGAGGCAGACCAGCAGGCTGGCACGGACAAGGCGGCCGCCCCTGCGGCGGTCACCCTCGGCCGGAGGATCGGGAGCGGCACCCCCAGGGCCTGCGTCAGCCGGTCCGCCGCCACCCCGGCACCGACCGGGCCCCGCAGCACCGCACGCACGGCCTCGGGGTCAGCGGCCTCCACCACCGCCCGCGACCACAACCCCCGCCCGGCGTCCGCCGGCGGGACCAGGCCCGAACCGGAGGCCCACCGCCAGGCCGCAAGGGGCACCCGCAGGCGGCCCGCGGCCTGGTTCTCGTCGTACTGCTCCCGCATCGAACGCGCCATGAATCGCACTCCGATCACACATCGACAGCCCGACCAGCCAAGAGGTCTTGCCTGCAGTAACGAAGGCAACCGATCATTCGCCCATGAGACCCGAAGTGCAGGTTTTCGTCGCCGCCGGCCCGCTCCCCGACTGGGACGGGAGCGAAGAAGAGATCGACAGGCGCGTTCAGCAACTCGAAGCGATTTCGAAGCCGGTCACTGGAGAAGAAGCCCGAGCGCTCGTCTCCTGCTTCGGTCCCGACGACTGCTACGGCGTCGCCTGGACGCTCCTGCACCTCATCGAGACCGGCCCCCACCCCGTCCTGGCCACCGACCCGGGACCCGACGCCAACGAGTGGCACCAGCGGCTCTACCTCCGCGCCGTGAACGGAGGACTCATCCCCCTGAACTTGACGGCATAGCAACGTGAGGTGTCTGGTCCAGCCGCGGTACCCGGTGAGGTACCGGGTCGACATGCCTTTGACTACGATGCCCTCGACCCCCGGATGTCGGCTCGGCTGAGGCCGTGGATCGTCTGGGCTCCGCTGCCATGCGGGTGTTTCCCGACCGCCAGGACCCCGGGCCGCCGTCAAGAAGCCGACACCCACTGACCTTCAGGCCGGTCAAGATCAGGCCGTCTGGACCGCGGTGACGCTGAGGGCGTATCGGTCGGAGAGGGTGGAGGGCATGACGTCCTTGACGTCGATGGCGATGACCCCGCCGTTGCGGGCTGCGATGAGGGCGGGGAACCAGCACAGCGCGGAGGTGGTACGGGCCAGGGCCTGCTGGATGTCAGGGCCCGGATCTACGCCGACGTCCTGCGCCCGGGCCCGAAGGGGCTGTAGCCCGAAGGTCTGGGTGGCTGTGTTCACGAAACGGACAGCACGTGCTCACGGCTTGGGGAGGCGCGCAGCGAACACCTGCAATGGACCCGCGCCGTCCAGTCCATGACCGGGACGGGCAGCTGACGGCCCGCCGCCGACCGGTGGCCCGGGCCGTTCGAAGTATCACCACCAGTCCCCTTTTGAGTGCTTTCCTGGCCGGGGCAGCGGCCCCGGGGGCATCCCTGCCGTTCTGATACCGGGTACTGTCCGCAAACAGAACAGGGGTTCTTTATGCACAGGTGGAAACGACTGGCCCGGATGACCGTGGTGGCCGCTTCCGCAGCCGCGCTGGTGACGGGACTGCCGACCAGCGCCCAGGCCGCGACGGGCACGTTCGCCTACAACCGGACCGACACGGGCTTCCGGGAGGTCATGGAGAACCCGTCAGACGACGAGTGCATCCCGATGCCGGGCGGGGCCGGCGTGGTCGACAACTTCACGGACACCGTGGCCACGCTGTACCGGGACGAGGCCTGCACGATCCCGCAGGACACGCTGCCGCCCAACACCGGCGGCGCGTACGGCGGAGCGACGACTGTGCACTCCGTGTTCTTCGGCTAGCCAGTGGGGTGCGCCGTCTCGGCGGCGCACCCCCTGTGGCACCGCTCGGCCTCGTAGTGCGGGCCGGAAGTCGGGGAAGCCCTGATGCGGAACCTGTGGGACCTGCACCAAGAATCGTGCAGTCATCGAATACTGCCCCTCCGCAGTCCGGCGGCGGTGCCGAACCGGTCGAGTACGCAACGTGGGTCACCTCCGCCCAGCTGCGCCCGATGGGGCGTCGTTGTCAGTGGTGTGGTCCATGATCGGCGCGTCAGCTTTCGCAGAGGTAGGGGAGTGCCATGCCGATCACAAACCTGCAGGTAGCGGGACACGCGTTCCTGCGGTCGATGTACGACGACTCGTACTTCCCTGGTCACGTGGTCGACCAGGGGAAGGCGATCTTGCTGCGGCTGTGTGAACGCGTCGAGGCCGAGCGGCCGTCGGACCTGGAGAGTCTGTATGTGCTCACCCAGGCTGCGACGGAGGAGTTCAACCTGTTGGACAGGGAGTTCGTGGCGGCCGGAAGTGAGATTGAGACGGTGGCGCGGGAGTGGATCTGTGAGGAGTTCTGCTTCGTCGGGTCGGCGTACGGGTTCACGGATGCGGATGCGGAGGAGTTGACCGCCGGCCGGGACTGGTGAACGAGGACGAGAGGGCCACCTCCGTTCAAAGCCATTCGTTGAGAGCTGCGATCTGCACGGTCGTCTCGTAGCGATCAGCCAGCGTGTCCGCCCCCGGCCCGATGCGGCCCGCGGTACCGCACAGCGAACGCTGGCGGGCGCACCACCGGCCCGGCATGGGTGTGTGCCGGGCAGCCTCCCCAGCCGCCCGGCACACCCGGCTCCCCCACAAGCCCCGCCAGCTACCGCTCAACGGCGGCGGCCGGCGCTGTCACCCTGTTCAGCGGTGGCGGCCCCAGGACTTGGTGTCGATCGTGCGGCCGCGGTCGTTGCGCAGGGTCGCGGTGTCGGAGCGGTTGTCCCACACGTGGTCGTTGCGGTCCTGGAAGAGGTCGGTGCGGGTGTCGCGGCCGTGACCGGTGTGGATCCGGACCGTCGCCCGGCCGGCCAGGCGCACGTCCTTGAACCGGTACCGGTTGCCGTCCTCGTCCCGCAGCGTCCACCCCTTGAGGTTCACCGCGTGGCGGGTCGTGTTGGTGATCTCCACCCACTCACCGTTCACGGACCGGTTCGAACGGTCTTCCCCGCCGGGGCTGTCGGCCTGGACCCGGCTGATCTCCACCTGCGGCCGCTGGTGGTGACGGTCCCCGTCGTGGGCGGAGGCCGGCACGGCGACCGCG
This sequence comes from Streptomyces sp. NPDC048603, assembly GCF_043199475.1. Lineage (NCBI taxonomy): Bacteria > Bacillati > Actinomycetota > Actinomycetes > Kitasatosporales > Streptomycetaceae > Streptomyces > Streptomyces sp. NPDC048603. Next base: position 135,776 of record NZ_JBICVY010000018.1, on the reverse strand, counting down.
CCAATGACGGCACCCGCGGCCAGGACGGTGGCGGCGATACGACGAGCGGACGATGCAGCAGTCATGGTGATGCTCCCTCAAGAACAGGTCTTCACCTGCCGATACAGAGCGTGTAGCGGCTGGTGCCCGACCCCTTGCTGGGGCCGAGGACCCAAACTCTCGACCTCAGACCGCGTTGGCTGAAGTGCCCCATCAGGCCCTGACCGGATATGGACATTTCCGTCACGCTCGCCTGCACAGTGCACGCAACCCGGTTGTACGTGACCCTGACATCCGGTGACCCGTACACCCACCCGGCGTCGGGACGGCACCCACGACCGCCGCGCACCGGCGCACCACCCGGCGCACGCGCCGCAGCCCTCCACCAACCGGAGCAGTTGATTCCGTAACAAATGTCCTGCACGTTTCTTCGCACCCGGTCGTCCGCGCGATCCGAGTCCTTGAGCGCATGGTCCCGGTGGGCGAGCTGCTCTTCAGCTCCACCCATCACGACTTTGCCCGCGGCCGTCAGCGCGGTGGCGCCTTGAAGAACAGCAGTATGAACCAGCGGATCGAGGACTTCATCGCCTGAATCAACCGGGAGACCGAATCCCATGGGCTGCCGGACCAGTGCGTTCCCCAGGACCCTCACGGCGCCATCGGGCTCGGACGGTTCCGCCGGACCCTGGCATGGCACATCGCCCGCAGACCCGGCGGACTCGTCGCGCTGGCGATCCAGTACGGCCACATGCGCACCGTCCTCGACGCCCGGACGTCAAGCGGCTACGGCAGCCGTAGCCGCCGGGGCATCCACAGTGTCCTCGACGTCGAGACCGCCCTGGCGGCTGCCGACACCGCCGCGCGACTGCGAGACCGCCTCGCCGCCGGCGAGAGGATTTCCGGGCCGGCCGCCCGACGAGCCCTCACCGCCGCAATCCAGGCGCCGCGATTCGAGGGCCGCACCGTCACCCAGAAGTTCGCCAAGCAGGCCGCCGGCTACCTGGCCCGCGACGGCCTGGTCCTCTTCGACAATCCAGACGCCTCCCTGATCTGCGTCTTCAAGCGCGACAACGCGCTCTGCGAACCAGGCCCCGACGCAACCGCCCCGAATCAGTTTGACTGCCGCCCCGGCTGCCGGAACGCCGTCCGCCTTGACAGCCACGCGAACGAACTACTGAAAGAGACCGACCGCATCAACCAACTCGCGGCCCTCTCCCCTCAGCCGCTGGCCAGGCGTCTCCGCGTCGTCGCCGAGCAGTATCGCGCCACCGCCGACACTCACCACGCCACCGCTCAACCTGCCGAGGCCCTGTCATGACCGAGCAATCCACCGATGAGCGCGCGCGTATCCGCGCCGCCATCGACCGGCTCCTCACCGGCCGGCCCACAACCTCCGACGGCGCGCTGACCGTCGTCGCTCTCGCGGCCGAGGCCGGTGTTCACCGCATGGCCCTCCAGAAGCGCCATGCCGACCTGAAGCACGAGTTCTACGAGCGCGTCCGCGCCGAGACGAAGCAACTCCCCGCATCCGAAAGGCGACTCCGCAGGACCGTGTCCGATCTGAAAGAAACCGTCGCCGCACAGAAGGCCGAAATCACGGCACTCCGGCACCAAGTCACTCAGCTCGCGCTCGTGAACGCTGTCCTCACCCGTCAGGGACACAACCTGAACGAGAGCTCGGCGGAAGCACCGGACAATGTCGTCCGCCTGCACCCGAAGGAAGGATGACCGCCAGACGTCCCCACCGACCGCAGGGCCAGGACACCTCCTTACCGGGCGGCCGACGGCCGCCCGGGATGCGGTAGAGCAGTGTGCTGAACCAAGAAACGCGACTGGTCATGCCGCTACCTCGTCATACCCGGATCGCGGCAGGGGATTCCGTGTATCGCGGGCATATCGAAAATCGCATACGCCAACGCAACAGCCTTGCGTCTTCAGTTGAGGCATGAACCACAGCGCACCACTGTCAGCGCCAGATTTGCTCGACCGGGAAGTAGCGTGATCATGGACTCGGAATCGGTAAAGGGCATTGACCGGCGGCGGCTGTTCGGATGGGGCGGGCTGGCTGCCGTCGGCGTGGTGGCGGCCGGCGTGCCGCTGGTAGGCGCCGGGATCGGCCACGCCGACTCGGTCCCAACCGACGCGTCCGCGGACTACCGGATCCCGCGGGACACCCTGCCCGGCGGAGCCTACGACCGGTACGTGGCGCAGCTGGCCGCCGAGGGCAAGTTCTCCGGCGTGGTGCTGCTGTCGCACCGGGGCCGCACGGTCCTGTCTCGCAGCTACGGCATGGCCGACAAGGAGAAGGGGATCCCCAACGGCGAGGGCATCGCGTTCAGCCTCAGTTCGGCGGGAAAGCCGTTCCACGCGGTGGCCATCTTGCAGCTGGCGCAGCAGGGCAAGCTGCGGCTGTCGGACACGGTGGGCGCCCACCTGACCGGCTTCGCCAAGGACATCGCCGAGCAGGTGACCATCCACCACCTGCTGTCCGGCACCTCCAGGCTGGATTCCCCGGATGTGGACGGGCAACGTGTCTTCCAGAGCCGGGACGAGGTGCACGAGTACTACGAGCAGCGGGCCCGGCAGGCGAAACTGGTGGGCGTCCCGGGCACTCCCGACACCGTCCACGCAGAGGCGGCGGTCACCATTTCCGCGCTGATCGTGGAGGCCGTGGCCAGCACGACGTACTGGGACTACGTCCAGGAGAACATCTTCAAGCGCTGCGGCATGACCAGCTCGGCGTTCTACACCAGGCCGCAGTGGCTCACAGACCCGCACATCGCGCACCCGTACATGGAACTGGCCGACGGCAGCGTGGTGGACGCGCTCCGCAACCTGGACCAGGGCAGCCCGTCGCCGTACATGCTCGGCAAGAATCCGGGCCGCGCCTTCATCGATGGCCCCGGGGACGGCGGCTTCGCCACCGCGCCGGATCTGGTCCGGTTCGCGCAGGCGCTGACCGACGGCACGGTGCTGGACCGGCCATGGGTCGACGTGCTCTTCGGGGCCAAAATCCCCCACGGGCCGACGTCGTTCGGTGCGTACGGCCTCGCGATCGGCATCGTCAATGGCCAGTGGAAGTACCAGCGTGCCGGCGGAAACCCCGGTGTCGGCGCCAACTGGAGCATCTACCCGTACACCGGCTGGGTCGCCGTCACCCTCATCAACCGCGACTCCGGCAGCCTGGTGGACATCCTGTCGCGGCAGACGCAGGCCATCACCGGCGCTGCCCCCTCCGGCGGGGCAGGCGGCTGAGGTGGGGAAAATGAACCACAGCCCATCCCCGTCAGCACCGCCCCGCCGGATCATGCTCGCGGGCCTGGCGATCCTCGGTCTAGGCGGGCTCGCTGTTCGCCATGTGGCGGCCGCTCATGATGGCCGCTCCGGCCTGCATGGCCGGGCGGTGGCACGGCTGCTTCGATACGTTCAACGGTGTGCTGCTCATGGTGCTGGTCGGGCTGCCGTTGGCCGCTCTGGTGGTGTGGGTTCTGGCGAGCCTGCGGCGCGCCGGCGGTGTAGCGTCGGCGTGGCGGATGTCGCTGGCCGAGGTGGGCATGGTCTACGGGACGGTGCCGATGGTGTGGCTGACCCTGCAACCGGGCACGGGGGCCGGCGTCGTCCCCGGCCGGGTGAGTCTGATTCCGCTGCGGGACCTGGTCACGATGGGGCCGGTCGGGATCGGCGGCAACCTGCTGATCTTCGCGGCGCTGGGGTTCTTCGCTCCGATGCGGTTCGCGTGGCGTCCGTGCCGCGGATCCTGGTGCTCGGGGCGAGCTGCTCGGTCCTGGTCGAGACCGCACAGTACGTCCTGCGCTGGACAGGGTGTCGTCCGTGGATGACGTACTGGTCAACGCCGCCGACGCCGGGCTGTTCGGGCTGGCGTCGCGCCGCTTGTGGCGGACTACGGCGGAGGTGCCGTCGGACCAGCCTCGCCCCGCGCCGGCGCCGGCAGGGTGAGTCGCGTGTCCGGCGTGCACCCGTCGGTGCCGATTTTGTGCTGGCGCCGGTCAGTATGAGCGGGATGCTTGCACGGTGGCGCGGTAGCCCGCCATGGAATAAGCCACCTGTTGCACCAGGACTGCAAGCCTGTCGAAGGTCCCACGCCGCTGAACAGAAGAACTTGACTGGGAACACCACTCGGTTGGGTAGTTCACGAGCCCGGCTGCGGTCAGTGCGGCCCCCAGGGTGGCCTCCACCCGGATGGAACCATCCAGATGGATGTCGGCCCGGTGGTGTTCAAGCGCCCCGGAACTTAGCCTGACGGGGTCATAAAAGATCCCCGAATGCACAGATGTGTCTGGCATGGCCAAGCGAGGTAACAAGAAGCGCCCGCAAGAAGAAGGCGCACTACGGCAAGCGCCCCAGCGCAAGACCTGAAGGCCCCCGCCGAACCCGACGGGGGTCTTCGCACAGGTGTCAGCTGACGACGAGCGTCCCCTTCATCTGAGGGTGGATGGAGCAGATGAAGGCGTAGCTGCCCGGCTTCGACGGTGCGGTGAAGGAGCCGGACTTGCCGCTCTCGATCGTGCCGGTGTCGAAGGCTTGGCCTTCGGTGGCGGTCAGGGTGTGCGGGGCCGAGTCGTCGTTCACCACGGTGACTTTGGCGCCGGCGGGTACCTTGACCTCCGCGGGGACGAACTTGAAGTCCTTGATGTGGACCTCGACGCTCTCGACCGTCACGGCCGAGGTGCCCGCGGATGGGGACAAGGGTGCGGCGCTGCTACCGGTGGCGCCGACGATGGCGACCAAGGCACAGGCGGCGCCGACCGCTGCTGCCCGGGTGCGGTGACAAATGTGGCGGGAACGGGTGAGCGACATGGCCACCCCTCTCACGGATCGGTGATGGTCTCGGCCGGCCCTGACGGTCCGCCTGCCGTGGGCGAGGCGGTTGAGGCGGTTCACACACCTCAGGACGCAATGCAACGCGCCGGCGTGCGGCACTTCCCAGCACCGGAACCCACCCCCGGCCCGGCAAACGCGCCAGGGCCGAAGGGCGGCCCTCGCCCTACGAACTGGAGCAGAGCACCAGGGCACCGATGAAGCCGCCGACGGACCTGCCATGACGGTCGCCTCAGCCGCAGCCAGTACCACTGCCCTGCAGGGCAGGGAACGGAAGATCCCGCTCAGAGCCGAGCCCCTTCCTCCACTATCCCAGTCCGCCGCTCAGGGGGCATGCCGAAGGCTCCCCGCTCATGCGCAGCGTCAACACCGACCGGGTCACCGATGAGAAACCGCTCCCCGCCCGGGAGCGGCACGCCGCGACCGGCTTGCACCCGCCACTGAACAGCGCCGACGGCGCCGCCCGCACCTTCCACCCCATCGTGCAGGGGAGGTCGGCGCACCCATCCACCGCGTCCTCCTGAAGGGACTACCAGCAGGTCCCGTGGTGATCCCCCGGCATCCGCAGCGGATCCCGGGTCGGACACCCAGGCCGTCGGAGCCGACTCGGCTTCGGCCCGACCGGCGTCACCGATCGAGGGCAAGGCTCGCCGCAGTCGCGACGTGCCCCTCCGCTGCTGCGGCGAGGGGGAACTCCGTCCAGACGGTCTTGCCGTCCCGGGTGTAACGGGTGCCCCATCGTTCGGTGAGCTGGGCCACCAGGAAGAGACCGCGCCCACCCTCATCGGTGATGCGCGCCCGTCGTAGGTGCGGGGCGGTGCTGCTGCTGTCGGAGACCTCGCAGATCAGGCTGCGGTCTCGGATGAGTCGCAGGGTCAGCGGCGTGCCGCCGCCGTACCGGTAGGCGTTGGTGACCAGTTCACTGACGACCAGTTCGGCGGTGAAGGCCAGGTCCTCCAGGCCCCACGCGGTCAGTGTGGCCTCCGTCAGGTGCCGTGCCCGGGCGGCGGCGGTCGGCTCCGCGGGCAGTTCCCAGGAGACGACTTGCTCCGGCGCCAGCACACGGGTGCGGGCGAGGAGCAGTGCCACGTCATCCGGTGGGTGATCCGGCAGCAGGGCGTCCTGCACTGCCGTGCAGGTCTCCGCCAGCGGGCTGCCGGGCCGGGACAGGACTTCTCTCAGCCGCTCCAATCCCTCGTCGAGGTCGAGGCCACGGGCCTCGACCAAGCCGTCCGTGTACAGCGCCAGCAGACTTCCCTCAGCGAGTTCCAATTCGGCGGACTCGAAGGGGAGTCCACCCAGGCCCAGCGGCGGCCCTTCGGGAAGGTCGGGCAGGCTCGCCGTGCCGTCGGCGGTCACCACGGCGGGGGGAAGGTGGCCCGCCCGGGCCAGAGTGCAGCGCCGGGAGGTTGGATCGTAGACCGCGTACAGGCATGTCGCGCCGACGATCTGTCGGCCCCGCGAGCGTCCGTTGGCAGGCTCCTGCTCAGCTGCCAGGCGGTTGACCAAGTCGTCCAGGTGGGAGAGGACCTCGTCCGGAGCGTAGTCGAGGTCGGCCAAGGTGTGCACGGCTGTGCGCAGGCGGCCCATGGTGGCTGCGGCGTGCAGCCCATGACCGACGACATCGCCGACAACGAGGGCGACGCGTGCTCCGGAAAGCGGGATGACGTCGAACCAGTCGCCGCCGACGCCGGTGGCGGGATCGGCTGGCAGATAGAGGTGCGCGACCTCGACCGCGCTGTATTCGGGCAACTCCTGCGGTAGCAGGCTGCGCTGCAAGGTCAACGCGGCCTGATGCTGCTGGGTGTAGCGGCGGGCGTTGTCGATGCACACGGCGGCCCGTGCGGCGAATTCCTCTGCGAGCGTGAGGTCGTCCTCCTCGAACGGCTCGGGCCGCCTGGCCCGCCACAGGCTGAGCAGGCCGAGGAGCAGGCCGCGGGCCGTCAGCGGTACGACGATCAGTGAGTGAGCGTCCAGGTCGAGGGCGCGCTGTGTGCGCTCCGGGTCCTGGAAGTACCAGCCGAGGCTGCTCCGGAGCGCCGGTTCGAGGATGGGCCGCTGCTCGGCCAGGCACCTGGCCTGCGGGGTACGAGGGTCAAAGTGAAAGACCTCTCCGGCGGGGTACATCACCCTCAGCGCCTCCGCTACGACCGAGTGGACGGCCATCCTGCGGACCGGTCCGCTCGCGTCCTCGGCGGTCTCGTCGCCCCGGGCGACCGACTCCAGCAGATCCACCGAGACGGCGTCCGCGAGGTCGGGGACGGCGACGTCGGCCAGTTCCCGGGTGGTCTGGCCGAGATCCAGTGTGGTCCCGATGCGGGCGCTGGCCCGGTTGAGCAGGGCGAGCCGCCGCCGGGCCCGGTAGCGGTCGGTGACGTCTTCCACCAGTTGGGTGACTCCGAGTATCCCGCCGGAAGGGTGCTCCATCCGAAACGCCGACACCGACACCACCCGCTCGTGGTCGGGGTCACTCCTCAGGCGGCAGGGCTGTTCGGTGAAGATCAGGGGGGCGCCCGTCTCCAGCACTCGTCGCAGCCGGGATTCGATGGTCTTCACGTCCGGACCTATGAGGAAGTCGCCGATGCGTCGGCTCCGGATCTCCGCCACGGAAAGTTGCGTGAACCGGGCCAGCGCCCGGTTGATCCGCAGGATGCTCAGATCGGGAGCGTGGACGGACAGACCGATCGGAGAGCGCCGGAACAGGCCGTCCAGGACCGACCGGTCCGTCTCCCACTGGAGCATCTCCTCCGCCGGGGCAGCGACGAGGAACCACTCGCGGGCCGAGCCTGCGCGGATGACGGCGCGGGCCCGGAAGCCCAGCTCCACCCGTCGCCCGCTGCGGTGCAGGACGGGCAGGACGCCGGACCAGCCCCGGTCGCGCTCGCACGCGGCCGCTGCGGCCCGGACCGTCGCATGGTCACGAGGGTCGAACAAGAATTCCAAGGCCGTGCGGCCCAGCACCTCATCGGGCAGGTAGCCGAGGTACTCCCGGGCGCGCTCGCTCCAGCCGATGACCCTGCCGTGGTCGTCCAGAACCGCCGAGGCGGAGTTGTGCGGCGCGAACGGATCCTCGGGCGCCTCACGCGAGCCCGGCGCCATTGCGTCCATCGCTGCCACCCTTCGACCTGCCGAACGGACCGCACAGCGGGCATTGCGGCGGCGACTACCCAGTGTGATCGGGGACCAGGGGTCGAGCCGTCGGCATACCTTCAGTATCGCCGCACCGCCGTACGTCGGCAGAAGGTCGTCCGGCATGCACCCGAGTTCGGGCCCGACCCGCCCAGGACCGGTGAGCCGGGTACCGCGCGACGGTGGGAGTTGCGGGGCGGGGATCGGGCGTCGGCGTAGCCCTAGACGAGTAATTCCGAAGTGCTCGGGTCAGTGGTCGTAGGCGATCAGTGAGCGGGTGGTGGGTGTTCCCGTCTGCCGGTTGTGCCAGATGGCCGCGGTGAGAGTGAGGATGCGTTGGCCGACGCGGGCCAGGACTCCGGCTGGGGTCCTGGCGCCGTGGCGTTCGAGGTCGAGCTGACCCTTGAGGGTGTCGTTGACCGACTCGATCAGCTGCCGGATCGGCTTGAGCAGCTGCTCGCCCGGCCGGGGCTTGCGGTTGCGGTAGCTGGGCCGCAGACGGACCAGGCCGTGCCCGGCCATGAAGGTGTCGAGGTGTTTGGAAACGCAGCCTTTGCTTGTTCTTTATCTACCAGGACCTACCCGGCTTGCCGATGGCCTTGAGGGTCTCGGGGCGTTTGACGGTTTTGCCGACGTCGTAGCGGGGTGCCTGGTGTTTGTTCTTGGCGCCGGGTGGCCGGCCGGGGCCAGCGCCCCGGGGTTTGGGAACACGGGCCGGGCAGGCGAGGTGAGGGCGGATGTCCCTGAACCCTCGGCGGACCCGGGCCGGGGTGAGCCGGTCGGAGGCGGTGGGTCTCTCCCAGGGCCGGCGGAGGTCCGCGGCAAGAGGGCGGGCGAGCCGAAGCTGGGTGTGAGCGACGATCAGGATCCAGGTCCAGCGGTCCGCAGCCGCTGGGGTGCGGAGTTTGGGGGTGATCCAGCCCAGGGTCTGTTTCGCGAAGCGGAAGGTGTGTTCCAGGTCGAAGCGGCGGAGGAATGCCTGCCACCAGCGGTCCACGTCGTCCGTGGTGGCGCCGGTCTTGGAGGACCATAACCACACCGGCGGGGCATTCCGTTCCTTCGACAGGTGCTCGACCTTCAACCGCGTCGGCGTTCCTTCGACCAAAGGCAGTTCGCCGTCGTGGTCGAGCCAGGAGGAGCGGTGGGTGAGCCTGGGGTGGACCCGGTCCCAGGCCTGGGTTTCGGCCTTGCCGTAGTTGGTGGTGCCGGTGACGGTGGTGATCGCGGGCTCGGGCCAGGTATCCGGCTTGGTGAAGCGGAACTCCGGGCCATGCTTGGGCGGCCGGCCATTGACGCCGTGCATCCGCGGCGGCTTCGGCAGCCGCATCACGCGGTCGGAGCGGACCCGGCCGACCAGCTCGACCGGCAGGTCGCGCAGGACCCAGGCCAGGCGGGTGACGTCGTGGCCGGCGTCGCTGACGATCACGATATGCGGGTCCCCGGCCCGCCACTGCCCCGCGGTGATGAGTCGTTCAACGACTCCTCGGAGCTGGTCGGCGGTGATCGCGGTCGCATTGTCCGCGGGGCCGAGCCGGACTGCGTCCAGGATCGCGGTCCAAGACGTGGCACCCGGTTCCAGCACGGCCACGAAGGAGTAGGGCCAGCCTGGAATGAACTGCGAGGCTGTCCTCGCGCGGCCATAGACGTGGCAGAACAGCCGCTCGGCCGAGCAGGGCGCGTCCGAGCGAAGCCACGGCGACACATCGACCGCCAGGACCAGGCGCCCGCCGTCGAAACGCGGCAGCGACAGCCCGGCCAGCACGGTCCGCAGCCGACCGACGTCGAGCCGGCCGTGGTTCAGGCCGCCGTACATCGCTCCGTGCCCACGACGATGCTCGGGCAGCAGCGTCAAATCCACCGGGGACTTCACCGCGCCGTCCGCACACAGCACCGCGTCCACCAGCTCGAACAACTCGTCGCGCCGCGCGGCAAGACACTCGTAGAACTCGCCTCGGAAGCGTGACGCTTCCGCGAACGCTTCCCTCCGGACAGCATCAGGCAGCAGACTCACCTCACAGCCTTCGTCGTGATCACGTGCACCTTGGTCGGAGCACATGATCAGACGAAGGCCGCCTCCACGTTCAGGCTTTCCCTGCTCGGGTGATCAAGTTCGACGGACCGTTCGACTGTCGACGGGGCGATCCAGGAGGCACGAGGCCGTGCATGATGACCTCGTGGACACGACTTCATCGACGGCGATCGTCGAGGCAGGCTGGCAGGCCGTACGGACTGATGGGCGCGTACGGACCGCGCTTCTGGCCGCCGCGTACGCAGAGCCCCGCTTGCGGCAGCTGTTTCCCTGGACTGGGATGGGTGAACTGCATTTCAGCCGCTGCACCGAGTATCGGCACACGTGGGACATCCCTTACATCCAGCCGGCAGCCGGAGGCGGCTACTGGGTGTCGGGGCCCCTCCGCACCGAGTCCGTAGGCCCGGCGGATACACCCGAACAAGCCATCGCGATGGTCGTGGCACGCCTGCCGCTCGGCTGTGGCCCCGCGTTCGTGGGCACGCCCGAGGAGCTCGCGACGCACGAGGCAGCTGAGCACCAATCCGAGACGGACGAAAGTCAAAGAACAAGCTGAGGCGGGCGAAGCATCGTTCGACCACGTTGCGGTCGCGGCAGATCTCCTTGTCGAAGGCGGGTGGGCGGCCTCCGAGAGCGCCGCGTCGGCGGCGGTTGGCGACCTGGTCGCGGCGTTCGGGCATCGTGGCGGCGACGCCCCGGCGCCGCAGCAGGTGGCGGATGGCCCTGCTGGATTAGGCCTTGTCGCCCAGCCCCCGCGCCGGCGTGGTGCGCGGGCGGCCTGCGGCGACGCGCGGGATGCGGATCCCGTCGAGGACCCGGGCGAACGCGGTGGCGTCATTGACATTCCCGGGCGTGAGCACGGTGGACAGCGGCAGGCCCCGGCCGTCGACGGCGAGATGGACCTTCGTGGTCAGCCCGCCGCGGGACCGGCCGAGGGCCTGGCACGTCTGCGAGCGGCCCGGATCTTCCAGTTCGTCCCCGTCTGCGTCCCCTTTCTGCGGGCGCCGGCGGCGTGCTGGTGGGCCCGGTTGACCGTGGAGTCGACTGCGACGGTCCACTCCACCCGGCCCACCGCGTCGTCGCGGACCTGGACGTGCTCCAGCAGCCTGGCCCATGTGCCGTCCGCCTCAGCGGGCGAACTGCTCGTAGACGGTCTGCCACGGCCCGTACCGCTCGGGCAGGTCACGCCACGGAGCACCGGTCCGCAACCGCCACAGCACACCATTGACCACCTGGCGGTAATCACGCCACGGACGACCACGCCCGTCCACCTGCGGCAACAGCGGCTCTATCCGCTCCCACGCCGCGTCCGTCAACTCACCTCGACCCGCCACAAGATCAATTATCAGACAGGCTTTAGTACACGTCCGCACGGGGAGGGCGGCGCAGTGGGCGGAACCCCATTGTCAGTGGCGGGTGCGAGTCTGCGGTCGTACCGCTGAACCACCGAGGCCTCGAACGGGCCCTGACCCAGGGGGTTTCCATGTCCATGTCCGCGCCCACACCCGCATCCGTACCCGCCTCCGCGTCCGTCGACTTCCCCTCCGGATGGTGTGCGACCGATCTGGGCCCCTACCGCCCCTGCGAGTTCACCTACGAGGTGTACCCGCCGGAGTGCATGCCGCCCGTCGACCCCGCCCGTCTCGACGGCCGTTTCGGCTGGTGCGGCGGGCCGGGCGAGCAGCCGTCCGAGCACACCGGGCACCTGGAGTCGCTGGGGGCTGAACTGACGGCCCTCGGCCTGCACCTGCCCGAGGACTTCCGGACCGGCTACGGCAGCAACCGCCTGGCCCGCATGTGCGACCAGGTGTCGGTGACGGCCTGTTGGAGCGACCTGTCCGGCCCGCTGGAGAGTCCCGTCGAGGAGGGAGCCCGCCTCGTACGGTTCCTGCGGGACCAGCAGGACTGCGTCATCTGGTACCTGTACCTGCGGCCCTCGGGGGAGTCGTTCGTCGTCTGCTCGCACCTGGATCTGGAGTGGGGTTACCGGGAGCTGGCGCAGGAGGACCGAGCCGAGTTCCGCGCAGCGGCAGCGGAGTCATTGGTGCGGTGCGCCACGAGCTTCGAGGAGTTCGCCTACCGGTTCGTCGTGGAGAACGAGCTGTGGACGTACCTCAACGGGACCGGCGGGGAGGACGCGCTCGCCCCCCACCTCCGGGAGTACCTCGACCACTACTCGGCCCCGGTCTCCTGAACGGGCCGCGGTCGTGGTGCATCGGGGTGGACGGTGTCGCGTGCCGCCCTCTGGCGAGCGGGGGCCGGGGCTCTTCGACCTGGCGTAGCGGCTCCGGAGCCTGGTCTTCGGAAGAACCGGAGCGCGGTCGGCGAGCCGGCCCCGACGACTACTGCTCGCCTTGGGCGGGCCGGAAGCGCACGAAATCCACCTCGTCGCCGTTCGTGGCGAAGTCAACCCGCCAGCGTCCAGCCCCGAGCTCGATGACACCCACCCCGTCGAACGCCCGGATCTGCTCCGGATCCGCCGCCCCACTGTAGGCCGAATCGAACATGTAGAGGCGGCCGTCAGACAGCGAGATGACGTCCACTCCCACGGTGCGCCAACTCTGCTCGGGGACGTTCCCGGGATCATCATCGGCTTCGTCGGCCGATGAGCGCACCAGGATCCCGCCCCGGCTGCCCGCTGCATCCGCCACGAACCACGTGCGGACTTCACTGTCGAGGACCAAGACGGGTTGCCCGTGCACATCGACCCATCCGAAGCCCCCGAACGGTGTCGTCTCGAAAACCGGTGGATCGCACGCCCGGTCGTAGTCGCACTCCGGTCCGCCCGCAGCGCCCCAGATCCAGCCTTCCGGAACCTCCACACCCACAGGAGGCAGCGTCCCCCGCCAGTGCTCGGCAGCATCTGCCGCGATCACGACGATCGGCCCGCCACCCGAATCGGTCCAGGGCCGGCCGAGTTCATCAACATTCATCCCCAACGCCCCCCCGGTGAAGTCTCTGCATGCCATACGTTCCTGTGGCATCGATCGTATCTTCGCGTGATCTGGTCGGCGCGAGGGTGCCGACCCGGTTCTCGTACTCCCGGCGAGCCTTGCGCTCGGCCGGGGCCGCCGGGACGCCCGTACTCAGACCGCCGGGCCCCCTGGCGTCGGGTTCTGCCGCTTGCGGATGGTGGAGGCACGCCCGGTGCACCAGCGGGAGCAGTACTTGCGGGGGCGGCGGGCGGAGTCGGGCAGCAGCTGGGCGCAGACCGGGCAGTGGCCGACTTCGATGACGGGGGCCAGGCGCTCGAGAAGCTCGTGGGCCTGGCCCTCTTCCTCCTGGTCGTACGGGATGACGTCGGCCTGGCGGCCGGCGAGGAGTTCGGCGAAGACGGTGCGCAGGGTGGGCAGGTCGCGGCGGCAGGTGCCGAGGAGGTTGAGGTAGTCCTCGACGGGCCAGCTGGCGAGGACGCCGGAGCGGGTGAGGTACAGGCCCAGGGTGTCGATCCGGTAGCGGTCGGCGGTGTCGAGGAGCAGGTAGCCGAGCAGCTGGTTCGCGGTGTGCTTGGACAGCCCTCGGGCGAAGGGGTGCTTGGTGCTCTTGAAGTCGAGTAGCAGGCCGTCGACGACGAGGTCGGCGTCGGCAGTGATGCCGACGCCCGGGAAGGTGGGTCCGCTTGTGCCGTCCCGGGGGCGGGTGCGGGCTCGCAGCGCCTCCAGGGCGCCGGTGGTGGCCAGGTAGAGCTGGTGAACGACGTCGTCGACCATGTCCTGGCAGGGGAGCTGCGGGAGTCAGTCGAGAGTGAAGCCGGCGGGGTCCTCCAGTGCGGTGAGGTACAGCGGGGTGAAGGTGAATCCGTAGTCGTTGCGGAATATCACCTGGTACCAAGCGGCGGCGAGCAGCATCCGGGCCAAGTTGCCCCGGTCCACGGGGCTGGGACCTGTGAGTTCGCCCCCCCGTTACCTTTTTCGTGGCTCCGCAATGGGGCCTCCGGCCCTCGGGTCCGGCATGACTTCCCCCCCTTGTTGTTGATGATCCGGGGGGTGGTGTCACCGGGTCCGGAGGCATCGACGGACCGCTGATGAGGGGCTTGAGCACCGGCTTCACCCAGGCCGGAAGAGCTCTCCGTAACGTGGATGTAGCAGCTCGGTGCCGAGGCAAGGCCGGACGAAAGCGTGATGGAGGGGCCTGCACGTGATCGACACCGGCGACATCGACGTCTTCCTCGGCCTGGACGTCGGCAAGGGCGAACACCACGCCACCGCCGTCACCCCGGCCGGGAAGAAAGCCTTCGACAAACGGCTGCCCAACACCGAACCCAAGCTCCGCGAACTGTTCGCCAAGCTGCAGGCCAAGCACGGAACCGTGCTCGTCGTGGTCGACCAGCCGGCCTCGATCGGCGCCCTGCCGCTGACAGTTGCAAGGGACATGGGCTGCCCGATCGCCTACCTCCCGGGCCTCACGATGCGGCGGATCGCCGATCTCTACCCAGGTGAGGCGAAGACGGACGCGAAGGACGCGTTCATCATCGCGGACGCCGCCCGGGCAATGCCCCACACGCTGCGGGCGATCGACGGCGAGGACCAGACGATCGCCGAGCTGGAAATGATCGTGGGGTTCGACGACGACCTGGCCGGGGAAGCAACCCGAGTCGCCAACCGGCTTCACGGCCTGCTGACCCAGGTCCATCCGTCGCTGGAGCGGGTACTGGGGCCGCGATTGCAGCACCCGGCGGTCCTGGCCTTGCTGGAGCGGTTCGGGTCACCGGCCCAGATCCGCAAGGCCGGCCGTCGTCGGCTGGTCACGCTGTTACGGCCGAGAGCCCCCAGGATGGCCGAGCGGCTCGTCGAGGAGATCTTCGCCGCCCTGGACGATCAGACCGTCATCGTTCCCGGCACCGAGGCGGCGGCACTGATCGTCCCGAGCCTGGCCGGATCGCTGACCGCGGTCCTTGACCAGCGGAAGCTGTTGGCCGCGCGGATCGAGGAACTCCTGGAGGCCCACCCTCTTTCGAAAGTCCTGACGTCCATGCCGGGAGTCGGCGTCAGGACCGGAGCCCGCATTCTGATCGAGGTCGGCGACGGCAGCACCTTCCCGACCGCCGGCCACCTCGCCGCCTACGCCGGCCTCGCCCCAGCGACCCGCAGCTCGGGCTCCTCGATCCGCGGCGAACAACCGTCCCGACGCGGAAACAAGCAGCTCAAACGGGCCTTCTTCCTCTCAGCGTTCGCCGCCCTGGGCGACCCGGCCTCCCGGGCCTACTACGACAAGAAGATCGCCCAGGGCAAGCACCACACCCAGGCCCTGCTCTGCCTCGCACGACGCCGGGCAGATGTCCTCTTCGCGATGCTCCGGGACGGAACCTTCTCGAACCGCAGCCCGTTCGGACGGTCGCTCCGCAGACTTAGACCATGGTCAGGAGGTGATCCGTGGGGCCGTAGTCGATCTTCCAGTCGGCATAGACCCCACAGAATCCATCCTTGATGCACCGCAGGCCCACGGTCACCCAGCGGACCGATCCGTCGTCGCCGAGCGAGAACGCGACCGCGGCCTCGAACTCCTCGCTCCCGCAGGGGCAGCCGGCAGTACCAGGTTCGTCGTCCTCCCAGGACTCCTCGTTCCAGTACTCCTCGCTATCCGCGATGAACGCACGGCTGCCGCAGCCAGAGCACTCCCGTTCCGCTCCGGACGCATCGACCAGCACGAAGAACACCCGGCCGCCGCACCCACACACGGAAGCAGCGATCTTCACCGGACGGCCGTCGTCAGCATTCCGGAGAAACACCGCGAGGTCCGCAGAGACACCCTCGCCAATCTGATCATCAGCATGCACAGGCACATCGTTCCAGATGGCCCGAACCAGCCTCGTCCACCTTGACCAAAGATAGGGGCACACCCCGGGGTGTGCCGTGGTTCCCCGCCGACGTCGAGGAGTGGTCGGTGCGGTGGGTGCTGCTGCACCTGATCGAGGAGACCGCACGCCACGGCGGCCACGCCGACATCATCCGCGAGAGCCTGGACGGCGCCACCCTCTACCCGCTGATGGCCGCCGCCGAGCAGTGGCCCGACCCGTGGTTCGAGCCCTGGGAGCCCGCCGCGCCCGCTGGCTGTGGGATACGGCCGTCAGAAGTCGTGCCCCATCAGCCGGGTATGGTCGAGGCCCTCTTGCGGACCGGTCCTACGCTGGAGGCATGGCCACCGATCCCTTGCTGAGACAAGGCCCCGACTCGACGGATCTGGTCCTGCGCGTCGGCCCGGCCGGGCCGACGTGGAACGCGCTGACCTCGGCGGGGCCGGCGCTGTTCACTCCGCTCGCTCTGGGCGTGCCGACCCTGCTCGTTGCCTTCTGGATGGCGCTGGCCGGGGCGCGGGCGTCGACCGTGTTTGTGGTGGTGGGGGTGATCGCCGGGCTGGAGTACCTGATCGGCTGGCTGGCGCAGGCCTCTTCCCGGGCCCGGGACATCCTGCGGGTGGAGTTCGCGCCGGCCGGGGTGCCCGCGTCTCTGAGGTTGGTCCGGGGCGCCGGGCCGGACGACTGGCTGCCCGTCAAGACCCTGCGCGCGGTGCGGCTGACGCACAAGGTGGTGGAGCCGTACCAGGGGGACTACAAGCCGGCCGTCTCCACGCTCGCGCTGGAACTCGTCCTGCTGGGCGTCCGGGAGCGGCTCACGCTCCCGTTCGACGGCGACCCGCAGCGGCTCGCCGACGCGCTAAGGGCCCTGCTCGGCCCGGCTGGGGTCGTGGTGTACCTGCGCACCGAGCGCAGCACACGCGATCGGCCAGCGCAGCCCAACTCCGGCTGGACTTCCGGCGGTTCGGCCTCGGCTGGCTCGGGTGGCGGCTGACCCCGGGCTGCCCGTGGCGCTCCCCGTGTTGAGCCGCCGGGTCGGCTCGCGGCCGCAGCCGGGTCCTCCGGCCACGGGTGGCGGGGGTAGCGGCCGCGGAGCTCGGCTCGCACGGCGCGGTGGCCCTCGCGCCAGAACGACGCGAGGTCGCCGGTGACGGCGGCCGGGTGCCCAGCCGGGGAGAGCAGGTGGACGGTCAGCGGGGCCCGCCCGTCCGCCAGCGCGAAGGCGGCAGACCAGCCGAACAACTCCTCCAGTTTCACCGCGAGTACGGGCCGCTGGCCACTGTAGTCGACCCGGACCCGCGAGTGTGCGACATCCCGTGGGTTCCTCGGGGAACATCGGTACAGCGATCATCGGTGAGAACGATCATGGACCTGGGGTTAGCGTCACATGTAGGCGTCACTCGGTGACGCCTACTGAACGTGAACGCCTCCGCGATGCCCTCGTGCGGCACCTTGGCGAGCAGTACCGGCAGTCCGAGCGTTTCCGGGTGTAGAGCGGACTTACTGGTGAAGCATCGGTATTCCGACCGCGCGCAATTCCTCTGGTCCACGACTCGCCCTCGGCAGAGAAGTGGCCCGGAGCATCCAACCTGGGCTGGTGCAGCCTCGTGAAATCTCCGGTCGTACTGGTCACTATGCTGCCGGGATGACCGCACCGACGCCCCTGCCGCTGACCCTGGAAGCGGCCAAGGAGCTTCAGGGCATGCTCCGAACCGAGATCGGGCCGGGCCTCATCGAGCGGGAACTCGACGCGGTCGAGGCACGGTTCGGCTTCACCTTCTCGGCGGACCACAGGGTCTTCCTCGCCGCCGGGCTCCCACACGGGTCACGAAGCTGGCCCGACTGGCGCAACGGCGACCCCGAGGACCTGGCCGAGCGGCTCTCCCAACCGGTCGAGGGTGTGCTCTTCGACGTTGAGCACAACGGCTTCTGGTATCCCGCCTGGAACCCGAGGCCCGCAGAGACATCCGACGCGCTGCAGATCGCACGGTCCGAGTTGGCGACCGTACCGAAGCTGGTCCCGCTCTACAGCCACCGCTACCTGCCTGGCACGGCGGGCGAATGCGGGCACCCCGTGTTGTCCGTCCACCAGACCGACATCATCATCTACGGGAACGACCTCTCCGACTACGTGCGGCACGAGTTCACCGGCCGGGCAAGCAGTCTCCCGGCCCGCGCGACTGTCGGTTTCTGGTCGTACTTCGTCAACGGCGGCCCCGGCATCGACGTCACCGCGCCCACGCCGCACACCCCTTACGCCGTCAGCGCGCAGGAGGCGATCGAGTGCCTGCGGATGTTGGCACTGGAGCGCCTGATCGGCCGACAGCACCACCCACACCAACTGATCGAGGCAGGGCTTACGGCACTGGTCCTCGACGTCGAGACGGAGTCGCTCCCGCTGCTCGCCGGCCTGTCGCGCACCGAGCACGAGAGCGCCGATGCGCTCTTCTACCAGGTACTGGCCGAACTTGATCTGCCCGAGAGCCTTCCCGGCGATGACACCGACATCCCCTGGGAAGCGGCGCGCTGGGAGCTCGTGCGCTGGTGGCTCGGACTGATCGTAAACGGGAGTCTGGCCCCCGGGGCCGGCGGTGACGTGATCACGCACGAGGGCTGGGGCGCACTGGCCCGGCCTCAGTCGCTTCGGCCGTTCGTCGACAAGGTCGATGCGTACAACGACTGGGAGACGGTCCAGCGCAGGACACGCGAACAAGCGATCGTCACGGAGGCCGAACGGCTGCTCGCCGGTCCCTGGCCACCGCTTGGCTGATCTCCGGACAGTCGGTGTGGACGGTGCGGCGGTGAGCGGCCAGGCCGGTCGCCTCCGTTTGTTCGCCCGCCGTTCTCGCCGCCGACTGGGAGGTGGCCTCCGTGGAGGTTCAGGCGGTGTGCCTCGGCCTCGGCGCTATTCGGTCTTCTGGAGGGCTGTCAGGGCCGCCTCCGTCCAATCCCGCCCGGACCGGCCCGTGCCCTGGCAGCGACTAGCTTCCCCCCTTCGGGCCGCCGTCCTGCGGCCGCCGCCACGCGGCGTACAGCACTGTCGCGGCGGTGGCATATCCGGCGAGGTCCTGAGGGGTGCTGTGGCCGACCAGGACAAAGACACTGACGACTCGAAGTTCCGGGCCACGGCGGGCGGCGCGGCCCCCGGCGCTCTCGCCAGCAAATCACCCGTGAGGAACCGCACTTGTAGGGTCTCACCCTCTGCTGCACAGTCTCAGCGCCATCTGCGTATGGACTGCACTTATGCAGCGTTCGTGAAACCCACAACTCACCGTGTTCACACCGTCTGTAGGCTCAAGGCGGGTGTCAGCCCGCGTCCCAGGGGGACGCGATCGACTGGTTCGGCTCCCGTCCGTATCGCTGGAGGTTCTTCGCCGCGGCGGACTGTCGGCTCTCCACCAGCTGGTCGGCCGCCGCCTGCAGAGCCGTGTCGCAGCCGGCCTCGGCGGCACGGTCGTGCCAGGCGAGTGCTCGTCCACCCGCCCGACGCCAACCAACCACTCCGCCGCCCGCTGAAGGGCATTGATGTCGCCAGCGTCGGCGGCACGGTCACACCAGGCGAGCGCTTCGTCCATCCGTTCGACGGCCATCAGCCATTCCGCCGCCCGCTGTAGGGCATACGTGTGACCGGCGTCGGCGGCACGGTCGTACCAGGCGAGTGCTTCGTCCACCCGTCCAGCGGCTGCCGGGTCGAGGGTGATCGCCTGATGCACTTCGAGAGCAAAGGGGTCGGTCACCTCCGCCAACGGCTTTCCCGGCGGAGCCGTGAGGCGTGCCTTGACCCACAGGTCGGTCACCCGGGAGGCCAGGTCGTCGGCGTTCCACCTTGCCCGGCGGGCCAGCACCACCGCGACCGCGACGGCGTCGGCCTGCTGCGCGGGCACGCCTGAGTCGCTGATGCAGCGTCGGATTGAGTCCCGCTCCGGTGTCGTTGAGCCGGGCAGCGACGGGTCCCGCGAACGCTTCCCGTTCGCGGGACCCGTCGTACGGGCTGGGGGAGCTCCGTCCGGGCCGCTGGGATCATGCGGCCGACTCGTGGTGGTCAGCCGTTGAGCGGGGTGTCATAGTGGATCCACCCGGACCAGTTGCCGTCGTGGTCGCGGTTGCGGCCCCAGTACTCCGTCTGCTGGTCGTAGTAGAACATTCGGAAGGACCAGGGGTCGCTGGTGTCGTAGTCGTAGGTGTACACCTTGCTGTACGCCTTGCCGCCCATGGACATCCACCGCGACCAGTCCCCGTCGGAGTCCGTCCAGCGGGTCCACACCGCGCGGTCGGTGCCGACGACGAAGTCCTGCTTCGTGCCGTTGGGCAGTACGCGGGTGGTCGGCGAGTATTCGCAGAGGTAGACGCCGCCTCCGTACGAGCAGTAGGCCGCCCCCGCCTGGGCCGGTGTGGCCATCACCGCGACGCTCGCGACCGCGGTGGCCGCGACCGCGGCCGCCTTCAACTTGCGGACCAGCATGTCTCTCCTTCGTGCGTGCGACCGCCCCGTTCGGGCACGGACGCGCTTCCTTCCGGCCGCCGGGGCGGTAGGGCGCCCCTGCGGCAGGCACAGTCGATCACGGTGTCAGGGCGCGGTCCCAGGCAATTCCACCCGCAAAACTACGGCTCGGCGTACTTCTGCCGGGCCCGGATGCCGCTGCTCAGGGCATGACCGGCGGGCGGCCGGGCAGACGCCGACGGGAAAGGGCCGGCGGCTGTGCCGGAACGGCGTGCCCGACGCGAGACGGGGACGGCCCGTGGTCCTGGTGGCGGCTGACTTCACGGGCGCCTTCTTTGACGAACTCCCGAGCCGGCTACGCCATGGGCATGCGCGCCGAGGAATCCCCTGGCCGTGCGAAGGAGCCGGTCATCGAGCTGCACCCCCGGGGGCCGTCATCCCGGCGCCTGACTGCGGTCATTGCGGCAGGCTGCTGCCGCGCCGCGGGCATCGGGCGCGGGCCGGGGGCCGGTGCGGGAGCGCGGCCGCCCGGGGGCGCGGGCGGGTCGGCGCGGGTTCGTCGGGGCGATGACAGGGAGCTCGCCGCCGATCTTGCAGGGGAAGCTCTGTTCGAGATCTGCGTTGTCCACTGAATCGGAATCCACGACTCAATGAAAACGTCCGGCGAGAAGGTAAGGGTTCGTGGTCCGTGGCCAGCGTCACCCGCAGGCCACCTGCCCCCGACCGGAACCGCTCGACCACCCGGATCTCGCCCGGCACCGCCAGCGGGCCGCTACCGGGCGCGGCCAGCCGGCGCACCGACGCCCCGAACTCCCCGGCCGCAAGCTCGGCCAGCGCGTCGGCGTCGTCGTCGGTCGACCAGCCCGACAACGAGTCCTCGCCGGCCGCGTCGTCGGCCAGCGACAGCCATGGGTCATCGAGTCGGAACCTGTGCACGGCGCCTCCGGACCCGGCCGGCACCAGCGAAGCGATCGTCGGCCCCACAGGTACGCCGATCTTGTCGTGGGCGAGGAGCCAGGCGACGACCGCGCAGCAGTCGAACTGCGGGTGGACGTCCGTGCCGGCTACCGGGTCGGGGAGGTCGGGGTGCCGGCGGCGCCAGGCAACGACCGCGGCCCGGCCCACCCTGGCGATCCGCGCCACACCCGCCAGCAGCACCCGGTCCTGCCCCGGGACGGCCGGGTCGAGGGCGGCGAGCGGGGAGCGGCTGCCCGGGCGGGCGGTGCGCACGGCCCGCCAGTCCACGGACGGGCGGACCACCTCCAGAAGCGCGATCTCCTGGGCGTCGTAGAGGGGGACCCGGGTCACCCCGCCGTGGCGCTTGTAGTCCACGTCCACGAAGGCGACCGGGGACAGCCACCCGAGCCGGCCGGTGATCAAGTCGAAGTCCGTACGGCGGACCCCGAGCCGGCGCGCGTCCTGGTCTGGGCCGGGGGGGGGACGTGCCGGTCGAGGAGGGCGGGCAGGTCCCGGCGGCGGGCGAGCGCGGCCACCTGGTCCGGGTGGACGTCAGGGAACGGATGGTCCCGCCGAGGCGAACCAGCAAGCCGGCTCGGGCCAGGTGTCCCACCGCGGACGCGGTCACCCGCGGCCGGCACCTCGAAAGGGGCTCCCCGAGGGCCTGAGTCGGTTGCTCCGCGGCCACTTCGGCGCCGATCAGCCCGCGCAGCACGGCCCGCACCTGCTCCGGGTCGGCAGCCTCCACCACCGCCCCGGCCCCGCGTCGGCGGCCGGAACCAGGCAGGCGGTAGCGGTCATCATCACGCACGCCCGTCAACAGTCGGCTCTGCAACGGCACTGCGTGGGAAGTTCGAAGTGCAGTTCAGGCCTGGAAAGCAGCCTGGGTCGGCTCGAACACTCTTAAGATCATGATTGATTGCCAGTGAACCGCTCGCAGCATCAGTGCCATCCAGGGGGAATCATGGGAAGCAGCCGGAAGGCCGCCATTGCCGTCGCGGCCATTGGAGTCATCGCGCTCGCCGGATGCGCGGGCGCAGCGGACGGGACCGGGGACGGACGGCGTGGAGACGCCGCACAGGCCCCTGAGGCAGGCCAGAACGGCTCGCCCTCTGGGGCAGTGGCGGGTGCTGGCCAGAGCGGGGCGGGATCGCCGCCCGCAGGCCTCTCCTGCCCGCCCCTGGAGGACGATCGGACCGATACCTCCAACCCTGATGACGTGGCCTTGATCGGGATGGGATGGGCCGATTTCGGCCCGCTGCGGCTGCCGGTGTCAAAGACCTCCGGCCCGGCCGTCACCGAGGGTCAGGTCGCCCGCTGCTACGCACGTACGCCCCGCGGTGCCGTCCTCGCCCTGGTGAACATCAGCGCCCGGGCCGCCAACGGCCCCGACTGGCGCAAGGTTGTGAACCAGCAGGTCTTCCCCGATGCCGCGAAGGACGTGTTCGAACAAGGCACGGCGGCGAACCGCAACGGCAAGCCCGACTTCCCCGAGAAGTCGAACCGAATGGTGCCCGCCGGCTACAAGATCGTCACCTTCACCCCGGACTCCGCCGTCATCGACATCGCCTACCGCAACCCCGGAGGCACCGTAACCACGGTCCTGATGACCGCACGATGGCACGAGGGCGACTGGAAGCAGCAGATGGCCCCCGGCGGGGGCGTGTCTGAGACCGTACTCAGCCGGTTCAACACCCATGGCTACATCCTGTTCCCACAGGAATGAGACCCGTAGAGCTACGCGATAGCCAAGCTCAACCGCATGACGCAGGGACAACCACGTCCAGGGCGTCACGGCTCCCCCATGCCGCCGTGAACCGCACGCCCTCGAAGGGGTGCCCGGGGCCGGCCGCGGCAAGGTGCTCGCCGACCTGCCGGGACACCTCCGGGCGCAGCGGTACCATCCGGCCGACCGCGCGCAGCCGGCCCGCCGTGTCGTGGCGGCCGAGGACGAGGAGACCGGGGCGGGTGGGGGTGCCGGTGACCGCGCACATGATGGCTTCGGTGGTGTCCCGTCGGCGGATCTTGGTCCTTAACTGCACCAGGGCATCTCGTTCAATCTAGCGGCGAGCTTGGGCTGTTCTCAGCGCAGCCAGCGTGCACGGCAACCGATAGGGCCCCGGCGTCTCGCACAAATGAAGATCAAGCACTGATGACTGGTTTCTCGCCATCAGGGGCGCGGGGCCCATGGGTCGTCGCAATGCTCAGGGTCGGGCTGGTCGGGGTGGAGCATCTTTCGTGCGCAGCGGTGCAGTCCCGTTTCGCCGGATCTTGCTCAACGGCGAGCCTGGCGCGGAAGGAGGAGCGGACCGCCCGGTCGGGGTCTGCAGCGGTGGCCAGTGCGTCGGCGGCGTGGATGCATATCGACGGGTCGGGGTCGCCGAGACCTTGGTGTTGAAGCCCGGGGCCATGCCTGCCGGTGTGGAGGAGACGTGCGAGGAGGTGTGTGCACGGATCGGCGTCAGAGGGAGTGGCCTTGGCGGTCGGCCACTGTCCCGGGTTCGCCCCTCGTCCCGGGTTCTGCCGCCGGTCAGGGCCGTTCAGGTCATGTTCCGCCCGGCCAGAGCCATGGGGACAGGTCCCGGCGGGCTAGCGGGACAACCGGAAGACAGCCCAGCAGGGCGTCAGTCAGTGCCTCAGCCACGAGCACCCGGAACCTGAGCATCAGCATCAATGTCAGTGCCGCCTGCCACTCTTCCCATACCGGCACGGCGATCACGAAGATCGCGGCGATCACGATGATGCGGAGACACCATGGGCACGTGGGACATCGGCCCGTTCGACAACGACACCGCGGCGGACTTCTGCGGGCGCCTCGACGACACGGCGGCCGCCACGCGCGCGGACGTCATCCGTGAGGTGCTGTCCTGCGTCACGGCCACGACCACCTCGGACTTTCTGGATTCGTACGAGGCCGAGAAGGCCGTGGCGGCAGCGGCGCTGATCGCCGCACAGTGCCCGGGCGGCGACCCGGCCCGTTCCGCCTACGGGCCGGAGCAGGCCCTCCCCGACCTCACTGGCCTCCGCGAACTCGCCCGGCAAGCGCTGGACCGGGTCCTGACCGAACCATCCGAGCTCCTGGAGCTCTGGGAGGAAGGGGACAGCGGCCCGTGGCGCGCGAGCATCCGCGGGATACAGGCCGTAATCGGACCGGAGGCTCCGGCCGTGGCCCCGCGGGCACCTGGGGACCCCCGATGACGCAGGACGCACGGCCGCCGCTCCTGCTCGACGCCTTGGATCCGGAGGACGGCGATTTCCGCAGGAAGTCGCGCACCGGGGCGGTCCGGGCGAGGACTTCGGCATCGAAGGCCTGGCAGACGAGCGGCCAGGTGGCCACCACCTTCGTCAGGGATGCGATGTCGTAGACGGTGTCCGGGCCGGGTGCAGTGTCGCCGAGTTTGTCGGCGATCCGGCCGGCCTTATCGAAGACTCAGCAGAAGAACGCCGACGCATTTGCGCAGGTGGAACTGCGTGGACCGTACCCGTCCACCGTGATCGACGGTGCCTTCCGGAGGGGTGCTGCCCTGCACTGGCGGACGGACCCCACCCCTCGGTGGTCCGGAAATGAACAACGGCGGCAGGCGGGAAGGCCCGCCACTGCGGTCGCGAGTGTCGCGGTGGTGGCGACCCCTGCCGAGGCGAGCAGCTGCTCGCGGGGAGGCCGCGTCTACACCTGCGAGCACGGCGCACGCCTACGACACCAGCGACCCCTGGACCTTCAGGGTGTTCTATTACGACGAGAGGGGGAGTACTGGGGCCCGCAACCGTGACCACAACGGCAACTGGTCTCCGTGGACCCGCTACGAACTCCCACTCAACGGCTGATCACTGAGCCCGGCTGCAAGGTCCCCATCGCCCCGGTCAGGACTCCTCCGGCTCATTCAACGGCCCTCGCGAGCAGCAATGTTCACGGGGGCCGTCGTCGTCGCACTCCCACCCGATGCCCCCGTCTCTCGTACATGGTTGGCGGGAGCCTCGCTGCAAAGTGCCGGTTCTGTGGCAGCGGCCCGGCAAGGCCAAACGCCACCCTGTGTCAGTACGGCAAGGCCAGGCACCATCTTCGTGTCAGCGAGCGCAACTCCCCTGAAGGCTCCGCCAGCGGGCGTCCGGGGGACCTCTGCCGCCGACGTCAGCCGTATGCCGTTTACCGCCCGTCGTCGCGGGGTGGTGGCAAGGGTGGACCTGCCGGGGCTTGGAATGCTGTGTCGTGGAGGGACTGGTGTGGGCCATGAGTGATGGGGTGGGAGCGAAGCTCCACCCCCTCGGGTCGCCGTCTTCCTGGGCGCCCCGGGGCAGCAGGCAGACCCCGCGAGTCTGGGCGGGACCGTAGTTTTGCAGGTGGAATTTCGTGTTCTGCGCAGGCCGCGTCGGGTTGGCTCGGGGCATCACGGACGCGGGGTGGGCCTGTCCCCTCCGGTCGCCCCGCGCCGTGAGTTCTTGAGCGCGTACCCGGACAGGAGTCCCATGCCCCACACCACCTCATCCGACACGGGCGGCGGATCCCGCCGGCGGCGGGTCTCGCGACTGCCGGCCCGCCTGATCGCGGTCTGTGCCGCGCTCGGCGCGGTCCTGCTCGCGCCCGGCCCCACGGGGACCGCGGAAGCGGCCGGGGCGGGCGACAGTGACGCGTACCGGAACGTCGGCGAGCCGAACCTTGCCGCCGACTGGATGAAGAACGTCTCGGGCGGGACCTGGTCGGCCGCCGTGTCCCTGCCCGGCAGCCACGACACCCTGTCCATCCACGGCGTCGTCTACCAGGAGGCCAATTTCGACGATGTCCTGGGAAAAGCACGCGGCTTCCTTGCAAGGCACCCTGGCGAGGCCGTCGTCATGCGGCTCAGGGCCGAATGCCCCGGCACGGGTGGAGACATCACGCAATGCGTGAACGACCCGAGCACTGTGGATCACGCGAAGATCGAAGAGGTATTCGGCCGCTACCTGAGCGCGTACCCCGGCCTCTTCTAAGCCCCTTCGGTGCAAAAGAACGCCCCGGCACTGGTTCCGCTCCTCTCGCAGGTCCGCGGCAAGATCGTGCTGGGCAGTTTCAAGGGTGTCGCGAACGCCTGCGGGACCAAGTCCTTCAACAGCCATCAGGAGGACCACTTGGCCGCCGCGACCGTCCCGGAGAAGTGGAAGTACGTCAAGGAGAACATCGACGCGGCCGTAGGCAGCGCCACCGGTGAGATGTTCGTGACGTACACGTACACGTTCGTGTCCAGGGGCCTGAACCGCAGCCCGGCCAAATACGCGGGGGGGGGCTACCGGTCGCTCCAGGACGGGATCACCATCGATGTCCCCGGTGTCAACCACCAGCCCGACGGCTTCTACTGAACGGACCTGTGCCTGTCCATGGATCCGGTTGCGGCCGACGCAGCCGGTGGCAAGGTCACCCAGGACACCTGCCTGAAGTGGCCCGCGCGCCCACGCACTGCGCCCCGGGGCGAGGACCGGTCCCCCCGCCGGTCCCCGCCCCGGGCGCGCCCCGTCTCCGCACACGGGGGCACATCCACGCCGTCAAGGCCGGTGCGACTCCGTGTTGCTCCGCTTCCGGTTCTACGTCCGCGTCATGAGCCGGGCGACCGCCGCGTCGTACCGTGCCTGGAGTTCCGCATCGGCCGATGCCCGCAGCAGCGCGCCGAGCGCGCGTACGGCGCCGTCGTCATAGCCGGAGGATTCCGCCTCCCGGGCCGCCAGGTCGAGTTGCCCGATGCCCCCGGCCTCGTCTCCGAGCCCCAGCAGCGCCTCTCCCCGCACCACGAGGAGCAGGATGCGCGGCACGTCGGCCGTGTCCGACCGGTCGTCGAAGGCCAGCGCCTCGGTCGCGGTGTCGAGCGCCTGGCGCCACTTCCCGGCGTCGGCCCAGTGGCGGGCGAGGTGCTGCGTGGCCAGTCTCTCGATGGTCCGGTCACCGGCCTTGCGCGCCAGCTCCACGGCGCGCTCGCATCCTTGCGCGGCCTTGTCCAGGCTGCCGAGCGCGGCTTGTGCGACGGCCAGGACGACCAAGGCGTTCGCCTCGGCCACGGCGTCGCCGGCCCGGGAGGCCAGCGTGGAGGCGGCCTCCAGGTGCGTGAGCGCCTCCGGGATGCGGCCTTCCTCGGTCAGCACCCAGCCGAGCACGTTCAGGACCCGTGACTCGCCGTACTGGTCGCCGCCGGCCCGTGCGGCCTCCAGCGCGGTCTCCAGGAGCGGGGCCCAGCCGTCCCGGACGCGCCACACGATCAGTGGCCACATGGTCAGGACGATCCGCCAGGTCCGCTCGTGCAGTCCGGCGGCGTGTGCCGCGGCCACCGCCTGTGTGAGGTCGTCCCGCTCGGCCGCGTACCAGGCCACGGCGGCGGACCGGTCGGCGAACTCCCGCACCGCGGCGGGCGGCACGTAGTCCGCCGGCAGCGGGAAGCAGTCCTCGTTGCCGGGCTCGGCCGCCGCCACGGCCGCGATGCCCGTGGCGATGTAGTGGTCGAGGACGCGCCCCAGTGCCTCGGGCCCGCCCTCCAGGCTGCGTGCGTAGAGCCGTACCAGATCGTGCATCGTCCACCGGCCGGGCGCCGTCTCCGTGACGAGGTGCGCGACGGCCAGCCGCTCCAGGGATGCCTCGGCGGCTGCCGGGTCCGTACCCGCCAGGGCCGCCGCCGCATGCCGGTCGACGTGCGTACCGGGGTGGCGGCCGAGATGAGCGAACTGACGGGAGACCTCCCGCGGCAGCTGTTGCAACGTCACGCGCAGCGCCGCCCGTACGCCGGTGTCCTCCACATCCAGCAGGCTCAGCCGGCGCGTCTCGTCGGACAGTTCAGCGGCCATCGCGCCCAGCGACCAGGCGGGCCGCCCCGCAAGCCGGGCGGCTGCCACGCGCAGCGCGAGGGGCAGCCCGTCACAGAGCTCGGCCAGCCGGAGTGCGGCCTCCGGCTCCGCGCGTACGCGTTCCGCGCCGAGCACCTCGGCGAGGAGCATCGTGGCGTCCTCCTGTCCGAGCACGTCCACGGCGACGGGCCGGGCGGTGTCGGTGACGATCAGCCCCGCCAGCCGGTGTCTGCTGGTGACGACGGTGACGCAGTGGCGACCACCGGGAAGGAGCGGCCTGACCTGCTCGGAGTCCCGGGCGTTGTCGAGCACCACGAGGAGCCGGCGGTGTGCAGCGAGCGACCGGAACAGCGCGGCCGCGCCGTTCGCCGACTCCGGTATCCGGCCGTGGGGCACACCGAGCGCCGGCAGGAACTCGCGCAGCACCTCGACGAGGGCGGGCTCGCCCGTGTCGCCGAATCCGCGGAGATCGGCGTAGAGCAGCCCGTCGGGAAAGGCGGCGCGTGCGTGGTGGGCCCAGTGCAGCACGAGAGCCGTCTTCCCGACCCCGGCGGGCCCGACGACCAGGCACACGGGCGCCTCGCCCGTGGCGGCCCGGGACAGCGCGACGAGCTCCGCCGCCCGTCCGTGAAAGCCGCGCGGCGCGCGCGGCAGCAGGTCGGACGCGCCGGTCGGCGGGGCGGTGTCCGGTACGACGGCAGGTGGCGGTACGTCCCTCACGGGGGCCCGGCGGGGACGGCCCAGGCTCGCCGTGCGCTCCAGCTCCCGGGCACCGGCCGCGTCCTGCCCCAGGGCCGCGGCCAACGCCTGCACCGTGCGGCGCTGGGGCCCTCGGGAGTGTCCGCGCTCCATGTACGACAGCGCCCGCACGCTGACCCCCGCAGCATGGGCCAGCTCCTCCTGGCTCAGCCCGGCCCGCTTCCGCAGGCCGCGCAGAAGAGCACCGAAGTCGCCGGTGGCCGGTGTACCGGTGTCCATGTCTGGAAGTCCCCTGGTCTGTGCGGCCCAGCGGAACGCCGTACCTTGCCCGCAGAAGTATGCCCGACGTGTTTTTGCGGGTGAAACGCGCGGCGCTTTATGGATGGTCGCTCACCTGGCGTGCGGGATGGCGCGCTCCCACACCTTCTCGAACGCGGTGCGGCACAGCGCGGCCGCGGCCGCGCCGGTGGTGCGCTCGCGGCCGTCCTTGGCGCAGTCGCACCTGCTCGCCGGCCTGGAGGTTGAGCGGGGTGACGGCGTGCTCGTAGCGGATGTGGTCGGTGACGAAGGCCGCGAAGTCGTCGGCTTCATCACCGACGGCGTAGCTGTCGCGCATCTCCAGATGGACGGCTGTGCGCTCGGTGGCTGCCAGAAGCTCAGCGAACGTCGCGTCGTGCAGCGCTTGCGCGTTCAGCGGCATCGCACGCCTCCCTCAGGATCGGCACCATCCGGGCCGGAATGCGGATCACCCGCTCGTGCACGGGGATCCCCGCCTTGTGGCCGGCCACCCACTCGGTTGAGCCGACCAGAGCCGCGAGGAGCTCGTCGGCCTCCTCGCCCTGCAGGACGAGGCCCGCAGACTCCTCCTCGACCCAGACGTCGGCGATCCCTCACGCCTTGAAGGGCGCTCCCGTGCGATCCATCGCCGCAGTCACGATGTCCACGAGCTCGGTGAAGGGCTTGCCGGGCCATCCACTGATCTCGACGGCGAGGGTGCACATCTATGTCGACGGTTTCGCGGCCCAGCCCGATGGCGTGGAGCAGTGTGCAGTGCATCCCGTCGACCGCACGGCCCGCAGTCCAGGCGCGGCGATCTCCTCGTACGCGGCGGCGAGGGCAGCGGCCTCGGCCGGGGTGGCGGATGTGCCAGTGCAGGTCGCGGCGGCCGGCTTGCCAGAAGGGCATCACCCGCTCGAAGAAGTTCTCCATGCGGCGCAGTCTTCCCCCAGGAGCCCTCGAACGGGGGTTGCTCGGGCAGATCTTGCCGGTACCTGCGCACTGACCGGGTCGCCCTCGGCTCACGCGGACAACGAGGAGGATCTCGGCTCAGCGGGAGGGCTCCCACCCTTCGGGGCCGACGCCTCGCCGCTCCACAGGCGTCTGACAGGGACCGCCGCCCGTCGTCCGGTTACTCACCAGTACCGAGGCTCGGGCTCCTCCCACTCGTCCTTCGGGCGCATCTCGCCGTACAGCCGGGTGACATGCAGACGGAGCACCACACTCTGCTGCTCCGCAGTCCACCGAAACAGCTCCTCCTGGTCTCCCTTGGAGAACCACAGGCCTTTCCAGATCTCCTGGCCGACCGCGTCGCCGGGCTCGCGGCACGGCTCCGATATCTCCATGTGCCCGTCGGCGGCCACCCAGAACCTGTTCTCGTGATCCCCCTTGACCATGCGCGCCCAGGGCTTTACCTGAAACCTCTTGACGAGTTCGCCGTCTTGATCAGCGAGCAGGCGCACGATCCGGTCCCGGGAGTCCCAGCCGTAGCTCCTCAGACGGCCCGACAGCGTGTGCCCGGAAAAACGGCCCATCTCATCAGGGTCGGCGTACGCGAACAGATGCCCCATACCGTCATAGAGGCCGAACCCCCTGCCGAAACCGAACCACTCACAGGCTTCCTCGCCGGTCAACAGCCGCGCCCCGTCCCGGAACCCGCCCTCGCCTCCATCGTTCAATCCCACACACTCCCCCCGTGCAGCTCCACCGACGTGCCCTCCGCACGTCCACGTCTCCCCTACCGTAAAGCGCCGCCGTACGTGGCTCGCGGCGGGGCGGGGGCTGACACCACAGCTCGCAAGGCCGCATCGCCAAACAGACAAGGCTTCGCTTGACCACGATGAGACGGACCTCCACGTCGGTCCGCGTCGGTGCCGCCGCAGCCAGCCGCGACGTCCAGCAGCCGGTCGCGCTCGATGTCCTCGCCGGAGCAGTCGAAGTCGCCAAGACGGGTAGACAGGCTTCGCGTTGCTCGCGGGCGAGGCGGTCGCGTCCGACGTCGCCGTGGGACTGGGAGCTGAAGCCGCGGACCACGAGCACGGGAGTTCGGGCCGGTTTGGGTCGCCTCGGCTGCTACTTCGGGTCGGCGGAGACGGGCGAGAGGCGGTAGGCGCCGTCGTGGAGGACGACGCGGCCGGCGGTGGGCGGGGCGAAGTGGGTGCCCAGGAGGAGGGTGTCCGTGTCGGCGAGTGAGGCCAGCAGCGTGCGGCGGGTGGCCTCAGAGCGTTCGGGGTCGATGTCCACGCAGGCGCCGATGGCCGGGTGGGCGAGTTGGACGGGGTGGTGGATGCAGTCACCGGTGATCAGGGCCGTCCGGCCGCGGCTGGTCAGCTCGACGGCGATGTGGCCCGGGGTGTGGCCGGGCGTGGGGAGCAGACGTAGGTTCGGGGCGATGCCGGCGCCTGCGGCCGGGACGTCGACGAGGTCGAGCAGTCCTGCTTCCTCCACCGGGATCACGGAGTCCTGGAACATCTGCTCGCGCGCCTCCTCCATGTCGTAGCCGGCCCAGAACTCGCGCTCGGTGCGGGAGGTGACGTAGCGGGCGTTGGGGAAGGTCGGCAGCCAGCTCCCGTCCACCTCACGTGTGTTCCAGCCGACGTGGTCCGCGTGCAGGTGGGTGAGGATCACCAGGTCCACGGACTCCGGGGGGAATCCGGCGGCGGTGAGGTGCAGCAGGTAGTCGGTGTCCAGGTCGTGCCAGGCGGGGTTCGCCCGCTTCTTGCCGTTGCCGATGCCGGTGTCCACCAGTACGCGCAGTCCGCCGGAGGTGAGGGCGAAGCTGTGGCTGTCCAGGTGCAGGACGCCGTCGTCGTCCGCGAAGTGGGGGCGCAGCCAGTCGTGTCCGGTGACGACCTCCGGCGTGGCGTCCGGCAGCAGCCAGGGGCCGGTGTCAGGCGGCAGGGGCGTCTCTTCGATGCGGTGGACGGTGACGTCTCCCACGTTCCAGGTGGGGATCGCTGTCGGGGGGTGGGTGGTGGCCGGGTCGGTGCGCATCACTGGTACCTCTCCTTCCGGGGCGCTAAAAGCAATTGGTTTGCGTTAAGTCACCCTAGGGTTCTAGGGTCGCCTAACGCAAACTCTTGGCTTTAGTGATGCTGAGGGGGCGTCATGGCTCCAGCCCGAGGAAGGACATCCATGTCGACCGCTGATCTCGCCCCGCCGGAAGCGGCGCGGTGGGCCGCCCGCGCCGGGCTCCCGCTGCACGCCGACCGCCACGCCGCGGTGGCCGCCGTCGCGCAGCACATCCACTCCGTCGTCGCAGTCCTGCGGGAGCTGGACCTCGGGGAGACTCCGCCTGCCCCGGCCTATCGCGCGGAAGCCGAACAGGAGCAGCACGATGCAGCCGTATGAACTCTCCCTGGCCGCGGCCGCAGAGGCGATCCGCTCCCGCCGGCTCTCCCCCGTCGAGTTGGCGGACTCCGTCCTGAGACGGATCGAAGGGGTGGAGCCGACCCTCCGGGCATACGCGACCCTCACCGCCGAGCGCGCCCGCGAGGCCGCGCGGGAAGCCGAGCGCGACATCGCGGCCGGCCGCTACCGCGGTCCGCTGCACGGCATCCCCATGGGCCTCAAGGACCTGATCGACGTCGCAGGCACGGCCACCTCGGCAAGCTCCCGGGTCCGGGGCGACCACCGCGCGCACGAGGACAGCACGGTCGCCGCCCGGCTGGCGGCGGCGGGCGCGGTCCTGCTCGGCAAGACGCACACCCACGAGTTCGCGTACGGCCTGACCACCCCGCAGACCCGCAACGCGTGGGACCCCGGCCGGGTCGCCGGCGGGTCGAGCGGCGGTTCTGCGGTCGCCGTGGCGTCGGGGGCCGCGACCTTCGCCCTGGGCACCGACACCGGCGGGTCGATCCGGGTGCCCGCCGCGCTCAACGGCGTCGTCGGCCTCAAGCCGACGTACGGTCTGGTCCCCCGACACGGCGTCACCTCCCTGTCCTGGTCACTGGACCACGTCGGTCCGATCACGCGCACCGTGCAGGACGCGGCCCTGGTACTGAACGCGCTGGCCGGACACGACCCGCGCGATCCCGCCTCCCTGACCTCACCCGGCCCGCCCGTCACCGACTACCGGCCGGCCGGGGGCACCCACCTCACAGGGCTGCGGATCGGAGTGCCGCGCACCTACTACTTCGACCAGGTCGACCCCGAGGTCGAAGCGGCCGTCCGCCGCGCCATCGACCAGCTCCAGGCCCTCGGCGCACGCCTCGTCGACGTCGAGATCCCCATGACCCGCTACGTCCAGGCCACCCAGTGGGGCCTGATGGTCCCCGAGGCCACCGCCTACCACGAGCACACCCTGCGCACGGTCCCCGAGCTCTACCGGGAGGACGTCCGCGTACTGCTGGAGGCCGGCGCGCTGACGCCCGCCGGGGACTACCTGCGCGCCCAGCGCGCCCGCACCCTCATGCGGCGGGAGTGGGCCCGCACGCTGCGGGAGGTCGACCTCATCGCCGCCCCCGCCGTCCCGGCGACCGCCGTGCACTCCGGCCAGGAGACCGTCACCTGGGCGGACGGCACGGTCGAGGCCGTCTCCGACGCCTATGTGCGCCTCTCCTCCCCCGCCAACATCACCGGCGTGCCCTCCCTGTCCGTGCCGGTCGGACACGACCGGGCGGGCCTGCCCGTCGGCATGCAGCTCCTGGGGCCGCCTTTCGGCGAGCAGGTGCTCTTCCGCGTCGGCCATGCCTACGAGCAGACCCGGCCCGCCCGCGAACTCGCGCCCGACCCTCGACCTCACTAGAAGCAATGATTTCGCGTTAGGGTGGAGGGCGTGAGCAGGCAGATGGTACGCCCCGGCGGGCGCAGCGCCCGGGTCCAGGCATCGGTGCACACCGCGGTACGCGAACTCACCGCGGAGATCGGCCGGGACTCCGTGACCGTGCCGCTGATCGCCCAGCGTGCGGGGGTGACCCCGTCGACGATCTACCGGCGCTGGGGGGACCTGCAGGAACTGCTGTCGGACGTGGCGGTCGAGCGGCTGAGGCCCGAGACCGAGCCCGAGGACCGCGGGGCCCTGCCGGCGGACCTGGCTGCCTGGGCCGACCAGTTCCTCGACGAGATGTCCTCACCCACCGGGCGCGCCTACATCCGCGACGCCCTGCTGGGCGACCCCGACGGCAGCAACGCCGGCCGGTGCTCCGCCTACGCTGCCGGGCAGATCGCCGTCATCCTCGCCCGCGCAACCGAACGCGGAGAGGAAGTACCCGACGTCGAGACGGTCATGGACCAGGTCGTCGCGCCCCTGATGTACAGGGTCCTGTTCCGCCCGCAGGGCCTCGACACCGCGTACGCGCGCCGGCTCGCGACAGCAGCGGCGCTGGGCTGACCCGCCCCGGGGCGTGCCCGAAGACGTCGGCCGGCCCCGCTGCGGGCGGGGCCGGGCCGACGGGCTCGCCGGCAGCGCCGTACCGGAG
Source organism: Streptomyces sp. NPDC048603 (assembly GCF_043199475.1). Classification (NCBI taxonomy): domain Bacteria; kingdom Bacillati; phylum Actinomycetota; class Actinomycetes; order Kitasatosporales; family Streptomycetaceae; genus Streptomyces; species Streptomyces sp. NPDC048603. The sequence goes on along the minus strand of NZ_JBICVY010000018.1, from coordinate 101,415 downwards.
GCGGTCACCGCCGTGCGGAGCCACCGAACCCGAGCCTCGCCTCGCGGCCGCCGAAGCAGACCTCCCTGACCTCGCCCGCGAAAACCCGTGGCGGACGCGGCCACGTACCGGTCTGCCTTCACGGCTCAGTACGGCCGGGCCCGCTTCGCGAAAGTCGGCGACAGCTCGTTCTGCAAGGCGCTCGGGAAGGCGACGATGTTCGGATCCCCGTCCGAGACGTACCGGTTCTTCCCGGCGGCGAGCTTGTCGAGCCAGCGCGACGAACCGAATTCGGCGTCCTCGTCCTTGGGTCCCGCCGAGCGGATCCGAGGGATCGCTCCGGGCATGAACGCCTTCGCGAACGGCGAGACCGAGGGGTTGGCCCCCACGAGGTACACCCCGTCGTAGCGGTAGTCCGTTCCTCGCGTGGCGACCCCGGCCGGCTGAGGCATGGCGCCGAAGGGCAGGGCGAGAGAGGTGACCTGCGTCCCGGGCGCTGCCTTCTCGATCGCCTGCTGTCCGGCGGAGATCGCCCGCATGGCGCCCGCCTGATCCAGGGAGCGCAGGTTCTCGTGGCGGTCGGTGTGGTTGGCGACCTCGTGCCCGTGCCTCTTCAGCCAGGTCAGGGCCTTGGCGGAACCTGTCGCCGAGAATGCCTCCGCGTTGACGAAGAAGGTCGCCACCGGCTTGAACTCCGGGTATTTCTTCGCCGTCTCCGTCAAGATGGCAACGGCGGTGTCCGGCGCCGGGGTGCCGTCCGGGTCGAGGCGCACCTGACTGTTGGTCGAGTCGTCGAAGGTGAGGACCACCGGATGCATGCCGGCTGGGATGTCAATGCGGCCCGTCTGGAAGTCCCGGGCGGTCACCGGCACGTAGTTCTCCCGCGCGAGGCGCTCCAGTTCGGCCCGGAAATCGGCCGGGGTGCGGTCGTAGACGCCGGCCGGGTTCTCGGTGAGCTGGTGGTACATCAGCACCGGCACCTGGCCGAGTTCGTTGGCGCCGACCTGCGCCGGCGCTTCCGGGGCGACGGTTCTGACCGTCGCGGGTGAGGCGGCCGCACGGCCTTCCCCGGCGACCGGTGACGGCCCCGTGGAACAGCCGGAGGCGAGCAGGGCGGCGCCGGCCAGGGAGCCGAGCGGGATGAGCGGGTGGCGCATGAGAAGCCCCTCCAAGGCGGACGTGTCGCGCCATGCCTACCTCCGACGGGAGCCCGTATACCGCGCCGCCCCCTGCATGGCGTAGCCGCCACACGGGACCGAACGCGGCGTTCGTGTGAAATACGGCCAGAACGTGGCGACTGGGACACCGTGCGGCAATGAATGGAGGCAGCATCCGGCCCACGACACGAAGGACGTCATGATGGCCCCCAGAGGCATCTCGCACTCGGCCCCCTCCCTCCGTCTCCGCCGCCCGGCCCGTCGGGCCGCCCTGATAGCGACGACCGGGGCGCTCGCACTGGCCGGAGCGGGCGTCGGAGCCTGGACATTCCTCGCGCCTGGGCCGGTCATCCAGGGTCTGAGCGACGGCGCCGTCCTCGACGGGCGCAAGGCCGCACAGGTCAGCGCCTACCTCGCCATCGCGGAGGCCGGCGGCAGGGACAAACTGCGCGCCACCCTGGACGGCACGGCGGTCCCCGTCACGGCTGAGGGGGCTCGCCTGAACCTCGCCCTCCCACACCTCACCGAGGGCCGGCACACCTTGGTGGTGACGGGCGACAGCAGCCTCCCCTTCGCCTCGTACCGCAAGGTCGTGGGCTTCAGTGTGGACGCCACCGCTCCCGAGCTGAAGGTGGCCGACCCCGAAATCAAGAACGTCGCCGCCCCCGTGACCATCACCGGCAACGCCTCCACCGACGCCGAGGTGGCCGTCAACGGCAAGAAGGTCCCCGTCGACAAGGCCGGGACCTTCAAGATCACGGTACCCAAGGGCACACCCGCCGCGACGGTCACAGCAGTGGACCGCGCCGGGAACACCACCACAAGGGATGTGTCCACTCGGGGGCGTCGCCCCATGATCCGTGCCGCGCACATCACCGCCATCGGGTGGGGCGACAACACCCTGCGCGGCGACATCCTCGCCCTCGTTCGCAGCGGCAAGCTCAACGCCGTCGAGCTGGACGTCAAGGACGAGGACGGCGAAGTCGGGTACGCATCCGAGGTACCGCTGGCCCGCCGGATCGGCGCGGCCAAGGGCTATTACGACGCCCGCAAGGCGATCGCCGAGATCCACGCCGCCGGCGCCCAGGTCATCGGCCGCATCGTGGCCTTCCGCGACCCCAAGCTCGCCTCGGCCGCCTGGAACTCCGGCAAGCGCGACCAGATCGTCCTGACCCCGGCCGGACAGCCCTACGACGGCGGCCACTACGGAGCCCTCTCCTTCACCAACTTCGCCAACCCCACGGTCCGCAAGTACAACCGGGACCTCGCCGTCGAAGCGGCTCGGCTCGGCTTCGACGACATCCTCTACGACTACGTGCGCCGTCCGGACGGCCCGCTGTCGCACATGCGCTTCCCGGGCATCGGTACGGCCACGCCCGAACAGTCCATCACCTCGTTCGTCGCCGACACCCGGACCGCGCTGCGTCCGCACGCCAAGTACCTCGGCGTCTCGGTCTTCGGTATCGCCGCCACCCGGCCCACCGAGATCGCGCAGGACATCGGAGCCCTGGTCAAGGTCAGCGACTACATCGCACCGATGGTCTACCCGTCCCACTGGGGGCCGGGCGAGTACGGCGTCGCTCAGCCCGACACCGACCCGTATGCGATCGTGCAGCGTTCCCTCGCCGACTTCGCTCGCCTGGCGAAGGGCACCCAGACCGAAATCGTCCCGTGGCTCCAGGACTTCTCGATGGGCAGCACCTACGGGCCGGCCGAGGTGGCCGAACAGATCAAGGCCGCGGCGACCAACAAGATGAACTCCTTCATCCTGTGGAACGCCGGTGCCCGCTACCAGGGCACGGCGCTCCAACAGATCGCCACGCGCTGACAGGGCCTGGCTGTGCCTGTCCGAGTTGGCCGTCGGCCGTGTGGGAGGCGGAACCGCCCGGCCGCCTCCCAGAGGAGTTACCACGGCAGCCTCCGGCGCCGCCGGCACGGGCCGGCGGCAGTCCGCGAGGCGTATACCCGCCTGAGCAGGCGCGCTCAAAGACCTGGGCGATCTCGCTTCCCTTGCCGGCCGGCCCTCTGGGGCTGAAGGACCGCCCCTCACTCCCCGCACCCCACCGACCGACGAACTCCTCCAGGGCGCGGCGCTGCTGTTCCTCGCGGGCGATCTGCTGCGCGAGCACGCCACGGTCGATGAACGGGTCGACGGCGGTGAGGACCAGGCGCCGGCGCTCGGCCGGATCGTGCTGGACCCGCGCACCGTCCTGGCCCACCCGGACGACTGGATCACGGGTCCGGCCCGTGCTGTTGACGCCGTGGTCCATCTGGACGCCACAACCGCCGAGGTCGCCTGGCCGGCGTTCATCGGGCAGCTTCCGCCCGCGCTGCTTGCCCTCCACGCCGACGCGCCAGCCGACCGGCACTCCAAACCGCGTCAAATGATCACCGGTGACTTGGTCAGCGCCGCGGTGCTCGCCACCAGCGGCTGCTGGGAGATGAATCCCCTGTTCCACGGCAAGCCGCCCTATGACGGATACCGGGAGTGGCTGACCCCAAACCCGCTGACTGACAGGTTGAGGTCACCGTCAAGAAGCCGTGCCGTGAGTTCCATGCACCGCATCCGGGCCGCGGAGAAGCCATAGGGCATCTTGGATACCGCTTCGAACGCACTCATCTGGGCGTCCTCCTCGCCGCTCGCCTCGGCGTCGTAGATCTCGAAGAGCTTCTCCTCGGCCACGTCCAGTCCCGCCGCTTCAATGGCCTGAAGCAGGGCCTTGTGGTGGGCGCAGTGTTGCGCGGCGAGTTCCTCGACCTGCGGGTCGTGGGGGTCGACGGTGTCATCGAGGGCGGCGTCAGCCGCGTCAAGGCGGTCTGCCTCGGCGCGCAGGCCTTCATGGGTCGCCAGGGTGATGAACACGCTGGCCTGAATCGCGGCTCCCAGCGGCCCGAAGATCCGTTCTGTGACCAGCAGGGCGTCCAGGTCGGAGGGGCGCAGTGCGCCGGAAGGCAGGTGGCTGAGCCGGTCCGTGACCAACGGGGAGAGCAGGCCCAGTGGGCTGCCCACGCCCCGCAGGCGCTGGACTGCCGCGCGTTGACGCTTGATGTCGGCCTCCTGGGCAGCCAGGGTCTCCTCCAGCCGGCCCAGGACGTCCTCAACGTCCCGGGCTTCGTCGAAGGCGGCCCGCATGTCGTCCAGGCTGATGCCGGCCTCGGACATCTTGCGGATCCACAGCAGGCGGATCATGTCGTCGTAGCCGTAGCGGCGGCGTCCGTCTCCGCCTCGCCCGGGCTCCGGCAGCAGACCGATGTGGTGGTAGTGACGAATGGCGCGCGGGGTGGTTCCGGCGAAGGCGGCGGCATCGCCGATCTTGACCTCGCGGGGAGGTGTGGCGGAGGGGTACATCGCAGACAGGGCCTTTCGTGCTGTGGTGCCCTCAACGACAGCACATGCCGCTACGGCATGTGCAACTACACACGACCCGGACTCTGACGGGCCATCGGGCGGTCCCTCGCCATGGGCGTCCCGTTCCAGCACGGGCCCGGAATGGGTGGGGAGATCCGTCGAGCAGGTGCTGGTAGCCGCGACCGTCGCCGTGCAAGTCCAGGAACGGCACCGAGTCAGCCAGCGCCCCGCGGCAGGCCCGGTGACTGATCGTCGGCTTGCAGTAGCGGCCGTTGCAGTTCGCGCCCGACGTGCTGTCCTCCAGGCGGCCGGGACTGCTTGATCCGCAACCGCAGCTTCGCCTGTCGAAAATCGTCGGGTCGTCCTCGGCGCGGAACGCAGTGCCGGCCTGCCTCTCCTCGGCCTTGCGATGCACAGTGCCAGAGCCGCCAGCTGATCCGGCCTGATCCAGAAGACACGAACCGACAACCCGAGTCGGAAGTCCGCTGGATACGCGTTCGGTCCAGGCGGCCTCTTGTCCTGTTGGCAAAGAGGCATGCCAAGCTGGGCGGCCAAGGCGGCGGCCCGGAGATCTACCGGAAAGTCTCTGACTCGGGTCACTGGCGCGGGTGGCGGACCACCAGAAGGGCTTCGACATCCTCCTCCGCCGCCTCGTATACGTGCGGGACATCGGCCGGCCAGCTCGCGTGCGCGCCCGGACCCACAACCGGGCCGGGGGCGTGGGCCGGACCGACCCGAGCGTGGCCGGTGAGGACAATGATGTGCTCGGTGGTCCCGGGGGCGTGCGCAGCGGACTCCTGCGTGGAGCCGGCGCGGATGCGTATCCGGTAGGTCTCGGTGACCGCGGCCGGGTCCTCGAAGCGCTCAGTGAGGACCGCGTCCACGGCCTGGCCGGAGATCTCCTCCGGCAACGGGGCAGGGAGCTGCGGGGCGGCGGCGTGCAGCACGCTGCTCAGCGGCACGCCGAGCGCGGTGGTCAGCGCGTAAAGGGTTTCGAGGGTCGGATTGCGCCGCCCGCCTTCGAGTTCGGACAGGGTGCCTTTGCCGACCGCGGAGCGGCGGGCCAGCTCGGACAGCGACATCCGGCGTGCCTCCCGAAGGTCCCGGAGCCGTGATCCGACGCGGCCGGCCACGTGCGCGTCCATGCTTCCCCCTGTCCCTTGATCAGCCGTCCCGTACGGCCTATCGTTCCACAGACAGAACGTTCTGTATACGGAACGGCTGAGTGTGCGCCGTGCCCTGGAGCGGAGGAGACGTATGGAGTCCCGGAACAGCCCATCCCTGCCCGACCGGTGCGGTCCGGTGGCCGAAGCCCTCGCGGCCGCCGGGCTGCCGGACCGGATCCGCGTGCTCGGCGCTTCCGCGCGCACGGCCGCCGAGGCAGCGGCAGCCCTCGGGTGCGCGGTGGGAGCCATCGCCAACAGTCTGGTGTTCGTCTCCGGTGGGGAGCCCGTGCTCGTGATGACGAGCGGCGGGCACCGCGTCGACACCACTGCGCTCGCCACGCGTTGGGGACGCGCCGGACTCCGCCGAGCCACTCCGGAGGAGGTGCGCCGGGCCACCGGTCAGGCGATCGGGGGCGTCGCGCCCGTGGGCCACCCCAGGCAGCTGCCCACGGTGGTCGACGATGCCCTCACCGGCCATGAACACATCTGGGCAGCGGCCGGCACGCCGCACACGGTGTTCGTCACCACCGCGGCCGAACTCCTCCGGCTCACCGGTGGCCTCCTGCTGCCCGTCGGCCCGTGACGAGCCCGTTCGACGGCCGGGAAACGGATCTGACCGGACAGGTGGCAGTGATCACGGGCGGCTCGGCCGGGCTGGGCCAGGCCATCGCCGAGGGGCTCTCCGCAGCCGGCAGCGTGGTCGTGGTGGCCGGGCGGCGGGATGATGCCTGCCGACGCGCCGCGGCCCGGATCTCCGCCCGAACGGGCGGCTCCGCCCTGGGACTGGCCTGCGACGTGACCGATGAGGCCGGGGTGCGCCGCCTGGTCGGCACCGTACTCGCGGAGTACGGGCGCCTGGACGTGCTCGTGACCAGCGCCGGGATCCAGGCACGCGGGGAGCTGGAGGCGCTCGACGCGGCCACGTTGCGGCACTGTCTGGACGTGAACGTCGTCGGCACGTTCCTCTCCTGCCAGGCCGTCGTGCCGGTGATGCGGGAGGCCGGGTACGGCCGCATCGTCACCCTGGCCAGCGCACTCGGACTCGTCGGGGCTGCGGGCAGGGCCGGCTACGCGGCGAGCAAGGGTGCGGTGGTCCAGCTCACCCGCAGCCTCGGCGCCGAACTCGCGGGCACCGGCATCTGCGTGAACGCACTGGCTCCGGGGCCGTTCCGCACTCCCATGAACGAAGGCGCCGAGGATGATCCGCGGGTGCGGGAGTTCCTCGACCACCAGGTGCCCATGGGACGCTGGGCCCAGCCCGACGAACTCGTGGGCGCGGCGCTGCTCCTTGCCTCGCCGGGGGCCTCGTACCTGACGGGCGCCGTCCTGCCGGTGGACGGAGGGTGGACAGCCTGCTGATCACGGCCCGTTCCAGCCTGCGCGGGCCCGCCCGGTCGCCGGGGACAGAGGCCACGGGCTCCAGCCCCGAGGTTCTCGTTCGCCAGCGCGGGAGAGGCGGTCAGCCGGCGGCCGCGGCCGGCCCCTGGCCGACGGGCGGGACATCGCCGGCGATCTTTCTCCGGGCGGACGCAACCGGCACCCCGCCGGACCGCGTGTCGACTGGGGGAGAAATTCACAGACGTTGCCCGTCGTGGCCGTGCGGAAGCGAACCGCGCGGCCCGGGAGATCAGGAGCCGTTCCATGTCGGACAGGATCACGCTGCGCCCGGTCACCGCCGACGACCTTGACGTGTGGGAGCGGGAGTTCGACGGGCCGGAGGGCTGGGGCGTCCACCAGTGGTTCGGCCACCAGTCGACAGCCGGCCTGCGCCGCCGCTTCGCGGAGAACGGCCTGCTCGGTCCCGACGGCGGGCTGTTCTCCGTCGTCGAGGGCGACGTGACGGTCGGCCGGGTCAAGTGGTTTCCCGGCAGCGGCTCCTCGCGGACTACCTCTTCGAACACACCAGGGCCGACAGGATCCAGGCGTGGACGGACGTGGCCAACCTCGCCGAGCAGCGCGCACTGGAGAAGGCCGGCTTCGTCAGGGAAGGCGTCCTGCGCTCCGCTGTATGGCGCGGCGGACAGTGGAACGACTCGGTGATTTACTCCACGCTCCGCGGTGAGCGACCCGGCAACGCGGAGATCTGAGAGCCGAACGCGCCTGACGGGGCCGACGCCACCCCCAAGGACGGAAGCGCCCGCCCCGGGCGGAACGAGCGATGCGAGCTTACGGGCCGCCGTGAGAAAACATGTGCGTCGAGCCGCGATCGCATGACCGACAGGAGTCTGTCCGACGATGATCAGGAACATCACCAGCGTGAATCAAGACCGAGTGCTCGAAGCCTTCCGTCAGGAAGCCGGGGCCCTGACCGATGCCGTGTCAGGCCTTTCCCCAGCCGAGTGGAACCTCCCCACACGCTGCACCCCCTGGAGCGTGCTCGACCTGTTGGGGCACGTATGTGTCGTGATCGACTGGCTACCGGGCATGCTGGACGCACCGGCACCCGATGAGCCGGAGATCTCGGCGGCGGAGTACTACCGCCCGGACGAGCGCTTCTCACCCCGGACCAACGACAGCCGGATCGCACTGGCCCATGACCGTGCGGCCCGGTCGGCCGACGGCGCCGCCTTCGCCCGGGACTTCGCCGCCACCTGGCAGCGGGTCGACCAGCTGTGCCGAGTCCAGCAGGACGACCGGACCGTACGAACCCGTCATGGCGACGCCATGCTCCTGTCGGAGTTCCTCCTCACCCGCGTGGTGGAGGTCGCCGTCCACGGTCTCGACCTCGCCGACGCACTTGGACGCAAGCCCTGGCTGACCCCGGCAGCCGGCGACGTCGTCACGGAGCTGCTCCTCGGCACGGAACACGCCGTGGCCACCGACGAGCTGGGGTGGAGCCGGACGCGCTTCCTGCGCAAGGCCACCGGGCGGGAGCCGCTGAACGAAGTGGAGGCCGTAGAGGTCGAACAGCTCGGCATCCGCTGGCTCGCCCTGGGCTGACGCCGGCGCCCGCCAGTAACCCCGAGAAGCCGGGAATCACTCGGTATGCGATCGCCGGGTGTGCGTCAACCTGCCGTCTTGTATGGAGGAGTTTTGCGACGTGGTGAAGTCTGGTGGGTCAAGTTCGACAAGCGGCGGCCGGCCGTACTCCTGTCGGGAGACAGCGCGTCCGGGATCCGGGTGATGCAGGTCGTCCCCCCGGCGGGCGTCGACATCAGCGGTCTGGGCGTCGAAGTGGCCCTGGGTGCCATGGAGGGACTGCCCTTCGAAGGCGTGCTGCGGTTCGCGTTCCCGCGCCCGGGCTTCATCCCCTGCACGTGGCTGACCACCGTATCCGGGGACGACCTGATCGAGCCGGCAGGCGTCCTGCCCTCCGCGAAGCTCAGCGAGATCGAGGATGCCATCCAACTCGCCGAACAGGCGCAGGAGCGGACCCCGGAGACGACCGCGAAGCTCAGCGAGATAAGGAACACCCTCCGTCTCGGCGGCCTCGGGTAGGCAGAGCGGGAACGGACGCCCGCGATGGCGCCGTCGCGCCGCACTCCACTGCGACGGTCTCGTGCACCGCGATCTGAAGCCCGCCAACATCGCTCTGGCCTCCGACGGCCCCCGCGTCCTGGGCTTCGGGATCGCCAGGGCCTGGGAGGAGTCCCGGGTGACGGCCGACGGCGTGGTGGTCGGCACCGCGCGGGTGCCACTCGCCGGAGCAGGCGATGGGTTCTCCGCTGGGGCTGTCGGTGGTGGCTTGGTCGGCGCGGTCAAGGACGGCCTGGCCTCACCCTCAGCAGCCGCGGTATCGGACTGGACCCGCCGAACAACCTTGCGGTCATGCCCTGGCACGAGATCAAGGCTCTGGAGCTGACGCGCCACAGCGGGTGGACGGAGCTGACCGTCCACCTCGACGCGGTGCGGCAGACGCCCACGGGTTCCCGCCACCCGACCCGGTCCGCAGCGGCCGCGACGGTGTCACCTTGTCCGGGCCGTGGTGGCGACCGCACATCCGATGCCGTTGCGCGGGCAGCGGTACACGTCAAGGCCTCAGCACCGGTTCACACCGGGCATTCCGCCAAGGCACAGCGGCTGTTCCCTGCAGAGCGCGTCTACCCGTTGCCCCGGGCACTGGAAGGCCGTCCCTCTGCGGATGGTTGACAGCCGACTGGTGACAGGCCTCAGTGGACACCCGCACTGCGCGCGCTTTCGCCCTGCGGGCTCAGGAGAGGACGGGGGCCAGGGGGCTGCCGTTGGGGAGTAGGGAGTTGATGCCTTCGGCGGCGCAGGTGTCCAGGAAGTAGAGGTTCACGATCTGGCCGTTGTCCCTCGTCCAGAAGCGGTGGCCGTCCTGCTCGAGGTCGTCCAGCAGGTAGGTGACCACGAGTCCGTCCGCCCAGTCGTCGTGCACCTCGGCGGTCCAGCGCCGTCGGCGGCCGTTGACCGTGTAGGCGATCCATGCCCCTCCGGTGGCGAGGTCGACGTGGTCCTCCACGTCGGTGAAGGCATCCGGGCGGCCAGTGATGCGGCACAGCTCGCGGGCGATCCTGACGTACGCGCCGGGTCCGTGGACGCATTCGGTGTCGAAGTTCCACGCCCGGTCGCAGAACCAGCGTCCCCAGGGTTCGCGTTCCACTTCCGCGCCGAGGATGGAGAGCAGGAGTTCGTACGGCCTGCGCTCGAAGAGGTCCCTGGGGAGGGAGTACAACAGGTCGTCGATGTTTCTGTCGGGTGCGAGGGGTAGGCCGAGTTCCGCCAGCCGGGATATCTGGGTTTCGAGTTCAACGAGTTCCACGGCAGCAGATGCTAGGGGTCGCCGCTGACACCGGGCGCCTCTGGGTGCGGCCGGGGAGGGCGGCTTCCTTACGTGTCGCGGAGCCGGGGACGCCACTCGCGTTGATCTTGGAGGAGGGCTTGACCTACAGTGCTCCGCGGACATCATCGGGTGGGCTATCGGGGGACCGTTGTGCAAGCGCTGTCGACTCTTCGGACCGTAGGAACGGCCGTGGCCGCGGTGGTGTCCGTGACGCTGACCGGGTGCACGCCGGACGGTAGCGGGGGCCCCGCGGCGGGGATTCCGTCGCGGTCGGCGTCCTCTCTGGACGACACCACCCCGGCGCCGCACAGGTCGGCGCCGGGCACGGCGGGCACGGCGCCGGGCCCGGCATCCTCCCCGGGCGATGCTTCCGCCGGCGGTGCGGGGCGCAACGGCGGGGCCGGCACGGGGATCGGTGGGGCCAGTGAGAGTGGTGGGACCTCAGCCGTGCGGCAGAAGTTCATGCTGGACAACCTGCCCAGGGCGGGCATGGTGATGGCGGCCGGCGAGTACGTGGCACGCTTCACCACCTGCCGGACGTACAGCATCGATCCGAGCGACGAGCGGTACTACCCGATGGACGCCGAGTTCGACGCGGACTGGGGCGTGCAGTTCCGCGGGACCTGCGACGACGCCGCCGGGGACTGGATCCGGGTCTTCAAGACCAGCGACATGAAGAGGTTCCAGGAGGCCTACAGGGCCGACATCGCCCAGCGGATGAAGACCGACCCGAAGGCGGGCATCCGCGGCGGCTTCGCCGTCGGCCGGGACTTCGCCGTGATCGCTCCGAGCGAGCGGACCATCCGGGAACTGTCCGCGTCCCACCTGCTGATCCTCAACTGCAACCCGACCTACCGGCCGACCGGTGACACGCGCACGGCGCCCGCGCTGGTGGACGGCTGCGTCCTGACCGACCAGTTCGTCTCCTGACCCGGCCGACCGCCGGGCCCGCGCGCAGCAATCAAGCGCTCCTTTCAACGCGCGCTCGAACACGGTCCCCATGCGTGGGGGCTCGTTGTCGCGAGAGGTGAGTGACAGCGAACGCGCTTTGGTTGAAACCTCTGATTTGACGAGGACTTGCACGTCCAGCCGCAGCCCCCGTTGTGCACCGTCGTGCGACGTCATTGAGAGGGGCGGCCCGCCAGGGGCCACTCCATCACCGGCCCAACGACCGTTCCGTGCTCGACGGGGACGCCGCCGCAGGCATACTGCCCGCATACCCACGCCTCCCCCAGCGCCGGCCAACGGTTCCGTGCCCGGAGCCGTGAGCCGGCCACCGACGCCCCGAAACCTCCGGCCGTCAACTCCGAGAGTTCTTGAGTAGCTCTCAAGAATCGTCACGAGCTCCCGTTTTCGGAGGCGGACGTCGATGTGGCCGCCCGTACAGAGCCACCGGTCGCGGCCATCACCGGGGCGACGGTCACGGCGAGAGTGACGGCCTTGGCGATGGCGGCCAGGTCGTGGGGAGTTCTGCGGGATATGCGGATCCTTCGGCAGGCGATCTTGACGGGCCGTCCTTCACCCGTGGTGGACAGCTCCCCTGGCCGCCGCGCTGGGCTCACCCGTCGAGGTGGAAGCACCCGCGGCAGCCGGATCAGACAGCAACCGCGCAGCCTCACTGTCGAGTGGGGCTGCGAGTTGGTGCGATTCAGTCAGTGAGGCTGCGACCTTCGGAAGCCTTCTCCTTGGTGGCTGCCGGCTACCGCGAGCGCGGAGTAACGTGCCGGGAACCTTGGCCGGCCAACCGCTGTGATGCTGCGAGCCTCCGCAAGACCGACCGGGCGCCCTGGCCGCCGGTGTGCTGGTCCTGACATGGACCGACACAGAGAAGACTGCGGTCCTCATATAGCCACGTACCCGGGTGTCGGTGTACGCCTGAATGTGCCCAGCCGCGTACGACTGAACGTGCTCAGGTTGGCCGTCCGGATCAGGTGTTCCGCCGGTACGCGCCGGGTGCGGTCCCGTGTGTGCGCTTGAACGCGTGGGCGAGGGCGAACTCGGAGGTGTAGCCCACCTGGGCGGCGATGGATCTCAACGGTGCGTCCGTTGTCCGTAGCAGGCGCGCTGCCGTGGTCATCCGCCACCAGGTCAGGTAGCCGAGGGGCGGTTGGCCGACCAGCATGGCGAAGCGTCTGGCGAAACGTGCCCGCGACAGTCCGGCTTCCGCTGCGAGTTTCGCCACGGTCCACGGTGCTGCCGGGTCTCGGTGGATGGCGTGGAGGGCGCCGGTGACCGGCGGGTCGTTCAGGGCAGCGGCCCATCCGGTCGTGTCCCCTCGGGCAGGCTGCTCGTCGAACCAGATGCGCAGCATGTACAGCAGAAGCGTGTCCAGGAGGGCGGGGATGACTGCGTCCGTGCCCAGGCGCGGGGTTTCCAGCTCGGCGGCCAGGAGTTCAACGGCTGAGCGCAACGCGGGACGGCGGTCCGAGTGGGCCGACAGGTGGATCAGATCCGGGAGGGTCAGCAGCAGCGGGTGAGTGCGGGACGGGTCGAGCTGGTAGGCCCCGCACAGCACAACAGTAACCGGGCCGCGGTCTCCGCTCCGGTCGACAGTGGCCGAGGCGTAGGCGTCGTACAGCTCGTGGTCATCGAGGCCGCAGGCAGGCGTCGTCATCAGGCGTTCGGGGCTGTCGGCCAGGGTGTGCCCGCTGCCGTGGGGCAGGAACACCACGTCGCCCGCGAGCAGTCGGACAGGCTCCGCGTCCGGAGGCAGGAGCCAGCAGGAACCCTGCAGGATCACCTGGAAGCCCGCCGAACCGGGGACGGACGCGAACTCCTGTCCCCACGGGGCGTGCCACCGCACATGCGCCGACCGGGGCCGGCCAGTCCGCGTCACTGCAACCACGTCGCTGAGCACATCCATACGCCGAGGATACGGGCGCGAGACGCACGCGCATGAACTGGGCCGTCTGACGCATGGATCGTCTCCATGCACGGTCGTAGATTCGCGGCATGACGATGATGAAGACCGCGCGTATCCACGAGTACGGCGATACCTCCGTGATCCGCTACGAAGCCGTCGCCCGTCCACGACCCGCTTTCGGTGAAGTGCTGGTCCATGTCGCCGCGACTTCGTTCAATCCCAGCGAGGCCGCTCTGCGCGCCGGCATGTTGCAGGCATTCTTCCCCGTGGACCTGCCCTACGCGCTCGGCTGGGACGTCGCCGGCACCGTGGCCGAGGTCGGCACGGGGGCGGAGGGCTTCGCCGTCGGCGATCGGGTCATAGGGCGGCTCGACGGCGGGGGTGCGGCTGCCGAGTACGTCCGGGCGCCCGCCGCCGTACTGGTTGCGGCGCCGACGTCCATCCCTCTCGCGACCGCTGCGGCTCTTCCCGTGGCCGGCCTGACGGCCTGGCAGGCAGTGTTCGAGCATGGGCAGGTGGCCGCCGGCCAGCGGGTGCTGGTCAACGGTGCGGGTGGCGGCGTCGGAGGATTCGTGACGCGGCTCGCCAAGCACGCGGGGGCGGAGGTGATCGCCACGGCCAGTGCGCGGAGCACCGAGGCAGTCCTGAGGCAGGGGGCGGACCAAGTGATCGACTACACCGCCGGGCCGGTGGGCGCCGCACTCCACGATCCGGTGGACACACTGCTCAATCTGGTCCCGCTGAACCCGCCGGACGCCGCAGCTCTGGCGCCTCTCGTGCGACCCGGCGGGAGGATCATCTCGATCGCAACCCCGATCGAACCACCTGCCGACGCCGGAGTGAGCGCGATGCACATGGTCGCCCACAACGATGTTGCTCATCTTGCGGCGCTCGTGGAACTCGTCGACGCGGGCGCGCTCAGCATCGACATGAGCGAGTCACGTCCACTGGCCGACCTTGCCGACGTCCACCAGCTCAGCGAATCCGGCCGGATCCGCGGCAAGGTCATCATCATCCCTTGAGCCCCGGCGGCGATTTCGGGCGCCACGCCGGCCGGTCGCCGGGCACGTTCCCATGTACCTGGCTGAGCACTTTGACGAGTACGCCGACACCGGGGCGAGCGGGCCGGCTGGCTGCCTGGCTGGCTGGCTGGCTCAGTGCTGTGCCCAACACTCCTGGCGCCGAATTCAGGGAGCGGTCGTGAAGACTTGTGGATGTGCGCGATCAGCTGATCACCAGCTCCCATCTGATCTCTCCGTCGTGCCATCGATCGGTGGGGGCGAGTCCGGCTGCGGTGGCGACGGCGGCAGATGCCTTGTGGTCGGGGTGGATGTGAGCGATGACCGTGTGCACCGGGTGTTGTCGGAGCCAGGCAACGAGCCCTCGGGCCCCTTCGGTGGCGATGCCGCGCCGCTGCCAGGGGGTGCCCACCACCCAGGCGATCTCTGCGGTGGCGCCGCGGTCGTCGGCGGTGACCGTCGCCTGGAGCGTGCCGGTCAGACAAGCCGCGTCGCGGAGCTGGATCGCCCAGTTGCACCAGGACTCGGAGGGGACGGGCGAGCCGGCCGCCCAGCGTTGGTAGCGGGCGCGCAGGGCCTGGGGGGTCTCCGGGGCGCCGCCGGTGAAGATGTGCAGGTCGGGGTCGGACAGCACGGTGGCCATCTCGTCGGCGTGCTCGACCTGCAGGGGCAGCACGGCCAGCTGGTCGGTGTGGATGGCATCGGGCCTGAGCGTGATCACGCTGCCTCCTGGTCGGGACGTTCGACGAGTATGCCGCGTTCGAAGCGGGCTCCGGTCCCGACCGGCGACGAGGTGGAGCGCGGCGGCTGGCAGCCTCCCCCGTTTCCGTGGCACAACGAGCCGCAGGTACGGGTGAACCACGGTGCG
Organism: Streptomyces sp. NPDC048603; assembly: GCF_043199475.1. Taxonomy (NCBI): domain Bacteria; kingdom Bacillati; phylum Actinomycetota; class Actinomycetes; order Kitasatosporales; family Streptomycetaceae; genus Streptomyces; species Streptomyces sp. NPDC048603. Next base: position 86,270 of record NZ_JBICVY010000018.1, on the reverse strand, counting down.
GGCTCCGAGAGCGGGGGGCATCCGGTGACCTGGAGCCGTCCTCCTCGGCGGGCCTGCACCGTTGGTTGAGGTCGTCGGGAACGAACCTGCTTCGCGGACAACGAGGGTTGAACGTCAAGCTCAGCGAGCAGCCGGCGTACCCGAACTGCCGCCCACACCAGCGGCCGGGCTCCTGCCCTCCGTGCTCCGGGGCCTCGGCGCCGATCTGAGCCTGGGTCACCTCCTCTCCGAACCGCATGGCCATGATCCGCCGTGCCCTCTCGTCGAGTTGGGCGAGCAGCGGGCCCAGGGTGCCGAAGTCCACAGCGCTACCCGGTGCTTCGCCTGGGTGGCGGGGACGCGCTCACGCCGACCGTGTCCCGCCGGATAGTCGGCGATCAAGGCGTGATACCGAGCGCCCAGCAGCAGAAGCCCAGCTCGTCCACGTCCTGCTCGATCAGCGCGGTCGCCGTCGTACCGCCCGAGTGCCCCGAGTCGCGGAGCGGTAGCACCAGGTACGGGCCTCCCCCCGCGGCTTCGGCCTGAAGCCGGGCGGCCATCTTGAGCGGGTCGTGGGGAGGGGCGTTCCGGTCGTTGAGGGCCGATGCGAACATCATCACGGGGTAGCGGCGGTCGGCTCGTATGGTGTGGTAGGGCGAGTAGCCGGCGAGATACGGGCCCTCGACCGGGTCATCGGGGTCGCCGTACTCCACGGTCGCCGCGGCCAGGTGACCGAAGCGGGGGAACCGCAGCATGTCGAGCACGGGCACCCGGCTGTAAACGGCCCCGAACGCGTCCGGCGCCTGCATGGCGGCGACGGTGACCAGCAGGCCCCCGTTGCTGTTGCCTCGGGAGACAAGCCGGTCGGGCGTCGTCCAGCCGGTCGAGACGAGGTGGCGTGCGGCGGCGACGTAGTCGTCGAAAGCGTTCTGCCGCCGGGTCTTGACCGCGGCCTCGTGCCAGCCCCGGCCGTACTCACCACCGCCCCGGACGTTGGCGAAGGCCAGGACCCCGCCCAGCTTCAGCCATGCCGCGTTAACCGGTGCCCAGCGCGGTTCCATCGCGATGTTGAACCCGCCGTAGCCGCTGAGTCGGACGGGCCGCCGCCCGTCGCGCGGCAGGTCCTTGTCGTGGACGACGAACATCGAGACCGGTGTACCGTCCGGCGACTCGTACCAGACCTGTTCCGTGACGTACGCGGACGCGTCGAGTCCGGCGTCGGGCACGTGGTGCGGCGAGAGCCGGTCCGCCGCGTAGTCGTAGCGGTAGAGCGAGGGGGGCTGTACGTAGGAGGTGAAGCTCACCCATACGTCATCGCCGTCCCAGCGGCCGCTGATGCCGCTGACGACTCCTTCTCCCTCGTTGCGGTTCACCGAACCGAGGGCAGGGAGCTCCAGTTCGCGAAGGTGGGTGCCGTCCGCGGCGTGGATCCTCACCCGGTGCGAGGCCGCGTGCGCGTAGACGGCGTAGAGCCGACCGCCGACTCCGGCGACCGTCTGGAGCGTGTCCGGGCCTTCGGGTATGAGGGTCCGCCAGGCGGTCGGCTCGGCCAGCGGTGCGGTGCAGAGCCGGCCGCGCGGTGCGTCGAGGTCCGTGTGGACGAGCAGGGAATCGCCGATGACCTGGACGTGGTTGAGGGAACGCATGAGGCGGGCCACGGGTATGAGCTCGCGGTCGGCCAGACGCAGCAGGTGCACGGTGTTGGCGTGCACGTAGTCCCACTGGTTGATGACCGCGAAACGGCCGCATTCAGTGACCTTGACGGTGCACCAGTGCTCCTTCTCATGGTCGTGCCGTCCTCCGAAGATCCGGCGGGCCGGCCTGTGCGACCCCACCCGGTGCTCGTAGACGGCGTGCCAGAGGCCTTCCTCTTCCGGCGAGACCTCGCCGGGCTCGGGGCAGGCGGCGTAGAAGAAGCCGGAGGAGTCGGGGAGCCAGGCGGGCGCCGAGTGGCCCGAGCCGCGGGGCCGGTCGGGCAGTACCCGGCGCGAGGGGACGTCGAGGACGTGGATCACGGCGTCGTGCGTGCCGCCCACGGACTTTCCGAAGGCGACCAGCCGGCCGTCGGGCGAAGGCACCGCGAACACCAGGGCCTCGTCGTTCGCCCAGGCACCCGGGTCGAGCACTGTCTCGAGCGTTGCGGCCGCTCCTGTGCCGCGCCGGAGCATGAACGCGAGCTTTTCGGCGTCGGCTCCTGCCTGCCAGAAGAACTCCTGGTCGTCCGGTCCCGCGGGGACCGGCGCCGACGTTCGCGCGTACCGCGAGGCACGGGAAACCTCCGCGCGCAGCCGGTCCCGTCCCGGCACCTCGGCGAGCACAGCACGGGTGACGGCCTCCTGGGCGGCGAGCCACGTCTCGGTCTCCGCGTCGTCGAGGCGCTCCATCCAGGCATACGGATCCTGGAACCAGCGCCCGTGTACCGCATGGCAGCTGTCCTGGTCCTGCCGCGCCACCGCGGCCTCGATGGGCAGCTTCGGCTTCTTCACCGCACGATCCTCCTCGGCCCTGACGCGTACGACGGAACTGTACGAGCTGCCGACGTTCCCCTGCTGCACTGATCCTGCGGTCGATCGATGCGGTCGTAGCCGCGCCGCCCCTCGCGTGCCCAGGCAACCACCGGCGACAGCGACAGCGGACGGCGCCGGGTCAACGCCCGCATGCTCCCGCCGGACCGCCCGCAAGGACCCGCGTCCGGCGCAGCCCGGTTCCATGGTGACGCCGAGGCTGTGACCGCTGCGCTCGCCGGCGCCACCACGGCCGAGGCCGCCGGCAGCTACATCTCGTCCAACAGCGGCGGGGCGAATATCCGCAGCTGTGCCAGCACCACCTGCGGCTCGTACGGCTACCTCAGCAACGGTACCGGTGTGAGCATGCAGTGCCGGCTGGACAGCCAGTGGGTCTACCCGCCCAGCTCGAACTACGCGTCCAACCGGTGGCGGCTGCATGTGCGCGAGGGTGGCGGCGCAGGGCGAGATCGTCCACGCCGATCACCGGTGAGACCGGTACTTCGGCACTGGCAGGCGTGAATGCGCGGCTGGCTGCACCCCCAGCCGCTTCAGAGCGCGCGGCCGGTTACCGAGATCGAGGCCGAGGTCGAGGTCACGGGGAAGCGTCAAGCCCTCGGTCAACGGGCCCCCGACGCGCTTCGCGTCCAGGGTCGCGGGCGCCGGATCGGCGGCCTCCCACGCCCCCGACGCAGCAACGGGCGCGGCGGCAGCGGCGGCCGGGGCGGGGCCGGCGGGAACGGGGCCCCGTGGGGCAGGCGCGGCCCGCGGGCTTGGACCGACACCACCTCGGGATCACTGTGCCTGGTCAGCAGAAGCAGGCACCACGGCCCTCTTGGCCGGGCGCAGCGGCTTGGCCCACCGGTAGGTGCCGGGGCGCCGGCGCTCCGCGCGCAGGGATGCGAGCGTGTATCGGTTGATCCACTCGTTGATCCGGGCGGCCGGCCGACCGGTGATCACCAGGCGGTGCGCCGTGTCATCGGTGCGTACCGGCTGAATCACGCCGTCGTGGCGACCGAGGCTGATGGACTGCGCCAGGTATCGGAACCTGAGCGGCTTGGGCTCGCGTCCATGAGCGAGTGCGTCGATGGCCTCGGCAGCCTGCGCTCCGGTGGGCATCGCCGTCGCGCACGCCATGCGGAGTTCGCCCGCGCCAGGCACGGTGACGCGTGCTGCGTCACCCACGACGAACACGTCGGGGTGGGAGAGCGAGCGCATGGCTGTGTCCACCAGAGCCCGGCCTCGCTCGTCCACGCGGAGCCCGGCCTCGGCGGCCAGCGAGGGAACGGTGAACGCGGCAGCCCAGACGACCACGTCCCCGGCCAGCTCACCGTGATCGGTTGACAGTCCACCGCGGTGGACGGATTGGACCTGGGTGTGTGAGTGCAAGCGGACACCCAGACGTTCCAGGGAGTTGCGCACATGGGTCCGGCCGGCTGCTGAAAGCCCGTTCCCGGGCTCGCTGCCGGTGACCAGATGGACCTGCCAGGCGCCGGCCGACTCGGCGAGCTCTGCGGCCAGTTCGATACCGGTCGCTCCGCCGCCGACGACGGTGACAGTGCCGGATCCACGAGACAGTCGATCACTGAGCCCCTGAGCCTGTTCCAGTGTGTAGGCGTGCTCGCCGATGCCGGGAACGCGGGTGATGTCGGTGCTGCTGCCAAGGGCGTAGACAAGCCGGTCGTAGGTCAGTGTGGTTCCGCTGTCCAGAAGGACCGTATGGGCACCTGGATCGATCGACGTGGCCGTGGCCTTGACCGTGTTGATCTCCCTCCCGGCGACAAGCTCACGCAGGACGACGGGCGTGCCGGCGCGGCCGGCGGCTATTTCGTGCAACCGGATCCTCTCGGTGAAGCATTCCTTGGGGTCGACGAGGGTCACCTGGTGGCGGCTGCTGACGCGGAGGGCCGCGGTCACTCCGGCATACCCGGCGCCCACCACCACGACGTTCTGCTTCTGTCCCATGTCGATATTCCCGTTCCACTCTCACGAGGCTCCGTGTGCGCCCTTTCGGTATGAGGACCAGAGAGCGGGCCCGGATCGTGACAACGTTTCGCCGCCCTGCAGTGTGAAGTGGATCTCATGCCGGCTTCCGGCAAGTGACAGATCACATCCCGAGGGCTGGTGGTTCCGGGCGACCTGAGGGGCCGGCGGAGGCAGCTGATGCTGCACGCCAGGTCCACGTCAGGCGGCCTGTGGCTGGTGGGCAGGGCGGCGGCCTGGGCCGGGGCCGCGTGCCGGGGGGCTCGCCAACCAACGCCAACGCCTCCACCGCTTCGACACCGCGCGGCTCGAAGCACTCGCGGGGCTCGGGGTGGTGGTGGAGCGGGAGCGGGCGGCGGCCGGGGAGACCCGGGGCCAGGAGACGGCCGGTGCGCCGGGTGGGTGGTGAGGGAGGTGTGGGTGCCGTCGCTCTCCCCGATCGCCAGGCGGAGCGCTGCTGGTAGAGGCTGGTGCGGGTGTCGCTGCCCGCCGAGTGGTACCAGTACGGTGACGAGGAAGGGGCGAGACCCGCACGGGTCTTGCCCCTCCCAACGCTCTTTCAGGGGCGGGGGGACAGCTCGGCCATGGCGTTCCAGCCCTGGCCGGGCACCTCGACGTGGATGATCTCCGGGGTCTCGGCGATAGCCGCGGCCATGGTCTCCATGCCGGCGGCGAAGTGGGCGGAGGCCACGTGGACCCGGCCCGCCTCGGCGTCCGCGAAACCCTCCAGGAGGGTGTAGCTGTTCGGGTCGTCCACGCTGCGCGACCAGTCATAGAAGAGGTTGCCGGGCTCGTTGCGGGTGGCCCGGGTGAAGTCGTCCACGATCGTGAGCCAGTTGTCACTGTGCTCGGGGCGGACCTGGAACCTGACGGCGATGAAGATCATGCGGTCAGCGTGCCGTGCCTGGTGGCTGGGTGCACGTCGGCTGACGCCGGATTCCGGCCCTGCCGGAATCCGGCGTCAGCCGGCCGGCAGGAGGGCGGCCGCGGCCGCGGAGATTGCTGCGGCGAGCGCCGTGCGGCGGTTCCGGAACTCGGCGGTGGGCAGGGACAGCGACAGGGCGTGCACGGCACCGTCGTCGCGGGGCTGCGGCAGCGCTACGGCGAGACAGGTGTAGGCGGGGTCGGCCTCGCCGACGGAGACGGCGTAGCCCTGGGTGCGGACCCGGGTCAGTTCCGTTTCGAAGCGGTCGGCGCTGGTGATGGTGCGGTCGGTGAGGCGGGCCATGCCGTGGTCAGCCAGGTAGCGGCGGCGGGCCGGCCGAGGCAGCTCAGCCAGCAGCGCCTTGCCGTGGGCGGTGGCATGGGCGCGGGTTTCCCGGCCGGGGGTGAAGGGGTTTGCGATGTCGGTGACCGGGGCCGTGGTGTCCACGACCGTGATCAGGCCGCCGCGGTAGGCGGTGTAGTACGCCTCGGCGCCGGTGGCGCGGCGCAGCCGGGGAAGCACGTCGGCGATGCCGGGGGCGGGGCGCAGGTGGCGCTGGAACGAGCGCTGCAGGCCGGGGATCCGCGGCCCGAGCGCGTACCCCTGCGGGGTGCGGACGAGGTGGCCGCGGGAGGTGAGCGGGCCCAGCAGGTGGTACACCGTGGACAGCGAACAGCCGACCGCACGGGCCAGCGCCTTGGCGGTGACCGGGCCGGGGGCCTCGGCCACGGCGTCGAGGAGGTCGAGCGCACGGTCGACTGACTGCGGGCCGGTGAGCGGCATATCGGGGTACCCCCGGGGTGGAGAGCGGCGAACCTCCGAGGCTACCCGGCACGGGGCGGTGCGGAGTAACCCCCTTACACTCGCCTCTTCGGAGGGCAACGGACCGCGCCGGTGAGGGCACCTGGCCGTCTTTGCTCCGCGTACAGCCTGCCGCCTTCGGCCACATGATCTGCTCCTGGCGGGCCGCGACCTGGTCCTGGCGCCGTCGGTCTTCTGCAGTTCCACGCCGCACCTGTTCACCCGCCGTCAGGGCCAGGACGTTCTACTGATCTACCTCGCGCTCCACGACGTGGGCGCCGCAAGTGCCATCTGGGCGGCGCCCAAGCACGGCGACACCGCCGCGCCCCAGGCCCTGATCGCCCTCCTCGGCCGTACCAGGGCCACGATCCTGAGAGTGATCGCCGACCACGCCCTGTGCACCACAAGCGAACTCGCAACGTACGCGAAGACCTCCCTCGCAAGCGCGAGCGAGCACGCGAGCGTTCGCCGTCAGGCCGGCCTCACCACGCGCGGACGCGACCACAAGCACGCCCGGCACAGCGTCAGCCCGGTGGGGCTGACGCTCCTCAGCACCACCGCGGCGGCCTGAAGAACAGGCCGCCATTCCATCCAGACCTTTCGGATGGCCAAGGTCGGCGCCGCGTTGGACATCGGCCAGGGACGGTGACCGAGCCGACTCAACAGGCCGGCCCGGCAAGGAAAGGCAAGGCAAGGCAAGGCAAGGCAAGGCAAGGCAGTCTCGCTCTTCGCCGGCCACCTGGGTTGATCCTGGCCGAAGTGTGTGCCCGGGGTCGGTCCGGGCACACACTTCCCACCGCTCAGTTCCGGTACCGGTACAGGATCCGGCCGCGGGTCAGGTCATAGGTACTGACCTCCACGAGCACCCGGTCGAACGGGAGGATCCTGATGTAGTTCTTCCGGATTTTCCCACTGATGTGCGCGAGGACGTGATGCCCGTTCTGAAGCTCCACCTTGAAGGTGGCGTTGCGCAGGCATTCGAGGACAGTGCCCTCGACTTCCAGGCCCTTTGCCGTTCTTGCCAATGTCGCTCATTTCTCGATTCGGGGGGGGTGGGTGTGGATGGGGGGCTGGTCCGGTACGGCGTCAGTGACGTACCGGCTCGATGTTGCTGCCGGCCCGACGTGCGCCCACGCGTTCGAACATCGTGATCGCGGCGGTGTTGGATGCGTCCACATCGCCCCAGGCCGGGTCGGTCACGGCACGGTGCAGCTCGCCCAGCGCGTGGGTGAGCAGCGCCCGCCCGACGCCCTGCCGGTGCTGGTCGGCGCGGACCGCGAGCAGTCCGATAGGCGCTCGCCGGGGGACCGGCGCCACCCGGATCAGACCCGCGTAGGTGCCGTTCCGGAGCGCCACCGAACCGCGCGGTCCGGCGCATACAGCAGGCTTTCGTCCGCTTCTCCGCCGGCCGGGATCTTCACGCCTGTCGGCGGCGGCGCGTCGAGTCCGGTCTCCCGCGGGTCTGTGGGCAGGACGTACTCCCGCTCGCGGCGTCCGAGGGTGAAGCCGACCTGCTCCCCACGGGACTTCAGGTCGAGGTCCGCCTCGCCGACCAGAGTGCGGAGGGGCGGGCAGGTCCGCTGGAATCGCGGCGGCGAGGCGGCCGAACACGGGGCCCTGCCACACGTCGATGCTGGCGAAGCGCCGCCCGTCGGGCCGCTGCGAAACGTCGCCGTGGCCGACGCTCCGACCGCCGGTCACGGCCTGCCACCGGGTCTGGTCGACCCGGCTGATCGCTATTGCGTGCATGTCTGTCGCCTTTCAGGAGTGCCTGGTTGCAGAGGCGCTCCCGACGACACCTGAGTCAGTCGCACACCGTGAGGGAAGGGGGGAGCACCCACTTCGATACAGCTGTCATGGGTCTCACCTCCTGGCGTCCTGTCACGGTGCTCCGCACGTTAGCAACCCGAAGCTTCCCGTCCAATTGGTTATTCGCGCCATCGGGTTCGGCTCAGTGCGGCCGGTCCCATTGCGTCCCTTCGCGCGCGTACCGCCGCGGCCCGTCATGCGGTGTCGCGCCTCTGGCACGGCGGGGACGTCACCGCTGCCGCCGTCGCCTGCCGTGTCCTCGGCGTGCGCCGTGAGGTGCCGTACGGCCGGGACGCACAGGAGCGCGAGGGCGGCCGGGACGGCCACGATCGTCATCGCGTACAAGGTGCGGAGGGTGCGGAGGGTGTGGGACACCGGGCCGGCGCGTGCCAGGCCGAGCGGCATCAGGCCTGACGAGAGCAGGTGGTCGTAGGAGCTCACGCGGGACAGGGCCTTCCCGGGCACGTGTGTCTGCAGGGCGGTCTCCCACAGGACGAAGAACGGCCCCGCTGCGGCCCGCGCGCCTGGGGGAAACCGGAACGGTCACCGACGCGGGAACGGCCGCGCTGCAGCTGGTCCGGGTCGCGGCGGAAGCAGCCGGTCTGGCCCTCGACCCCGCCCTTCGCGTGGGAGCCCTCGAAGCCGGGTTTCCGCGTCAGCGTGGGGAATCCCATGCTTCCGGATCTGTGCCCACGACCTCGTCCGGGCCGATCCTGAAGAAGCGGCTGTGCTCGGTGACCGGGTTCAGGACCGCGACCTTCAGCAGCGTTCGCGCGCCCTCGCGCAGGCGGGCCAGCCAGGCCTGGTTGTGCACCACTATCGTCAGGTTCTGCGGCCAGAGGGCCAGCGCCCGTGGGTCCGGGCAGACCACCCCGGCCAGGCTGGTCCCGGTCCCCCACCGTGGCCGGGTGTAGACCAGCAGCCCGTCCCCGTGGGCCGGGCTCTGCTCGCCGTAGACGATCGCCTTGCCTGAGGCGGACCGCACCATCTGCGTGAACGTCGGCCACAGGACGGCGTCCATGCCCGCATGCCGGAAGAAGCCGGCCAGCCGCCGCAGCTCCGTCTGCCGCTCGGCTTCTGCGTGCCGCGCCCGCTCCGCCGCCCGGCGCCGGAACTCCGCCGCCACGGCAGCCCGCGCCGCAGCCTCCTGCCGGCGCTGCTCTGCTGCGGCTGCCCGCTCGGCGGCTTCGGCCTCCGCTTCCATCCGGGCACGGGCCAGCGCCAGCTCCGTGTACGCCGGGGCCGTCCACCGCACCGTGCCGTTCACGCTGGTGTACACGTGTGCCCGCCCGTCGAGGATCCACCGGATCGCATCGGCCAGTGTGGGCTGGACCCGCACCCACCCGGCCTTCGCCTTCAGGGTGCGCGGCGCCCAGCTGTAGCGCGCCATCCCGCGCCGCACCGTCCAGGGCTCGCCTCTCTTGCCCGGGAAGCGGACCTGCAGCGAAGGCACCGTCCGCTCCCACGGCCGGTCGTGCATCCCGAACCAGCAGACTGCCACTCCGTCATGTGCGTAGCGGTCCGTCCGCATCCGCGCATCCTCCGGCGTCATCGGCGACAGCTGCGCCTCCAGAGCCATGAACGGCCGCCCCCGCTCGTCGAAGACCATCACGTCGGCGCGCCAGTTCCGGGTCTCGCTGCTGACCTCGAGCTCCGCCCGCCACCCTGCCGCCCGGGCTGCCAGCGCCAGCTCCAGTTTCAGCAGGTGGTGCTCCAGCGACTCGTTCGCCAGCTCGCACTCGTCCGGCCGCATTTGGTGGTAGAAATGCCGATCGCGATGGACGGAGACCCGCGCGAAGACCCGGCCCCGGCACTCCGGGCACGACAGTTCCACGCCCTTGACGCGGTGCACCTCGGACCAGTCGCGGCCGCACCCGAGATCGTCCAGCGACGCATCCAGCCTGCCCCAGTCCGGGTGTAACGCGGTGTACCCCATCGGCCCCCCATTCCTCGCTGCCCCCCCCGGCCAGCGTTCCCCCGGCTCGAGGCCGGCACACCGGACGGGTAGGGGTCCGGCGATCCGCGATCGGGAGTACCAGGCCGGGCGGCGGGTCTCCCCACACCGTCGCGCCCCCGACAGGGACGCAGCCCGATGATCTTACGAACCAGCGGCACGTTCGGCGAGGCCTGCCTCGGCCGCTCACTTCTCGTCATGCCGGTTCTCATCCGGTGTGGACGTCGATGCGCGCACCGGGGGCCGACTCCGATGGCGGCTCAAGGACCATGGTCCGGGTTTCGTGGAGGGTCGCGGGGGCCCTCGTCACGTGAACGTCCCGACCACGGGCCGCCCGTGCCCTGACTGTGCGGCCGGGCGGGAGCACCGTCAGCCGGGCGGGACCGTCAGCCGGGGGTGAACACCGGCCCGAGCGGGCTCGCCCGTCACTAGAGTCCGGTGGCATGACAACGGTCACCACACGCACGGTCGCATACCCGGCCGACGGCCTGACGATGATCGGACACCTCGCGCTCCCCGCCGGTGCCGACCGCCGGCCCGCGGTCCTGATCGGGCCCGAGGGGCCGGGGCTCAGCGATGTCGAGCGCCGCCGAGCCGACGCGCTGGCCGAGCTCGGATACGTGGCGCTGGCGTTCGACCTCCACGGCGGGCGCCGGTTCACCGACCCCGAGGAGATGCTGGCCCGTTGCATGCCGCTGCTCGCCGCCCCCGACCGGATGCGGGGCATCGGCCACGCGGCACTCGACGTGTTGCGTGCCGAACCACGGACCGACCCCGACCGGATCGCGGCCGTCGGCTACGGCACCGGGGGCGCGGTCGCGCTGGAACTGGGACGCGACGGCGTCAACCTGCGTGCGATCGGGACGGTCAATGCACTGACCACCGGCCGGCCGGGCGAGGCGGCACGCATTCGCTGCCCGGTGTGGGCCGGGGTCGGGTCCGAGGATCCGATCATGCCGGCCGGGCAACGGGATGCGTTCGCCGCCGAGATGCAGGCCGCAGGCGTCGACTGGCGCCTCGTGGTCTACGGCGGGGCCCTGCACGCGTTCCACCACCCCCCGGTCGACCATCCCGTGCCTCCCGGCGTCGCCCACCACCCGCAACACGCACAGCGGGCCTGGCTCGACATCGTCGGCCTGCTCTCCGAGTGCCTGCCCGTCACGGAGTGATCCGGTCTCCTCGCAGGCCGGCGATCACGTCGATACGTTCCTGCACCTGCGCTACGGTCTCGCATCGCATCGGGGCGGCGGCCGTGTTCGTGCCGAGCACGGCCAGGTTCTCCAGCAGAGCAACATGGCCGAGGTCGCCCAGGCCGATCGCGCTGTAGGCGAAGAAGGTCAGCTCGATCCGGTAGGGGCGGTCCTTTCATTTCACCCAGAACCCAGTGCCCGTCCCACCAGCCCGGTGAGACAGGACACTCCTCTGCACCCGGTCAGGCCATGTCGCCCAGGTACAGCGTCTGCCACGTACCGGCAGCAGCCTGGGCAACGACGTGAGTGAGCTGGTCGCGCAGGTACAGGGGGATCATCCGCAGCCCGCCGACTTTGTCGAGCGGCACCCACTCGACCCCGGTGTGGGTCGGATCGGGGATGCTCCCGCCCAGCTTGAACGGCTCCGATACGACCTCGCACCAGAACAGCGCATCAACCCGGTGGTTACGGTCGTACGCGATCGGGCCGGCCTCGTGATTGGCGGGGATGTGTTCTCGCAGGAACAACAACTGTCCGGCACGAACGGTCACCCCGGTCTCCTCCAGCACCTCCCGCTCGACAGCGCGGTGCAGAGGCTCGCCCAGCTTCTGTCCGCCGCCGGGCGGCAGCCAGGTATCCGGCTCAGGCCAGTCCCCTTTGACAAGCAGAACGTGGCCGTCGCGGACGACCAGGCCAGTTGCGGCTGTACGAATGCGGCTCATACGGGCATCCCCTCCTGCAGGTAAACGGCGCGGCCGGCCAGCGCTGCGGCATAAGGCGCGGTGAGCGTCTGACGGTGCGCTGCGAGAAGAAGTCGTCGGGGCGGTGGAAGGCGTGCCGGTCGTGTTCCGGGCAGCCGCGCGGCTTTCACGGTCGCTGCGTGGCTGTGGGGTGGAACGGTTCGTGTGGACGCTGCTGTGCTGGAACAGATGCTGGACGAAGGCGTCGGCTGCGTCAGTAACACACTGGTACCCAGCCCGGGCTGGCCTCGGCACGTTAAATGTGCACCGCGCTCAACTGCATGGTGGCCGATCTGCTCCACGCCGAGCCAGCATCGGGAGTTCTGCCGGCGCTTGTGGACCTGCCACCCCGCCCTGCACCCCGCCGCCCGGCCTGGACGCCCCGGGCTGGACACCGGGAGCGTCGTAGAAGATCGCTGGCGAGCAACCCCACCAATGCACCGGCGGCAGTGTCAGTGCCTCATGTCACTGTGCACCCCATGATCAACAATCTTGAGGGTGTCGACCGCGTCGACTGGTCGTCCATGGGCCACGCCTACGGCCCGGCCGACGAAGTTCCGCTGTGGCTGAAGCAGATGGCCTCGTCCAACCCCGACGTTCGGGAGAGGGCCTTCAGCAGCTTCTACAGCGCGGCGCACCACCAGGGCGACGTCTACTCGTGCACGGCAGCGAGCCTGCCGTTCCTTCTCGCGCTCGCCGATGACGCCCAGACGCCCGACCGCGCGGCCGTCATCCGGCTCCTTCTCAGCATCGGCAGCGCGGCGCTGGACTGCGACCCCGACGACGTCTACTACAGTCCGTCCGGCCACGCGTCGACACCCCATGCCGATGTCGTGCCTCGGATGCGTGAGCGTGTCGAGGACTTCGTCCGATACGCGGCGGACCCGGACCCGCAGGTGCGCCAGGCTGCCCTCCCGGCCCTCGGGCTGTTCCTCGATGACGCCGACCAGGCGTTCGCCGTGCTGCGTGAGCGACTGGCGGCCGAGAGCGGCACGGTCGAGCGGCTACTGGTCGTCGAGGCCGCCGCGACACTGGCCCAGCGACGGCCGGCCGCGCTCGGCCCGCTGACGACCTGGCTTGCCGCCTTGGCGGCCGACGCCGCGCTGGACGCCGACATCCGGCTCGCCGCCCTCGTCCACCGGACCGCCTGCGCACCGGAGGTGATCGACGCCGGCCTCGTCCCGACGGCGACCGATCTGCTCCGACAGCTCACACCCGAGCCCGCACCTCGGAGCGAGGTCGAGGCCGGCGCCGGGCCGACCGACGGCGGGCAGTGCACCTGCGCAGACGTCCACGCCGTACCGGCACCGGACCAGGGTGTCCCGCCGCAACTCGCTGCGGTCTTCGCCGACCTCGACCGACACGGACGCATGCATGCCCCGACCACCGAGCTGCTGACCACCCTTCACCGGGTCCTGGACGCACGGACGTCCGAGCGTACGGCTCTGCTCACCGCCCAGCTCCGCAGCCTGGACCCGGCCACCCGGTACGACGGCATCGCCATGGCCAAGGACCTGATCGGCTCCTGGCGCGGCGACCACTCCGGCCTGGTCCAGCTGCTCGCAGACTGCCTGCTGCCCCAGGATCCTTACACCACCGCCGAAGCGGCCGAGACCCTCGGCCAACTCCCCGCCGCGCTCGCCGAACCCGCCCGCGAGGCCCTCGCCACCCTCGTCAACGCCCACCGTGCCGCCCACGGGCCGGCCGTGTGGGCCGCACCGCACCCCCTACTGCGCCGGGCCCACCAGGAAGCGGTCACGGCCCTGGCCCGCCTCGGCGACGAGCGTGCCCTGCCCGGGCTGTTGACGGCGCTGGACACCAACACCGATACCTGGCGCGCGGCGCAGGTCTGCGGTCACCTCCCCCAGGCCGCCGCAGAGCTGCTGCCCAGGCTGTCCCGGCGCCTGGCCGACGCGGACTTCTCCCAGGAGTGGTCCTGGTCGGACGCCTGCGCGCTGGTCGCCTCCCTTCACCGGCTCGGCGACCCGGCGGCCGTACCCGCACTCACCGCAGCCGTCACCGCCTCCGTCATGCAGGAACAGTGGCGCGGCGCAGCCGCGGCCCTCCACGCGCTGGCCCGCTTCGGCACCCGCGCCGCCTCCGCCCTGGAGACAGTCCGGCCGCTCGCCGACGCCGAGGACCTGGACCTGCGCCTCGCCGCCACAGAAGCACTGTGGGCCTTCGAACGCGACTCCGCGGATGCTGTCCCGCGGCTGACCGACCTGCTCGACACCCACAAGCAGCGGGACGCGGCCGACGCCCTCGGCCGGATCGGAGCACCGGCGGCCGCGGCCCTGCCCCACCTGCGGCAGATGCTCCAAGCCGAGTACGAGTGGACCCGAGCCCACGCCGCCACCGCGATCTACGACATCGGCGGCCCGGCCGAGGCAGCAGTTGTCCTGCCGGTGCTGCTGGAGGTCTGGGAGGAAAACGACTCGACCGCCAACCACGTACTGAAGTGCCTGCAGCGGATGGGCCCCGGCGCCGCGCCCGCCCTTCCCCGGATCCGCGCGGAACTCGCCCAGGCCCGCCGCAGCGGCGGCTCCTTCAGGAGCGTCGAGGACGACGAGGCACTGCAGCGCACCGCCCGGGCCGTCATCGACCATCCGGCCTGCGGCGAGCCTGCTCGGCCGGGCATGATCGGCCCCGGCTCGTTCGGCGCGAACCCGTCGTAGGGCGGCGGCGGGTTCGGCGTCTGCCGCAGCGGTCACTTCGGGCCGGGTCAGTCTGCCGGCGGCTTGAGCCGGGTCCCGATCGCCGTGAGGGCGGCCGCGGCCGAGAGCGCGGCCAGTACGGCGAACAGGGCCGGGTAGCCGCCGAGAGGGCCGGCGATGGCGGTGCCGGCGAAGGGTGAGAGAGCGGCTGCGGCGTGGGCGGGGGCACCGAGGAGGCCGGAGAGGCGGCCGTAGCGGGCGGTTCCCCAGCGGTCGGTGACGGCGGTGGCCTGGAGGAGGGTGAGGTTGCCCCGGACGATGCCGGCCAGCACGGACAGCGCGACGAGCAGTCCGGAGGGCCCTGGGATGAGGGCGAGGGCTGCGGTGGTGAGGCCGCCGAGTCCGACGAGGGTGACGGTGCGGGTGGCGACACCCGTGTGGCGGGCGAGTGCGGCGTAGAGGGTGCGGCCGAGGGTCTGGCCGGCGCCGCCGAGGCCGAGGGCCCATGCGGCTTCGGCGGTGGTGTAGCCGCGTTCCAGGAGGAGCGGGACGAGGGTGATGACGACGGCGTACATCGCGAACGCGGAGAGGGTGAAGGTCGCGGCGAGCATCCAGAACGCCCGGCTGCGCGCCACGGGGTCCGGTCCGGCGGCCGCGTGGCGGGGGCTGTCGGGGGCCGGTGGCCAGGGGGCTCTCAGGGCAAGGGCGTGGGTGGGGATGGTCAGGGCGGCGAGGATCGCGGCGAGAACGGCGTAGGCGGTGCGCCAGGAGTAGTGGGCGGCAAGGAGGGCGGTCAGGGGTGCGAAGACGGTGGAGGCAAGTCCGCCGGCGAGGGTGACGATGGTCAGGGCGCGGATGTGGTCGGGGGCCCACCAGCGGGTCAGTGCGGCGAAGGCGGGCGGGTAGAAGGTGGCGGCCATCGCCGCCCCGGCCGACAGCCAGCCGGCCACGAAGACCGCCGGGTTCGGGGCTGCGGCCACGATGAGGAGGCTGAGCGGGCCGAGGACGGAGCCGGCCGTCATGACGGCGCGGGGCCCGCGACGGTCCAGGACGCGGCCGACGAAGATTCCGAGGATGGCGGAAACCACGAGGGCGGCGGAGAACGCGGCTGTTGTCGCGCCTGCCGGCCAGCCG
The DNA here is from genome assembly GCF_043199475.1 of Streptomyces sp. NPDC048603. Classification (NCBI taxonomy): domain Bacteria; kingdom Bacillati; phylum Actinomycetota; class Actinomycetes; order Kitasatosporales; family Streptomycetaceae; genus Streptomyces; species Streptomyces sp. NPDC048603. Next base: position 70,597 of record NZ_JBICVY010000018.1, on the reverse strand, counting down.
GTGTCGTGGGTGATGGTGGGGTTGAGGACGGGGAAGGCGTAGTAGAGGACGCCCCAGCTGGTGATCTGCGTGGCACACAGGGCGGGCAGCACGGCGCGTGGCCGCGACCGGACCCCCGTCCCTGTCGCGGCCACGCCGGCCTGGGTGTGTGGCATGCCGGTCAGCAGCCGCCCGACGTGGCGGGGGCTCCGATGGTGAGGGTGGCCGGCGCCGCGCAGCATCCGTCGCCGCTCTGCTCGGTGGCTTCGGGCTCGTCGAAGAGGCCCGCTCCGCCACAGACCCCGGTCTCGGGGAGGGTGAGTTCGACGCGCTCGGCGGCCTCGTGGTCGCCGGCGATGGCGGCGGCGATCGAGCGGACCTGCTCGTAGCCGGTCATCGCCAGGAAGGTCGGGGCGCGGCCGTAGGACTTCATGCCGACGAGGTAGACGTCCTTCTCCGGGTGGGAGAGCTCGTTCACGCCGTGGGGGTGGACGGTGCCGCAGGAATGCCGGTTCGGGTCGATCAGCGGCGCCAGCTCGACCGGAGCCTGCAGGCGCTCGTCCAGGCCCAGGCGCAGCTCGTCGAGGAAGGAGAGGTCGGGGCGAGAGCCGGTGAGGGCGATGACCTCGTCCACCGGGTTCAGGCGGCGGCCGTCCTCCCCGATGAGGATCACGCCGCCGTCGTCGGTGCGCTCGATGACGTCGGTGCGGAAGCTGGTGACCGCGTCGGCGTAACCGCCGTCGACCGCGGCCTTCGCCACCAGGCCGAGGGCGCCGCGGGCGGGGAGCTGGTCGGCCTCGCCGCCGCCGAAGGTCGAGCCTGAGATGCCCCGGCGCAGGATCCAGGTGGCGTGGGTGCCGGTGCCGTCCTTGGCCTTGGCAAGGTCGGCCAGGTAGGCGAGGGCGGTGAAGGCGGAGGCGCCGGAACCGATGACCGCGGTGCGCTTGCCCGCGTACCGGGCCCGGGTCTCGGGGTCGTTCAGGTCCGGGACGCGGTAGGTGATCCGGTCCCCGAGGGCCTTCTCGCCGAGCGCGGCGAGTCCGCTGCCGCCGGCGGGGCCGGGGGTGGACCAGGTGCCGGATGCGTCGATGACCGCCCGGGCGAAGACCCTCTGCTCGCGGCCGTCGGCGCTCTCGTAGTGGACGACGAACGGCTGGGCCTCGCGGTCGGCGTCGACGATGCGGTCGCGGCCGGTACGGGAGACGCCGGTCACGCGTGCGTCGTAGCGGACCTGCTCGCCGAGGATGTCGGCCAGGGGCTGGAGGTAGCGCTCGGCCCAGTCGCCGCCGGAGGGACAGGTGTCCTCGGCCGGCTTGACCCATCCGGTCGGAGCGAGGAGCTTCTCGGCGGCCGGGTCGACGACCTCGCCCCAGCGGGAGAACAGCCGCACGTGGGCCCACTCGCGCACCGCTGCTCCGGCGACCGGGCCGGCTTCCAGGACAAGCGGGGTGATGTCGCGGTCGACGAGGTGGGCTGCGGCCGCGAGTCCGGCGGGGCCGGCCCCGATGACGACGACGGGCAGCTCGGTGATGGTCTCGCTCATGACAGGTCTCCGGGTCTTCGTGCAGGCGGGCGGGTGGACGGGGGCGGGGGCGGGGGTGGGCTCGGGTGGTCAGCAGCAGCCGGCACCGGTGGTGACGGCTGCGTGCTTGGCCTCCGGGTCGCAGCAGGCTCCGGCGGCTTCCGCGTCCTCGTTGGTGCCGCAGCACGGGGAGGACCGGGCGAGCGCCGCCTCGGCGGCGGGCTGTGCGGGGGCGGGGCCGCAACAGGGGGCCGCCGTCTCTGCGTGGTCGGGGCTGGTGGGGGTGACCGGCTCGTTCATGACGACTCCTTGGTGTTTCGATGTTTGTCTATGGCTTGCACGATCAGCATGGCACCTGTATCGATAGACGTCAACATAGACATTCATCAATTCAGTCCGGGAGTCCGCCGGGCCCGGACGGCGCGCTGGATGCCGCCGGGCGCCCCCGGCGCGGCGGCGGCGCCCAAGCCCCGCACTACCGCGCTGATTCGACATGTGTCAACATAGACGCATGTCGAATGCGAAGGTTCTGCCGCTCCTGGAGCCCGACGTCGTCGCAGCCTGCCGCCCCCCGCTGAACGAGCGCCCGATGTCGGCCGAGGAGGCCGAGGTCGCGGCGAAGATGTTCAAGGCGCTCGGCGACCCCGTCCGCCTCCGGCTGTTCTCCGCCGTCGCCTCCCACGAAGGCGGCGAGGCATGCGTGTGCGACATCTCCGACGTCGGGGTGTCCCAGCCGACCGTCTCCCACCATCTGAAGAAACTGAAGGAGGCCGGACTGCTGTCCTCCGAGCGGCGGGGGACGTGGGTGTACTACCGAGTCGAGCCTTCCGTGCTCGCCGCCATGGGCGCGCTGCTGGCCGGCGCCGCCCGAGAGGCGTAGGGCCCCTCCCGGCCGGGCCGGGGGTGGCCAACGTCATCATTCATCGATTATCGTCGATGAACGATGAAGGAGGCTCTTCTCGTGCTCAGCGATGATGACGCCCGCATGTACGCGGGCTGGTTCAAGGCCCTGGCCGACCCCACCCGCGTGCGCCTGCTGCACCTGCTGGCCGGCGAGGGCCGGGCGATGAGCGTGGGCGAGGTCGTGGAGCGGACCGAGGTCGGCCAGTCGACGGTCTCCCACCACCTCAAGATCCTGGCCGAGGTGCGGTTCGTCCTGGCCGAGAGGCAGGGCACTTCCACCCTCTACACGGTCAACCGCACCTGCCAGAGCGTCTTCCCCCGCGCCATGCGCGCGATCCTCTGCGGGGAGGCGCCCGCCGATGGCTGCTGAGATCCGCATCGCAGCGATGACAGCCGCGCACGCCAAGCAGGTACTGGCGATCTACCAGGCCGGAATCGAGGAGGGCAACGCCACCTTCGAGACCCGGGCACCGACCTGGGACGTCTTCAGTGCCGGGAAGCTGTCCGCGCACCGGTTCGCCGCCGCCGACAACGACGGGCGGGTGCTGGGCTGGGTCGCCGCGAGCGCGGTCTCCGACCGGTGCGCGTACGCGGGCGTGGTCGAGCACTCCGTCTACGTCCACCCCGAGGCACGCGGCCGCGGCGTCGCCCGCGCCCTGCTGGACGCCCTGATCGCCTCGACCGAGGCCGCCGGGATCTGGACCATCCAGTCCGGCATCTTCCCCGAGAACACCGCCAGCCTCGCCCTCCACGCCCGGGCCGGCTTCCGCGTCATCGGCACCCGCGAGCGCATCGGCCGCCACCACGGCGCATGGCGCGACGTGGTCCTGCTGGAGCGCCGGAGCCCGCAGATCAGCTGACCTCGCCGTCCAGGGTGAGCTGGCGGCGGTGGAAGTCGAAGTGCCGGGTCGGATAGCCGTAGATGTCGGCGAGCGTCATGAAGTCCTGGAAGAACGGGTCCCAGCGGACGGGGAAGTGCATGCCGCGAGCCAGGCCGGAATCCGATTCCGCCACGAGCCGGCGGTGCAGGGAGCCGATGACCCGGTCGAACGTGGCACTGGTGAGGCGCGGCCCGAAGACCTTCACCGCACCGCACGGGCCGACATAGTTGACCCAGTCGAACGGCCTTGTCGCGGCGTTCAGCGCCCTGGCGAAGACCTCGCCGGCGCTGCGGGGCAGCCGCGTGAAGACCCGGACGAGGACCAGCAGCACCCGCACGACCAGGAAGCCGAAGAACATGTGCCACAGCAGCTGCTCGTTCGTCCACCGGGTACCGCGGGTGGGGCGGGCGAGGTCGGCTTCCGTGGCGTTGTCAAGCAGGTCGTGGAAGGTCCGCCGTGCACGCTCGTAGTCCGCGAACACGGCCTGCCGGTCCATCGCCGTCTCGTTCATCATCCGCGCCCGTCCACCGCGATGATTCCCGTCCCCGGGCGGATTCAGGCGCCGAGGAACTCCGCGATCTCCCGGGCGGCTCCGCGTGCCGTACGGCCGACCCCGATGAGGGTGGCGGACGCGGGCCCGGTCCAGTCGCCGTAGCCCAGGAGATGGACGCGTGGGTCGGCGACGGCGCGGGTGCCCTCGGTGGGGATGCGGCCGCCCTCGGTACGAAGGCCCAGCGGGGACAGGTACGAGAGGGCGGGGCGGAAGCCCGTGCACCAGATGATCGCGTCGCAGGGCCAGATGCTGCCGTCGGCCCAGCGGGCTCCCTCGACCGTCAGGCTGTCGAACATCCGGTGGTCCGGGATGAGTCCGGCGTCGCGGGCGGCGCGTACGGGCGGGACGGCGACGATGTCGCCGAGGTCGGAGATGCGGGGTCCGCCGGACTGGACGCGCCGGGTGGCGAGTTCGAAGAGGGCGCTGCCGTCGATCTCGTCCGGGAGGTAGCGGGCCGGGCGCCGGGTGACCCAGCGGACGGTGGCGTGCGGCGCGAGGTCGGCGGCAACCTGGGCGCCGGAGTTGCCGCCGCCTACGACGATGACGCGCTGTTCCGCGTAGTCCCAGGGGCTGCGGTAGTCGACCGTGTGGTGCCGGCGGCCCAGGAAGTGCTCACGGCCGGGGACGGCGGGCAGGAAGGGGCGCCACCAGGTGCCGGTCGCGCTGATCACGACGCGGGCCGTGTAGGTGCCGGAGTCGGTTTCGACGCGCAGGACAGGGTGCTGGTCGCGGACGGCCTCGACGCGGACGCCCCGCTGGACGGGGAGTTCGTACCGCTTCTCGTAGTAGGCGAGGTACTCCAGTACGTGGGAGACGTCCGGGAACGTCTTGCCCTCCTGCGCCGGCATGAGCCGGCCGGGCAGGGAGGAGTAGGCGGCCGGGGAGAACAGGTGCAGCGAGTCCCAGGCGTGCTGCCAGGCCCCGCCCGGGGTGGCCTGGGCGTCGAGGATGGTGAAGTCGACGCCCGCCCGGCGCAGGTGGTAGCCGGCTGCGAGCCCTGCCTGGCCGCCGCCGACCACCACCACATCCGCGTGCCGCGTCATGCGGCGGGCTGCCCGCTGTCGGTCTTGCCGCGCATGAAGATGACCGCCACCAGGGCCAGGCCCACCGCGGCACCGATCAGCTGCATGCCGATGAAGGCGGGCACGGAGGCTGGGGCGATGCCCGCGAACGTGTCGGTGAAGGCGCGGCCGATGGTGACGGCCGGGTTCGCGAACGACGTGGACGAGGTGAACCAGTAAGCGGCGCCGATGTACGAGGCCACTGCGATCGGGGCGAAGCGGAGCCGGTCGGTGCGGGCCAGGCCGAAGATCAGCAGGATCAGGCCCGCCGTGGCGACCACCTCGCCGAGGAGGAGGTTCCCGGCCGAGCGGTCGTGAGCGGACCACTTCACCAGGGGCTCGCCGAACATCGCGTCCGCCAGGATCGCGCCCGCGATCGCGCCGACGATCTGCGAGGGCACGTAGACAGCCAGCTCGCGGGCGTTCACCCCGGCACCACCGCGACGGGCGGTCCACCACTCGGCCAGCGTGACCGCCGGATTGAAGTGGGCGCCGGAGACCGGGCCGAGGAGAGCGATCAGAACACCGAGGCCGAAGACCGTGGCGGTGGAGTTCGCCAGCAGCTGCAGCGCGACGTCGCCGGTCAGCTCGGTGGCCTGGATGCCCGAGCCGACCACAACCGCGACCAGGGCGGCGGTGCCGACCAGCTCGGCGGCCGCGCGGGCGACCAGCGGGGTACGGGGCGGGGTGGCGCCGGGCGCGGGCTGCGGCGACGTGCCGACGGGGGCTATGGCGTCGCTCGCAGCGGGCTCGGTGGCGGTCACGGCAGGGGTCTCCTCGGACAGGTGAGACATCGGCGGCCGGGGGCCGCCAGGGGCTTATGGGCAGGACCGTTTGAGGTTCGCTTCGGCGGTGGCACGCGCGGTCCGGGCGAGGTCGGTGAACTGACCGGCGATGCCTTCGATGACTTCCGGGCGCAGGCGGTAGTAGATGTACCGCCCGCAGGGCTCCGTCTCGACGACCCCGGCCTCTCTGAGCACCTTCAGGTGATTGGAGAGGTTCGTCTGCTTCGCGCCCGTCTCCTCCACGAGGTGGGTGGTGCAGAGCGTTTCGCGGGCAAGGAGGGTCACGATCTGGAGCCTGAGCGGGTCGGCCAGGACCCGGATCAGATCAGTGTCGACTGACGTCATCATGTACTGATACTGTCACATCATCTTGGGCTGACACCAGCCTGAGCTGACCTTATTGGCTCCTTGAACAGGAACGCCATGTCCACGCCTTCCTCGCCCCTTCTGCCGGACGAACGCCGCGCCGCGGGGGCAGCCCGGCTCGCCCGTGCCCGACCCGGACGGCGCGCCGATCGCCTTCGTGCGCGGCATCCGCGACGCGATCGACGGCCGCATCACCGAACTCCTCGCCGAGCTCGGCACCTGAACCACCCCGCATCCCCCGCAGTTGCCTGATCCCCAGGGAAGAACGATGTCCTCCACGCCTGCCGCGTCCGTCCTCTTCGTCTGCATCCACAACGCCGGCCGCTCCCAGATGGCAGCGGGCTTCCTGCGCCACCTCGCCGGGGACCGCGTCGAGGTCCGCTCCGCCGGCTCCGTGCCCGGCGAGCAGATCAACCCCTCCGCGGTGGCCGCGATGGCCGAGCTGGGCATCGACATCTCCGACCAGAAGCCCAAGGTCCTCACCCCCGAGGCCGCCCAGGCGTCCGACTACATCATCACCATGGGCTGTGGCGACGCCTGCCCCTACTTCCCCGGCAAGACCTACCTCGACTGGCAGCTCGAAGACCCCGCGGGCCAGGGAGTCGTGGCCGTCCGCCCCATCCGCGACGAGATCAAGGCCCTCGTCGAGGGCCTCATCGCCGAGATCGACGCCAAGGCCAATGGCTGAAACGACGTGACGGAGACCAGCACGGCGGACGACGTACGCAACGTCATCGTCATAGGCTCCGGCCCCGCCCCCGGACCCGCCCGGACCGGGTCGTCGCGGACAAGGGCTACTCGTCCCGGAAGATCCGCGCCCGCAGTACGCGCGGGTGCTGGTCACCCGGCTGGAGCCGTGACGGGTCTCCCTGCCGCTGGAACGCCTCCTCGCGCGGGGCTGACCGCGCCGTGCACGCGGCGGACGGGGTGGTTGGCGCCGGGTGGGCGGGGAAGGCACCGGGCATGGGCGAACGGAACGGGCGACGCGCCGGTGAGGGGCCCGGGGAGCGGGCAGGGGACAGTGGCCCCGCTCCGGCCGGCGTGTCCGCGGCGGCGGCCGCGGCGGCGGCCGCGGCGGGCGGAGCGGACGGGTCCGGGAGCGGAACAACCGGTGCCGGTACCGCAGGAACCGACACCGGAGGAACCACCCCGGACGCAACCGGCCCTGGCGGCAACGGCCCCGGAGGAACCGGCGACGCGGGGGCCGGCAACGGAGGAGCCGGTCCCGGACCGGTCGGCCCGGACACGTCCGGCGCCTCCGTGGCCGGTGCCGTGCTCGACCGGCTGCTCGGCCTGCTGGATCCCGCCCGGGGTGATGGCGCCTGGGCGGCGGCTCCCCCGTACCTGCGGCGGCACGCCGTCGAGCACGCCGCCGACGCCGGCCGGGCCGACGAACTCCTCACCGACGCCGGGTTCCTGGTGCACGCCGACCCGGTCACCCTGGTCCCCGCCCTCGACGGGTTCCGGTCCCGGGCGGCCGCCGAAGCGGTGGCCGTCTACCGGGCCGGCGTCGGCGTCCACCGGTACATGGAACCCGGGGCCCGGCGGGCCGTGCTCGCCCTCGACGCGTGCGGCTACCGGTTGCCAGCCCTGGCCGAAGCCTTCCGTGCCGGTCTCCCGCCGGATGCTCCGCGGCCCCGCTGGCGCACCGGCGGCCGGATGAACAGCGCGCTGCGCGACAGCACTTCGGGGGTGCCGCAGACCGTGACCGCGGTGGCCCCGGCGGTGGTGGCGGGACGGCCTGCGCTGGTGACCGGCGGCTGGAACGGGCGCGTGCGGGTCTGGGACCTGTTCAGCGGCCGGTTCACCGGGCGCCCGCTGTGGGGCCACTCCGAGGTCGTGTGGCGGACGGCCTCGGTCGGTTCCGTGGACGGCCACGCCCTGCTGGTCAGCGCCGAGTTCGACGGTACGGTCCAGGTGTGGGACGCCGACGACGACGGTGGCCGTCACGTCTGCCAGGTGCCGACCCGCTACGGCGTCCCGCAGGTGGCGTGCGCCCTGGTCGACGGCGCACCGGTCGTCCTCGTCGCCGAGCAGCATTCCACGACCGGTCCCCGCGTGTGGGACCTGACGGCCTCCGACTGGCGCGGGGGCGCCCTGCCCGGGCCGCCCGGCGGGGTGTCGGCGCTCGCCTGCTACGAGGCGGAGGGCGCCCCGATGGCGGTCGGCGCGGGCCGCGGCACCCTCGTCCGCTGGGACCTCCGGACCGGTGAACGGCACGGTGAGCCGTTGCCGTGCCTGCCCGGTGCGGCCGCCGTCGCCTGCACGTCCGTGGCCGGCCGCCCCTTCGCCGTGGTCGTCGGCGGGACGACCGTGCAGTGCTTCGACCTTTCCGGCCCGGGCCGATTGCTGCACACCGTGGAACGGGCCCACGACGACACCCTGTACGCCGTGGACTGCGTCGCCGTGGGGGATGTTCCGGTGGCGGTGACGGGGGGCTACGACACGACCGTACGGACGTGGAACGTGCTGGACGGCACGCCGTTCGGGGAGACGTGGCGGCTGCACACCGACACCGTCACCGACATCGCCTGCACCCGGGTCGCCGGCCGTCCGGTCGCGGCCACCGCCGACCGGCAGGGCCTGATGCGGGTGTGGGCGCTGGACGCGGAGCCGGTCGGCGCCCCGCTGGCCGGGCACCGGTACGGGGTCCGGCGGGTGTGGTCGTCACGGGTCGGGGGGCGGCCGGTGGTGGCGAGCGCCGGTTCGGACGGGAGAGAGCCGGTCCTGGTGTGGGACGCCCGCACGGGCGACCCGGTCGACGGGGCGCCGGAGGACACCGGGCCCGCGGACCCCGGCCCGGGTGGCTCCGGCCGCGGGGCGGACGGCCCGGCGGCCGTGGTCGGCGGGACGGAGGTGCGGCTGGTGACCGTGGCCGACGGCACGGTCGTGGTCCGCGACGCCGCGACCGGCCTCGACCTGGGCGTGCTCGCCGGCCACACCGGTCCGGTGCACGCCGTGGTGTGCACTACCGCGCCGGACGGCACCCCGCTGGCGGTCACCGGGAGCCAGGACCTCACCGTACGCGTGTGGGACCTGGCCCGGTTCCGCCAGCACGGTCCGGAACTCACCGGCCACACCCGGCCGGTGACCGCCCTGGCCTGCGCGGCGGGCGCCGGCCGCACGCTCGTGTTCAGCGCGGGGAGCGACGGCTCGCTGCGGACCTGGGACGCGGGGACGGGGTCCTGCCTGCACGACTGGCCGGTGCTGCGGGCCGTCGGTGGCCTGAGCACGGTGGAGCCGGGCGCGCCGGGCGAACCGGGTTCCCTGCTGATGGCGTTGGGCTCGGACGTGGCGGTGTTCGACCTCCCGTCCGTCGGTGACGACACCGACACCGGCGCGGACACCGGCGCGGACGCGGGCGCGGGCGCGGGCGCCGGTGCGGGCACCGGTCCGGACTCCGCCACGGACACCGGCCCGTGACACCGGCCCACGGCTCCGCCCGTGACGCCCTGCAGTGCCGCCCGCCCGTGACGCCGACCCGTGGCACTGGCCCGTGACGCCGGAAGCCAGGCGTCACGACTCAGGTCCCGTTCCACAGCAGCCGGGTGACGGTGCCGGCGGCGAGGTAGTTCGACGCACTGTGGAAGCCGATGCCCTGGTGGATGACGCATTCCAGGTCGGCCTCGACACCGGTGAACCGGGCCGAGACGCCCTTGGCGGGCAGCGCGACCAGGTCGCCCGGGTCGGCGACGTTCACCCAGCGCCCCGCCGCCGGGGGCCGGGCGCCCCTGCCCCCGGCCGGGGCGGGGGTGAGCCGGTCGAACACGGCCTTGCGCAGAGCGAGCGGCGAGCCGAGGGTCAGCCACAGCGGGACGGTCGCGGTGTCCTCCCGGTGGAGGGTCTCGTAGGCGATCACCGAACCGAGGGAGTGGGCGACCAGCACGTCGGGACGCTGCCGGTCCAGTGCCGTACGCAGCCGGTCCTGGACGCCGTCGCGGGCCGGGCCCGGCGTCAGGTAGGCGGTGGCCTCCTTCACCCAGTGCGTCATCACCCATTCCACCAGCGACTCCGGGCACGCCCAGGACTCGGCTACCTCGGCGAGCTGGTCGCGGAGGAACTCGGTCACCCTTCCCTGAGGGATGCGGACAGGTCCGGTGAGGTGCTCGGCGAGGATCTCCCCGAGCATCAGTGCCTCCTCCTCCGACAGGTCCGCCAGGAGGCCGTTGCCCTGCCGGCCGGGCGGGCGCAGCAGGTCGGCGTAGTAGACGACCTCGACCACGTCCCCGGCGGTGGCGCCGAGGGCGCGCGCCCAGATTTCCGACAGGTGCCGTGCCGCTTCCTCGGGCGACTCGCCGGGGCGGTGGTTGCCGATGCCGTGGATGCCGACAATCCTCATGCGTTCCTCCTCGAACCGTTCTGACGGAAGCCTGGGGGTGCGGGCCGGTGCCGGAGGTGGTCGGCGAGGCCCTGGTGGAAGAGGCGGTAGAGGGTCGATCCGTCGGTCTCGACACCGGTGCGCACGTAGAAGCGGCCCGCTTCCAGCAGCGGCCGGACGTCAGCCGGGTCGATCCCGGGTCCCTCCGGGGGCGCGAACTCCGGGGCGACGGCGCTCACTGCCTCCAGGGGGAAGCCCTCGCCCTTGGCGAAGGCGAGCGCCGTGAGCACCGCCCGCAGCCGGTCCCCGTCGGGGCGCGACCCGAGGTCGAGTGCGAGGACCTCCGGCAGGGTGCGGGGCACCCGCGCGCCCAGGCGGGCGGCGGCCTCCTCACCGGGCGGCGGTTCGACGGACTCCAGGGCCCGGCCGTAGACGCGTGCGACCAGGAAGGGACCCCACTCCCGGTGGGTACGCGGGTCGCCGGCGAGCGCGGCGGCCGCGGACCGGGCCAGGGCGGTGCGTACCGGACGGCGTTCGGGCGCGCGGTAGCCGGGCAGTTCGGCGAGCACGTGGACCAGGTGCTGTTCGAGGTCGGCGAGGAGTTCGCCGGCGGGTACGCCGTCGAGGTCGAGGAGGGCGTCCGGGGAGGCGGCGGCGCGGTCGAGGAGCGGGCCGAGGTGTCCGCCGCGGCGGGAGCCGATGAGCAGGCGGACCGCGGGCCGGCCGTCCGCGCGCAGCGTCTCGGCGAGCGGGAGCAGGAACTCCCCGACCAGGGCGGCCGGGTCGTCGGCCTCGTCGACGGCGTCGACGACGAGCGGCGGCGCGGCGGGCAGCTCCCGCACGGCCGTCAGCAGGTCGGGCACGGTCCACCGGCCCTCCCCCCGGTCCCGGGTTCCCGTCCGGCCGGGCGCGGCGGAACCCGCGGGAACAGCAGCCGGGACGGGCGGTGCCGGCAGCCGCCACTGGCGCGCGAGGGAGGCGAGGACGGCGTCGAGGTCCCGGCCCCGGGCGTGGACGGCGGCCAGCGCCGGATTGGGCGAGGGGGTGCCGTCCGGGTGCTGCGCGGCCAGGTGGCGGCGGATGTCGGGGGCGGCGGCGACGATCTCCTCGTGGCCGGCGCACACCAGGGCGCCCAGCAGCGCCGACTTCCCGGAGCCGGGCGCGCCGGTGACGAGGCGCAGGCCGCCGGACCCGGCGCCGTCGATCCACGGGGCGAGCGCGGACAACTGGCGGCGCCGGCCGACGAAGTGGTCGCCGACGCGGTCCGTGAAGTGTTCGGTGCCGGGTCCGGTGAAGTCGCGTAAGGGTGCGGTGACGGCGCCGAGCCGTTCCAGACGGAGGTCGCCCTCCCAGTTCGGGTTGGGGAAGAACGGGAGCTCCGGCAGTGGCTGGGAGGGGTCGACGCGGGTGACGTGGACACGCTGGCGCGGGCTGAGCCGGCCGAGGTGCCGCTGGACGGCGGTGGCCGCTCGGTCCCAGCGCACGTACCGCAGGGAGGGTGCGGTGTCGAGGCCGTCCTCGGCGACGCGTTCGAGGACTTCGGCGACCGCCGTGCTGAACGCGCCGTTGTAGGCCGGGTCTTCGGGTCCGGTGGCGGCGATCACCCATGCGTGCAGGTCCTGTTCGGGGACGTCGGCCAGCCGGGCGGTACGGGCGGCGCGCCCGGCCCGGCACAGGTCGACGACGAACAGCATGGGGTGCGGCTGGGCGTGGGCGTCCTCGACCCAGTGGCTCACGTCGGTGCCCGGGCCGGTGTCCCCGTCCGACGGGACCATCGCGATCCGCCCGGGGGTCGCGGCGCGCAGGGGCCGGTTGGTGTCCGCGGGGCCGGTGTCGCCGTGGGAGATGACGTGGACGACGCGGAACGCGCCGTCGGAGGCCGTGTTCCAGTGGTTCCGGACGGTGACGCGGTCGGGGTCCGCAGCGGTCAGTACCCGGTAGGACAGCGCCTCGTAGGCGGCTTGCAGACGGTCCAGCAGTTCCGGAACGAACGGCAGGTCGTCCCATCCGGTGGCGCCGGGCGCGGGTTCCTCGTCGGGCGCGACGGAGCGGCGGAACCGGCCGACGCCCATGAGGAGCACGGACGGAACCGGGTCTTCACCCGCGTCCGGGTGGACCGCCTCGCGGGGGTCCGGGCCGGCATCCGAACCCGCGTTCGTGCTGGTGCGCGCGTGCGTGCGCGGGCCCGCATCGGGACCCGCGCCCGCCTCCGCGCCCCGGCCCGCGTCTCCGCCGGCGCCCAGGGCCCCGCCCCCGTGTCCGCCCGTACCCTTGCCTGTGTCCGTGCCCGCCCGGACCTTCGTCGGCGCCGGCGGAGGCGTGCCCTCACCCGCCGTCGTCCGCCGTTCCCCGCCCGTGCCCGTGCCCGTACCCACGCCGCACCCCCGCCCGTCGACGGGCGACTCCGCGCCGCCCGTGAGCCCCCTTGGTCCCCCGGCCGGTTCCGCCGACCCAGCCCGGCGGCCACCCTATCGGCGGAGACCCGGCGCGTCCCGGCATTCCCGGTGGTGGGGCCGGTCGTTGGAGGGCTACGGGGTGCGCGGAGTCCGGCACCTGGGACGCAGGCGGTGCCCCGGACGGCGGCGGGTGCGGTGCCGGTCGTCGCGGTGCCGGTGCCGGCCAGGGAGACTCCGGCCACGGCGCCGGCGACGGGGAACCGCCACGGGCGCGACCGGCCCCGCGGAGGCGGGCGGCATCGCGGCGGAACCGGCGGTGATCCACCGGCAACGGATCGTGCGGGGGACGCTGCCCCTCAACGACCCCGTCGACATCGTCGGCCTCCAGCCGTCGGGTCTCCGTCGACGCCGGGGCGCGCCACGAGGGCCCACGGCGATCACCGCGATCTTCCCCGGCGGCAGGATCCGCCATCGTCTCAGCCAGAAGCATCGGCGCAACCGGCTCGACGCCGACCAGCTCGACGCCCTCGGGGCCACGTACGCGTCCAGGCCGTCTCTACCCGATCCTGTTCCCCCGGCTACCGCTGGGATCTCGCGACACACGACACCGGACGACGCGGGCTTGACCGTCAGAGTCCGCGCGAGACGGCCTGGCCGGTGTGCTTCCATCGGGCGACAGCCCGACCGCCGAAACGATCGTGCCGAGGGCGGGACCGCTACCGTCCCGGGATGCGCATCGTCCCCACGGGCCGGTCCGGGCCCACCTCGAACCGCCGGTACGCCGGCGCCATGGCCGCCCTCGCGGCGGCCGGGGCGGCCCTGGTGGCCGCCGCGCCGCAGCCGGTCCCGGACGTCTTCCCGACGGCGGGCGGCTGCCTGGTCTACCGCCCCACCGACGACGCCGACCTCGCCGGGCACTCCGACGCACTCGTGTGGGGCGAAGTGACCGGCGCGTACGCCTCGTTCACACTGCCCTACGCCGGAGACGCCGTACAGGTGGCGTACCGGGTCCGCACCGGACACGTGTTCCGGGGCACCGTGCCCGGCACCATGACCGTGTACGCGGCATACGAAGAGACGGACACGGCGTCGCGACTGCGGCCGGGCCGCCGATACGTCATCGCGATGTCGGGCGAGGAAGACGGCGACCGCTGGGTGACCTCGGGGCACGTTCCGGTGGAGACGGAGTCGCTGGACGCGGCCGACACCCGGCAGGGCGAGCACAACACCTCGTTCGGGCAGCCGAGTCCGGCGACCCAGGGCGAGCGGTGGACCCGTGCGGTCGCCTCCGTGGCCCGCCACCCCGCGGCGCTGTTCGATGGGCACGCGTCGACCGCCGGGCAGGTCACTCCCTTCGGGCGGCTGCCCGACCCCGCGCTCCGGGCGGTCCAGGCAGCAGGCCCGGACAGGCGGGTTCAGCCCTGACCGTGTCCTCGACGGGCGGCTACCGCCACGGCTTATGTCAGCTTCGCGTCGGGGCGGTCGGACGCGTACCGGAGCAGGGCGCCTCGTGCTCGGCCTGGGATCGGCACCCCAACAGGAGGGCGGTGCGGCGCACGCTCAGCCCGGCTGCTTGATGCTTTCGATGATGCGGGCGAAACCCTCCTCGCCGTGGCCGGCGTCGATCTGGTGTTGGATGAGGCGCTGGACCATGGCAGGCACATCCGTGCTGATGCCCTGGTCGGAACTTGCGGCCAGGAGGTCGCCGAGGCTGGAGAACACGAGGCTCTGCTGTCCTTCCACTGTGTAGTCCCCGCCGTCGATGACCGCTGCGAAGCCTTCGAAAGCGCCGGTCATGGCGGTCAGCCACGGGGCGGCCATGGCGGCGAACTGGCGCGCCGTCACTCCGGCGGGGGCGACCATGGCGGCTCCGTGCATGAATCCGGCGAACATGACGTACATGCCCGCCAGCAGGGCGAGGTCGTACAGGGGCGCCAGCCCGGCGTCCTCGCCGAAGTACGTGCTGGTGCCCCACACGTCGAGCAGCGGCTTGTACTGGTCGAAGGCGTCGGCCGATCCGCTGTAGAGGATCGAGGAGCCGGGGTGGCCGATCATGGGCGGTACAGCCATGATGCCGCCGTCCAGATACGCGATCCCGGCGTCGGCGGCCCAGGCAGCCAACTCCCGGGACTCAGCCGGGGTCGTCGTGGTGACGTTGATCAAGACCCGCCCGGCCAGCTCACCGGCGAGCGGGTCGAGCACCTCGCGGACCGAGCCGTGGTCCAGCAGGCACGCGATCACCACCCCACCAGCCCCCACCGCTTCGCCGGCCGTCCCGGCTGCCCGCGCGCCCTGCGCTACGAGGCCGTCCGCCTTCCCCGGGGAGCGGTTCCAGACCGTGGTCTCGTACCCGGCCTTCACCAGGGCGCTGGAGAGGGCACTGCCCATCGCTCCCAGCCCGAGCACACTCACCTGGACGCTGCCGCCGATGTTGTCGGTCGTCATTTCCTGGGGCTCCTGTCGAGTCGTTGTCGTTCGCCTCGATTCTTTTCGCTGCCAGTAGGGTTGACCAGTACGGACTAAATAGTCAGGTACTCACCCGCGGGTAAGTACGGCCAGGAGGAGCGCATGGCGACATCGGGACGGCGCGGCCCCTACTTCTGCGGCATCGACGCGGCCATGGACGTGGTCGCCGGCAAGTGGAAGCCGCTGATCCTGTGGGAGCTGCATCACCACGGCACCCGCCGGTTCGCCGAGTTGCGGCGCGGCCTGCCCGGCGTCAGCGAGAAGATGCTGATCCAGCACCTGCGGGAGATGGAGGAGGACGGGCTCGTACACCGCGAGGTGTACCGGCAGGTGCCTCCGAAGGTGGAGTACTCCCTGACGGAGCCCGGCGTCTCGCTCAACGCCGCCCTGGCCTCCTTGGGAGAGTGGGGCACCGAACGCATGCACCGCATCGGAGCCGCGAGGGTCTCCGTCGACGCCGGGGCGCCGGGTCAGGTCCCATAGGCGTCCGGGACGCTCGGGCTGGGCTACCGACCTCCATGCCCAGGGTCGAGCGCGCGGCCCGTCGGCTCCTCCCGCACGGCTCCTGGCGGACGACACAACAGCGGGATCCCATCCTGCGGGGCGGTGAGCACGATGCCGGGCTGGGCGCCGCCCTTGCCCGGCGCGCCCCGGGTGCCGGCCGCTCCCGGCGCTCCCCCGATCGGCTGCGTGCCGGACCGGTTCGCCTTCCTGCGGGCCGAGAGCGTCATCGCCCTCTGCCTGATCGCCGTGGTCATCACCCGCATCCGCACCGGCATCCGCACCGCCCTCCGCGCGGACGACACCCACCACTCCCGAGCGTGTGGCAGACGGTGTGGGTCATCATGCCGTCGCTCACGTCCGCCAGTCGCCGAACCTCGCGAAGTACGCCTCCATGGAGCGCACGCTGGTCGCCTCGACCGCGGCCCGCCGCGCCTCCCAGTCGCCGGCGAACGCCTCGACCAGCACTTCGGCGGCCCTCGGCGTACCGATCACCTTGCGCAGGCACTCCTCGCGGCGCGGACCGTCGAAGTGGACGAGCGCGACCCGTGCCATGTTGTACGCGCGGCTCGTGCAGGTCAGGCGGTACGGCGGATACGGGCGGAACCGGTGTGCCAGCCGTGCCCCCGGGACGGCCAGCACGTCGACCCCGGCGCGCCACGCCCGGAGGCCGAAGTCCACGTCCTCCAGGCCGAGTTCGCGGAAGGCGCCGAAGCCGCCCAACCGGTCGAAGGTCTCCCGGTGCACCGCGAGGCAGCCGCCCGGCGCGAGGGGCACGGGGTAGACGGCGGTGCCTTCGGGCTCGGGAGGCAGCCAGCGCACCCGCAGGTGGGCGTCGATCAGCCGCGCCCCGCAGCCCGCCGCCGTGCCACCGGCGTCGCGCACGGCGGGCGCGAGAACGGCGTCGGGCCTGGCGTCCAGCGCTGCCCGCAGGCGTGCCAGGCAGTTCCGCTCCAGCCGGCAGTGGGCGTCCAGGAACACCAGGTGCGTACCGCGGGCGAGGCGGGCGCCCTCGTTGCGGGCCGCCGCGACCCCGCTCCGCCGGATGCGGCGCACCACGACCCCGCGGGCCCGCCACTCCGCCCGCTCCAGCACGGCGCAGCTGCCGTCGGTGCCACCGTCGTCGACGACGATCGTCTCGTCGGCGGCGACGGAACCGGCGAACACGGACTCAAGGGTCGCGTGCAGCTCGGCCCCCTCGTTCAGCGTCGAGACGACCAGCGAGACCGGCGGCGCCCCGGGCTGCCTGCCGCGCCGCACGGGAGCGGCCGTGGACGGCGTACGGCTCATGTCGCCGGCGGCCCGGGAGTGCCCGGCGGTACGCCCCCGGGAGGCAGGGTGGCGACCAGGTCGATCAGGCCGGGCAGGAGGGCCGCGTGCCGGAGCGAGTCCTGGAGATAGGCCGTGATTCCGGCGGTGAGCGCGAAGTGGTAGGAACCCAGACGGTCGAGCTCCGCGCCGTCCAGGCTGAGGTCCAGCAGGTCGCCGACACGTAGTCGGGACAGGCCCAGCGCGTCCATGACCTTCTGTGGCGGGGCGGAGAACTCCAGGTAGTCGGCGAAGTCGGTGGAAGATCGGAAGTCCGCCTCGGCGAAACCGGCTTGCTCCAGGGCGCGCTCGAGTGCCCGGTCGCCCTGGCGCACGAGATAGCCGGCCGACGGCACGTCTGCCTCGTGCAGGTGCTCGAGCAGTTGCTTGGTCATGGCCCCGACGAGACCGATGTTGGTGGCGTTCCGCCGGTCGGTCAGGACCGGCGTGAGGTGGGCCCGGCCTTCGGTTCCGATCATGGCCATGCCCACCGCTTCGATCGTCTGCGACCCGATGCCCTTGGGCGGCCACGGCCGCTCCGTCGCGGCCAGCGCCAGGAGGAGGCCCTGCCCGGACAGCAGTGGCTCCAGCACCTCGGTGAAGAGCTGCGGGTAGCCGTTGTGGCGGCAGAACGTCGCGAGCGCGGACCGCGTCTCCAGGTCGGTGGCACCGGACACGCGCATCCGGACGGACTCGTTGGCCGGGGAGTGGCAGGTCATCGAGGGCCTCCGAACGCGGGGGAGCTTGCACTGGACATCCATCCGGCGACCGCGTACCGCGTGCCGTCCAGCACGGTCGCCACCTCGTGCATCAGTGAGGACCGGAACAACAGCAGCATTCCCGGCTGCGGCACGACGACGACCCGCCGGTCACGCAACCGGGGATCGGTTTCGTAGACGGTGAGCGCGCCGCCGTCGAAGGTCGGCAGGGACCCGTTGGCGCGGCGGCCGTTGAGGTAGAGCAGCAGCGACCAGCGGTGGGCGGCCAGCCTCGGTGGATCGTCCTTGTGGTTGGCGACGTCGCGATGTGCACGGAAGTAGCTGCCCTTCTCGTACGACATGAAGTACGGGCCGTACAGGAAGTCCGCGTCCGAGTCGAACTCCGCGCGGTGGTCGTCGAAGTAGGACGCCATGCGTTCACCGATGCGCCGCTTGTGTTCTTCGGGGAAGTGGTGGTCGAAGCAGTGGCGCAGTCCCGTGTCCAGGATCGATTCGCCGGCTCGGACGACCTGGGCCGGCTCGCGGGGTGACTCGTCCATGGCCCGGATGACGTCGGCGCACTCGGCGGCCGACAGGAAGTCTTCGGCCGACGCCACGTTCTGCGTCCTGAACTGGGGTCGCATGTGCTGACGCCTCCCGGTCTGGTACATCGCGTGGGATGGGTCCAGACTCCTGCAGTCGAGCCTGGCTCACCGGGACCGGCACGCCGGACTAGCTCGCGTGGCGGAACACCGGGCGACGGACGCCATGGGTCGGTGCCGGCACCGGCACGGTCGCCTTCCGGATCCGGCCCGACGACCCGAAGAAGCACCTCATGACGGGCCGGCAGCGCTGGTGGCCACCCGCGGGGCGGAGCTTCAGGAGGAGCACGTCGAGTGCGCCGCACAGTCCCGGCCGCCGACCCGTTCTCCCCGTCGCGCCCGCCCGGCGTCCCGGCCGGGAGTCAGCCGGTGCACGTGATGGAGAAGGGGACTGGGTTGGAGGTGGTGCGGATGGGGCTCTGGAGTTCCACGGCCATCCCGGTGGTGAGGGTGCCGGTCTTCGCCCAGGTCGTCAGGCGCACGGTGTCGTGCCCGGTGGGGTTCGCCTCGTCGCCGATCGACAGGGTGCGCCAGTGCGGGTCCACCACCGAGCCGTCACCGGACACCCAGCGGTAGGAGATCAGGGTCGGCTCGGGCGCGGTGAAGGTCGCGGTGAACGCGGGCGCCCGCCCCTCGGGGGGCGGGCAGGTGCCGGTGTAGGTCGTGTTCGCGCCTGCCACCGACACCCGTACGCCCGGTCCGGGGGCGGTGTCCTCGTCGTTGCCGGTGACGGCGTAGACCGTCGCGGCGGCGATCAGGACGCAGGCGGCCGCCCCGACTGCGACGAGGGGCACCTTATGGCGCTTGCGGGGTCCGGCGGCGGGCGCGGCGGCGGGCGTTGCGGGCGCGGTCGATGTGTCGGGTGCGGCGGGTGTGAGCGGGGCTGTGGCCGCCGGCGCCGCCGCGGTGGCGGGTTCCTCAGGCGGCGGCAGGACGCGGGCGGCCGTCGTGGTGGCGTCCGGTTCGTGGGCGATGTCCCGCAGGGCCGCGGCGACTTCGGCGGCGGGGGTTCGCCCGGCGGGTTCCTTGCGGAGCAGCCCGGCGATGACCGGGGCGAGCGGGCCGGCCCGGGTCGGCGTCGGCGGTTCCTCGTCCACCACGGCCCGCAGGGTGCTCAGCGCGGTGTTCTGGCGGAACGGCGAGATCCCTTCCACGGCCGTGTACAGCATCACGCCGAGGGACCACAGGTCCGACTCGGGGCCCGAGGCCCGGCCCAGAGCCCGCTCCGGCGGCAGGTACTCGGGGGAACCGACCACCTCACCGGTCATGGTCAGGGCGGTGCTTCCCTCGACCATCGCGATACCGAAGTCGCCGAGTACCACCCGCCCGTCCTCGGCGAGCAGCACGTTCGCCGGCTTCACGTCCCGGTGCTCCACGCCGACGGCGTGGGCGGAGCGCAGCGCGCTCAGCACCTCGGCGCCGATGTGCGCGGCGTGCCGCGGGGTGAGCGGGCCCTCGGCCCGCAGCAGATCGGCCAGCGACCGCCCGCTCACCAGCTCCATCACGATCCAGGGCCGGTCGTCCTCCATGACCACGTCGTGGACCGTGACCACGTTGCGGTCGGGTATCCGGGCCGCCGCCCACGCCTCGCGCTCCAGCCTTCCGTACATCCGCGCGATGGCGTCGGCCCGCAGGCCGGCCGGGGCCCGTACCTCCTTGACCGCGACCTCCCTGTGGAGGGTCTCGTCGCGCGCCCGCCAGACGGTGCCCATGCCGCCTTCGCCGAGCCGGGACAGCAGCCGGTAGCGGCCCGCGATCAACCGCTCCCCGCCCGTGGCACCGGAAGCGGCCGCTGTGGCGTTGATGGTGGCGGCCGCGTCCGTGTCCGTGTCCGGTGCGATGGCCGCGCCGGTGGCCGCGAGCGCGGTCTCCGTCACGGTCTCGGATTCCTCGTTGTGCATGGGGGCGGTTCTCCCTCTGATTCGTCGGCCGACGCGTACATCACGTGCGGCCCGCGCGCCCGGTTCAACGGTGAGCGAGACGTTCCGGGAAATGGTTGAACCGAACACGTTCGCGACAACGTGTGCCTCTCGTACGGGCAGTTCCAGCCGCGTCGTCATCAAGGAGTGTCGAGTGTCGTCGGTCATCGTGGGCCGCACCGGGCCTTTCACCGGGCAGAGCGTGGTTCTGGGCGATGAGCCCCTCAGCTTTGGGCGCAAGAGCGACAACGGCGTCGTGATCGTCAGCCCCAGCGCCTCCCGGCTGCACGCCGAGATCCTCGCGGAGGACGCCGGGTTCGTCCTCTACGACCGGGACAGCCGCAACGGCACGTTCGTCAACGAGCAGCGCGTCACCCGGCACGTGCTCCGCCCGAACGACTGCATTCGGATCGGCGATGAAACCTTCCTCTACGAGGGGCAGGAGGCCATGGAGACGGTCATGGACCTCTCGCTCCTGGACGTCCCCCGGGCGGGCACCGCGGACACCGCGGACCCCGGCACGCTGCGGGTCACGGTCACCGGCGGTGGCCCGGTGGGCCTGGCCTTCGCGCTGGCCCTGGACGAGATGCTGCCCGGCCGGACCGCCATCACCGTCTACGACGGGCGCTGGACGAGGAAGGGCGCCTCGGTCGTCTGGAAGGACGAATCCCAGGGCAACTTCCGCCGCCAGCAGGTGGTGACCGTGCAGAGCAGGCAGTACCTGGCCCTGTCCGAAGAGGTGCTCGGCGCGCTGTTCGACGACGCCGGCGCGTATTCCGAGATGTGGCCGGTCGGCCCGGACTCGGTCGGCGGCCGCCCGCCGCGCAACATCCGGATCGCCCACATCGAGGACCGGCTGCTCGACCTGGCGAACCGGCGGCCGGCGATCCGGCTCGTCCCCCGGCGTTTCGACGTGGAGGAACAGCAGAACCGGCTCATCCGGGAACACGTCCTGGTCGTGAGCGAGGGCGGCCGCTCCCGTACCCGCGAGCACTACGCCGACCGCTTCGGTGCCGCAGACGCCTCGATCTACTCCCTCGACGGCGAGCACCTCCAGGACATCGTCCTGGGTCTGCGGGTCAAGTCGAGGCTGCCGGACCCGATGAGCGTGCTGCTCACCGTCTCTCAGAACCGGTTCCTGCTCAACTCGCTGCGCGGCGAGGGATTCCTGAACATGCGGCTCACCCGGGAGGAGGCCAAGAACGTCATCGGTATCGACCCGGTCCGCCAGGTCTTCGAGGAGTGCATCGCCTCTCGCCCCTGTCTGATGAGCCGCCAGGAGGAGGACTACGAGTTCCGCTGCCCCACGCACGGCACCCTCTTCCTGCCGGCGTTGCTGCGCGGTTCGCCCCTGTGGAAGGAGATCCGTCAGGGCCTCAGCCTGTTCGGGGTGGCGGAGGAGGATCTGTCCGCGATCACCTCGTTCCGGCTGGACATGGTCCAGCGCCCGCGGTTCACCGCGCAGCTGCACCGGCCGACCGCGACCAGCCCCGGCACCTACGGCTTCCTGCTGGGCGACGCGGCCAACGCCATCCACTTCTGGCCGGGCCGCGGCCTCAACAGCGGGCTCGCATCCGCGACTTCGCTGGCCCGCTCACTCAGCCGGGCCTGGCAGGGCAGGCCCCTGCGGGACGCCGATTTCATCCGGCACGAGGCGGCGATGTCGATGCTCCAGTACCGGCACAAGAGCCGGGCGTGGAACGCCATGGTGACCACCGATGAGCAGGGCGTCACCCGCGCCATCAAGGACGTCATCGCACGTAGTGGGGAGGCAGCACGCAGTGGTGCCTCAGCCCGTGCGGGCGTGGGTGCGGGCGTGGGTGCGGGTGCGGCTGGCGGTGCTGGCGCCGGTGCCGGTGCCGCGGACGGGAGCGACCTGGAAGCGTTGCTGGACCGGATGGCCGGGATCCGCGAGCGCCTGGGCTCACGGCTGCCCGGGCTGCCCACGGACGCGGAGCTCCGCTCTCACCTGGCCTCGATCGCCCCCGCCACCCTCCGCACCCTGCTGGAGAGCGGCGCCTGGGACACGCTGGTCGTCGGCGGTGAGGAAGTCGACATCGACCTCTTCTACCAGTCGGACTCCCCGGTCTTCGTCCCGCGCCCTCCCGACCCGCGGGCCCTCGCCCAGCTGCCCAGCGCCGACAACGCTGTGGGGCAGTACACCCAGTAGCCCGGCGATCGTTTCGAGCTGCGGGCGCCGGGAGCGGGCGCACGCAAGAGAAGATCCTGTCAGTGGCTGGTCTTTGGACCGTAGGGCTGGAGGAGTTGGTCGACGGGGGCGTAGTCGTCGGTGAGTGGTTGGGCGTCGCCGATCCAGGTGGCGAGGTCGCCGGCGGCGACGATCTTCCAGCCGGTGTGCCGGGCGTCCAGCGCTCGCTGGGTTGCGCTCAGGTCGACCGGTCGGTCAGAGGCGAGGACCACCATGTTGCCGCCTCTGGGGGTGGCGGTTCGGCCGAGGCGGTTGTCGTCGGGTTGGCCGATGAGGGCTACGTGCTCGAAGGTCTCGCCGAGGGTGGCCGCCACGGCACGCGCGAAGGCCAGCTCGCCGTGGTCGATGAGGTTGGCGACGTACAGACCGTCGTCGTCGAGCACCCGCCGTACGTCGGTCATGGCTTCCACCGTGGTGAGGTGCCACGGCACGCTCACGCCCCCGAAGGCGTCGCCGACGACGAGGTCGCGGCTGTCGGCGTCCAGTCGCCGCAGGCCGATCCTGCCGTCCTCGGTGCGTACGGAGAGGCCGGCTGCCGAACCCGGGTGGAGTCGCTCGCGGTTGATGCGCGCGATGCCGCTGTCGATTTCGGACACCAGGCTGCGCGTACCGGGCCGTGTGGCCTCAAGGTAGTGGGGAAGGGTGAGCCCTCCGCCTCCCAGGTGGTGGGCGGCGAGCGGCCGGCCTTCGGGAAAGGTGGCGTCGATCACCGAGGCGATGGCGCGCACGTAGGTGAACTTGAGGAAGGCCGGGTCGTCGGAGTCGACGTAGGAGTGCCGCACGCCGTCCAGGAGAAGTGTCCGGCCGCTGCGCCGGTCGGGGTCTGCGACAACCCGGGCGCAGTGGTACCTGGTCTCCGTGTCACAGCCACCGGGCGCGACCGTGGTGCCGAGGCCGCCGGCGACGACCGCGAGGAGCAGCGCAGGGGTGCCGTTCCACCCGCGCGTGCGCCACTCGACCAGCGCCGAACCGGCCACCAGCAGTGTTCCGAGGCCGATCAGGATGCCACTGACCGGCCACCGCGAGAGGAGGACGAAACCGGTGAGGACGGTGCCGACGATGGCGCCGACGGTTCCGACGCCGGACAGCCGGCCGACGACCGTTCCGGTCTCGGCCAGCGTGGTGAGCCGCAACTTGGTCACGATCGGGGTCACGGCGGACAGCAGCGCGCCCGGCACGAGGATGGTCAGTGAGGTGATCAGCAGGAGTGTCGAGGGGGCCCATTCCGCTGTGGTGCGCAGGACGGAAGGAGTGAGCGCCACAACCGCTCCCGACACCCCGAGCGAGGGGCCCAGGAGCCGGCGGGGACTGACCCGGTCGGCGATGCGCCCGCCCAGCCAAGAGCCGAGTGCGATCGCGGTGAGGGCGATGCCGATGACCATGGTGCTGGTCTCGAGGGTGAGGCCGAGGTAGGGAGCCAGCAGACGCAGGGAGACCATCTCGACCACCAGGACGGCGGCAGAGGAACCGAACACCAGCACGGCGGCGGTGCGGGGGCCCAGAACGCGGTTGCGGTGTGCGTTCCCGGCCATGGGTGAGGATGACGAACTGGTCACGGGCGGCATCCTTGCATGCGACCGTCACAGAATGGCGTCGGGAGATGTCACCCGGTCACTTCCGGTGGGCAGCAACGGTGCCGGTCCGCCACCTGTGGGGGCTTCGATCCCGTCGTGGGTGAGGAGCCAGGCTTCGACCGCGCGGCGGTCGAACTGCGGGTGCACGTGCGTACCGGCCACCGGGCGGGGGAAGTCGGGGTGCCGGCGACGCCAGTTCACCACCGCGGCCCGGCCCACCGCCGCGATGCGCGCCACCTCCGCCGACAACACCCGCGGCGCGAACCAAGAGCGCCACTACTCGAACAGGTGTCGGTTACGTTCGGCGTGCAGGACCCGGAATGGTCTGGTGTGGTGGGGTCGACGGGGTCGGTGAGGCGGAGCCTGTTGTGCGTGGCCCCGACGGCCTCGTAGGCACAGGCCAGGTGGTGCTCGCGGGTGGGCCAGTCGGTGGCGGCGAGGGCCTTGGTGAGGAGCGGTGAGGAGAGCTGCCTGGCCCGTGCGGGCGAAGGCGCTGCCGAGCCATTTGCTGTAGGGCGGGTAGCGGCGTTCCATGAGCAGGGAAAGCCGCATCAGATCCCGTACCGGTCCCACCGGCAGGCCGAAGTCAACTGCAGGGTCTGCTGAGTCACGGGTCCACGGCGGCTGCGACGCGGCAACCGGGAGGATCCAGCGTGCCGAAGCACAGCAACACAGGGGAGCCCGGTGTCGCGCCCACGGCACGGCGGAGCGCGGGGACCATGTTCGCCGCGCTCTACGGCACGCTGGTTCCGCACGCCTGGCGCGCGCCCGAGTCGGAGCTCGACGCATATGCGCTCTTCCATCACCGGTCGATCGCCATGGGCTGGCTCGACGACACGTCGGCGGGCGGGGGTTCCGAGGACGGCATGGTCCGGGCTCCGGGGCTGTGGGGGATGAACGACGCGGGGTGGAGCCACCCGCTCGCCGCTGCCGGGGCGGGGCTGATCTCGTGGTTCCAGGTTGAGGCCGGCGTGATCGCGGACGACCGGCCCCTGCCGGTACAGCCGTTCCTGCGGTGCGCCGAGGCCGCCACCGCCAGAGCCGGCACTGCGTACCTCTCCGCGGTCCAGCTCCTCCTGCCGGTGCAGGGGCTCGGCTTCGCGACGCGCCCGCCGTACGCGCCGGTGCCGGCTGTGCGGACGAAGGAATGGTTCGCCGAGTGTGCCCCGGAAGCGGCGACCGCGGTGGAGATCGACATCAACAGCGGCCAGGACCGTGCGGTTCCCGCCGTCGCACAGCAGCTCGCCGACGGCGTCGCCCGTTGGGCCCAGGACGTGTTCGGCTACCGGTCGCACGAGGTCGTGGGTCAGGAGGTCGTCGGCCACGAAGTCGTCGGCAAGGGCGCCGGCGGCCAGGGTGCCGTCATCCCTCCGCCGTTCGACGACCGCTTCTGGAACGGCCCGCCCCTGCACGGCGTGGTCCTGCGCGGTGAGCTCGCGGAGTGGACGGTGGACGCCATCGGATGGCTCGGCGAGGTGATCGCCGACATCAGCGCCGGCCTCGGCGTCCGGTCGCCGCTCCTGCTCACGGTCAGGCGGTGATGCCTCCGTCGTGGTCGACACCCCCTGGCGCAGCGGATCACCGCCGGGAAGGTCGGGTATGGCCTTCCACCGGTGGCGAAGATCATCGACTACGGAGGGTTTGTGGAGCGGCTCCGGCACCAACCGGGGCGTCCGGTGGGAGCTGCTCGACGCGCTACAGCGCGAGTGGGTACGAGGAGTCGAGTCGGGCAATCGGTTCGGTCGTGCGTGCCGGTGGCTCCGGAGGCCGCGGTCCCGCGTACTGTCTGTTGTCGCCGTGCACACATGGTGAGGTTCCGGGCAACTGGTCGGGAGTGGGCGTGTCAGGACAGTTCGAAGCGGCGACGGACATCGGCCGACCGATCGACAGGGTGTTCGCCTATCTCGCCGACGGCCGCAACGATCCGGAGTTCAGCCCCCGGGTGCTCCGGATCGAGCGCGTTCCCGATGCCCCGACCGCCCTGGGGACGATCTTCCGGAGCACTGTGAAGGATGCCGGGATGAAGACCAGCCGGGAATTCCGCATCACCGCCTTCGAACCTCCGGTGCGGATCCGGTGGACCGAGGAGTCGAAGAACGCCGTGGCGGTGCGCGAAGGCGGCTACGACCTGGAGGCGTTGCCCGGCGGCGGGACCCGGGTCCGGATCTTCAACGTCCTCGAGGGGCACGGGCTCGGGAAACTGCTCGTCGGCCTTGCTGTCGCCGCCGCCCGGAAGGACGCCGGCGCCTTCGGGTCCCGGATCAAGGCGGCGACGGAGGCGGCCGTCGAGCCGGGCTGACACCGCCGGGACCTCGCCGCGAGTTCGAGCTGCGCGCGCCTGCCCGACATCACCGGCCACCGATCACACGGTCTGAGTGCGGGGGCCTGGACCTCCTGGAGCTGCGAACCGGTAGCCGGGCCCACCCGCCCCGAGCCAGGGATCGGTGCATGGGGCGGTGGCCCGGTCAGTGGATGGCGGGGGCGGGGGTGAAGGCGTCGAGGGACTCCGGGAGGGTTTGGCCGCCGTCGACGGTGAGCGTCTGGCCGGTGATGAACGCGGCCTCGTCCGAGGCGAGGAAGAGCACCGCGTGCGCGATGTCCGCGGTCTCCCCGAGCCTGCCCAGCGGGATCGAGGCCGCCATCCGGCGCAGGTAGGGCTCACCCAGTGCCGCCAGGCCTTCGGTGCGGATGTTGCCGGGCAGCACGGCGTTGACCGTGACGGCGTACGGGGCCAGCTCCAGAGCGGCACCGCGAAGGAATCCCAGCTGCCCGGCCTTGCTCGCCCCGTAGTGGGACCATCCCGCGTAACCCGTGGTGGGGCCGGTGATCGACGAGGTGAGTACGATACGACCCCGGCCCGCCCGCCGCATGGAGGGCATGCAGGACCCAACAGCCAGGATCGTCCCGCGCAGGTTGACGGCCAGGACCTCGTCGACATCGGCCGCCGTCATCTGGCTCAGTGGCTTCTCGGGGAAGATGCCCGCGTTCGCGCAGAGCACGTCGAGCTGCCCGTGGCGGTCTTCGGCCTCGGCCGCCATGTCCTCGATCGCCTGCGGGTCCCTCAGGTCCACCCCCATCCCGGAGACGCGGCCCCCGGTGGACTCGGCGACCTCGCGCGCCACCTCGGTGGCGACCGACGCGGTACGGCCCGTCAACAGGACAGCCGCGCCGCGCCGCGCGAACAGCTCCGCGATCCCCCTCCCGATGCCCCGCGTCCCGCCCGTCACGATCACGGACCGGTCCTGCCAGTGGGTCATCGTCATGTGCCGTACCTCGCCGTGCCGTCGGTCCGCATCCCGACATCGGATCGGTCGGGGCGGTGACCACCGTAGTGAGACATCCGATGCGTGGGGCGTATTCCACCCCGAACGGACGAACGTTTGGCCTGCATGGCGTGGGTTCGGCACGGGAGGGGCGCGGGTCGACAGGCCCTCCACGACCGGCGCATGAGCCGGTGGCCGCTCCCGGCGACGGCTTCCGAGCGAGATGCTGAACTCGCCTACTGAAGCACTCGGTCACACCGGTGGCGCAGCCGCGGCGGACCCGTCGATCGCCGGTCGCCGGCTGTCCTGGCACCGTCCCGGAGCAACGGTCCTCGTGCCGTCCCGGCCGGACCGGCGCCGCCGGGGGTTGACCTCAAGCGGACTTGAGGGCGTTGGATCGTACGCGCACAACTCGCCCAAGCCCACAACCGCCCCGCGCAAGCACCAGGAGCCCCCATGCACGCGGTCCGCCTGCACGCCTTCGGCCCCGCCGAGAACCTCGTCCACGAGAAGGCCGAGGACCCCGTGCCGGGGCCCGGCCAGGTCCGCATCGCCGTCGCCGCAGCCGGCGTGCACCTCCTCGACACCGCGCTGCGCGAGGGCCACCGGGGCCCCCTCCCGGCCCTCCCCGAACTGCCCACCATCCCTGGCCGCGAGGTGGCCGGCACCGTTGAGTCGGTCGGCGAGGGCACCGACCCCGGCTGGCTCGGCAAGCGGGTCGTCGCCCACCTGGGCACTGCCCCCGGCGGGTACGCCGAGTTCACCGTGACCGAAGCGGCGCGGCTGCACGAGATCCCGGCCGGCCTCGACGCCGCCGCGGCCGTCGCCATGATCGGTACCGGCCGGACCACGATGGGCATACTGCAGTTCGTCGTCCTCGGCCCGGAGTCGGTGGTGCTCGTCCCGGCCGCTGCCGGCGGCATCGGCACTCTGCTGGTCCAGTACGCCCGCAACGCCGGCGCCACCGTCGTCGGCCTGGCCGGCGGCCCGGTGAAGGCGGCCGCGGTGGCGGCGAACGGCGCCGACCTCTCGGTGGACTACAACCTCCCCGACTGGCCCGAACGGGTCCGCGCATTCCTCGGCGAGCGCCGGGCCACCGTGGTCTTCGACTCGGTCGGCGGCGATCCCGGCCGCTCCGCCGTGGACCTCCTCGGCCCGGGCGGACAGCACCTCGTGTTCGGCTGGTCCAGCGGTGGCATGCACGAAGGAGGCCCGCTGACGTTCACCGAGGAGGAGCTCGCGGCGCGCGGGATAACCTCCGAGGCCGTGCTCGGCCCGGCGATGCTCGGCAGGGCCGGCGGCGACAACCCCGTGCGGGTACTGGAGACCCGCGCCCTGGCCGAGGCGGCCGCGAGCCGCCTCGTACCGGCCGTCCATCGCTTCCCCCTCTCCGAGGCGGCCGCGGCACACCGCGCGCTGGAGCGCCGGGGCACGATGGGCAAGGTGGTCCTGGAGCCCTAGGGTGCCCTGCCGTCGGCCCGTCGGTGGCGGCACTCTGCTCGCCGGGCGTCCTGCGACGCGGAATTCCGGTCCCGTTCTCCCGGGCCCGCGGCCCGTTTGCACAACACGCCTCAACGCCGGCTCGTGGAGAGCGTCCCGTCCGGGGTGTAGGCGGTGAACACGGGCGAGCCGTCCGCGGGCGGACTCTCGCCACCGGTAATCCACAGGCGGGACGCGGGCTCTGCGGGGCGCCACACCGACTCGTAGCGGTCGGGCCCTGCGACGCGGACGTCGGCCTCCACGGCCCAGGCATCGTGCCCGCCTTTCCACAACTGCAGCGAAGCCGGGCGGCCGAAGTCCGGCGGAGCAGCGATGAGGTACGTGTCCTTGCCGCCCTCCTCGAAGTCGTCGTGGCCGCTCGTGTCCAGAACCGTCCACGCCGAGGTCCGGCCCGATACGTCGCTGATCCGTGCCTGCACGTCGCTGTCGGTTCCGGCCCCGACGGCGTCCGCCGTCGCCACGGTGACCTCGTAGGCGATGCGGCCCGTCCTGCGTGGCGCGGGCATGCTCGGCTCCGATGACGCGGGGGCCGCTGACGGCGCGGTTGACGGCGCGGTTGACGGCGCGGTGGCTGCGGTGTGCTCGGCAGGCTCGGCGGCTACGGCGCCGACCACGAGGCCACCCGCCGCGCAGGCAGCCAGGGCGGCAGCACCCCAAACGGCGCGGGGCACGTGCCGCTGCCGGCTCCTGGCGCGCCGGCCTCGCACCTCAGTCCGTACGTGTGAAACGGGTGGTGGCGGTGCGTGGTCGACCCGTGGGAGAGGCCGGGTGTCCGCGATGCCCGCAACCGGTTCGGGCCACTGCCCCGTTCCTACCGGCTGCGGAGCCGCCCGCGGCAGGAACTCGGTCGCCTCCGGATCCCACGGCTGCTGATCAGCGGGCCCACGGCCGTCCCACGTCACCGTCCTGCCTCCCCGTTCTCTCGCTCTGCCTGCCGCCGGGCACCCTAGAGCACACCCACTCGTCGATGATCTTGATGCCCAACAAGTGGACACCTCACGGCCCTCAGCCCTCGTCGAAGCCGCGGACTCGCGTCATCGCCCGGCGAGCAGGTCCGGCAGCCGTCGCATGTCGTCGAAGACGACGGTGTCCGGGCCTTCGAGCCGTGCGGCGGGCGTCGGGCCTCCGGCGTAGCCGAAGGCCCGCATCCCCGCCGCCCGCGCCGCCGCGACGCCGGGTCCGCTGTCCTCGACCACCGCGCACGCCGCCGGGTCGACGCCCATCCGCCGGGCGGCGTACAGGAAGAGGTCGGGCGCGGGTTTGCCGCGGGGTACCTCGCTCGCGCTGTAGATCCGGCCCTCGAAGAAGTCGTAGAGGCCGGTGCGGCCCAGGGTGTGACGCATCTTCTCGTGGGAGCCGCTGGAGGCGACGCAGGTCGGCAGGGTGAGGGCGGCGAGTGCCTCCGGCAGTCCGTCCACCGGGTCGAGGCCGAGATCGACGGCGTCCCGGTGGCGCCGGAGCAGTCGGCTCCACCAGAGCGCGGCGGTCTCCTCGCCGAGCCGCTCGGCGATCTGACCGACGATCGACTCCTCGGCACGCCCGATGAAACGTTCGACCACCTCGTCGGCGGTGAGCGGCCAGCCCAGCTCGGCTCCGAGGGCGATCTGGAGGCGTACGGCGAGGCGTTCGGTGTCGACCAGGACGCCGTCGCAGTCGAAGATGACAAGTTCTATCGGCTTCATCATTCTCGCAGGCTAAGTGTCCGGGTGCGAGGGGATCACGGGGGCACCCCTTGTCCGTGCCGGAGCCGGGCGCCGAGCCGGGGCGGATCCCTGTCGGTGATCGGGCAGGGCTGTGATGACGTGAAGAGCCTCGTGCCGGGAGCTCAGACTTCCGAGCGGCCTCGTACCGTTCAGTCCTCCCAGTCCTCGTCGTCGCCGCCGCGCATGGTGCGCCATGCCTGCAGGTCCTTCAATGCCTTCCGCGCCAACTCGGCGTACTGCACCGGGCACTCCCACAGCTCACGGGCCGCGAGTTCGGCGGGTACCGGGGTGTCGGGGTGGTCGTCCGGCGCGCACAGGTGGACCACAGCGCGGTACCGGGACTGCACGGTGGAATCGGCGGTGGACCAGGGGTGGCGCTCGTGCTCGCAGCAGACGTCCAGGTCGATGGTGGTGAGCGCGGCGGCCAGATCGCGAGCGTAGGAGGGCGGCAGACCCCCGTACGACTGGGCGATGCCCATCCACAGGCACAGGAACAGGCCGATCCGCTCCTCCTCCCGCACCTGCCCGGTCAGCCAGCGGCGGGCGGACCACAGGGCGACCGGGCCGGTGTTGTCCTCCCAGGTGCGGCGGATCGCCTCCTGCATGGCGACGATGTCGGTGCCGCCGTCGTCCCGGACGAACCGGGCGTCCAGATGGGAGACGTCGATGCCCCCGAAGAGCTCCTGATGCGCCTCGCGCAAGCCGCCCAGGGCCTCGTCGACCAGCTCCGTGAGGAACCCTTCACAGTCGAACGCCGCCAGCTCCTGCTCGTCGAGCCCGTAGTCCTCGGCGAATACGGCCCGTCCGTCCTCGGTCAGCATGCTCACCCCGGCCTCGACCGCGTACTCGGAGTCCAGGTCAGCGGGGTGCGCGTCGGCCGGGCAGGCGCAGGAAGCCTGGTCCAACTGCGCACAAAACCCCTCCAGGGCCTGTGTGTACGACGCGAAAAGGGACTTGCTGAAGACGCGTGCGGAGACGTACCAGCAGGTGGCATGCAGGAGGATCGTGTACCCGGTCCGCTCCCGGCGGCTCTCCGCGGTGGTATCGCGGCCGATCGCCTCCGTCGCGTCGGCGGCGAGGACGGCGAGGGTCAACTCGGGATCTGTATAGGGGTAGTCGCTCACGATCCCGGACAGGTCGGAGATCAGTTCGCGGTGGTCGGCAGGCAGCGAGGACGTCACTTCAGTCACATCCGTAACCGACGATCGACCAGGTCGACCGGTTCCACCGGCATCGAGGCCAGGGCCTTGCGGGCACGGACCAGGCCGCCGCGGGGTCGGTTCAGGTCAGGGGTTCCCTCCAAGGTGCTCCAACCTTGTCGTTTCGTTGGATGGACGCGGGGTTCGGGCTGTCGGCGCGGCAGGAGCCCGCAGGAGATCTCTCCAGTCGGCAGGCCAACTGGCCAGCGCAAGGACGCCCATGATGAGCAGGTGGGTCGGCGCGGCCCAGCTCTCCACCGCCGGGTCGTGGTTCACGATGTGGGTGGTGACCGCGCCGGTGAGCACGAACATCAGCGTCGTGGCACCCAGGAAGCGTGTTCGCTTGTCGGGGATCACCAGCAGGACGGCGGCTGCACCCTCCAGGGCACCGACCACGAAGCGCATCCAGGACGGATAGCCCCAGTCGGCGAACTTCGCGGAGTACGCCGAGCTGAAGATCGTGTCGCCCGGCCAGAACTTGGTCACGGCGCCCAGCGCGAACTCAAAGGCCAGGAACCAGTACAGACCGGTCATGAGTCGCTTCGACATACATGTCCCTTCAGGAGGAATGGGCAGGTGCAGGCCTTCGCACGGCAATTTCAGTGCGGCCGGAGGCCTTGGTTTCGGGCGTCAGCCCCGCAGGGTGGCGATGGCCTTCTCGATGCGCCGTCGGCGCGTCTCGGGCCGCTTCGCGTTCTCGATGGCGCGCACGTGCTCGTGCTTGCGGCTGTGGGTGAGGGTGTCGTACGCGGCCCGGGCGACCGGGTCGTCGTCCAGGGCCCGGGCGAAGTCCGGGGGCTCCACGACGACGCGCGACTCGGTGTCGAGCTCCAGCTCGACCTCGACCTCCTCGCCGATCTCGACACCCGCGGCCTGCCGGTTGGCCTTGCTGAGACCGAGCAGGTGACGGCCCCGCAGGATGGCGACCCGGCTCTTCCAGGAATGCCCGTTGACCGTGATCGTCACCGGCGGCCGCGCGCCCCCGCCGAGCGCTGCCACCAACTCGGGCGGAACCTCCAGGCCCCGCATGGGCTCGGGTGGCTCGACGTGCGCCCGAAACTTCATGGTCTTCCTCCTGTTGTTCTGCCGGCTCACCGCGGATCCGGCTCGCGTCCGTGCGGCAAGAGATCGCGGCCATTCGGTGTAGGGCTGGTCGGTTCCCTGGGTGCTGTAGGCCGTCCAGGCATAGCCGTCCGGGTCGGCGAAGGTGCCGCCTTCCGGGTCCGTGCCCACCTGGTCGGCCGCCTCGAGGGTGACGGACGCGAGGGACGTGCGGGCCGTGGTGGGAGTCGTGCTTGCCATGACCATCACGCTAGGGGCCGGGCGGCTGCCGGGGCTTCTCGATTCCTGACCGGTCCGGAGACGTAGATCCGCCGCCCGGCGACGCACGGCCGGGAACGGCTCACCGTGCGGGCCGGCGCCGACGGGTCCTACCGCGGCGTGCTCGACCTGGCCGAGGGCATCGACGGCGGCGTACTGGTCGAGCTCGACCCTCTAACGAACCGGCCATGACGGTCCCGGGGACCGATGCGGCCGCGTTGATCCTCCCGAGCTTGGCCGACTCACTGACGGCCGTCTCTGACCAGCGGAATCTCTTGGCCGGGCGAATCGAGGAACTGCCGGAGGACCACCCTCTGTCCAAAATGCCGATGGGGCGGCGGTGGGTTCGCAGATCGGGCTCGGGGCGGTCGTGCGGGTCGATGTGGTCGTGGTGCGGGCAGGGGCGGTGCGCTCATGTGGTCGGGTTGCGGGTCGCGGACAGGGCCAGGGAGAGGACCCACTGCTGCTCGGAAAGGGCTTCGACGTCCTCCCGGGAGAGGGTTCCCGTCATGACCGTGCGCTCGGGTGCGGCGGCACCGTCGACGCCTCGGCTCTGGAGGTGCGCGAGCTGAGCCGGTGAAGGCGGTTCGGTCAGCCTTACGAGCACCAGCATGTCCCGGGCCTGGGGAGCGCGGCCCTCGGCGTCGACGGCCATGGCGAGCAGGGTGTCGAGTTTCCGGTAGTCCACTGTTCGGTGCTCAGAGGTTGGTGGCGTTGATGAGGCCGTGGCCCCACTTGGGGTCGAAGCTGCCCGGGGCGGCGCCGGGGACGGCCGCGTTCTCCCGGAGGAGTTCCATCAGCTTCCGCGGGTCGCAGCCGCGATCACGCTCCAGGATCAGGGCGGCGAGCCCCGCGACGAAGGGGGAGGCCATGCTGGTGCCCTGGAGCGCCACGTGCTGATCGTCCGTGACGAAGGCCGGCTCCAGGTCGAGGGCGTCCCGGGAGAGCGCTGAGACGATCATGGCGCCCGGGGCGGTGATGTCGGGCTTCTGCGCCCCGTCCCGGCGCGGGCCCTCGCTGCTGAAGCTCGCGATGTCGCCGAGTTCCAACCAGGTCGCCTCCCGGTCGATGCCGTCGATGTCCGTCCACTCGGTACGGGTGGTGAAGGCGGCCACGGTGATCGCCGACGTGGCGGCGCCGGGCGACCCGACCTTGAAGGCGTCGTGCACGGCAGATCCGCTGAACTGCGGTTGCGGCCTGGCGTCGGCGCGGCCGAGCATCCAGACGTCGACCTTGCCGCTGGTGACGTTCGCGCCGCGGAGCAGCAGCCGCCACCTTCCGGGCCCGGCGTTGGCGGGACCGCCGATGATCTCCGGCTCGACCTGGACGAAGAAGTTGATGTCGCCGTTCGCCGGGTTGGGGCCCGGCGTGGTGATCTGGACCTTGCCCCCCGGGAGGTCGAAGACCTCGCTCGGCCGCTCCGTGTTCCGTACGGGCTGGAAGGGTGTCGTTGCGCCGGTCGGGGAGGCCATGGCGATCTCGAGCCGGTCACTGCCCGCGTACCAGCCGTTGAGCAGGAACACGTCCGGTTCGCCGCGGAAGACGCCGGGGTGGCAGGGGATCTGGCGGGTGGCACCCTGCGGGACGGTGATCCGGGCGTGGATGTCGTCGTCACCCTCGTTTCCGGCGGCGCAGACCACGATGCGGCCCGGGCCGCACTCCTCCTCGATCGACCGGGACATCGTGTCGGTGCCGTCGTGCGCGTCGAAGTGGCCGCCGAGGCTGAGGTTGACGACCGCCGGCATGTCCAAGTCGCGGGCGACGCGGAAGACGTACTGGATTCCGTCGACGATGTGGGCGTCGTCGAAATCCGTCTTCACGATCACCAGCCGCGCCTCGGGGGCGATACCCTCCGCACCGGCGGCGATGCCGGCGACGTGCGTTCCGTGGCCCTCGTCGTCGCGGGACAGGGTGGCCATGGCCATCCCGGCATTGGCGAACTCCGCTCCGTAGCGGCCCTCCGGTACTCCGGTGCCGCTGCGCACGGTCTGGTCCCAGATCCGTTCGATGCGCCCGGTGAAGGCCGGGTGCTGCGGGTCGATGCCGGTGTCGACGATGCCGATGATGACGCCCTTGCCGGTCAGTCCGGAGTTCGTCCGGAACTGGGACACGCCGGCCTTCTGCTGTGCGAGGTTCATGTACGGGCGCAGCCGGTTGGCGGGCACGATGCGCTTGATGCCGGGGTGCTCGCTGAGCCGTTCGAGCGCGTCGATGTCGACGATGGCGGTTCGGACCTTCTTGCCGCCCTCATTGAGAACGATGCCGTCGCCGAGACCGCCGTTGACGATGGCGTCCGGGTCGCATTCGAGGGTGACCACGACGCGCAGGGGCTTGGCTCGCTCCCGGACGGAGACGAGGCCGAGCATCCGGGCCTGCCTGAGCAGGGGCTCGCGCCTGCCGCCCTCATGCTGGTAACGCTCGTACGCCGCTGCCAACGGAGGCGCCAGCTTGGTGTAGTCCATCGCCGCTCGTCCTTCAGGCTCGTCGAGGTGGTGCTCCCAGCCTTGACCGCGGGCAAGTGCCGGTGCACGGCCGACATGCCCCCGCCGGCGGACGTCACTCGATTGGTTGCGCAGGCGGGAACGGGGCGGGCGAATGCCGGGCGGCGGCGGCCGGCGTCCGCCGCGCGAGCCAGTCCGGCGTGCCGGCCCACGAGACACCGCCGGCCGGGAGGCGCCAGGACATGCGACCGCAGGAACGGCTGTTGAGGAAGCCGCCGAGGCAGTGAATCGTCCGACCTCGCCGGCCGCGGACGCCCTGGAAGGGCGCCGTACGGCTGACATCACTCGTTCGCCCGCCGACAGGGGCGTGGTGCGGGCGCGGAAGCGTGCTGTCCTGCCTGCACGGCCCACGGCCGTGAGCGGGACCGGCCCGGCCTGCGGGAGCGGTCCGCCTGAGAGCTGAGGAGTGCTGATGTCTCGTTCCAAGGACGGCCTGCGAACCAGGAGCACCGCCGCCCTGCTGGGCCTGCTCTGCGCAGTGCTCATGAGCCAGGCCGCGCTGACCGGTCCGGCAGCGAACGCGGTCGGCCACCGGTCGAAACCCCGCGCCGACTGGGACGCGATCGCCCGGTGCGAGTCCGGGGGGAACTGGCGCGCCAACACCGGCAACGGGCACTACGGCGGCCTGCAGTTCACCCGGTCGAGCTGGAAGGCCGCCGGGGGCCACAGGTATGCCGCCCGAGCCGACCTGGCCACGAAGCGGCAGCAGATCGCCATCGCCAGAAGGCTGGCCGCGATGCAGGGCATGGGGGCCTGGTCCTGCGCCCGCGGCCGGCGGTAGCCCGGGGGCTCACCGGGGCCCGGACCACATCGGTGGTCCCTGACTGCCGGAGCGCTCGGCCGACCGCCGGGGGCGGCGTCCGTCCTGAGACGCGGCCGGACGGCGGAGGGCGGGCGGCGGACGGCGGGCCTCGCACGGACACACGGCGCGATCGTGGTGATCACCGCGGAGCCGGGGAGGGAGGCTCGGCCCGCCTCCCCGGACGGTGGTGTCCGGCCGCCCGCCGGTCGCGCGGAGCCAGGTGCCCGTGGTGTTCGAGGCCGGTCGAAGGTGCCGTCCTGACCAGGGGCGGTTTCCACTCCAGGAATACCCCCCCGGGTATAGCTGTTAGGGTGGGCGACAGATACCCCCCGGGGTACACCTTTGGAGAGGAGTCGTGAGTCGTGTTCTTCGTCGACACGCTGGAATTCGAGGGCCTGGGCAACCGCAGCTACCTGGCCGGCGGGCCCGCTGCCGCGGTGGCCATCGACCCGCCGCGCGACATCGACCAGGTCATGGCCGCAGCGGCCCGCCGCGGAGTGCGCATCGCTTTCGTGGCCGAGACCCATGTCCACAACGACTACGTGACCGGCGGCCTGGAGCTGGCCCGGGTCACCGGCGCCCGCTACCTGGTGCCGGCCGGGGCACACGTGTCGTTCGCCCGCACTCCCGTCGCCGACGGCGACACCGTGACGGTGGACGAGGGCCTGGTGCTGCGCGCCATCGCCACTCCCGGGCACACCCCGCACCACACCTCCTACGCCCTCACCGAGGACGGGCGCGACGTGGCGGCGTTCACCGGCGGGTCGCTGCTCATCGGCACCGTGGGCCGCCCGGACCTGGTCGAGCCCCGGCTGACCGAGCAGCTGGCCCGCGCCCAGCACGCCTCCGCCCACCGCCTGGCCGACGAGCTGGACGACGAGGTGCCGGTGCTGCCCACCCACGGGTTCGGCAGCTTCTGCTCCTCTTCCCAGGCCGAGGGGGACACGACCACCATCGGCAAGGAGCGCACGAGCAACGACGCACTGACCCTGGACGTGGACACCTTCGTCGCCCGGATGCTCACCGGGCTCGACGACGTGCCCGCCTACTACGCGCACATGGGCCCGGCCAACGCCGCGGGCCCCGCACCGGTCGACCTCACCCCGCCGAGGCGTGCGGACGCCGAGGAGATCGCTGCCCGGCTCGCCGCGGGTGAGTGGGTCGTGGACCTGCGCAGCCGCATGGCCTTCGCCGAGGGACACGTGGCCGGATCGTTCAACTTCGAGGGCGAGGGCAAGCTCGCCACCTACCTGGCCTGGCTGATCCCGTGGGGCAAGCCCGTCACCCTGCTCGCCGAAACACCCGGACAGGTCGCCGAGGCGCAGCGGGAGCTGGCACGGGTGGGTATCGACCGCCCGGAAGCCGTCGCCACGGGCGATCCGGCGGCCTGGGTCCGCGCGGGCGAGGAACTCGTCTCCTTCCCGCGTGCCCGCTTCGCCGACCTCGCCGGTGTGCTCGGACGCGGCGAGCAGGTGGTGGTGCTGGACGTACGCCGGAACTCCGAGCGTGCGGGCCGGTTCGTCGACGGCTCGGTACACATCCCGGTCCACGAGCTGCGCGGCCGCTTGGGAGAGATACCGCCCGGGACCGTGTGGGTGCACTGCGCCGGCGGCATGCGCGCGGCGATCGCAGCCTCCCTGCTCGATGCCGCCGGCCGCCACGTGGTCGCCGTCGACGACGGGTTCGACGCGGCCGTCGAGGCGGGACTGGCCCTCACACGCCCCGATGCCACCGACTGACACGCCCCCTTTCCGCGCCCTCCGCACGAAAGTGATCCAACGATGTTCTCGCCTTTCCGCCGCGGCCCCGGCCGCCTCACCCCCCGGCAGGCCCATCAGCAGACCGGCGACGGAACCGCCGTTCTGCTGGACGTCCGCGAAACACCGGAGTGGAACGCCGGGCACGCGCCCGGCGCGCTGCACCTGCCGCTTTCCCGCCTGATGGCCGGGGCACCGCTCCCGGCAGCCGCGCAGGGCAAGCCGGTGGTCACGATCTGCCGATCCGGTCACCGCTCCCGGCAGGCGGCCAAGCTGCTGGCCGGACGCGGCGTCCAGGCCACGGACGTCACCGACGGCATGACCGCCTGGGCACGTGCCGGCCTGCCGGTCACCGGTCAGGGAGGCGGCGGCGGTGTCATAGCGTGACTGCGCTGATACTGGCCCTGATCGCGGGGGCCGCGGTCGGACTCGCGCTCGGCGCGCTGGGCGGGGGCGGCACCGTCCTGGCGGTGCCCGCGCTGATCTACCTGCTCGGCTTCACGCCTGCCGCCGCCACCACCGCCGGCCTGGTCATCGTCACCGCCACCTCGCTCACCGCCCTGTATGCCCACGCCCGCGCCGGCAGCGTCCGCTGGAAGGCCGGCGCCCTCTTCGCCGCGGCCGGACTCCTGCCCGCCGCGGCAGCCGGAGCCGCCGCATCCCGCCTGCCCCAGTCCGTGCTGACCGCGGCGTTCGCGGCCATCGCCTTCCTTGCCGCTGTCAGGATGTTCTGCCCCGGCCGCGCCGCCACCGACCCGCCGGCCGGCGGAGCAGGGCCCGTCAGGGCAGTCGGCACCGGTGCCGGACTGGGCGCGCTGACCGGTCTGCTGGGCGTCGGTGGAGGCTTCCTCACCGTCCCGGCCCTGGTCACCCTGCAGGCGTTCGAGATGCAGGCTGCCGCCGGCACCAGCCTGCTGGTCATCTCGGCGAACTCGATCGTCTCGCTGGCCACACGCGGCGCCACCACTACGGGCATCGACTGGGCGGTGATCGGCCCCTTCGCCGGGGCGGCGATCCTCGGGGCGTGGGACGGCAAACGCCTGGCCGCCAAGGTCACCGGCATGCTGCTTCAGCGCGCCTTCGCCGTCGTGCTGCTGGCCGTGGCGGCCTTCATGCTCGTCGACGCCCTCAGCTGACGGGCCAGGCGGGCGGGTGCCACGAGACCAGGGCCAGGGCTCAGGCCGGAGAACAACTCAGGCCAGAGAAAGGAACAGCTTCTCCAGCCGGGCACGCATCTGCTCCCGGTCACCGGAAGCAGCCATGTCCGCATCGGTCAGGCAGTGCTGAAGGCCGGTCGCGATGATGGCAAAACCTGCCTTGTCCAGGGCCCGGGACGCCGCCGCGAGCTGCGTGACCACGTCCTCACAGTCCCGCCCCTCCTCGATCATCTTGATCACACCGGCGATCTGGCCCTGCGCCCGGCGCAGCCGGTTGACCACCGTCTTCAGTTCCTCAGCCGCCATCGCCAGTTCCACAACCCACACTCCTTCGAGATACCCCCACGGGTACCCTACCTCGAAGGGGGAACCCCAACCGAGCAAAGGAAGGTACCCCCGTGGCACCCACCACCACCGCCCTCACCGCCGACCAGGCCAACGCCCGCCTGCACGAGCTGACCGTCATCGACGTGCGTACCCCCGGCGAATACGCCTCCGGCCACCTGCCCGGCGCCCACAACATCCCCCTCGACCACCTCGATGCCGCCCTGCCCGCCCTGAAGACCGCTGCCGGCCGCAGCGACCTCCTCGTCGTGTGCGCCTCGGGCTCCCGCTCTGTGACCGCCTGTCGGCGCCTGGCCGACCACGGCATCATCGCCGCCACCCTGACAGGCGGCACCACCGCCTGGACGCAGCTCGGCCATGACACCCAGCGCACCGCCGACACCCGCACCCCTTGGGACATGGACCGCCAGGTCCGACTCGCCGCCGGATCCCTCGTCCTGACGGGCCTGATCGCCGGACATCGCTGGAACGCGGCCCGCCGGCTCTCCGCGGGTGTCGCCGGCGGCCTGGTCTTCTCCGCCCTCACCAACACCTGCGGTATGGCCAAGATCCTCGCCAAACTCCCTCACAACCAGCCCAGGGCCACCGACCTGGACGACACCCTCGCCGCCCTGACCGGCTGACAGCACCGGGCCCCACGGGGCATCGCTCACGGTGTCGCACCGACGGGTCGGTGCCACGCGCCGGCGCTCCGGAGCCGGCCCGGCGGCTGGCCCCCGGCGTCCTGCCGGTACCCGGTGCACGCCTCTGGACGTGCTGCCGGCGCCTCGCTCCGACCGGTGTTCCGGGCCCGCCCGGGCCCGGCTCCCGGCACGCGCCGGGGCTGGGGAAATCCCTGCGCGACAAAGCGTCGGCGGGGCCGCAGGCACGGTAGGGTCAGGCTGGCGTCGCGTGCCGGTGGCAGACCGTGTCAGGCATGGAGGCGCCCGATCGAAGGAGGCCGGCGTTGTACGCGTCGCACCCTTCGCTCTCGCGTGACTGAGCGCGAGACGACCAGGCTCATCGCCTGGAGCCGAGAAATGCGCCGGGTCCACCATCAACTGCGCGAGGCGCTGCGCGTGACCCGCGATTCCCTCGCCGAAGGCACCCCCGGTGACGCGGCCACCCGTGAACTGCTGCTGTACTGCCACGGGTTCTGCACGGCCCTGGACGCCCACCACCGGGGCGAGGACCGCACCCTGTTCCCGGCCGTCGCAGCCGCGCACCCGGAGCTCCGCCCGGTGCTCC
Organism: Streptomyces sp. NPDC048603; assembly: GCF_043199475.1. Taxonomy (NCBI): domain Bacteria; kingdom Bacillati; phylum Actinomycetota; class Actinomycetes; order Kitasatosporales; family Streptomycetaceae; genus Streptomyces; species Streptomyces sp. NPDC048603. The sequence goes on along the minus strand of NZ_JBICVY010000018.1, from coordinate 29,782 downwards.
GCTCACTCGAGCAGGATCACTCGATGATCTCCCACCTGCTCGGCGGCCTTCGCGCCGCGGTCGAGCGGGCCGCTCCGCCCGAGGAACTCGACCATCACCTGGAGGGCATCGCCGCAATCATGGAGAACCACTTCCGATACGAGGAGAAGCAACTGCTCACCGTGCTCAAGACCCTCGCTCTCTCCGCCGAACCCAGGGACGTGCTGGGCCCGCTGTGAGCGTCCTGGTGGCGTGCTCAGGCGTCGATTCGCAGATTCGTCGATTCCTCAATTCGTAGAGGTGGATGAGGCTCCGGGGGAAGAGGACGAAGCTGCCCTCCTCCCCGGGCAGACGCCCGCCCCGAGTGGGCGCGGACGACTTCGGGGAAGGCCGCAAGGCCGAACGCGGCACCGCCGCTACGGCGTTCCCGGCGGGCGGCCAGGCCGAGCAGGTGCGCACGTGTCAAGGGGCCGGTCGCAGCGTGGCCGACACCCGCCGGGCCGGCGCAGTCCGCGATTCACCCAAGGGACACCTGAGCAACCTCAAGGCATCACCGGGGCGCATCGTGGCGCCCTTACGTTCCGTGACGCCCTCGTCCCGCGAGCGAAAGGTTTCGCATGCCCAGTCGGAAGAGAACCACCGTGGCTCTCGTCGGCGCACTCTCCTCGGCCGCCCTGGCGGCCGCCGCCCTCACCGTTCTCGCCCCCGCCGCCTCGGCGGCGGGGACCACGTTCACCGCGACCGCCGACACCTACGTCGACGCCTCGCACGCGTCCACGAACTACGGCGCTTCGCAGCAGCTGGGCGTGGACAACAGCCCGGTCAAGCAGGCGCTGCTGAAGTTCGCCGTCTCCGGCCTCACCCAGCCGGTGACCAAGGCCACGCTCCGCGTCCACGTCGACGACGTGGCGGATGCGGAGAGCAGCAGCGGCGGCACGTTCCGCGCGATGTCGAACACCTCGTGGTCCGAGACGTCCGTCACGTACAACAACCGGCCCTCGATCGACGGTGCCACGCTCGGCACCCTCGGCGCGGTCGCCCGCAACACCTGGTACGAGGTGGACGTGACCCCGTACGTCACGGGCAACGGCACGTTCGGCATCGGAGTCACCTCGTCGAGCAGCAACGGCGCCGATTACGACTCCCGTGAGAGCGGCGCCACCGCACCGCAGTTGGTGATCGAGACCGGCACCGGCCCGACGCCCACCCCGACCCCGACCCCGACCCCGACGGGCACCACTCCGCCGTCCGGCGACCCGGTGCTCGTGGGCGCGGGCGACATCGCCACCTCGGGCTCCGGCGACACCGCGACGGCGAAGCTGCTCGACAGCATCCCGGGCACGGTCTTCACCACCGGCGACAACGCCTATCCGGACGGAACCGCCTCGGACTTCACCACGTACTACGAGCCGACGTGGGGCCGTCACAAGGCCCGTACGAAGCCGGCTCCGGGCAACCACGACTACCACACCTCCGGTGCCACGGGTTACTACAACTACTTCGGGTCCAACGCGGGCCCGTCGGGGCGTGGTTACTACTCCTACGACCTCGGCAACTGGCACGTGGTGGCGCTCAACTCCGAGACGGGCATGGCCGCGGGTTCCGCCCAGGAGCAGTGGCTGCGCGCCGACCTGGCCGCGAGCACCAAGCCGTGCACGGTGGCCTACTGGCACAAGCCGCGCTGGACGTCGAGCTCCAGCCACGCCGGTGACCCTTCGACCGGCCCGCTCGTCCAGGCGCTGTACGACTACAACGCCGAGGTCATCCTGACCGGCCACAACCACCAGTACGAGCGGTTCGCCCCGCAGGACCCGAGCGGCCGGCTGGACACCGCGCGCGGCCTGCGGCAGTTCGTGGCCGGCATGGGCGGCGCGGGCCTGTACGGCTTCGGCACGATCCAGCCGAACAGCGAGGCCCGCAACAACAACACCTTCGGCGTGCTCAAGCTGACGCTCCACGACAACAGCTACGACTGGGCGTTCGTCCCGGAGGCGGGCAAGACGTACAACGACAGCGGCACCGGCACCTGCCACTGATCCTCTCGCCCGGCCGCGGGCCGCCCGACCGCCGCCCGCGGCCGCACCCCCGTTCTCCATGCCCGTCCCCTGCCCCTCTCCCCCACCCCCATCCCATCCGGAGGTCACCGCACCGTGTATCTCTCCACCATCGGCAGGAAGGAGCTGCCGGCCGATGCCGCGGGTCCGGGCCGCCGCGGCCGGTGGACCCTGGTCGGGGGCAACGTCCTCGCGCTCGGCACCGTCAGCCTGATCACCGACATCTCCGCGGAGATGGTCACCGCGGTCCTGCCCCTGTACCTCGTCCTCGGTCTGCAGCTCAGCCCGGCCGCGTACGGAGTCCTCGACGGGCTCAACACCGGGGCCACGGCCCTGCTCCGCCTCGTCGGCGGCTACGTGGCCGACCGGGTCAGCCGGCGCAAGGCGGTCGCCGGAGCGGGCTACGGCCTGTCGGCGCTGGCCAAGCTCGGCCTGGTGGCGGTGGGCGGCTCGGCCTCGTCGATCGGTCTGGTGCTGGCCGCCGACCGGGCGGGCAAGGGACTGCGCACGGCCCCGCGCGACGCGCTCATCACCCTGTCCACGCCCGAGCACTCCCTCGGCCGGGCCTTCGGGGTGCACCGGGCCATGGACAGCATCGGCGCCTTCGCCGGTCCGCTCGTGGCCCTGGGCGTCCTGACGGCCGCCGCCCAGTCGTTCGACGCCGTCTTCGTCACCAGCTTCTGCATCGCGGCCCTGGGCGTGCTGGTGCTCGCCCTCTTCGTACGGGACCACCGCGAGGCCCGGCCACCGGCGGGCACCGTATCGCCGCGCGCGGTCGGCGGGCTGCTGAAGGCCCGGCCGGTCCGCCGTCTGGTGGCCGCCTCCTGCCTGCTGGGTCTGGCCACCATCGGCGACGGATTCGTGTACCTGCTGCTGCAGCGGCGCGAGTCGCTGTCCATCGGCTGGTTCCCGCTGCTCGCGGTCGGCACGAGCCTGTCCTACCTCCTCCTCGCGGCCCCGCTGGGCGCGCTCGCCGACCGGGTCGGGCGGCTGCCGGTGATGCTGGGCGGCTACGGCGTGCTGGCACTGGTCTACCTGCTGCTGCACGGCCCGCTGGACGGCCCTCTGCTCCTGGTCCTGGCCGTCGGCCTGAACGGCGTCTTCTACGCCGCCACGGAGGGCGTGCTGATGGCGCTCGCCGGACCGGTCCTGCCGGAACGGCTGCGGACCACCGGCATCGCGCTGATCCAGAGCGGCCAGGCCCTGGCCTACCTCGGTTCGTCCGTGCTCTTCGGGCTGGCGTGGCAGACCTGGGGGCCGGCCGCGGCCGCCCGGGGAGCGGCGGTGGCCGTGCTCGTCGCCGGGGTGGCGACGGCGTTCCTGCTCATGCCCCGGTCCCCGCACGGTCCCGCTTCCCCGCCGAACCCGGACGAAAGGACTCGTACCACCTCATGAACAGCACAGGCCGGCGCGCCCGGATACTCGTCACGGTGATCGCCGGCGTCCTGCTCGCGGCCCTGGCGACCGCCACCGTCCTCATCGCCCGCCGTAACGCGGACCCCGCCCCCGGCGGGGGCGCCGATCCGGTGGCCGCGGCCTCGCCGGGTGCCGGCCGACCGGGCGGTCCCGGACTCCGGGTGCTGAGCAACGGCCTGTTGTCCACGGTGTCCCTGGCCGACCCCGCGGGCCCGCGTACGGTCACCGAGCAGCACTGCGACCGCGCGTACACCGCGGGCGGCACCACGGCGTGCCTCACCCCGGCCGGAGCGCTGAGCGCTCCCCGGCTGCTGGTCCTGGACGAGGGCCTCCGGGTGAAGCGCAGCGTGTCCCTGGCCGGGCTCCCCAACCGGACCCGGGTCTCCCCCGACGGCCGGATGGCCGGCTGGACGCTCTTCGTGGGAGGGGACTCGTACGCCGGCGGGGGCTTCTCGACCCGCACGGGGATCCTCGACACGCGCACCGGGGAGGTCATCGGCTCCCTGGAGGAGTTCGCGGTGTTCCGCGACGGGAAGCGGTACCGCGCGGCGGACATCAACGTCTGGGGCGTCACCTTCGCCGCCGACTCCAACCGCTTCTACGCGACGGTCTCCAGCGGGGGCGTCCGCTCCCTGGCGGAGGGGGACGTGGCGGCCAGGACGCTGCGCACCCTGGCGGACAACGTGGAGTGCCCGTCGCTGTCCCCCGACGGCACCCGTATCGCCTTCAAGCAGGCCGTGGGCGCGGACCCCGGCAAGGGCTGGCGCCTGACGGTGTACGACCTCGCGACGGGGCGCCGTACGGAGTCGGCCGAGACGCGGTCGGTGGACGACCAGGCGGCCTGGCTGGACGACCGCACCCTCGCGTACGGCCTCCAGCGCGGCGACGGCACCAACGACGTGTGGACGGTCCCGGCCGACGGCGGCGGCGAGCCGCGCGTGCTCGTGCAGGGCGCGAACTCCCCGGCGGTGCTTCCGGCCGCGCGCTGAGCAGGGCGCGGGAGTGCGCACCCCGGCGGCGCGCGGGGGCCGTGGTCATGCGGTTCTCGAGGAGGCGTACCGGCGGGCGGGGGAACGGGGCGAACGCCCCGCCGCCGGCCTTCGCCGATGTCAGCGGTGACGGGGGTTGAGCAGTGCGGCGGCCGCGGCGATGAAGGCCGTGGAGGCTTCCCTGGCCGTACGCCTCAGGGCGTCCAGCTGGGGGCGGTCGGTGGCGTGGCGGAGGGCGTACGTGGCGTCGGCGGCCTGTTGGGCGGCGCCGGCCAGCTCGGGGACCAGGACCTGGAGGCGGACATGGGGGGCGGTGACCGCCGTCCGGGTGTCGTGGGACTTCGTCTGCGCCTCCATCCGGTGCTCGGTGCCGGCTTCGGCCAGGGCCAGGCGCTCCCGGTGGAAGAGCGCCGAGCGGTGCGCGTCCAGGGCCGCCGCGAACTCGGTGACGGCACTCAGCTGGTCCTGGCGGTGGGTATCGGCGCGCTGCTCGGCGCGCGCGGTGGCCGCCGCGCGGTGCTGAAGGATCCCTGCGGTCAGGGCGCCCGCCAGGGTGCCTGTCACGGCCACGATCGAAGGCCACATGGTCATGGGATGCGAGGTCCTCTCGGTATGCGGGTCCCCAACTGCCCTGTCCGCCGTGCCTGCTGCATACGGCGCGACCGCGCAGCGGCGGCGATCTTGAGGTCACCGACCGTACCGGGGCGGTCCCCGCGGCCGGCAGGACGTCCCGGGCTGACGGGGCGGCACGGCATCGGTGCCGTTGGCCCGGATCGCGTTCTGCGGCCGCGCGGAGGGTGTGGGCGGGGCGGCCGGTGATGCGCTCGTCGGGGTCGGTGACACGGTCTCCGGCCCGTGCCCTGCTCGCCGCCACCCGGGCCGAACCCGTCGAGCGCCCGGCCGGCAGGGAGGGCGTGGCGCGCGAGCGGCTGCGGGCCCGGCCGGCGACGTGGACCAGCCGGTGCATGTGCGTGTCGGTGCGGATGATGTCGGCCAGGACGAGCGCGCCGCCGGGGTCGGACTCCTACGGCTCACCCCGTGGCGGTCGCGGTAGCGGGAGGCGGCCACCGAGTTGTGCACCTCACGGTCGCAGCCTGTCACTCCCCCCCCCGGGGGAACTCAGTCCGGCCAGGTCCGGTCCCGTACCTGGCCTGCGATGATGACGGAGTGCCAGAACCAGGGACCACTGCCGTCGTCATCGCCTTGCCCGATGCCGCCCCGCTCCTCGATGCGGCGTGCCGTATCGACCCGGCTCTGGTGCGTCGTGGGGTGCCGGCGCACGTCTCGCTCCTCTACCCGTTCGTGCCGGCACACGCGCTGACGGGTGAGGACGAGGAGGGCGTGCGTTCCCTGGCGGCGAGTTTTCCGGCAGCCGATCTGCTCTTGGAGGAGGTCGTGACGGCGTCCGGGTTCGTCGCCGTCAGCGTTCCGGGACTTCAGCCGATCGCCGATGCCTTCCACGCCCAGTGGCCCGGAGTGCGCCCGTACGGGGGCCGCTTCGGGGCGCGGCCCGCCGCCCATGTCACGGTCGCTCTGGGTGCAGACGACCCGACGGCCGCCACACGTGTGCGCGCTGCGGTCGGCAGCCTGCTGCCGCTGCGCACCCGTGCGGCGGCGGTCCAGCTGGTGGTCCTGACGGAGGAAGGCTGGCGGCCGCGGTTCACCGCACCGCTCGGGGACCCGGACGAGCGGTGAACACCGCCCGCCGGCCTCACCGGGCCCGGCTGCCGGAACTGCGACCCGGGCTCGGGTGGCGGCTCGCGCGGCGGAGGCGGGGCGGTCTGGCACGACGGCGCCGGTGAGGTGAACTCGTCCCTCGGATGGCGGTGGGCGCGAGCGGCAGCAGTGGCAGTCCGACGGGGCGCGCCCAAGACTCGTCGCCGGAGGCGAACACGAGGGAAGGGCAGCAGCCAATGGCGCAGGCCGAGGAGGAAGGCGTCACCGCACGCCCGATCGGTACGGTGGATCAGCGTCGGAGCAGAGCCGGATACCTGCGGACTGCGATCAGGCGGACCAATCTGCTACCGGCATTCTTGGTGCTCACGGTCATGATGGTGGCCCTGTGGCTCATGGGTATGCCGTTTCTGCAGGCCCTGACGATTTCGACCGCAGTGAAGATCGCGGTGGCTCTGCTCGAACTCCGTCGGCTGCCCGACCCTCCCGGCAGCTGACCCACCCCCTGGGAATTGCCTCGCTGCGCCCTCCGCCGCAGTGGCAGGATGCCCCGAACGGGGGATGGAGACGCGGGAGCGGGAGCGGGGGGGACATGCTGGAGGGTCTGGAGGCGGTGGACTGGCGCGGGTTGGAGACGGTCGGGCCCGACCACCCGGCCGCCAACGTGCCGAAGGTGCTGCGCCGGATCGCCCGAGCGGGCGCCACCTCCGGGCGGGAGGCCGTGGATCGGGCATACGGCGACCTCCAGGACCTCCTCCTGGCCCCGGGACGGGTCACCGGTGCGGGCACGGCCGCGCTGCCGTTCCTGGTGGACCTCGCCCTCGACCCGGATACGGCCGCAAGACCCGACCTGGTCGGGGTGCTGGCCGGCCTGGCCCACAACGGTGAGACGGGTGAGCCCGGGGCAGTGGATTCCGGATGGAAGGCGGCCTGGCGGCGGCAGTGGCCCCGTTTGCGGATGCTGTTCGACGACCGGGATCCCGTGCTGCGGCGGGCCGCGCTGCAGCTGATCGCCGGCCGGACCGCTCCCCTGCTGGAGCGGTGGCGCGAGGAGTCCGACCTCTCGGTGCGAGTGCCCCTGTTGCTGGCACTGGGCCAGGCCGCGGCCGCCGAGGACCCGACGGGTTCGGCGGACGCGGAGGTGCGCGCGGTGCTGGAGGGCGTCCTCCACGGCGAGAACCCGGTGCTGCGGGTGGCGGCCGTGATCGCCGCAGCGCCTCTGGACCCGCAGGCGGCGCTCCGTTCCCACCCCATGCTGCTGGAGCTCCTCACCGATCCGGCACTCGCCCCGGAATTCGGGAAGGTCTGGTACACCCTGGACTGCGAGGACCCGTACGAGCGCAACGACGTCGCGGCCTGGGCCGTACATCTGCTGGAGCGCCACACGGCGGTGGCGACCTCGTTCGTGGCCGGGCTCGCCGAGGCCGGGATCCGGATCGGCGATGCGGAGCTGCGCCGGTGCGCGCTTGACCAGGCATGGCGGCTGCTGGTGGCCCGGCCGTCCGCGGCCGCGGCCGTGCTGCCGCTGGCGGCCGGGCTGCTGGCAGACCCGGACGACGACGTGCGCTACAAGGCGGCACATCTGCTGGCGGTGCTCGGCCATCGGGCGGCCCCGTACGCCGACCGGCTCGCCGCCCTCCTCGACGACCCCGGCGAATCGACGTTCTTCGACGGCACCGTCGGTGACCACGCGCGCTGGGCCCTGACCCGGATCGGGGACCCGCGCGCCCTGCCCGATCTCGTCGAGCGGCTCGTCGCGCCCTACCGCGACATGCAGGGCCGGGGCTACGGCCTCGGTGACCCGCGGCAGCCGGACGTCGCCGACGTGCTCCGGCCCCTGCGCGCACACGCCGCAGTGCTCCTGCCCGCAGTACGAGAAGCCCTGAGGGACGAAGTCGACCGCGCGGGCTGGCTGGTCCGGGACCTGCGAGAGGTGCTCCACGCGTGGGGGGAGAACCCTCTGCTCCCCGGCGAGCTCACGCCGTACCCACAGCCCTGGGAACCGCCACCGATGGAACTGGCACAAGCAGAGGCAACGGTCCTGGCATACACCGCCGACGGGCAGCTGCACGGGGCGTTCGCCGCCGCCCTGAGCGCACTCACCCGCCACGGACGCCTCGCCCCACCGGTCCGGGAAGCACTCGCGGCACACCGAACCACGGACCGCCGGCTGTCGGAGTACGGCGACTACCGGGCGATCCTCCAGGACGAGGACATCCGCAGGCGCGTCGACACGCTGCTCACCCTGCCGTAGCGCCCGCGTCCGAGCCGTCCGTGACACCACACGTAGAGGTGTGCCCTGCCGGCCCGAGCGGGCTCATGGCTCGCACAGGCGTACGGCGAGGGCTGCGATGTCGTCCTCGAGGCGTCCTCTGCTGTAGCGGAGGAGGTCCCGGTGCAGAGCCGTGAGCAGTTCGCGGGGCGGTGTCGGGGGCTGTCGGCGCATCCAGGCTGCCAGCGGGAAGAACTCGCCGTCGCGGGCGCGGGCCTCGGCGATCCCGTCGGTGTAGAGGAGCAGCAGGTCGCCGGGGACGAAGTCGAAGCTGTCGACATTGTAGTCATCGCCGATCAGCTCGGCGAGGCTGAGCAGGGGTGCGGGGGTGTCGGGCTCGAGGACTCGGAGTTGCCCGCGGTTCAGGAGCAGCGGCGGGGGGTGTCCGCAGTTGAGGATGTCGATGCGTCTGCCCTCGTGCGGGATCTCGGCGAGAAGGGCGGTGGCGAAGCGCTCCATCGGCCCGTCGGGGGGAAAGGCGGCGTTGTAGCGGGTACTGCTGGCGTCCAGCCTGCGGGCGACGTCGACCAAGTCGGTCTCGCCGTAGGCCGCCTCCCTGAAGGCGTTGACGATCGCCGCGGCCGCTCCCACCGCGGGCAGGCCCTTGCCCCGCACGTCACCGATGAGCAGCCTGACCCCGTAGGGCGTGTCGACCACCTCGTAGAAGTCCCCGCCGATGCTGGCCTCCGCCGCGGCGGCGAGGTACAGCGACTCGATCTCGACGTCCCGGAAGCGGCGTGGCATGGGGCTCAGCACCACCTGTTGCGCCGCGTCGGCGACGAGCCGTACCTGGAAGAGGGTGCGCTCCCGCTGGAGCCGGACGTGGCTTCCGTACGCGGCGGCCACGGTGACCGCGATGATCCCCGCGGCCGTCCACCACGTTCCCAGGTCGGGGAAGACGAGGCCGAGGCCGATCATCAGGAGGAGGCAGACCGTACCGAGCAGGACGGTGGGGAGGACCGGCCACATCGCGGCGGCCAGGGCCGGCGCCGCGGGCAGGAGGCGGCTGAAGGCCATCTCGGGCGGAGTGGCGTAGGCCAGGCTGGCGATCACGACGGTCAGAATGACGGGCGACAGCCGTACAAGCCTCCCCCGGCCGTAGCGCCGACGGAGCCGCGGCCGTCCGGACTCGATCACACCCCCCAGAATATCCACGCATTCTGGGCATAGCGCTCCGAGAGGCGCAGTCGGACCTGAAGCGAACACTCGTTCCCTTGGATGTCCGTACACACCCCTCCGGGGTCAGGTCTCGCACATCCGTGCTAATACCGGGTGGCGCTCGTACCGTCCCCCAGCGCCGGGGGAAAGGGCCGGCGCCGGGACCCCCGTCCCCGGCGCCGGCCTCAGCCGGTCAGGCGAGCAGGGTCGCGTCCGGGTTCCACCAGCCCGAGCCGACCGTGCGGACGCCGCCCCAGTTGCCGTTCAGGCCGTCCACGTTCGGGAAGGCGCTGATCTCCCCGTTGCCGTTGACCGAGATCAGCTCGGCCCGGCCGTCCCCGTCGAGGTCGGCGACACGGGTGCGGGACGGGTGGTCCCAGCCCGAACCGATCACCCGGGCGTTGCCCCAGCTGCCGTTCAGGCCGTCCAGGTTCGGGAAGGCGCTGATCTCCCCGTTGCCGTTGACCGAGATCAGCTCGGCCCGGCCGTTGCCGTCCAGGTCCGCGAGCCGGACCCGCGCCGGGTCGTTCCAGCCGCTGCCGACGACGCGCGGGGTGCCCCAGTTGTAGTGGAGGCCGTCGACGTTCGGGAACGCGGTGATCTCCCCGTTGGCGCCGAGGCTGAGCAGTTCGGCCCGGCCGTCGCCGTTCAGGTCGGCGAACTGGGTGCGCTCCGGGTTGTACCAGCCGTCGCCTATCACCCGGGGGGTGCCCCAGCCGGCGTTCATTCCGTCGGTGTTGGGGAAGGCGACGATCTGCCCGTTGGCGTTGACGGAGATCAGTTCCTTGCGGCCGTCGCCGTCCAGGTCCGCGAACCGGGTGCGGTACGGGTTCCAGCCGGTGCCGACCGTACGGCCCTCGCCCCAATGGAAGTTGATCCCGTCCACGTTCGGGAAGGCGGTCAGGGAACCGTCGGCGTTGACGGACACCAGTTCCGCGCGTCCGTCGCCGGACAGCGAGGATCGGGCGCTGCCGCCTTGCGGGGGCGTGATGTGCGCGGAGGCCGGTCCTGCGAGCAGGCCCAGACCGAGTCCGGTCACCGCGCCGAGGACCAGGGAGGTGCGCTTGAGGATGCCGCGGGTGCGCATGGTGGAAGTCTCCTCGGATGAGTCGGGGTGCCCGCCCGAACGCCGGGCGGTGACCCCAGGATCCGGCCGGGCTGCCGGCCCGCTCCACGATTTCGTCCAGGCTTAATCGGAGCCGCCGCTACCCTCGGCTGGTGATCGAGATAAGACTGAGCTCCGGGGACTTGGCACGGATCCGTTTCGCCCATTCCCCGCTGGAGGAGCTCGTCCACAGCGTCCCGGTGCTGGCCGGCGTTCGCCCGGAACTGCTGCACCGGCCCTGGCGGGCCATGGCCTTGCCCCGGGTCCGGGGCCTCGACCTGAGGCTGCTGCTGGCCCTGGCCCGCGGTCCCCGGTTCCTGCCGGACTTCCTCGCGCCGCCCCCGAGCCGGATCACCGGCCGGTTCGAGGAGGAACTGGAGGCGGTCGTTTCCGCCCCGCCGGAAGCGGTCCGCGACTCGTTGGAGGAGCTGCGGGGCGACGGCGGCCTCTCGCCGGAGCTGGCGGAGCTGTACGAGGCGCCGGAACACGTCCTGCCACGGCTGGCGGACACCATGCGGGCGTACTGGACCGCGGTCATCGAGCCGGTCTGGCCCCGGCTGCGCGCGCTGCACGAGGCCGACCTCGACCACCGCTCACGCCGGCTGACCACCGGGGGGCTGGCCCGGATGCTCGCCGACCTCCACCCCGAGGTGGACTACGTCGGCGACCGCCTCCTGATCGACAAGCCCGGTCACACCGGCTTACGCGGCCCCTCCGGCACCGGCCTGCTGCTGCTCCCGTCCGTGTTCGCCTGGCCGCGGCTGATCGTCCTGCACAACGAGCCGCACGCGCCGGCCCTGACCTACCCGCCCCGCGGCGTCGGCGAAGTCTGGGCCGACACCTCCGAGGCAGCCGGCTCCCCGCTCGGCGCCCTGCTCGGCCGCAGCCGCGCGGCGCTCCTGGCCCACCTCGACCTCCCCGCCTCCACCTCCCAGCTGGCGGCCTACCTCAACATGAGCTCGGCCGCCATCAGCCAGCACCTGGCGGTCCTCCGCCGCTCCGGCCTGATCAGCTCGCGCCGCTCGGGCCGCTGGATGCTCCACCAGCGCACCTCCTTGGCCTCGGAGCTGGTCGTGGCGGCGGCGGACTGAGGCGCAGGCGGGGCCGGCCGTCAGGCCGCGGCGTGCGTGCTCACCCGGTCGGGTCGGAGCCGAGTGAGCGGTAGGGCAGGGCCCGGACATGGTCGGGTGAGGCCACTACCCTCATGACCCGCCAGATCACCGAGGCCCCCCGAGCGGTTCTCACCCCTGCTCCGACCAGGCCCTCAAGCCCTCGGACCCCACCCCGCCACCCCACTACTTGTCATGGCGGCCTCACTGGCAGGCAGTCAGTCCCTACTGTCCGGCGGCCGATGGGATCCACCCAGGCCTTCCGCAGTAACCCTGCTGGAAGGCAGCCCAGAAGTCCTCGTCGATCCCGGTGTCGGCGAACGAGTTCCAGTTGGTGTGGGCGACGAGCTGATCGTGCCCGTCACGGCTGTTGAGGGCGAAGGTCAGGTACCCGGGTGCGCTGCCGCCGTGGCCGTACGCACGGCCGCAACTGGTGGCGTAGACGTAGACGCCCAGGCCGTAGGCGACAGCGGGCGGGGCGCTTCCGGTCGTGGGGACCGTGTCGGTGAGCATCCGGTGCAGCAGGCCCGGGGGGAGGAGGCGTCCTTGCAGCAGGGCCCGGTAGAAGCGTGCGATGTCGGCCGCGGTCGTCACGAGGGCGCCCGATGCACCGGCCTCGGATGGGCTGAACGCGGTGACGTCGAACCGGGTTGGGTCCGGCGCGTTCGGAAGCAGGAGCGAGACGTCCGCGTAGCCGTGTACATGGGCTCCGTCGATGGCGGTCTGTGCCAGCGGGTACGAGGTGTCGCGCAGTCCGAGGGGGGCGAAGACACGGCGTTCGAGGTTGGTGCGCAGGTCGCGGTCGGTGATCCGTTCGACGATCAGGTCGAGCAGCAGGTAGTTGGTGTTGGAGTACCGGAACCGGGTGCCGGGAGCCGGGAAGTACCGGGGTTGGGCCAGACCGATGCTGATCAGCTGGTCGCGGGGCCAGTACTGGTCGAGCCTGCGGAAGTGGGGAAGCAGCCCGTCGACGTAGTCGTACAGCCCGCTCGTGTGGTTGAGCAGCTGACGGATGGTGATGGGCGCACCGGACAGCGCGTTGTCGGTGCGGACCTGGTCGGGCAGCAGGCTCTGCACGGTGTCGTCGAGTCGCAAACGGTGCTCGGCGACGAGTTGCAGGACGACCGTTGCGGTGAAGGTCTTGGTGACGCTCCCGGTGCGGAACTTCAGGTCCGGTGCCATCGGCGTGCCGGCGGATCGGTCGGCCACGCCGGCCGCGCCGAAGCGGTCCTCCGAGCCATGCCGAGCGAGCAGGAAAGCGCCTGGGTTGGGGTTCGGGCCGGCTACCACCTGGTCGACCAGCGTCTGCAGAGCCGGGTCGCGGCGGCTGCCGGCCACCTGTCCGTCACTGGCCTGGCCCGCGGTGGCCATACCGGGTGGCAGCAGGAGAGCGAGAGCAAGTACCAGGCCTAACAAGCAGTTTGAGCGTCGTTGGATCACCGCAAGGACCCCCTCCGATAGCAATATAGGCATACGGTTATAGCACGCGATACTGTCCTCAGGTGCCGAGAGTTGCCGACCATGACGCCCGCCACGGGCAGATCACCGACGCCGTCCAACGCCTGATCGTGGAACACGGCCTCACGTCCGTGACCGTCGCACGGACCGCCGCAGAAGCGGGCATGTCCGTCGGCCTGGTGCAGCACTACTTCACGGCAAAGGACGAGATGCTCCTGGCCACGTTCACCCGCGTCAACGGGCGTTTCACCGCACGAGTAGACGAGCTGGTGAACCGAGGCGAGGCCGAGGGACGCACCATCGCCGAGATGCTGCGGCAGGCACTGACCGAGCTCATGCCGCTCGACGACGCCCGCCGCACCGAATTCATGGTCCGCCGCGCCTTTGCAGACCAGGCCGCGCACAACGCCCGCCTGGCCGCCGTCCAGAGAGAGACCCTCGTGGGTATCCGCTCACGCGTCGCCCAGGCCATCAGTAACGGCACGGTATGCGGCGAGGTCACTCAGGGGATCGACGCGGCTGACCTGGCCCTGCGAATCGTTGCGTTCACCGAAGGACTCGCCCTGCACACGCACATCGACCCCGACGGCACACCGAAACCGGCGGTCCTCGCCGCGCTGGACGACCAACTCGGCCGCGTATTCACCGGAACCTGCAGACACGCCCGGCTCGGTTAGAGGTCCGCAAGGCGGCACCCTGGGACGCAACGCCGGCATCAGACCCAGCGTACGTCCACATGCACCTCAACCGGCTCCATGTGGGCCGATGAGATTCTTTACGGCATCGAACAGGCAACTGAGTGGCTCCTGGTCCATGGAGTGACGGAAGAATCCTTTTCTCTTCGGGTGGGGCATTCGGGTGATCTTCGGTAAGTGCCACGGAATTCGATGCTTATGATCCACCGTTGTGACAGAGAGTCAGTACGCCCGGGTCGACCAGAACTCGGCTGATGTGATCATTCTCGGCGCCGGTCCGGCCGGGCTGGTATTGGGGAACGTCTTACTGCGCGCCGGCATCGACTGCGTGGTCCTGGAACGCGCCGGCCGTGAGTACGTCCAGAATCGGGCACGGGCCGGTTTTCTCGCTCCGAACACGGTGCGCGTCCTGGAGCGCAACGGCCTGGCCGAGGGGTTGCGTTCACGGGGGCTGGAGCACGGTGTCTGCGAGTTCCGGACCGGAGACGGCCGCTTCCGCCTCGACTACCGACAGCTGGGGCGGGGCGAGCCGCACACCGTCTACCCCCAGCACGAGCTGGTCACCGATCTGCTGGGGAGCTTCCTCGACGCAGGCGGGCGGATCCGTTTCGAAACGGAGGCGGTCGCGGTGTCCGAAGCGGACGGGCCGGCGCCTTCGGTCACGGTACGGGAGGGGGACGGACACCCCGGGCGGTGGCGGGCCCGTTACGTCGCCGCCTGCGACGGCCGCCACGGGGCGGGACGGCGGTCGCTCCCGCCCGGCTCGGTCCGGCGCCACCACCTCGACCACGGCGTGTCCTGGCTCGGCCTGCTCGCCGAGGCTCCGCCGAGCCTGGACGCCGTGGGCTACGCCCTCCACCCCCGCGGATTCGCCGGGCACATGGCCCGTTCCACCGAGATCACCCGCTACTACCTGCAGTGCGAACCCGGGACCCCGGCCGGCGCGTGGGGCGAGGAGCGGATCTGGGACGAGCTCGGCCTGCGCATGCGGGCGGCGGAGTACGGGCCCCTGCTCCGCGGCCCGATCGTCCAGCGTGCCGTCGTGCACCTCGAGTCCGACGTACTCGAACCGCTGCGGCACGGGTCGCTGTTCCTGGTGGGCGATGCCGCCGGCCTGCTCAGCCCGTCCGCCGCCAAGGGGGCGAACCTCGCGGTGCTGGAGGCCGAGATCCTGGCCCGCGCCCTGGTCAGTGACCTCGCGCAGGGCGATCCCGAGCCGCTCGCCCGCTACTCGGAGCGGTGCCTGGTGCACATCTGGCGTGCACAGGAATTCTCGCACTGGATGATCGGCCTCCTGCACGGCGGGCCGGCTGCCGGGGAATCCTCCTGCTTCCAGGAGGGGCTGCGGCGGTCCCGTATCGCCGCGCTGCGCGACTCCCGCGCCCAGCAGAACTGGTTCGCCGAGAACTACGTCGGCGTCTGACCGGTCGCTCTTCCTCTTCTCTTTTCGCCTTCTTCCGCGCTCTTCCGCGCTCTTCGGCGCTCTTCGGCGCTCTTCGGCGCTCTTATGCCACTCCTGTGAATTCGGACGGTGAATGCCTTCATGGAGTTTTTCGAGATGCCTGCGACCTCGACGGCCGACGACGTCGTCGACGACGACGACGCGGCCCGACTTCGCGCGACGGCCGGATTCGTCCGGGAACAAGACACCTCCGTCCTGCTTTCCCGCGTCCTGCCCGGCCTGGACGGGCCCGAGCTGCGGGCGCTGACCGACCAGTGCCGCTTCGCGCACGCCGCCGTGCTCGTCTTCCCGCCCGACGAGGAGACGCTGCGGGCGGAGCTGGCGGGGTGCGGGCTGGCCGGCGATGCGCCGGCCCAGCCCAGCGTCGTCGTCCGGCAGCGGCTTGCCGACCGCCACGGCTGTCCTGCCGCCGATCTTGACGTAAGGATTCTCCGACCCGTGGTCCGCGGACCCGCGGGAGAGCACCGGGCGGTGGAGGTGTTCGCGCTCACCGTGCCACCGGGTTCCGGACTGTCCTCGATCGCTGCCCGCGAACGCCGCCTGGAGCACGAGGCGCATCTGGCCTTCGACGTGCTGCGGCCCGACCCGCTGGTGCTGCGGGGCCTGTTGGCCACCTTCCTCCGGCACGACGCCGCCGCCGACGGCGGGGGCTACAACCCGCACGAGGACGGCACGGTGTTCTACTTCACCGCCCCCGCCGGCACCAAGACGGTGTACCGGCGGGTGGAGCTGTACGCGGGCGGCGACCACCGTGACGTGCTGAAGGAGCACCTCGGCCGGGAGGCCGTCGCACGGCGGCCGGTCGAGGCGGAGCCGGCGGAGGTGCTGCTGCGGCTGCTCACCGGCGCCTGGACCACCCAGGCGCTGGCGGCGTGTGCGCGGCTGCGGTTGCCCGAGGCGATGAACCGTCACACCGGCGTGGGCACGGCGGCGCTGGCGCAGGCCGTGGGGGCCCACCCGCAGAGCCTCGCGACCCTGCTGCGGTACCTCGCCATGCTGGGCGTGGTGTCCGAGGGGCCGGACGGGTTCCGCCTCACCGGCGTCGGGGCGCTCCTGGACGCGTCGGCGCCCGCCTCGATGCACCCCCTGGCGCTGATGTACGGCGGGCCGTTCTACCAGTCCTTCGCCCACCTGGACCACACCGTGCGCACCGGGCAGCCCGCCTTCGAGCACCTCTACGGCGAGAACCACTTCGACCACTTCGTCCGCCACCCCGACCTGGCTGCCCTGTTCGACCGGTCGATGGCTTCCAGCTCCGCCATCTTCGGTCCCCTGCCCGCGCATCCGGTGCTCACCGCGGCGGCCGCCGCCCCGGGCCGCCCGCGGACCGTCGTGGACATCGCCGGCGGTACGGGAGAGCTCCTCGCCCTCGTCCTGGACGCCCACCCGGCCCTGCGCGGCATCCTGCTCGAGCGTCCTCAGGTCCTCGCCGCGGCACGCGCCCGTCTGGCCGTCACCGACGCGGGCAGCCGCTGCCGCTACCAGGCCGGCGACTTCGCCGACGTGCCTCCGGGCGCCGATGTCTATGTGCTGTCCCGCGTCCTGCACGACTGGGACGACGAGCGGTGCCGGAGCATCCTGCGCCACTGCGCCGACGCCATGCCCTCGGACGCCGACCTGCTGATCGTCGAACGCCTGCTGCCGGAGGACGGCACCCCGTCCCTCGCCACCGCCTGGGACCTCCACATGATGTGCAACACCGGCGGCCGTGAGCGAACCGCCGCGCACTACGCCCGGCTCCTCACGGACTGCGGGCTCGGGCTCGTCGGCCACGAGCCGCTGCCCCTCGGCGCCCGGGTCCTGCATGCTCGCAGGTCCTGACCCGGCGGGCCGGTCTGCCGCGTCCCGGTCCGGGACCGCGTCCGGGGACCGGGACCGGGACCGGCTCGACGCTAGGCGCCGAGGTAGGCGGTCGGCGAGAGCCATGTCGGGCGGGGCAGGCCGAAGTGCTCTTCGAGCATCAGCTCGGCCTGTGTGAGGGCGCCGTAGACCCAGCCCTGTCCGGTCGACCAGGCCGATCCGCAGACGTACAGGTTGGCCTCGGGGAGGGGGTGGCGCATCCTCGGCATGACCTCCCAACTCTTCGCCCCGACCCGCCAGAAGTGGTAGGCCGCTCCGTACGGGTCCTGCACCCAGTCCTGGAAGCAGGCCGACGTCGGGTCGGGGATGCGGGCGTCGGGGCCGTGGAGTTCGCGCAGCTGCCGCTGCGCCTCCTCGACCAGCGCGCCCGGCGCCGCCGCGTCCATCGGCCGGGGCGGCCGGGTCGCCGCCACCGGGGCGAGGCGGTTCGGCTTCGGCATCAGCCCGTTCCAGAACTCCACGTCAGTGGCGTCGTTGTACGAGGCCAGCAGCAGGGCGTTGCGGTTGGCGGGGTCGGCCCCGGTCTGGTCCCCCTCGACGCCCCAGTAGTAGACCTGGCGCAGCGGCAGGTCGGTCACCGAGCGGCCGGCGCGCAGGCCGATGTCCTCCCACCACGGCCGGTCGTAGCCGAGGAAGAGTTTGGAGGCCGGCCTCGGGATGACCGAGCCGAGGTCGGACAGGAACCGGTCGCTGGTGAAGAGGAAGGTGTCCGGGTCCAGCAGTTCGATCGAGCGCTGGGGCATCGCCAGGATGACGTGGCGTGCCCGGACGGTGATCGGCCGGCCCTCCGGCCAGACGGAGACGGCGAGGGCCAGCACCTCCTCGCCGTCGACCGTCTCCCGGTCGATCCGGCGCACCTGGTGGTGGAGGTGGACGGTCCCGCCCTCCGACGCGAACCGCCGGACGAGTTCTTCGGGCATCGTCTGGTAGCCGTCCCGCAGGAGCAGGTACCGGGGCGGCGGGGAGCCGACGAAGTCCGCCACCGAGGCCTCCATCGCCTCGATGCCGTTGACGTTGGCCACGACCGCGCCGTAGCCGAACCCGTCGCCGAGGAACCTCCACCCCTCTTGCCCTACCGCATCGTGCAGCAGGTTCCAGAAGCCGATCTCGTACAAGGGCCGGCCGTCGGCCGAGGCCCGTGACTTGATCTTGTCCCACGCCTGGTGGTCCATGGTGGCGGCACCGGGGACGAAGCGCTCGATGAGCGACTGGAGCGCTTCGTCCGGTGACTTGCCCCGGATCGCGGCCGGCAGGTCGTAGGGCACGAGCCCGGGATCGGCGAACTGGGGCAGGGTGAAGCGGCGCTGCCGCAGATAGGCGAGGTTCTGCGGCTCGTCGACCGGGAACGGGAGCGACGCCAGGCCGAGGTGGTCCACGAGGTCGGCCACGACCGGGTGGGTGCTCAGGTAGCGCATGCCGCCCAGCTCGGCGTGCAGGTGTGGCATGCCGGGCGGCGTTACCGAGAACAGGCGGCCGCCGACGCGTTCGCTGCCCTCGAACAGGCTCACCACGAGGGAGCCGCCTCGCCGCCGCCGAAGCTGCTCCAGCATGCTGCTCTGTCCGGCTTCGCGGTCGAGCAGGCGCCATGCGGCGTACGCCCCGGAAACCCCGGCGCCGATGACCGCAACGTCGATCACGCCGTGCTCGCTTGGTGCGGGGCCGGCCTGAGCCGGTCGCACGTGGGCGAGCGGATGCGGACGCGCCGGTGTGACCGGCGTTCCCGGGGTTCGCGGGGTTCCCGGGGTTCCCTGCCTCCCCGGCACGCCCGTTGTGCCGTCGCCGACGGTGGCGGAGCCGGGCGTCGAGGTTTCCGCGGGCAGATCGCGCAGCGTTGGTTCGCCCATCTCCCACGGCCTCCCGGCTCGCATGTCCCCGATGGACCGCCTCCCGCGGCCACCAAACCCACTTACCGTACCAATACGGACATTTTCCGGGTTCTGGTCGGCGGCCCCGGGCGAGTCGCGGGGGTGCGCTGCCGGTGTCGGCCTACGCGGCGTCCTCGGTGAAGTCCTCTTCGAGGTCTGCGCCGGGGAAGCCGCTCTCGTCGAAGCCCTCGTCCTGCATCATGCCGGGGGCGAAGCCTCTCATGAGGTCGTCCGGGTACAGCTCGGCGGCTCCGGCCGGGGCCGTGGGGGTAGCTCCCTCGTTCATCTTGAGGACCAGACCGAACTTCTTGGGCTTCGCCTTCTCGGCCAGCTTGGCGAGGTCGACGTGCACCTCGGTCAGCTCACCGTTCTTCAGCGTGAAGTCGGCCGTGACCGTGGTGTCGGGAACTTCCTTGAGCTCCTTGTCCGTCGGCAGGTCCACACCGGGCGGCAGGTCCTTGACCAGGGGACGGATCTCCCCGACCAGCTCGGTGATCAGCGTGCGGAACGGGGCCGTGGCGGTGATGTGCTCGGTGCCGCCGTCGCCGCCGGCGGTCTTGAAGTCGACCTTGCGGGCGACGGCCTCCCACAGTGCCTCCAGGAGCTTCTTCTGGGTCTTGGCGTCCAGCGAAGGCTCCGGCGACGGCTTGATGCCGCCGGGCGCCCGGCCCATCTCCTGGCCGGCCTTCTCCATCTTCTTGGTGTCGTACTTGACCCACTCGCCGTCGAGCATCTTCTTGAGGCCCTTGGCCTCCGGGGGGAGCGCGTCGGTGGGGGGCACGGGGGCGTCCATGGCCTTGGTGAGGGTTTCGACGCCGAAGCGCATGTAGGTGTAGTCGCCGATGACCCGGTACTCGACGAGATCGCCTTCCGGGGCGCTGACCTTCATGGCCATGCCGACGAAGTCCTTGTCCTCGGACTCGTCGATCGGCTTCTTCGACTCCACCGTGACACTGACCTTGGCTCCGCTGATCAGCTCGGCAGCCGCGTCGGGGAGCTCCTCGCCGGGCTCGGAGGCCGACTCGGCATCCAGGTCCTTGAGGGTCTTGGCATCGACGTCCAAGTCCAGCTCGAAGGAGACCTTCTTCTCCTTGCCCAGCTTCTCGAAGGACCGGTCCAGCTTCTTCCCGGCGGACAGCTGCTCGACCGTGCCGCAGGCGGCCGAACTCATCAGCACGGCGCCGACGACTGCGGTGGCGGTGAGGGTCTTGCGTATGGCAGCGATGATGCTCTCCTCATGGGTCCCGATCACGGCCTGATCGGTTGTGATCGGTAAGGAGACTCACAGCTCCCCCACAGGGTTGCCCTGCTGTCGCGCATCCGTTCCACCGTCGTCGGCAGCCCCGGTCATGTCTTTCCGCCTTCGTGGGTTACCCGTACGACATAGTGGCTGAATTGGCATATTCCACACCTTCGCGGAGGATCCTCGATGGAAGGGTTCGATCCCACGAACGATGGCCGTACCGCGCTGTCGTCAGCCCCGGCCACGGCGGCCGGCGTCACGAGCGCTGCCGTCGGACCCGAGGGCGACGCGGCCGGGACCCACGGCGATGCGTCTCCGGCGCCCGGCCCGCCGGTGTACCGGTCCGTCAGCGGCTACGGCAACAACCTGAGCCACCCCGGGCGCGGGGCCGCCGGCTCCGTCTTCCTCCGGCGCACCCCCATCGGATACGCCGACGGTGTGAGCTCCCCGGCCGGCGCCGACCGCCCGAGCGCCCGGGTGGTCAGCAACATCGTCTGCCGGCAGGAGACCGACCGGCTCAACGCCCAGCGCCTGACGGACCTGACCTGGATGTGGGGACAGCTCCTCAACCACGAGTTCAACCTCGTCGGGGGGGGCGGACCCAGTGGAGACGATCGGCATCCCGGTCCCCGCCGACGACACCGCGTTCCCGCCGGGCAGTCAGATCCCGCTCACCCGCTCGGCGTACGACCCGTCCACGGGCACCGGCCGGCGCAACCCGAGGCAGCAGATCAGCAGCCTGAGCGCGTACGTCGACGGCAGCCCGGTGTACGGCGCGGACGAGGGCCGGGCCGCGGCACTGCGCGCCATCCGGAACACGGGGCCGGTAGCCGTCCACAGCAGTGAGCTGAGGACCGGCACCGGGGTCGACGGGCCGGTCATGCCGCTGAACACGGCCGGGCTGTTCAACCAGACGGTCGGGCCGGCAGCCGGCTTCTTCCTGGCCGGCGACGAGCGGGCCAACACCGGGTACGGCCTGATGAGCATCCACACGCTGTTCGTCCGGGAGCACAACCGGCTGGCCGCGCTGATCGCCGCCGAGCGCCCGACGGCCGGCGCCGAGCAGGTCCACCAGCACGCCCGGAAGTGGGTGGGTGCGCTGATCGGGTCGATCACCTTCCAGGAGTTCGTCCCCGCGATCCTGGGCCCGAAGGCGATCGGCCCGTACGCCGGTTACGACCCGCGCGTGGACCCGACCATGAGCGCCGAGTTCGCCACCTTCGGTTTCCGGTTCGGCCACTCGATGCTCTCGCCGGTCCTGCTGGTCGTCGGCAACGACGGCCAGGTCCTGCAGGCCGTGCCGCACGAGCAGGCACTGCTCAACATCGGGATCGTCAACCGGCACGGCATCGGCCCGGTACTCAAGGGCTTCGCGTCACAGATCATGCAGGAGATCGACGTCTCGGTGATCGAGGCGATGCGCAGCATCCGGTTCCCCGGCGCGCCGCCGCTGGACCTGGTGGCGGTGGACATCCAGCGCGCCCGCGACCACGGCATCCCGGACTACAACCAGTGCCGCACGGCGTACGGGCTGCCGCCGGTCCGCACGTTCGCCGAGCTGACACCGGATCCGGCGGTGCAGGCGAAGCTGACCGCCGCGTACGGCGATGTCCGCCTCCTCGATCCGCTGATCGGCGGGCTGGCCGAACCGCACGTCCCGGGTACGGCGTTCGGCCCGCTCTTCACCGCGGTGATCACTGAGCAGCTGACCCGTACCCGGGCCGGCGACCGCCTCTGGTTCGAGAACGACCCGGCCTTCACCGCCGCCGAGGTCGCGGCGATCAAACGCACGAAGATGTCGGACGTGATCAAGCGGAACACGCAGATCACGAACATCCAGGACGACGTCTTCCACCTGCCGCTGTGATGCGTTGGCCGCGGTGCCGGGTCCGGATCGTAGGCTTCGCGGGTCTCCGCGTCCGGAGAAGCTACTCGGCTCGCAGCGCGGCCAGCCGTTGTTCGAAGGGGATCGGCTGGAAGCCTTCCGTCGGATGCGCTGAGGTGATCGCCCCTGTCAGAGAACGGGGCGCGGTCGTCGGCGTGGGACGGATGGCGGGGGCCATGAAGTGCGCCAGTTCCGCGCCGGCCCGGGCGATGCGCTGCGCCAGCCCTTCCTCGCCCCAGTCCTCCGAGGCCGCGTAGACCGCGGTCGGAAGGACGAGTGCGCGCAGGTGGGTGAAGAGGGGGCGCAGGGCGTGTTCGGTGACCAGGGAGTGCCGGGCGGTGCCGCCGGTCGCGCCGAGGAGCACCGGCTTGCCGGTGAGGGCGTCCTTGTCGATGAGGTCGAAGAAGGACTTGAACAGGCCGCTGTAGGACGCCGCGAACACCGGTGTCACGGCGATCAGGCCGTCCGCGGCCGCCACCGCGTCGAGGGCTGCCGCCAGCCGGGCGGGTGGGAAACCGGTGACGAAGTGCTGGGCGATCTCCGTCGCCAGGTCCCTCAGCTCGATCACTTCGGGTTCGGCGTCCAGGTGGCCGAGCGTCGCGGCCGTGAGGCGGTCGGCGAGCAGCCTCGTCGAGGAGGGCGTGCTCAGGCCGGCGGATACGACGACGAGCTTCATCGCGGTGTCTCCTCGGTCCGGGGCTGCCGGGCCTCGGCCACGCGGGCCGCGTGGGTGGGGGCGTCCGGGACGCCGGCCGGGCGCAGGTTCGCGAACTCCTTGCGGAGGACCGGTACGACTTCCTCGCCGAGCAGGTCGAGCTGTTCCAGGACGGTCTTCAGGGGCAGGCCGGCGTGGTCCATCAGGAACAGCTGGCGCTGGTAGTCGCCGGCGTAGTCCCGGAAGGACAGGGTCCGCTCGATGACCTGCTGCGGCGAGCCGACGGTGAGGGGGGTCTGGGTGGTGAACTCCTCCAGAGAGGGGCCGTGGCCGTACACGGGGGCGTTGTCGAAGTACGGGCGGAACTCGCGCACCGCGTCCTGGGAGTTCTTGCGCATGAACACCTGGCCGCCGAGCCCGACGATGGCCTGCTCGGGGGTGCCGTGCCCGTAGTGGGCGTAGCGCTGCCGGTACAGGTTCACCATCTGCCTGGTGTGGGAGGCCGGCCAGAAGATGTTGTTGTGGAAGAAGCCGTCGCCGTAGTACGCGGCCTGTTCGGCGATCTCCGGTGAGCGGATGGAGCCGTGCCAGACGAAGGGCGCGACGCCGTCCAGCGGGCGGGGGGTGGAGGTGAAGGACTGCAGTGGCGTGCGGAACTTGCCCTTCCAGGTGACGACGTCCTCGTCCCACAGACGGCGCAGCAGTGCGTAGTTCTCGATCGCGAGGTCGATGCCGTCCCGGATGTCCTTGCCGAACCAGGGGTAGACCGGGCCGGTGTTGCCGCGGCCCATCATCAGGTCGACACGGCCGTCCGCGACGTGCTGGAGCATCGCGAAGTCCTCGGCGATCTTCACCGGGTCGTTCGTGGTGATCAGTGTCGTGGAGGTGGAGAGGATCAGGTTCTCGGTGCGCGCGGCGATGTAGCCGAGCATCGTCGTCGGGGAGGAGGGGACGAACGGAGGGTTGTGGTGCTCGCCGGTGGCGAAGACGTCGAGGCCGACCTCCTCGGCCTTCTGCGCGATGGCGAGCATCGCCTTGATGCGCTCGTGCTCACCGGGTACGCGTCCGGTCGTCGGATCGGCCGTGACGTCACCGACGGTGAAGATCCCGAACTGCATGGTTCCCCTTCCCAGGATTGTTGATTGTTCAACCATACCTGGGAACGGGGCCGGCGCTCGAGGTATTCCCCCGCCGATCGCTCACAGGACCTGCTGCGCGGCCCACAGGGGGAGCCGGCGGAAGAACTCGACGGCTTCGTCCCGCCACCTCGGGCGCCAGCCCGCCGCGACCGCGGCCGCCGCTGCCGCGGTGCGCCGGATGTCCTCGCGCAGCTGTTCGTCGACACCGTGGCGTCGGGCGATCTCCTGGATCCGCCCGATCGCCTCCGGGGTGCAGCCGGAACCGGCGAGAGCGGACTCCACCAGCTCGCGTTCCCCGCCGGTCGCCGCTTCCAGCACCGCGCACACCGCGTAGCTGCGGCGGCCCTCGCGCACGTCGGATCCGGCCGCCTTGCCGGTCGCGGCCTCGTCCGCGAACAGGTCCAGGTAGTCGTCGCGCATCTGCCCGCTCACTCCGACCAGGCGGGCGTAGCGGGCGAGCTCGCCGCGGTGGGCGGCCGGGTCCTCGCCCGCGGCGAGCAGGCCCAGCTCCAGCGGTGCCAGCACGGAGTAGCGGGCGCTCTTGTAGTCGGACACGAGGTCCAGCGCCTCGCGGTCGGGGGCCGGGCCGAAGTCGCGTTCCAGGTCCAGGACCTGTCCGACGACCGTGTCCGCCCCGGCCGTCACCTGTACGGCCGCCATGGCCTGGCGGAGCCCGACGGGCACGGGCGCGTTCAGCAGCACCTGCACGGACAGGAACGCGGCCAGGTCCCCGGCCAGAATAGACAGCCCCAGTGCCGTCTGCGGACGGTCGGGGAACCGGTCGCGGTAGGCGTGATACACGGAGGGCCCGCCCCGGCGCAGCGGGGAGTCGTCGATGATGTCGTCGTGGATGAGCCCGTGCGTCTGGAGCAGCTCGATGCTGAGCGCGGCCTCGTCCAGCCCGGCGACGGCCTCGGGGGTCACCAGTCGCGCCGCCTCGTGCAGCAGCGCGACCCGGAGCCGTTTGCCCCCGCGCAGCGACATGTCGCGCACCAGGTCCAGGGCCTCGGGCACGAACGTGCTGCGGGGCAGCCGCTGCCGCGCGACCGTGTCGAAGTAGTCGGCGAACAGCGTGTCGAAACGCTCTCGGTAGCCGGCCAGCCGTTCGTGGACACCGGCCATGGCGTCAGCAGTCATCAGTCTCCCCCGTGGAACGCGGATCGGCGGAACGGAACGGCGGATCGCCCGCGCCGCGAGCCCCCATTCAACATCACCGGGGCCAGGGGTTCACGGAGCGTGGCAGACGCTTCCCCTGATCCACGGGTCAGGGCCGCAGGCCCGCCTGCCTGAGCGCGATCCGTGACAGAGCGGAGACGACGTCCCGGTCGCCGCGGCGCCAGGCGTCGGCGAGGCCGCCCGGCGGGACGGAGATCGCGGAGAGGTCGCCCGGCGGTCCGGTGAGGGCGCGCAGAGCGAGCAGGTCGGCACCCCCGGCGGTGTCGCGAAGCCGTCGGACGGCGGCACTGCGGCGGATCCAGCGCAGGCGCAGGGGGAGCCACAGCAGGAGGACGAAGGCCACGGGGAAGACGATCAGGGCGAGTGCGGTCAGCGTGGCCACCTGGCTGACGGTGTCCTGCAGCGACTGCCCGGCGTCGGCGAGTCCGGTGCCCGCGTCGGCCGCGGACTGGAACGGCTGCTTCAGGAGGTCACCGACGAACGGCACCTCCGAGGCCGTTTCACCGGCGTTGTCGAGGGCGGTGGCAAGGCTGTGGCCGGAGCTCTCCACCTTGCGTCCCGGTTCGGCCAGCAGCATGATCGCGCTGTGGGCGGCCAGGGCGAACCACACCGCCGCGGCGATCACTACCGCGGCGACGAGGTCCGCGAGGAGCTGGCGGGTGCGCCGTGCTGGGGTCTGGGCGTAGAGAAGCATCGGCTGCTCCTGCTTCCGGTCAAGACATCGGTGAGGGCCTGACCGGCCGGGGGTACGGCGGTACCCGTGGCACGGCTCGGCCTGTCGCCCGACCGTACGTCGGAGGCGGCCCTTCCACGGGGATTCGGGGCATGGCGGTGCGGGGAGCCGCGAGGTGGTCGCGCTCCATGTGCGTGCCCGCGCGCCCGCCTCCGGACCGGGGCGGGCGGACCTCCTCGCTCCGGTTGCCTGATGATCACGAATGGCCGATGCTGACCATCTCCCGTCGCCGTACACACGATTGACGGACCGTCACCATCAGGGGGAACACACGCATGACCGGAAACCACGGGTCCATTCCCGGCCGCCGCGTCGTCCTCGGCGCCGCGGTCGGCGCCGCCGCCGCACTCGCCTCGGCCGGCACCGCCCACGCGAGCGGGCGTGGCGGCGGCCGGGCGCGCATCGACCAGGCCGCCGTGGACCGGGCCGCCGCCCGTCTCGACGCCGACCTGATCGCCGTCCGCCGCGACCTGTACGGCAAGCCGGAGACCGCCGGCCACGAGGCGCACGTCGCGCGCGTCGTCGCGGCCCGGCTGCGGGCGGCCGGGCTGCAGGTGACCGAGGGCGTCGCCGGCCACGGTGTCGTCGCGGTGCTGCGCGGTGCCCTGCCCGGCCGTACCGTCGCCTACCGGGCCGACGTGGACGCCGTTCCCGCCGTGGGGGTGCAGAGCAGCGAACTCCCTCCGGGTCCGGTCCACGCGTGCGGCCACGACCTGCACGCGACCATCGGCATCGGCGTCGCCGAGGTCCTCGCGGGTCTGCGGCACCGCCTGGCCGGTACCGTCGTGTTCCTCTTCCAGCCCGCCGAGGAGACCCTCGAGGGCGCCGCCGCGATGATCGCGGCCGGGGTCCTCACCAAGCACCGGCCGCGCGAGATCCACGCCCTGCACTGCGGCCCGTTCCCCGTCGGCACCCTCGCCGTCACCCCGGGTGTCGGCCTGCCCGGCCAGGACAACGCCACCGTCACCTTCGGCGGCCCCGACCCGGCCGCCACGGCCGCCGCCTTCAGCGCCGCCTACAACGCCTTCGGCACCGTCCCGTTCCCGAAGGACGCCGCCGAGCTGGAACAGCTGGTGGCCCAGGTCCGCACCCCGGACGGCCCGCTCGCCGAGTTCCTCGTGACCAGGGCGTTCAAGGCCCTTCCCGCGGGTGAGGGCCGGCTCGCCCTGCGCGCCACCTACCGGTGCTGGCCCGAGGCCCGGTGGCCCGAGGTCCGCGAGCGGATCCGCGGCCTCGCCCGCTCCTTCCCCGACACCACGGTGGCCTTCGAGCGTGAGCAGCCCTTCCCCGCCCTGGTCTGCCCGGAGGACGACGGGCACGCCCTCGCCCGGCACCTGCGCCGGCGGCT
The DNA here is from genome assembly GCF_043199475.1 of Streptomyces sp. NPDC048603. Taxonomy (NCBI): domain Bacteria; kingdom Bacillati; phylum Actinomycetota; class Actinomycetes; order Kitasatosporales; family Streptomycetaceae; genus Streptomyces; species Streptomyces sp. NPDC048603. The sequence goes on along the minus strand of NZ_JBICVY010000018.1, from coordinate 2,507 downwards.
GGGGCCGCGCGCCGTGACCACCCTGTACGCCGCGTTCCCGTTCAACGGCGAGGACTTCAGCCTCTTCCTGAAGGAGATCCCCGGCACCTACACCTTCCTCGGCGTGCGCACCCCGGGAGCCCCGATCGACTCCGCCTTCCCGCACTACCCGGCTTTCGCCCCCGACGAGCGTGCCATCGGCGTGGGCGTGCGCGCGATGGCCGGCTGGCTCGCCGAGCGCGCAGCGCACCGGGACTGACCCGGCCCCGCCGGTCCCGCCCGCGTCCCGACGCCCCCGTCACCATCTGGGTCGGGGCGCCGTCGCCGGTCGGGCGGGCCGGCGCCCCGCCGGAGGAGGCCGTGCGCGGGATCGGTGCTCCGGGTCCGTGCTCCGGGTGCGCAGCCCCGGTTCGGCCGGGCCCTCGGCAGGGTCACAGCTGCCAGTACGTGCCCGTGCGGGAATCCACGTGCACCAGGTGCCGGCACACGCGCACCACGTGGTAGCCCGTGGCGGACCAGGACCCGGAGTCACGGTCACGGTCGCAGTCGTCGTCGCCGTCGCCGTCCTCGTCGAGGGGCAGCGGGGTCCAGACTTCCAGGAAGGTGCTGCCGTCGGTGTTGGTGCCCCACTCGACGAGGTTCGGGCCCTCCCGGCGGAAGGTGCCCGCGTCCTCGCCGGGCTCCCCCGTCAGGTGGTGGAAGTGCACCTGACGGCCGTCGAAGGACGTGACGCCGGCGAATCCCCGGCTGTCGGCGAAGTACGGCCCGGCCTGCAGCCACACCACCTCGCCGTCCTCCACCAGTGGTCCGCCGTCCCGGCTGATCCCGCGCCGCAGCCACGCGCCCCGCTCGGGTACCGGGATGCCGGGTCCGCCCGGTGCCGGAGGCCGCCCGGGCATGCGTACCGGCTCAGGCATCGGCCGTGCTGTCGTCCACGGCGAGCAGGGACAGTTCGATGTTCCCGCGCACGGCCTGCGAGTAGGGGCAGACGGCGTCGGCCCGGTGGAGCAGCGGCTCCAGGTCCGCGGCCTTCCAGCCCGGGAGGGAGACGGTGAGGCCGACCGCGAGGCCATAGCCCGCGGGCGTGTCCGTGGTGCCGAGCCGCACGTCACAGGCGACGCGCGCGGTGGAGGCGTCCGCCCCGAATTCGGCGGCGACTTCGGCCAGTGCGGAGGTGAAGCAGGCGGCGAATCCGGCGGCGAACAGCTGCTCGGGGTTGGTGGTGCCGGGCACGTTCTTGCGCGGCGGGGCCAGACGGACGTCCAGCCGCCCGTCGTCCGTGCGAACCGTGCCGGTGCGGCCCCCGTCGGCGTGAGCGGTCGTCCGGTAGAGGGTGCGGGTGAGCGGTACGGTCATGTCATCGGCCCATCTGTGCGACGAGGAAACGCCGCCCGGGTCCGGACGGCGCTACGGCGCCTTCCGGTGGGACGGCGCCTGGCGCGTCGTCGTGCATGACCGGGTACGGCGCGTCTCGTCCGGGGCCCGGGACCGGGCCGCCGGACAATCTAGCAACGGGGACGGCCGGCCCGGGAGCGCGCCCGCGGGTGACCCTCCTCACCCACGGCCGGCGGCTAGGCTGTGTCTTTCGGATCAGGCCGGACGCCGCGGGCCCGGCATGATCCGAAAGACACAGCCTAGGGCGAAGGCACCGGGTGCGGGCGCAGGACCATCAGTGGCCCTTCCGAGGTCGCCACCATGGCGAAGGGAAACCGGTCGACCTCGAGGCAGAGCTCGACGTCATCGGGATGGACTCCTTGGCGCACCCCCTCCGCGAGCTCGGCGGCGGCGCGCGACCCGGCAGCGCGGCGAAGGAACTCGGCAGCGTCCGTCCCGGCCTCGGTGGCCCTCCGGGCGATGTACTGGGCACACGCCAGATCCTCGTCGGCCTGCCCGTCCTCGCCGGTGACCACGAACGTGACGCTGTCACTCCGGCGCGCCCGCAGGAGCCGGGCCGTGGCCTCCGCCACCACGAAGCCGGCGCAGAGCACCAGCGACGCCTCCTTCACCGCGAGGGCGCCGACCGTCCCCGCCGTGGTCTTCTGCACGACCGTGCGTCCGCCGAGGTCCATGGACCGCAGCATTCCCGGCGAGTTGACGGTGTCGAACCCGGGCGCGGACGGACCGTCCTTGATCGCCACCCAATCCGGGTGGCGGGCCTTGAGGGCCAGGGCTTCGTCCAGCGACTCGGCAAGAACGATCTTCTCCGCTCCCCGGGCGAAGGCCCAGGCGGCCACGGTGAAAGCGCGCATGACGTCGACGACGACCGCCACGGACGGGGCTTCGGTCAGATCGGAGATGCCGAGGAAACGAGCGTCCATCCGGTCATGATCACGCATGCCGGGTCCGGGACTTCCGGAGAGTGAGGCGCATCACATCGGCATCCGCCCGCACGCGCAGACGCCCGGCCGGGAGGTTCCGGCCGGGCGTCTGCGTGTGTCTGCTGTGTGTGCCGGCGGCTTAGTACCAGTGGTTGTTCTGCCAGAAGTTCCAGGCGTCGACCGGGGAGCCGTAGCGGGAGTTCATGTAGT
>NZ_JBICVY010000017.1:0-176147 GCF_043199475.1 Streptomyces sp. NPDC048603 | reverse complement strand
CCGACCGCGCCTACCGCATCGGCCAGACCCAGCCCGTCCAGGTCCACCGCATCATCGCCGAAGGCACCGTCGAGGACCGCATCGCCGAACTGCTGGAGACGAAGCGTGCCCTGGCCGACGCCGTCCTCGGCTCGGGCGAGACCGCGCTGACCGAACTGACCGACCGGGAACTGGCCGATCTCGTCTCCCTGCGCAGGCCCTCGTGATCACCGCGCGGGAGGACCGCCGCCGCACCTTCGGCTCGATGCCGCCGGGCACCGAGCCCACCACCTGGTGGGGCCGTGCCTGGGCGGAGGCACTGGAGCAGTTCGCGGACTCCGCCCGGCTGGGGCGGGGCCGCGCCTACGCCGCCTCCGGGCAGGTCGACGCGATCACCGCCACCCCCGGCCGGCTGGTGGCCTACGTCCGGGGGAGCCGCCCCCGCCCCTACCGCACCGAACTGGCGCTGACCGAGTTCACCGGCCCCGAGTGGGACGACCTGCTCGCCTCCCTCGCGGCGGATCCCTCCGCCCTCGCCGCCCTGGTGGAACGGGAGGTCCCCCGCTCACTCGCCGACCGGATCCTGCCCGGCCCCGGGGAGCTCCTCCCGCGCTGCTCCTGCCCGGACACCGGCCGTCCCCCGTGCAAGCACGCCGCGGCCCTCTGCTACCGCGCGGCCCGGCTGGTCGACGAGGACCCCTTCGTGGTCCTGCTGCTGCGCGGCCGGGGCGAGCGCGAGCTGCTGGACGAGCTCACCCGCCGCAACGCCGCCCACGCGGCCCGGGAACAGCCCGCATCCGCCCCGGACTTCCCCGGCGTCCCGGCCCGTACGGCGCTCGCCCGGGTACCCGCCCCGCTGCCCGCCCCGCCCGTCCCGCCCCGGGCCGTCGGGACACCCCCGGCCTGCCCGGCCGACCCGGCGGCCCCGGACCCGCTCGTTCTCGACCAGCTCGCGACGGACGCGGCGGCCCGCGCCCACGCCCTGCTCACCACGGGGACGGACCCGATGGCCGGACTGGACCTGTGGCAGGACGCGGTCAGGCTTGCCTCCGCCCACCCCACGGCCGGGCTCACCGGCACGGCCCGGCGCCTCTACCGTGACCTGGCCCGCGCCACCGGCCGCACCACCACCGACCTGGCCCGCGCGGCAGCGGCCTGGCGCCAGGGCGGCCCGAGCGCCCTCGCCGTCCTCGAAGCGCCCTGGGACCCGCCCGCAGGCCCCTTCGACCGGGCCCGCCCGGCCCTGCTCGCCGCGGGCCTGGGCCTGTTCCGCCCCGACCGCAACCGCCTGACCTCCGCCACCCGCCAGCTCCGCCTGGGCCGCGACAACCTCTGGTACGCGTACGAGTCCCGGCCCGCCGAGGACGACTGGTGGCCGGCCGGGTCGCCGTCCCCCGACCCCCTGTCGGCCCTCGGCCACCCCGCGGGCAGCTGACCGGACCGATCACAAACCGGCTTCCGTGAAGAAGTGGGGCCTCCGGACCGGAAGATGACGGTCGGCATCCAGTCATGAAGTACGTCCGGCTCCGTACACGATGGAGTGAATTGCGTACCGGGCATATAACCCATTCGGGTTTACGGCGTTGTCTCCGGTGCGGGTGAACGCCCGCGAACTTCTCCGAAGGCAGGGAAACACATGCGTCAGGGTCGTCGGAATGGCTTGATCGCGGCGGTCGTCGTGAGTGGTGCGGTCTCGGTCGGAGCCGGCGGATTCGCCTTCGCCGACGCGGAGGCCGGCGGTACGGCCGAGCGGTCGCCAGGACTGCTGGCGGGGAATCTGGTGCAGCTGCCCGTGGACGCGCCGGTGAACCTCTGCGGCAACACCGTGAGCGTGGTCGGGCTCCTCAACCCCGCGTCGGGCAACCGGTGCGCGAGCGCCGGCGGATCCTCGTCCGGGTCGTCCCGGCCGGGGGACGCCAGCAGCACCAACGGGCGGTCCGGCGGTGCCGTGGCCGAGGGGACCGCGAAGGGTTCCCCCGGTGTGATCACGGGCAACGGCATCCAGCTGCCGGTCCAACTGCCCGTGAACGTCAGCGGCAACTCGGTGAACGTGGTCGGCGTGGGCAATCCCGTGTTCGGGAACGAGTCCGTGAACGTCACGACGCCCAGCAAGCCGGAGCCGGTGCGTCCGCCCGTGGTGCCGCCCAAGACCCCGCCGAAGGTGGTCGTGGTGCCGCCCGCGAAGCCGCCCGTGGCCCCGCCGGCTCCGGCGCCGGAGCCGGAGCCGGTCCGCCCGTCCGGCTCCTCGCTCGCGCAGACCGGTGCCGACGGGGTCGGCTACCTGCTGCCGGCCGGTGGGGCGCTGCTGCTCGGCGGGGCGCTGCTGTTCCGCAGGTCCCGGGTCAACGCGCTTCCGTAGCGGGTGGATTCCGCCAGGCGTCCAGGATCGCGTCGATCCGGGGTGCCAGCCGGGCCCGGGCCTGGAACCGGGGCACGCCGGCCACCAGGAGCCGGTCGTACTCGGTGTCGTCGTGCCGGACAGCCGCCCGCACGGCGACCGAGACGGCGAGCTCGTCCAGGGCCCGGCCGGCCGCGGTACGGCCCACCCGGCCGCTGCCCCGCAGGGACGCGTGGGCGGCGATGGCCAGCGCGCGGTCGGCCGGGCAGCCGGGGAAGAGGCGGAGTATCTCCGTCGCGAACACCGTGGTGAACCGGCTGTCCTCGGCAGCCCGCCGGCGCCGGGCACGGTCCCGCTGACGGGCCCGGACCTCGGCATCCGCCCGGCAGGACCGCTCGGCGTGCGCCAGCGCGGCCGGTTCCACCAGCAGGCCCTGGCGTTCGTAACGGCGGCGTCGCTTGTTGAAGCGCACCACCACCGCCGACTGGGAACTTCCCTGCCGGGCCCGGCGGGTGAGCGCGGCATCGCCGCGCGGCAGATAGACGAGGTGTCCGAGGCGGGCGCAGGTGAGGCAGCGCGGCACGCCGGACTCGCGGACCAGGTGCGGCAGCGGACCGTGCCGGCACTCCGCGCAGTGGATCTGCTTGAGCGGCTCGAACACCACGAGGTTCATGGAGAGGTGATACCGCCGACCGGGCCCCTTATCACCTCCGAGCCGCAGCCGGTGGGACAATCGGCATGTTCGCCGATACTCCTGGTGGTTGTCCTACCGTGTGACGATGCTCAGGATGATGTGGTCGGCGGACGCGGTGGTCGACGAGTTCACCCTGCGGCCCGGTGAGTCCACCGGATGGCACTACCACCTGGTCCCGCTCCTTGCGGTCGTCCGCTCCGGGACGCTGACCCGGATCCTCCACGACGGCTCCGTCGAAATCAGCCCCGCCGGAACGATGTTCGTCGAGGCCGCGGGCCGCGACCGCGTGCACATCGGCTTCAACCAGGGCGCGGAAACGGTTCGCCTGCAGGTCGTCTACGCCCTTCCGGAGGGCGCCCCGCTGACCGTGGACGCCACGCCACCGCCGTGCTGCACCGAGGCCGTCCGGCCCGCCGTCAATCCCGTGGCCGGCGGCCCGCACGGCATGACATCCTGACCCGGCCGGGAGGGGTGTAGCTCAATGACCAGAGCGCCGGTCTCCAAAACCGGGCGATGTGGGTTCAAGTCCCGCCGCCCCTCCCGGTCCTGGTCGTCGACGCCGCGCCGGCCGTACGCCGCTGCCGCTCAGACCAGTCGGCGTATCTCCCCGCGCACCCGGTAGAAACCTCCCGAGGCCGCGTGCAGCCCGTCCACCACGTACCGCGCGCCCGCCTCCCGGATGCCCCGCGGAAACTGCACGTTCCACCCGTGCTCGAAGCCGTCCGAGACCACCTGGACCCGCAGCCGGCCGCTCTGCTGGACGCACTCGACCACCACACCGCCCGCCGGGGCCGAGGCCGCCCGCACCGTGGCCACCGCGGCCGCCGAGGCCGCGGGCCGGTACACCGGGAGCGCCGCGGCCGACTTCACGTCCCTGGCCGTCGGCACGGAACCCTGCTGCGCGGCCGCGATGGCCGCCTCGCTCGCGTCCACACACAGCAGCGAGCCGTCCGTGGTCACCAGGTACAGCCGCTCGTCGAGGTACTGCATGGACAGCGCCGAGCCGCTGCCCGTGCCCAGCTTCCACAACCGGTTCCCGGCCGCGTCGAAGCAGTACACCGAGGAACTGGAGTCACCCGCGAACACGTACCGGCCGTCCGGGGAGGCCGCGCACGAGTACACCGCCGAGTCGCACCGGTACAGCGCCTCGTCCGCCCCCGACGCCTTCGACATCCGCTGCACCACGTTCCGCCCGGTGCCCGCGAAGACCGAGTCCCGCTCCTGCCAGCCGAACAGCACTCCGCCCCTGGTCGGCGTGTGCCACAACTCGGCTCCGCTCTCCGCCGAGTACGCCGTCACGCCCCCGTTGTGCCCGTGGTACACGGCGTGCTCGTCGGCCCGCACCATCCACGCGTGGTTGCCGGAGGACTTCCGGGACCACTGGAACTCCTCCTCGTGGTCGATGACGGTCAGGCCGCCCCCCGCGTCGGAGACGCTGAGCACGCCCTCGCGGATGTCCAGCCAGAAGATGTCCACGTCCGGCGCGATGTCGTAGGCACCGAAGGGCACCTTCGCCGACAGGTCGTACACCGTGCCGTCGTCGCACCCGGCGTAGATCCAGAAATCGTCCGCGACCAGGCACTTCACCCCGTCCGGCAGCGAATAGCGGGCCAGCACCTCACCGCCGTGGCTCAGCGTGTAGACGTCACCGGCCTGATTGCCCACCCAGCAGCGGTCCTCGTCCACGTGGATGCCGAACGCCGAGGCGCCGGTGCGGAACCGCCACAGCACCGGGGCGACCGCCCGGGCCGTGGAGGGAGCCGAGGCGACCTGCCGCCGGGTCACCGCCCGTGCCGCCCGCTGCCCCTGCACCGCCGGCGCGTACCCCTTGCGGACCTTCTCGCCGACCTTCTTCGCGGCGGCCGCCCGGGCCTTCTCGGCCGTCGGGAACGAGGAGCTCTGCAGCTGGCCCGCCGCACCGATGCGGCCGTACCGCACCGACACGTCCGTGCCGTCCACGGTGACCTCGTAGAACTTGTGGGCACCGCCGCCGTCCTGCGACAGCTCCAGATACGTGGTCTCGCGAGCCATGACAGACCTCTCCCCAATGGCCGGACCCGACGGCCCGTTCCCGTCGGTGATCCCTCGTCAAGAACGCTAGGGGCCACCACTGACAATGGACGGGTGCCGACCTTGGAACCGATCACCTGGGAAGGGCTGGCCGAGCGGATCGCCGGACGGCTCGTGGACCGTCAAGGCTGCGGGGAGGCCGGGGGCGGGCGGCTGCGCGTGGCCGTCGACGGCGCCCCGGCCGCCGGTACCGGCCCGCTCGCGGAACTGCTCGCCGAAGCCCTCCGGCTGCGCGGCCGTCCCTCCCTGGTGATCCCCGCCGAGGGCTTCCTGCGGCCCGCCTCCCTCCGGTTCGAGCACGGCCGCGAAGACGTCGACTCCTACCTCGGCGGCCGGTACGACACGGCCGCGCTCTGGCGCGAGGTCTTCGACCCGCTGGAACCGGGTGGCACCGGCCGGGTGCTGCCCGACCTGTGGGACCCGGTCACCGACCGGGCCACGCGCAGCCCGTACGCCGAACTCCCGCCGGACGCCGTGGTGATCCTGCACGGTCCGCTGCTGCTGGGCCACTGGTTCCCGTTCGACTTCGTCGCACACATCGCGCTCTCCCCGGGCGCGCTGGCCCGCCGTACCCCCGAGGCCGACCGGTGGACTCTCCCCGCCTTCGCGCGGTACGAGACCGAGACCGATCCGGCCGGAGCGGCGGACACGCTGATCCGCGCCGACGACCCGCGCCGCCCGGCCTGGACCGGCCTCGCCGACTGACAGACCGGAGCGGCCGGAGCGGCCGGAGCGGTCTGTCGCGCCGGCCGCCCGTGACGAAGGTCCGTGCCGGGCAACAGCCCGATCCCGGGTCGGTGACGAACGGGATCCGGCCGTCGACCTGGCCGATTCCCGCCCCTTACGGTGGCGTCGGCGATTCGGTGGGCGAGTCGGCCGGTACGCGGGTCGGCGGCCGGCGGTGCAACGGCGGGCATCCGCCGAAGGCTTGGCAGAAGGAGACGGCAATGCGCGGACGTGGTGGAAGAGCCCTGACCCGGAGACGGTCCGGCCGGGCCGCGATGGCCGCCGGCCTGGCCCTCTGCGCCACCCTGGCGCTCGCCGGCTGCCAGGGTGACGACGGCGGCACGGGGGCCGGCGGCCCCGCCTCCGGTGCCGTCTCGCCGTCCGCCCAGGCTCCGGAGCCCGCGGCACCTTCGGGTGCGCCCGCGCCGTCCGCCCCCAAGGCCACCCCGACGGCGACCCTGTCCAAGCCCGTGCAGGCGCCCAAGGCGACCGCCACCCCGGCGGGCAAGCCCAAGTCCCCGGCGCCCGGGGCGAGCTGTGACCACAAGATGCCGATCTCGCCCGACGAGATCGCGGTCCACCGCTACACCCCCGAGGGCGGGTTCCACAGCCTCATCGTCCGGCACGGCAACTGGGGCTGCGGTACCCCCGACTCGGACGGCGCGCCCTTCGAGGAGGTGGGTGTGGAGACCTTCCTCCCGATCGCCGACGGCGCCGCGATCACCGCGGTCACCCCGATCGTGGAGAGCACCGAGAACCAGAAGATCACCCTGCAGCAGCTCATCGACTGGCTGGTCGCCCACCCGAACCAGGGCCTGGTGTTCCGCTACCACCTCGGCGCCAAGGGCGCGATCGACAAGCTGGACCAGGTCTTCACCCCGTAGGTCCAGGCGAGGCTCACATGCGGCTCACGCCCGGCTCATACGCGACTCACGCCCGGCTCACACGGGGCGCCCGCCGAGCCGGGCCACCGCCAGTGCCCCCGCCCGGCAGCCGGCCCGGGCGGCGGCCACCGGCGGGGCGCCCGCCAGCCGGGCCGCGAGGAAGCCGCCGGTGAACGCGTCACCGGCACCGGTGGAGTCCACCGCGCGGGCGGGTTCCCCGGGGACCTCGGCCGTCACCGCGCCCCTTTCCGCGACCAGTGCCCCCGCGGCGCCCCGGGTGACCACCACCAGGGGGAACCGCCGGCTGAGCGCGGCGGCGGCCGCGGCCACGTCCTCCCTACCGGCCAGCAGCCGGGCCTCGTCCTCGTTCGGGAGCAGGACGGAGGCGCCGTCCGCCGCTGCGAGGAAACGTTTCACCCCCACGGTTGCCAGGAACCCCGCCGAGGCCGGGTCGACACTCACCGGCACTCCCCGGGCCCGCGCCGAGCCCAGCGCGAGCGCGGCCAGTTCCCGGCTGCTCTCCGCGAAGTACAGGTACCCGGACAGGTGCAGATGGGCCGCCCCGTCCAGCAGGGCCGGGTCCCAGTCGGCCGGGCACAGGCGCAGCGCGGCCCCGCTGTCGGTCAGGAAGGTCCGCTCGGCGGCCTTGTCGACCAGCGCCACCACCGCCCCGGTCGGCTCCACCGGATCCACGACCAGGTGCGCCCTCACCCCGGCCGCGGCCAGCGCCCGCTCGTGCCAGCCGGCCCACTCCTCGCCCACCCGGGCCAGCAGCCGGACCTCCGCCGCGCCGTGCCCCGCCACCGGGTCCGCGCGGGCGGCCCAGCAGGCCGCGTTGGCCCCCGCGCCGCCCGGCAGGATGCGGATCCGCGCGGCCGTGTCCGTGGCCGGGGCGAGGGGTTCGGCGTGCACGGCCACGACGTCGGTCACCACGTCCCCGACCACCACCAGGGCCCCGCCTCCCAGGGGTCCCGCGGGGATTCCGTTCGCCGCGGATCCGCTCACCGGGCCGCCCAGGCCGCCGCGATCCGCGCCCCCAGCCGGACGTTGCCGCGCACCGCCGCCAGGTTGGCCTCCAGGGAGGCGCCGCCGGTCGCCCGGACCAGGAAGTCCAGCAGGAACGGGGTGACCGCCTGCCCGCTGATGCCCCGCTCCCGGCAGGCGCCGAGCGCCTCCGCCAGCACCCGGTCGTGCAGCACCGGGTCCAGCTGCTCCCGTTCCGGCACCGGTCGGGCCACCAGCAGCGCCGAAGCGGGCCCGCCCAGCGCGTCCTGAGCGGCCATCACCCCGGCCACCTCCACCGGGGTGCGCACCGTCCAGTCCACCGGAAGCCCCGAATCGGCCAGGTAGAACCCGGGGAACCGGTCCGTCCCGTAGCCCAGCACCGTCACCCCCAGGGTCTCCAGCCGCTGCAGTGTGGCCGGCACGTCCAGGATCGACTTCACCCCCGCGCACACCACCGTGATCCGGGTCCGGGCCAGCAGCGGCAGGTCCGCCGACTCGTCCTGCGTCTGCGCCCATTCGCGGTGCACGCCGCCCAGCCCGCCGGTCGCGAAGACCCGCAGCCCCGCCCGGGCGGCCAGCACGGCCGTCGCCGACACCGTCGTCGCGCCCGTCACCCCCGCCGCGACGGCCGGCGCGAGATCCCGGTGGCCCAGCTTCCGCACGCCGTCCCCGCCGGCGATCCGCTCCAGCTGCTCCTTGTCCAGCCCGGCCCGGGGAACCCCGTCGAGCACCGCGACGGTGGCCGGTACCGCGCCCTCCGCCCGTACGAGGTCCTCCAGTTCCAGGCCCACCGCGAGATTGCGGGGGCGCGGCAGGCCGTGCGCCAGGATGGTGGACTCCAGCGCCACGACCGGCTGCCGCCGGGCCAGCGCGTCTCGTACCTCTTCGGACAGGACCGGGATCTCGGTGTGCTGTGGCATGTCCCCATCCATGGCACCGCGGCCCGGCCGCCAAACGCCCTCCGGGCCGGGACGGCCGAGATCGGACCGGGCGCGGCCGGCGTACCGTCACGGCCGGCGTACCGTCACGGCCGCGGTATCGACAGGGTGACGCGCCCGGCACGCCGATCGTGGACGGAATGGCCACCCTGTCCGCAGGCGCGACCGGGCTAGGGTGACGCGCCATGAGCACCAGTGATCACAGCGCCCCCGCCTCCTTCGCCGTCACCGTCCCCGACGTTCCCGACTCCGAGCTGGAACGCGAGGAGCTCGACCCCGCCCAGATCGTCTCCGGCACTCCGGTGGTGACCGGGAAGGTCCTGTGGGAGTCCGCGGACGGCACGCAGGTGCGGGGCATCTGGCAGATCACCCCGGGCGTGGTCACCGACACCGAGGCGGACGAACTGTTCGTGGTGGTCAGCGGGCGCGCCACCGTCGAGGTGGAGGGCGGCCCGACGCTGGAGGTCGGGCCCGGCTCGGCCTGCGTGCTGCGCAAGGGCGACCGGACCACCTGGACCGTCCACGAGACGCTGCGCAAGGCCTACCACATCAACCTGTGACCGGGCGCCGCCGTACGGTGAACAGCAGCAGGCCCGCCAGCGGCACCAGCAGCGACGCCCCGATGACGTTCAGCCAGCCGTAGCCGGCCTGCGCCACGACCAGGCCGGCCGCCGCACCGCCCAGTCCGGCGGAGGTGTTCATGGTCAGGTCGGACAGCCCCTGGACGGCCGCGCGGGCGGGCTGCGGCACCGAGTCGGTCAGCAGCGCGGAGCCCGCCACCAGGCCGGCCGACCAGCCCAGGCCCAGCAGGAACAGGCCGGCCGCGGACCGCGTGTGCGAATCCCCGGCGGTACCGGCGAGCAGCGCCGCGAGGCTCAGCAGGCCGGCCGCCAGGCCGATCACGGACAGCCTGCCGATCCGGTCGGCCAGCCAGCCCCACACCGGGGAGAAGGCGAACATGCCCGCGATGTGGCCGCTGATCACCAGCCCGATCAGGTCCAGCGAGGCGCCGTGGTGGCCGAGGTCGAGCGGGGTCATCACCATGATCGACACCATGACGGTGTGACACACCGCGACCGTCAGCAGGGCCAGCCTGGCCCGCGGTGACGCCTTGACCGCCGCCACTCCGGCCCGCAGCGAGCGTGCCTCGGCGGACTGCTCGGCGGGTCCGGCCAGGGCGCGGGCGGTGAGCAGCGGATCGGGCCGCAGCAGTACGGCGACCACCGCGGCGGTGACCAGGAAGATGCCGGCGGCCCACAGGAAGGGACCCGCCGTCCCGGGTATGGAGGTCCCCTCGAAGCTGCGGCTGGCCGGGGCCGAGAGGTTCGGGCCGAGGACGGCACCGAGCGTGGTGGACCAGACGACCGTGGAGATCGCGCGTGCCCGGTGGTCGGGCGCGGCGAGGTCGGCGGCGGCGAAGCGGGCCTGCAGGTTGGCCGAGGACGCGGCGCCGAACGCGGCCATGCCGAGCAGCAGCAGCGCGAAACTCGACGTCACGGCGGAGAGGACCACCACCAGGGCGCCCGTCGCACCGATGAGGTAGGCCAGGACCAGCCCGGCCCGCCGGCCGCGCCTGGTCATCAGGGCGGCGAGCGGCAGCGACAGCAGGGCCGTCCCGGCCACCGAAGCGCTGGAGGCCAGCCCGGACAGTGCCTCGGTGCCGCTGACCTCGGTGGCGAGGACGGGCGCCAGGGCGATGCTGATGGGGACGCCGAGGCCGCCGATGATCTGGCTGGTCATGAGGACGGCCGTGGTGCGGCGCTGGAGGCGGGGGAGGTCTTCGGGCGTCACGGGTGCGGCCTTGTGGGCGCCGGCTGCTGCAGTGGTCACGTCGGCAGTCTCGCAGCGACGGGGCGCCGGCGGTACGGGAAGCCCTCCGGCTGCCGCCGGCTCCCCACTCCGCAGCCGCTGCCCCCGGGCCTGGGCGGTGGCTTGGCCGCCCCTGGCGCCGCCCGGGAGCGGTGCTCCGCCCGGAGGGGGTTCCGACGCCGTGTGCGGGGTCGGGGTGCGGGGACACGCTGCGCGTCCGGCGCGGGCCGGTGTGCCGTGTGCCCACCCGTGCCGCCCTGCGGCACGCCTGCCCACACGGCCGGTGACTGCGCGGCACGCCTGCACACGCGGCGGCGCGGCAACGGCACGCCTGCTCACACGGCCGGTGGTTGCCTGGCCGCCCCGCACCGGGGGAAAGCCGGGGCGGTCAGAACAGGGGTTGGGGGAGGACGCCCTCCAGGGCCAGGAGGGCGCGCTTGGTTTCCACGCCGCCGCCGAAGCCGCCGATGCCACCGTCGTTCTCCACGACCCGGTGGCAGGGCACGACCACCGGAAGCGGGTTCGAGCCCATGGCAGCGCCGACCGCCTGGGCCGCTCCCGGCTGCCCGACCCGCGCGGCCAGCTCGCCGTACCCGACCACCGTCCCGTACGGCACCGAGTCCGCCAGCTCGCGCAGCACCAGGCGGTTGAATCCGGCCGACAGCCGCCAGTCCAGGGGCAGCTCGAACCGCCGCAGCGAGCCGGCGAAATAGGCCGCCAGCTGACGTATCGGCTCGGCGAGCAGCACCTCACCGCCCGGGTCCGGACGCCACGCGTCGGCGCCGAGCCGGGACACCAGCGGACCGGCAAGGTCCGGCCGGTCCGCGTCGGCATGGAACTCCACCCGGACCAGTCCCTCCTCGGTCGCGGCCAGGAAGAGCGGACCGATGTCGCTGGCGACCACGGTCCATTCGAGGTGCGGCTCGCGCGGCCGCTCGGTGCTGTCCATGCTGTCCACGCCTCCACCGTACGGCCCGCCACCGACCGGCCCCGCGCCCTGTGGACGAAGCGGCCCGTGGGCCCGCCCGCGGCCTGCGCGTCAGACGGCTTCCAGCGCCTCCCGGATCACGTCCGGCGCGTTGGTGATGATCCCGTCCACCCCCATGTCCCGCACCTTCCGGGCCACGTCCGGCGCGTCCACGATCCAGGTGTCGATCTCCATCGGCCGCCCGTGCGCCCCGCGCAACCCGTGCACCGCCGACACCCACTCGGCCGAGATCGTGGTGTGCCACGGATTGATCCGGTCGGCGAACTCGGCGTAGCCGGCCAGGTCGGCGACCGCCGGGGTGCCCAGGAAGGCCGTGGTCACGTCGGGCCGCAGCCGGTGCAGGGTCCGCAGGCAGTCCGCGCTGAAGCTCTGCACCACCAGGCGCCCGCCGACGTGCCGCTCGTCGAGCCAGCCCGCCTCCTCCAGCACCCGCAGGGTGTCCTCCTCGATGCCGGGGTAGAGCTCGGGCTTCTTGATCTCCAGGAGCAGCCGCTGCCGGTTCTGGCGCACCCGGTCGAGGTACTCGCGCAGCGTCGGCACCCGGGCCCCGGCGTACTCGGACCGGAACCAGCTGCCCGCGTCGAGGCCGGCGATCTCCTCCGCGGTGAAGTCCCCGACCCGCCAGGGACTCCGGTCCGGGAACAGGACCTCCACGTCCGTGGTCCGCGCCAGGGTCTCGTCGTGGACGACCACCAGTTCGCCGTCCTTGGTGCGCTGGACGTCGTTCTCCACCCAGTCCACGCCCATCTCGTCGGCGAGGTCCACAGCTGCCAGGGTGTTCTCCGGGGCGTACGCCGAGGCCCCCCGGTGCGCATAGAGGACGGGTGCGCCGGCCTGGAACCGGACGGCGGCCGCCGGACCCGCCGCCGGACCCGCCGCCGGACGGGCCGGCGGACCGGCCGCAGGGGCAGCTCCCGCGGAGGTGCCCCGGGAGGAGGCGGTGGTGGTTCCGCCGGCCAGGGCGAGGGCGAGCCCCAGCAGGGCGGCCACCGCCGTGGCCACGGGTCGTACGTACATGCGCGATCCCCTCCAGACGTGACTGGTGCACTTGATCCGGATCATGGGGTTGGTGATCAACGGGCCGCCACCGAACTACGACAAACGGCCCAGAGCGTCACCGCTGGGCCGGACCCTCCCGCACAAACGCCTGAGTGTCAGTGGCGGGTCGTACGGTGGACTCATGCGGCCCGTATCGAAGATCCAACGCACCGTGGCGCCTTTCGAGGTCGTCAGCCCCTACCGGCCCAGCGGCGACCAGCCCACGGCCATCGACGAGCTGGAGAAGCGCGTCCGCGCCGGCGAGAAGGACGTCGTCCTGCTCGGCGCGACCGGCACGGGAAAGTCGGCGACCACGGCCTGGATGATCGAGCGGCTCCAGCGGCCCACCCTCGTGATGGCGCCCAACAAGACGCTGGCGGCGCAGCTGGCCAACGAGTTCCGCGAGTTGCTGCCCAACAACGCGGTCGAGTACTTCGTCTCGTACTACGACTACTACCAGCCCGAGGCGTACGTCCCGCAGTCCGACACCTACATCGAGAAGGACTCCTCGATCAACGAAGAGGTGGAGCGGCTCCGCCACTCCGCGACCAACTCGCTCCTCACCCGGCGCGACGTCGTCGTGGTCGCCTCCGTCTCCTGCATCTACGGCCTCGGCACCCCGCAGGAGTACGTGGACCGGATGGTCCCGCTCAAGGTCGGCGAGGAGATCGACCGCGACCGGCTGCTGCGCCGCTTCGTGGACATCCAGTACACGCGCAACGACCTGGCCTTCGCCCGCGGCACCTTCCGGGTCCGCGGCGACACCATCGAGATCTTCCCGGTCTACGAGGAACTGGCCGTCCGCATCGAGATGTTCGGCGACGAGATCGAGGCGCTGTCCACCCTGCACCCGCTCACCGGCGAGGTGATCAGCGAGGACCAGCAGCTGTACATCTTCCCGGCCAGCCACTACATCGCCGGCCCGGAGCGCATGCAGAACGCGATCCGCGGCATCGAGACCGAGCTCGCGGCACGGCTGACCGAGCTGGAGAAGCAGGGCAAGCTGCTGGAGGCCCAGCGGCTGCGCATGCGCACCACCTACGACCTGGAGATGCTGCAGCAGATCGGGTCCTGCTCCGGCATCGAGAACTACTCGCTGCACCTGGACGGCCGCAAGCGGGGTTCCGCGCCCAACACCCTCATCGACTACTTCCCCGAGGACTTCCTCCTCGTCATCGACGAGTCGCACGTCACCGTGCCGCAGATCGGCGCGATGTACGAGGGCGACGCCTCCCGCAAGCGCACCCTGGTCGAGCACGGCTTCCGGCTGCCCTCGGCCCTGGACAACCGCCCGCTGAAGTGGGAGGAGTTCCAGGAGCGGATCGGGCAGACGGTCTACCTGTCGGCCACGCCCGGCCCGTACGAGCTGTCCCGCTCGGACGGCTTCGTCGAGCAGATCATCCGCCCCACCGGGCTCGTCGACCCCGAGGTGGTGGTCAAGCCCACCGAGGGCCAGATCGACGACCTGGTCCACGAGATCCGCACCCGCGTCGAGAAGGACGAGCGCGTCCTGGTCACCACCCTGACCAAGAAGATGGCCGAGGACCTCACCGACTACTTCCTGGAGCTCGGCATCCACGTCCGCTACCTGCACAGCGACGTGGACACGCTGCGCCGGATCGAGCTGCTCCGCGAACTGCGGGCCGGCGAGTACGACGTGCTGGTCGGCATCAACCTGCTCCGTGAGGGCCTCGACCTGCCGGAGGTCTCCCTGGTGGCGATCCTCGACGCCGACAAGGAGGGCTTCCTGCGCTCCGGGACCTCCCTGATCCAGACCATCGGCCGGGCCGCGCGCAACGTCTCCGGCCAGGTCCACATGTACGCCGACAAGATGACCCCGGCGATGGAGAAGGCCATCGAGGAGACCAACCGGCGCCGGGAGAAGCAGATCGCCTACAACACGGCGAACGGGATCGACCCGCAGCCGCTGCGCAAGAAGATCAACGACATCGTCGCCACCATCGCCCGCGAGGAGGTCGACACCGAACAGCTCCTGGGCACCGGCTACCGGCAGTCCAAGGACGGCAAGGGAGCCAAGGCCCCGGTGCCCTCGCTCGCCGCGCACGCCCCGAAGGGCGGCAAGGGGGCCAAGGCGGCCGGCAAGGGCGGCAGGGCAGCCGCGGAGCAGGTGCTCACCGACCGGCCCGCCGCCGAACTGGCCGGGCTGATCGAGGAGATGACGGAGCGGATGCGGGCGGCCGCGGCCGACCTCCAGTTCGAGGTGGCGGCCCGGATCCGGGACGAGGTCGGAGAACTCAAGAAGGAGCTGCGGCAGATGAAGGAGGCGGGCCTCGCCTGAGCGAGCGCGGCTTCAGTAGGGTGGCCCGGTAGGTGGCGAACGAGAGGGGACAGCGCGTGACGGTCAACATGACCAAGGGCCAGGCCATCAGCCTCGAGAAGTCCGACGGGGGGTCGCTGAGCGCGGTCCGGATGGGCCTCGGATGGCAGGCGGCGAAGCGGCGGGGACTGTTCGGGTCCCGCACGCGGGAGATCGACCTGGACGCCTCGGCGGTGCTGTTCGCCGGCCGGGAACCGCAGGACGTGGTCTTCTTCCAGCACCTGACCAGCAACGACGGCTCCGTCCGGCACACCGGTGACAACCTGGTCGGCGGCGTCGGCCAGGGCGGGGACGACGAGGCCATCCTGGTCGACCTGGCCCGGGTGCCGGTCCACATCGACCAGATCGTCTTCACGGTGAACTCCTTCACCGGCCAGACCTTCCAGGAAGTGCAGAACGCCTTCTGCCGGATCGTCGACGAGAGCAACGGCCAGGAGATGGCCCGGTACACGCTCGACGGCGGCGGCCAGTACACCGCGCAGATCATGGCGAAGGTGCACCGGGTCGGTTCGGGCTGGAAGATGACAGCCCTGGGCAACCCGGCCAACGGCCGGACCTTCCAGGACCTGCTGCCGGCGATCATTCCGCACCTGTAAGCGCACCACCTGGGCACCACCGGAACCAGAAGCACCGACGGCGCCACAGCGTCACGGGCAACACGGCGGCGCCGGCAACACCGGCAACACGGCACAGCGCGGACGAACGACGGGGGAGGGGCTGCACGATGACGGCCGAACTGGTCCGGGGGCAGAACCACCCCCTGCCCCGGACCGACGTGGAGATCACGGTCACGGCGGGCACCCCGGTGCTCGCCCTGGCCGCCTTCGGTGACGGGGCGGGCAGCCTCTCCGGTCCGGGCGAGCTCGCCCACCCCGGTGCCCGGTCCCTGGCCGGGCTGGAGGTGCCCGGGTCCGCCGCCGCCGGACACCGCTTCGCGGTGGACCTCGACGCCGTGCCGGCCGAGGCCGAGCGGGTCCTCGTCTTCCTCGCGCTGCCCCCGGGCGGCCCGGGGAGGTTCGGCGCGGTTGCGGCCCCGCACGTACGGGTGGGCGAGCCCGGCGGGTCCGGGATCGCCGAGTTCACCCTGGCCGGTCTGGACAGCGAGTCCGCCGTGGTGGCCGTCGAGCTGTACCGCCGCCAGGGCGCCTGGAAGGTCCGGGCCGTCGGACAGGGCTACGCCGGCGGGCTCGGCGCACTGCTCGCCGACCACGGGATCGGCGCCGCCGCCGCGGCCGGACTCGCCGCCCAGGTGGACGCCTCGGCCGGGGTCCCGGCCGCCCCGGACCCGGTGCCGGTGTCCGGCGTCCCGTACACCGGCACGCCCGGCCCCGCGCCGACGGGGGCCCAGGCCGGCGCTCCGGCCCCGGCGGTGCCGCCGGCCGCGGAACCCGCGGCCGAGGGACCCGCCCCGGTCGGGGAGGGCGGCCACGGAGCCGGAGGCACGGCCGGGACCGGCACCAGCGGGACCGGCGCCGGCGGGGCCGCCACCAGCGGGACCGGCATCGACTACACCCATCCCCGCCGCACCCGCACCCAGCCGCCGCCGCCCCCGCCGCAGGCCCCGCTCGCGGCGCCCGGCGAGCCGCCCCGCCCGGTGGCCGGCGACGCCACCGGGTGGTCCATGGACGAGCGGCTCTACAACCAGGTCTGGGGGATGTTCGAGGACCTCGCACGGGCGGTGGCCGCCTACCGCAGTGCGATCGACTTCGCCGACTCCCGGATGGACCGCGAGCTCGACGAGGCCCTGTCGGACCCCCGCCACCGCCTCGGCGGATCGGGGAACGACGCCCGGGACGCCGCCCGCGCCCGCCGCGAGGAGCTCGCCGAGCAGGCCCGCGCCGTTCTCGACCGGGACCTGGCCCAGCTCGCCGCCGAGCTCGAAGTGGTCGAACCGGCCCTGCCGAGCGCGTACGCCCGCTGGGACAACCCGGTCTGGCACGCCCACCGGGTGTCCGCCCCGGACGCGGACACCGCGATGGCACTGCGCCTGGGCGACCTGCACCTGCCCGAGCGCCCCGACCTGCGCATCCCGATGCTGGTCCGGCTCCCCCTGCAGCGCGGCCTGTGGATCGACAACGGGCGGACGGGCTCCGAGGCCGCGATGGCCATGGACACCGACCGGCTCCGCCGGGCCGCCCTGGACGCGGCCGTGGCCCACGTCGCCCGGGTGCTGGCCGTCCAGCCCGGCGGCCGGCTCTCCGTCCACGTCATCGACGCCGCCGGGGCCGGTGCCGCGGCCCTGGAGCCGCTGGTGCGGTCCGGGGTGCTGGCGACCCCGCCCGCCGCGGGCGCGCAGGGGGTCACCGAGACCCTGGAGCGGCTCACCCGGCGGGTCGACATGGTCCAGATGGCCGTCCGGGGCGGTGCCGCGGAGGCCCTGCCGCCCGAGGTCGACACCGACGAGCAGCTGCTCGTGGTCCACGACTTCCCGCACGGCTTCGACGACCGGGCCGTCACCCGGCTGCGCTACCTCGCCGACGAAGGCCCCTCGGTCGGGGTGCACCTGCTGATGGTCGCGGACCGCGACGAGGCGTCGGCGTACGGGCCGCTGCTCGATCCGCTGTGGAAGTCGCTGATGCGGCTGTCCCCGGTGCCGGACGACCACCTCGCCGACCCGTGGGTCGGGCACGCCTGGACCTTCGAGCCTGCGCTGCCGCCCCGCGGCAGCGCGATCCTGGACCAGGTCCTGGCGGAGACGGCCAGGGCCCGGGCCGGGCGCCCGTGATCACCCGCGGGACGGTCTCGGGGGTAACGGCGTAGCGGCCACCCGGGCAGCGGTTTCCGGCCATACCTGACCGATCAGTGACCAGTCCTTGGGTAAACCTTTACCTCGGCAATGGTCTGAAGGTAAGCTCGTACGTGCGGAGGGGAGTATTCCTGCTGTTTCCTGCGCGGCGTTCCCGTCAATACGGACCGTATCCAACCGAGTTCGACTGAGTTCAGTCGAACTCGAGCGGAAGCGGCCCCGGGGCGCCGGCCCACGGGTCCCGGACACGGGCCCGGGGTGGAAGAGACCTCCGGCAGCGATGACGCTGACCTTGTTGAGCCATCTGCCGGAGGCGTGAGCAGTAGTGGACGTTTCGTTGACCCTTTGGATGCTGACCATCGCCGGTCTCTGCATCCTCATCGGCGCCGATTTCTTCATCGGCCGCAAGCCCCACGACGTATCGATCAAGGAAGCGGGCACCTGGACGGTCGTCTGGATCGTCCTCGCCGTCCTCTTCGGCCTGGGCCTGCTGGTCTTCGGCAACGCGCAGGCGTCCGGCGAGTTCTTCGCCGGCTTCGTCACGGAGAAGTCGCTCAGCGTCGACAACCTGTTCGTCTTCGTCCTGATCATGGCGAAGTTCGCGGTTCCCTCCCACCTCCAGCAGCGCGTCCTGCTGGTGGGCGTGCTGATCGCGCTCGTCCTGCGTGCGATCTTCATCGCGGCCGGCGCCGCGATCATCTCCAGCTTCGCCTGGGTCTTCTACATCTTCGGCGCGTTCCTGATCTACACCGCCTGGAAGCTGATCCAGGAGGCCCGCGCCGACGAGTCGGAGGAGGAGTGGGAGGAGAACCGCCTCCTGAAGTCCGTCGAGAAGAAGTTCGGCGTCGCCGACCGCTACCACGGCACCAAGCTCTTCATCCGGCAGAACGGCAAGCGCATCCTGACCCCGCTGATGGTGGTCATGCTCGCCATCGGCACGACCGACGTGCTGTTCGCCCTGGACTCCATCCCCGCGATCTTCGGTCTGACCCAGGACCCGTACATCGTCTTCACCGCCAACGCGTTCGCCCTGATGGGTCTGCGCCAGCTGTACTTCCTCATCGGCGGCCTGCTCAAGAAGCTGGTCCACCTCAGCTACGGCCTGTCCGTCATCCTCGGCTTCATCGGCGTGAAGCTGGTGCTGCACGCCCTGCACGAGTCCGGCGTCCACGTCCCGGAGATCTCCATCCCGGTCTCCCTCGGCGTCATCGGCGGTGTCCTGGTCATCACGACCATCACCAGCCTGATGGCCTCGAAGAAGCAGGCGGCCGCCGAGGCCGCCCGCGAGGAGACGGAGAGCGTCGAGGCCTGACCGGCGCGAAGGGCCCGGTGCGCCTGACAGGCTCCACCGGGCCCGCCTGCCCGCGGTACGCGGGTCAGACGGGGGCGGCCGCTTCGGCCGCCCCCGTCGGCGTTCCCACCACCGCCGGACTGGTCTCGGGCAGCAGTGCGAAGCAGCCGAGGCTGAGCAACCCCACCCCCGCCAGGTACGCCGCCACCCCCCACGGCGGTGCCGACCCGCCCGCCACCGACGTCGCCACGACCGGGGTGAGCGCACCCCCGAGCACCCCGCCCAGGTTGTAGCCGACGGCCGCGCCGGTGCAGCGGATCCGCGGCTCGTACAGCTCCGGGAGGTACGCCCCCACCACCGCGAACATCGTCACCATGCCGAGCAGCGCCCCCGTGAAGCCCAGGGTCATCAGCACCGGGTCGGCGGTCCCGAGCAGGGCCACGAAGGGGAACATCCACAGGGCGGAGGCCGTGCAGCCGACCAGGCACAGCGGCCGCCGCCCGTAGCGGTCGCCGAGGACCGCGATCAGCGGGGTGGCCAGCCCCATCACCGCCACGGCGATCATGATGCAGGTGAGCATCACCGTGCGGTCCACCCGCAGGTGCTCGGTGGCGTACGCCAGGGACCAGGTGGTGACGGCGTAGAAGACCGCGTATCCCACGGCCAGTGCCCCGCCGCTGAGCAGCAGCAGCCGCCAGTGCCCGCGCGCCACGTCGGCCAGGGGCGCGCTCGCGGTCTCCCGGCGCTCGGAGAGCTCCCGGAACTGCGGGGTCTCCTCGACCGCGTGCCGCAGCCACAGGCCGGCCAGCGCCAGCACGCCCGCCGCCCAGAAGGGGACCCGCCAGCCCCAGGAGGCGAACTGCGCGTCGGTCAGGCCGGCCGACAGCCCGAGGGTGATCCCGTTGGCCAGCAGGAAGCCGACCGGCGGGCCGATCTGCGGGAAACTCGCCCACAGTCCGCGCTGCCGCTCCGGTGCGTGCTCGGCGGTCACCAGCACCGCGCCGCCCCATTCGCCGCCCAGCCCCAGGCCCTGCAGGAAGCGGAGCAGCACCAGCAGGACGGGTGCGGCCGCGCCGATGCTCGCGTACGTGGGCACACAGCCGACCGCGACGGTGGCGAGTCCGGTGAGCAGCAGCGAGATCAGCAGGACCGGGCGCCGTCCGTGGCGGTCGCCGATGTGGCCGAAGACGGCGGAGCCGAGGGGGCGGGCGACGAAGCCGACGCCGAAGGTGGCGAAGGCCGCGAGGGTGCCGGCCAGCGGCGAGAAGGTCGGGAAGAACAGCGGACCGAGGACCAGGGCGGCTGCGGTCCCGTAGACGAAGAAGTCGTAGAACTCGATCGCGGTGCCGGCCAGCGAGGCCGAGGCGATCCTGAGCATCGAGGGGCGCGGCGCGGTGGGGGAGCCGGCCGGGGAGTGATCATCGTGCATGGAGGTCCACCTACCCCTTCCCCCGTGCACGGGCGGCACGATCGGCCGTCCTCGACCGGAAGGAGTGCACCGTATCCCGGGGTTGACGGCGGACCGCCGACTTCCCGCCATGCCGGGTGCGGTGCGGCCGGTCCGTCCGCCGGGAAGGGCGGGCGGACCGGCCTGGTGGTTCACCAGCCGCGCTCGTGCCACTCCGCGAGGTGCGGGCGCTCGGCGCCGAGGGTGGTGTCGTTGCCGTGGCCCGGGTAGACCCAGGTCTCGTCCGGCAGCTGCCCGAAGATCTTTTCCTCCACGTCCTTGATCAGGCTCGCGAAGCGGCTCTTGTCGCCCCAGGTGTTGCCGACGCCGCCCGGGAAGAGGCAGTCGCCGGTGAACACGTGCGCGTGCCCGTGCGGGTCGTCGTAGACGAGGGCGATCGAGCCGGGGGTGTGGCCGACCAGGTGGCGGGCGGTCAGGGTGACCCGTCCGACCGTGATGGTGTCCCCGTCCTCCACCGGGACGTCGGTGGGCACCGGGATCCCCTCGGCGTCGTACCGGCCCGCGTAGGTCCGCGCGCCGGTGGCGTCGACCACCTCCTGGAGGGCGCCCCAGTGGTCGCCGTGCTGGTGGGTGGTGACGACGGAGGCGATGCCGTCGTCGCCGATCAGGTGCAGCAGCGTGTCGGGCTCCGCCGCCGCGTCGATGAGGAGCTGCTCGCCGGTGGCCCGGCAGCGCAGCAGGTACGCGTTGTTGTTCATGGAGCCCACGGCGACCTTGGAGATCATCAGGTCCGCGAGCTCGTGCACGTCGGCGGGACCGCCGACCTTGACCGCTCCGCTGTACGTCATGATCTGATCCTAGAGCGGCGGGAGGACCGGCAGGGGCCCTCCGGAGGTGGTCAGGGAATCGCCCTTGTCGGCGCGGCCGGCCAGCCAGCCCAGCAGCTGCGCGGACGTGCCGCGGACGGTCACCTGCGGCTCGCCGGCGGTGCCGGTGCGCCAGGTGCCGCCGTCGGACGCGATCAGCTCGGCCGACGGGACCTCCGGGCGGCCCGACCAGCGGTCGGCGAGGAAGTCGATCTCCCGTGCGGTGAACTCGGCGGGAAGGTCCTCCAGCTCGTAGCCGATGCCGAGGTCGACGTGGTGCAGCTCCACCTCGACCAGCCGCCGGAAGGGCACCCGGGCGGCGCTGTCGGTGACCCCGTTGCGCAGTTCCACCGTGCGCGACCAGTCGGCCGGGCGGTCCGCCACGGCGGCGAAGCCGGCCGCGGAATGCCTCAGGTCCGCGAGCTGTTCTTGCAACGGGCGGCCGGAGTCGCGCTCGATGTCGCTGTCGCGCGCGTCGCCGCTCACGTACATCGGGCGGCCCTCGAAGACGTTGACGAGGGCGTCGGCGTTGCGGGAGAGGTGGGCGAGGATGTGGCCCCGGGTCCAGCCGGGCAGCCGTGACGGCTCGGCGAGGGATCCGTTGTCCAGTTTGGCGACCGCGGTCAGCAGCCGATCGGTGGCTTCCTGCAGGGTGGCCAGGTCACGCACATGATCAATCATGAGGGCGACGATAGCGCCGCCACTCCTTCGGGTGAAGGACGACACCGGAGACCGTAAATCGAATGCACGTGCTATACGCTCGATAGTCGAAAGGCCAGAAACGACTCCGTGGCGCCCCCCTACGCTGGGACGCTCTCTCTAGAAAGGTGCGGACCGGCGTGACCGACCGTCTCATCGTTCGTGGCGCTCGCGAGCACAACCTGAAGAACGTCTCGCTCGACCTGCCCCGCGACTCCCTGATCGTCTTCACCGGGCTGTCCGGATCGGGCAAGTCCTCCCTGGCCTTCGACACCATCTTCGCGGAGGGCCAGCGCCGCTACGTGGAGTCGCTGTCCTCGTACGCGCGCCAGTTCCTGGGCCAGATGGACAAGCCCGACGTCGACTTCATCGAGGGCCTCTCCCCGGCGGTCTCGATCGACCAGAAGTCGACCTCGCGCAACCCGCGCTCCACCGTCGGCACCATCACCGAGGTCTACGACTACCTCCGTCTGCTGTTCGCCCGTATCGGCAAGCCGCACTGCCCGGAGTGCCGCCGCCCGATCTCCCGGCAGTCGCCGCAGGCGATCGTGGACAAGGTGCTCGCGCTGCCCGAGGGCAGCCGTTTCCAGGTGCTGTCGCCGCTGGTGCGCGAGCGCAAGGGCGAGTTCGTCGACCTCTTCGCCGACCTGCAGACCAAGGGCTACAGCCGGGCCCGGGTGGACGGCGAGACCATCCAGCTCTCCGAGCCGCCGACGCTGAAGAAGCAGGAGAAGCACACCATCGAGGTGGTCGTCGACCGCCTCACGGTGAAGGAGAGCGCCAAGCGGCGCCTCACCGACTCCGTGGAGACCGCGCTCGGGCTGTCCGGCGGCATGGTCATCCTGGACTTCGTCGACCTCGCCGAGGACGACCCCGAGCGTGAGCGGATGTACTCCGAGCACCTGTACTGCCCCTACGACGACCTGTCCTTCGAGGAGCTGGAGCCGCGCTCCTTCTCCTTCAACTCGCCCTTCGGCGCCTGCCCCGACTGCACCGGCATCGGCACGCGGATGGAGGTGGACCCGGAGCTCATCGTCCCGGACGAGGACAAGTCCCTGGACGAGGGCGCGGTCTCGCCGTGGTCGCTGGGGCACACCAAGGACTACTTCCAGCGGCTGATCGGAGCCCTCGCCGGAGAGCTGGGATTCCGTACGGACATCCCCTGGGCGGGGCTGCCGCAGCGCGCCAGGAAGGCCCTGCTGTACGGGCACAAGACACAGATCGAGGTCCGGTACCGCAACCGGTACGGCCGCGAGCGGGCGTACACCACCGCCTTCGAGGGCGCCGTGCCGTTCGTCAAGCGACGGCACTCGGAGGCCGAGAGCGACGCCAGCCGCGAGCGCTTCGAGGGCTACATGCGCGAGGTGCCCTGCCCGACCTGTGAGGGCTCCCGGCTGAAGCCGATCGTGCTCGCCGTCACGGTGATGGAGAAGTCCATCGCCCAGGTCTCCGCCATGTCGATCAGCGAGTGCGCCGAGTTCCTCGGAGAGCTGAAGCTGGACGCCCGCGACAAGAAGATCGCCGAGCGGGTGCTGAAGGAGGTCAACGAGCGGCTGCGCTTCCTCGTCGACGTCGGCCTGGACTACCTCTCCCTCAACCGCGCGGCCGGCACCCTGTCCGGCGGCGAGGCCCAGCGCATCCGGCTGGCCACGCAGATCGGCTCCGGTCTGGTGGGCGTGCTCTACGTGCTGGACGAGCCCTCGATCGGCCTGCACCAGCGCGACAACCACCGTCTGATCGAGACCCTGGTGCGGCTGCGGGACATGGGCAACACCCTGATCGTGGTCGAGCACGACGAGGACACCATCAAGGTGGCCGACTGGGTCGTGGACATCGGCCCCGGCGCCGGCGAGCACGGCGGCGAGATCGTGCACAGCGGCTCCCTGAAGGAGCTGCTGGCCAACGGCGAGTCGATGACCGGGCAGTACCTGGCCGGGAAGCGGGAGATCTCCATCCCGGACATCCGCCGTCCCGTGAACGGCGAGCGGAAGCTCGTCGTCCGGGGTGCCAAGGAGAACAACCTGCAGGACATCGACGTGGCCTTCCCGCTGGGCGTGTTCACCGCGGTGACGGGCGTCTCCGGATCGGGCAAGTCCACGCTGGTCAACGACATCCTGTACACGCACCTGGCGCGCGAGCTGAACGGCGCCCGGTCCGTGCCGGGCCGGCACACCCGGGTGGACGGCGACGAACTGGTCGACAAGGTCGTGCACGTGGACCAGTCGCCGATCGGCCGCACCCCGCGGTCCAACCCGGCGACGTACACCGGCGTCTTCGACAACGTCCGCAAGCTGTTCGCGGAGACGATGGAGGCGAAGGTGCGGGGCTACCTGCCCGGCCGCTTCTCCTTCAACGTCAAGGGCGGCCGGTGCGAGAACTGCTCCGGCGACGGCACGATCAAGATCGAGATGAACTTCCTGCCGGACGTGTACGTCCCCTGCGAGGTCTGCCACGGGGCGCGCTACAACCGGGAGACGCTGGAGGTCCACTACAAGGGCAAGTCCATCGCCGAGGTGCTGGACATGCCGATCGAGGAGGCCCTGCACTTCTTCGAGGCGGTGCCGACGATCGCCCGGCACCTGCGGACGCTGACCGAGGTCGGCCTCGGGTACGTCCGGCTGGGACAGTCGGCGCCCACTCTGTCCGGCGGTGAGGCGCAGCGCGTGAAGCTCGCCTCGGAGCTGCAGAAGCGGTCTACGGGCCGCACGGTCTACGTGCTGGACGAGCCGACCACCGGTCTGCACTTCGAGGACATCTCGAAGCTGATCAAGGTCCTGTCGGGGCTGGTGGACAAGGGCAACTCGGTGATCGTCATCGAGCACAACCTGGACGTCATCAAGACCGCGGACTGGGTCATCGACATGGGCCCCGAGGGTGGTTACGGCGGCGGCCTGGTGGTGGCCGAGGGCACCCCCGAGGAGGTCGCCGCGGTCGGCGCCAGCCACACCGGCAAGTTCCTGCGGGACATCCTGGGCGCGGACCGCGTCCTGGACTCCGTCCCGGCGGCCCGCCGGGCCCCGGCGAAGAAGACCGTGGCGGCCAAGGTTCCCGCGGCGAAGAAGGTGCCGGCGGCCAAGAAGGCCGCCCCGGCCAAGAAGGCGACGGCGCGCGCCCGCAAGGCGTAGCCCCGTCCCGTGGGACGGGCGGGGCCGGCGGGCGACTTCCCGCCCGGCCCCGCCCGCCCGGCCGGCTGCGCCGGCCCGGGCCGGTTTGGTGCCGTACCCGCCGGGCCCAGGCCGGTCTATGCCGCCACGCCCACGGCCTGGCGGGCGGTGGCCGGATCGGTCAGGGAGACCAGAAGCGCGTCCGCGACGTCCGCGCGGGAGATGGTGCGTCCGCCGCGGACGTTGGCGCCGATGGCCCGCCGGTACGTGCCCGTCCGCGGCTTGTTCAGCAGCATCGGCGGGCGGATCACTGTCCACTCGGTGGCGCTCGCGCCCATCGCGGCCTCCATCACGGCGAGGTCGGCGTAGAGGTCCCGCAGCAGGCGGCGCAGCAGCGGGTAGACCAGGGCGCGGGTCACCACCGACTCGCCCTCGGGCAGGACCCCGACCGGGGCGGCGCTGACCGCGGAGACCCGGCTCACCCCCACCCGGTCCATTGCCGAGACGATCGCCCGCAGTGCCGGCCCCGCGATCGGGGCTTCCTTCGCCTGCTTGTTGCTCGCCGGGCCCAGCGCCGAGATCACCGCGTCCCGCCCCGTGAGTACCGGGAGCAGTGCGTTTTCGTCGGTGAGGTTCCGCACCACAGCCACCTTCAGACGATCCTGCGCGGCGACCTCCAGCTTGGCCGGGTCGCGGACCACGGCCGTCACTTCGTGGCCCGCGGCCAGGGCCTGCCGTACGACCTGGTTTCCGACGGCTCCGGTGGCTCCGAAAACGGTGAGCTTCATGGTGGTCCATCCCTTCCCCGTTGGGGTGGGTGAGTACTCACTCACCCGCTCTGAAGGTATGGTGAGTGAATGCTCACCCCTTCGTCAAGCCCCCAGCCGCAGCGTCCCACCGCCGAGCGTCTGCTGGACGCCGCCGAGAAGCTCATGCGCACCGTCGGCCTGGTCCACACCACCACCAAAGCCATCGCCCGCGAGGCGGGGTGCTCGGAGGCCGCGCTCTACAAGCACTACGCGAACAAGGAGGAGCTGTTCGTCAGGGTCCTGATGGAGCGCACTCCCAACGCCGGTGCGCTGCTCACCGCGCTCGCCGCCGATCCGGCCGAGGGCCGTGTCGAGGAGGGGCTGGCCGAGATCGCCACGCACGCCTCGCTCTTCTACGCCGATGCGATGACCATGGCCGCCTCGATCTTCGCCGAGCCCTCCCTCCTGTCGCGTCACCGAGAGGGCATCCGGGCTCAGGGAGCAGGCCCGCACATGGTGCGTGAGGCGCTCGTCAGGTATCTGGAACGGGCCCGCACCCGGGGCACGGTCGGGCCGGACGCCGATGTGCGCGCCGCCGCCGCCCTGCTGCTGGGGGCGTGCTTCCAGAGGGC
Organism: Streptomyces sp. NPDC048603; assembly: GCF_043199475.1. Taxonomy (NCBI): domain Bacteria; kingdom Bacillati; phylum Actinomycetota; class Actinomycetes; order Kitasatosporales; family Streptomycetaceae; genus Streptomyces; species Streptomyces sp. NPDC048603. The sequence continues at coordinate 149,845 of NZ_JBICVY010000017.1, read as the reverse complement.
CTTCTTCCTCCATGCCGCAGGGGAGGAAGTGGTCGATCCCGTCGAGCAGTTCGCCCCGGCCGTGGCACGCGCGGTCTGGGCCGCGCTCCGCTGAGCTCCGCCGTGCACCGGGGCCCGGCCGCGGGCCCGTGGCCCCTTTGCCGCTACACGCGGGCGGGGTCCGCGACCTCCGCCGCGCAGGGCGGTTCCGCGCCGGGGCGGGTGCAGGTCAGGGCTGCGGCGCGGGCCGCGTAGGACAGGGTCGCGGGCCAGTCCACCGGGCCCGGCCCGGTCTCCGTCAGCCGGTGCAGCAGGGCCGCGTTGACCGTGTCGCCCGCCCCGATGGTGTCCGCCACCCGTACCCGCTCCGCCGGGGCGGAGTGCTCCTCGCCGGACGCGGTCCGGACCGTCAGCCCCTCGGCGCCCCGGGTCAGCACCACCGCGGAGGCCCCGGCCGCCAGCCAGCCCTCCGGCCGCCCGCCCAGCCAGTCCGCGTCCTCCTCCGACAGCTTCAGCACGGACACGTACGGCAGCCAGGACCGGAAGCGGGAACGATACGCCTCGGGGTCCGCGATCAGCGCCGGCCGGATGTTCGGGTCCAGCAGGGTGAGCAGGCCGCGCGCCGACTCCCGGCGCAGCAGTGCCTCGTACGCGCTCGCACCCGGCTCCAGTACCAGCGAGCAGGTGCCCAGGGCCAGCGCACGGGCCCTGGCGGGAAGCGCTTCCGGCAGCGCGAACAGCCGGTCCGCCGTGCCCTGCGTGTAGAAGCCGTACGCCGCCGAACCGTCCGGCCCCAGCGAGGGCACGGCCAGCGTGGTCGGCTCCGGCCCGCGCTGCACCAGCGACAGGTCCACCCCCGCGGCCCGCAGACCGGCCAGCAGGGTCTCGCCGAAGCCGTCGGTGGACACCCGCGAGCAGAACGCGGCCTCCGCGCCGAGCCGGCCCAGGGCCAGCGCGGTGTTGTACGGGCCGCCGCCCGGCCGGGGCAGCAGCGCGCCCGCAGGCCGGTCCACCGGCACCAGATCGATCAGGGCCTCACCACCGACGACAATCACACCGGGGAACGTACCGCACGGAACGGGCGGAACGGAGGGACAGGTACCGCTCGTGGGCGGCACGCACGCCGCACGTATCGTCGGGGTGTTCGCACCACCGTTCCAGCACTCGCGCCACCGTTCCGCCGGGAGAACCCATGCCGTCGCAGCCAGCCGCCCGCCGTACCGTGCTCAAGGGCGCCGCCGCCCTCGCGGGGGCAGCCGGCGCCGGGGCGGCCCTGACCGCCTGCTCCACCGCGTCCAACAGCGGCGGCCGTACTCCCGCCACCCCCACCGCGCCCGTGGAGGTCGGCACGGCGGCCGAGGTCCCGGTCGGCGGAGCCAAGCTGTTCCGGGAGAAGAAACTGCTGGTCAGCTGCCCGGTCGAGGGCCAGTACAAGGCGTTCAGCGCGCAGTGCACGCACGCCGGCTGCGTCCTGGACAAGATCGAGGGCGACGAGGCGAACTGCCCCTGCCACGGCAGCCGCTTCGACGTCGCCACCGGCAAGGTGCTCAGCGGCCCGGCGAGCGACCCGCTGCCGGCCGTCCCGGTCCGTGCCGAGGGCGGCAAGCTCATCGCCGGCTAGACCCGTACTTCGCGGGTCGTTGATTCGTTTGGTGTGACCGGTTCGGTGGTGTCCTGGGCCGGTGGTGTGGCGTTGGATCGGGTGTGTCGATGACTTCCCGGTCTCCGCGGCCACGGTCTCAGCGTCAGCGTTTTGAAGTGGCGGTGACGTCCGTGGTGGAGAAGCGTCTGGGCGCTCTGCCTGTCGCTGCCGAGTTTCTGCGCCGGCTGGATGTCGCTGGGATTGTCGACGAGGTGTGTCCTGGTGGTGCGAGTGCGTTGGTGACGCACGGGCAGGTGGCCGAGGCGTTGGTGGCCAACCGGCTGACCTCGCCGGCGCCGCTGGTGCGGGTGGAGGACTGGGCCAGGTGCTGGGCGGTGGAGGAGGTCTTCGGGATCGAGTCCGGTCTGCTCAACGATGATCGTCTGGCCCGGGCACTGGACGCGATCGCTCCGCACCTGGAGCACATCGCGGGCACGGTCGGGGCGCAGGCGATCGGTGAGTTCGGGATCGACGTGGCCCGGATGCACTGGGACATGACCAGCATGTCCGTGCACGGGGCCTTCCCGGCTGAGGGCCAGGACGAGGACTTCCCCGTCATCGGCCACGGGCATCCCAAGGACCGGCGCTTTGATCTCAAGCAGGTCCAGGCCGAGCTCGCGGTGTCGGCCGACGGCGGCATCCCGCTCCACGCCCGGGTCTTCGGCGGTGGTGCGGCCGAGGTCAGCCAGGTCGTCGGCGCGATGAAGGACCTGCGGGCCATGGCCGGTGAGCGCGACTTCCTGATGGTCGCCGACTCCAAGCTGGTGTCCTACTCCAACATCCGTGCCCTGCTCGCGGCCGGGGTCCGGTTCATCGCCCCGGCCCCGGCCGCGCAGGTCAAGGACGAGGTCTATGCCGCCCTCGGCCTCGCGCAGGCCGCTGTCGTGGACTGGACCCCGGACCGGGAGGCGGGCAAGCCCGCCGAGCTGCGCGAGACCTACCGCGTGCTGGAGGACGCCCACACCCTGACGGGGCCCCGCAAGAGCGATCCGCCGCTCACCGTGCGGCGGATCCTGGTCCACTCCACCGCCAACGCCGCCGGCCGGCAAGCCGCCCGGAACAAACGCCTGGCCAAGGCCACCGAAGATCTGAACAAGCTCACTGCTGCGGCCGGCGGACGCCACTACAGGACTCGGGAGAAGATCGTCGCCCGGATCGGTGTCATCGCCGCCAAGCGCCGCGTCACCTCCTGTCTGCGCTGGACCGTCACCGACAACGACGACGGCACCCCGGTCCTGGCCTGGCACTTCGACACCAGCGTGCTGAAGGCCGAAGCCGCTGTTGACGGCTGGTACGCACTGCTGACGTCCGTCCCCGCCGACCAGGCGGATGCCGGGCAGGCCCTGATCCACTACAAGGGCCAGGGCGCGGTCGAACGCAGATACCACGACTTCAAGGGCCCGCTCGCGGTTGCGCCGGTCTTCGTCCAGCACAACCGGCGCGTCGCCGCCCTCATCCAGGTCATCTGCCTGGCCCTGCTGGTCTTCTGTCTGATCGAACGCCAGGTCAGACGGGCGCTCGGCCCCGAGCAGAACATGAGCGGTCTCTACCCCGACAACCGCCACGTCCGCCCCACCGGCCGCATGATCTTCTACCACCTCGGCGAACTCACCCTGCAGATCGGCAACATCACCGACCCGCCCACCGTCCAGATCACCCGCGGCGTCCAACTCCACCTCCTCGACCTGCTCGACACCGACATCGGACAGACCCGCTGGCCGCAGACCTGAAACGGTGACCGCGAAGTCCGGGGCTAGAGGGGACCACGCCTCACACAAGGCCGAGATCATTAAGCATTACTTGTCTCGAATGGGACTGGTCGCTCATGCACCCGTACGTGTAGTACGCAGGTGTGCCGGCACGGCCCACCACTGGTCCGGGCGGTCGACGACCGGGGCGTCGGGGCCGGTCTCGCCGTACCGGGCGAGGCGCAGAAGGTAGGCCGCGATGCCTGCCGCGCCCTGCATCCACGTCGTGCCGGGCGGCAGCAGCGGCGGGTCCTCGCGGTGTTCCAGAAAGCGCCAACGGGCGCCCGCGTCATCCCTGATGGCCCGGTCGACCAACGCGTCACCCATCCTGTGCGCGGCCCGCAGCAGGGTCTGTCTCCTCTCCGGCGCCCGGCAGTCCTGGGCCGCGTCCAGCAGGACGTCTCCGACGCCCGCCGTTCCGCAGCAGCGGCCGTCGTTGTCCCAGAAGCCGGCACGGAGGCGTTCCGGCACACCCGAGGTGAGGATCGAGGTCATACAGCGGTGCCGCAGTTCGTCGACGTCGTGGCCAGCCACCTCGGTGACCCCTGCGTGCGCCAGCGCGGTGAACAGGTGCGAGGTGCCCGCCGGGCCGTGGCACCACGTGTACGTCACCGGTTCCACCTCCCGGCGCGACGGCGGGATCGTGTGCGGGACGACGAAGCCCGCATCCTTCAACAACCCCACCGAGAGGACGTGCCGGGCGCCCGCGACCGCTGCCTCGACGAAGTCCTCGCGGTCCAGGGCGGCGCCCGCGACCGCCAAAGCGGCCGCGACCCCAGCGGTTCCGTGCGAGTAGTTCGGCGCCCTCGACGCCGCCCCCGGTGTCATACCCCAGTCGAGGCCCGCCTCCGTGCGGTCCGCCGCCCGCAGCAGGGCCTCGCCTCCCGTCGTCGCGATCGCGTCCGTGAACTCGCTCTTCGCCCAGACCGCCGTCATCACCACGCCCGCGGTGCCCATGATGACGTCGGTGAGGGGCGCGTCGGAGCCCGGCTCGAAGTCGAGCGTGGTCTTCCATCCGTCGCCGGTCGCCAGGGCGGCCAGCCGCCGCAGCGCCACCACTTCCTCGCCCGGGGCGAGCAGTCTGAGCGCCGTCGCGTCGCCCGCGAGGCCGTCGTACAGCGAGGGTTCCGTTCGCTGCCCGGCCTGTGCCGACAGCCTGGTCACGATGCCGGTCGCCAGCGCCGTTTCCCGCACGCCCAGCTCCCGGTACTGCGCGATCTCGGCCAGCACCGGAGCCAGGCCGGCGATCCCCGCGTACAGCGAGTCACGGTCCTGGGAAGGTGACGTGGCCTCAGGACCACCCTCCACCACGGCCTGCACCAGCCACGGGCCCTCGTCCTCGCGCACGTGGTCCAGCACCCACGACCACGCGGCTTCGCCCACGTCCCGATATACGTCGCTTCTCACCAGGCCACGCTACAACCGCCGGATCACCGGCCCGTGCCGTGCGGTGTTGCCGCTCCGTCAGTTCCGGCGGTCGCGGAGGGCCGGTCAAGACGCTGACGCTGAGCCCGTGGTCGCGGAGACCGGGAAGCCATCGACACACCCGATCCAACGCCACACCACCGGCCCAGGACACCACCGAACCGGTCACACCAAACGAATCAACGACCCGCGAAGTACGGGGCTAGACGAGCAGGTCCTCCCGGAACTCGGCATTCCGGGGTGCCCCTAGGATGACCGGCAAACGATCATTCATCGGGGGAGATGAACCATGCAGGTCATCGTGCAGCACGAAGCGGCCCAACTCCGGGACGCGGTCCTCTTCATAGGGTTCCCGGACCCGGCCCTGTGGTGCGGGCCCCCGGTCGTGGAGAGCGAGATCGCCACGTGGATGGAGGAGGTCAAGTTCTTCACCGCGATCGAGATCGACTCCGTCCTCACCGTGCACAGCCGCTCGGGCAACGCCTTCGAGCTGTACGGAAAAGGACGCCACTTCCTCAACCCGGTGCGGCTGGCACGCTACGTGCCGTGCGCGATCTCGGCGGAGAACGTCGGCGAGAACCCGGAGGTCCTCGCCGCCGCGCGTGCCGTTTGGCGGGAGTACGCGGTCGGCATCGAGCAGCGGATCGGTCCTCCCCTCCGCATCACGGATGACGACGCCGCAGTGCCGGAGGCCGTATGGCGTCCCGGCGGCGAGGAAGGTCCGACCCTCCGGCTCTGGGTGAACACCTCGAACGGGCTGGACCCGGGCAGCCGGCTGTCCACCAGGATCCCCGGCCGCGCACTGGTCCGCCTGGACGCGCACGCGCCGGCGGACCTGCCCGGCGTCACGCCCCGGGTGGTGAGCGAGGTCAACGACGTGCCGGAATGGATTCCGGAGTGGTACCAGGAGCACGCGGTGGAGCAGGCGCGACTCGAGTTCGAGACGCCGGACGACGAGGACCGCCTGAGTGAAGGGATTCGGCATGTGCTGGGCGGTGCGCTCACCCACGACGGATCCATCCACGACCACCTGGCGCAACTGGCCGCGACAGCGTTCGAGGCGGACCCTGACACCGACTCGTACCTGTGGCAGCACGTCTTCCGGCACCCCGACGCTCCCCAGGGCCGCCTTCCCGCGATCCACATGGCGCGCGTCATGAGCGTCATCGCGAACCAGATGACGGACGGGGCGGCGCGGACGCCGGAGGGCGTGGAACCCGGCCTCAGACTCCACTACTACGACCTCTTCGACCCCCGCATGCAGGACGAGCTCGCCGTCACGGGGCGGGAGGCGTGTGCCCTGTGGAGGTCGGTCCGTTCCTCGTACGAGCGGTCCATCGCGGGAAAGTCGTACTTCATCACCCCGCAGGACGTCCTGGACCGCCTGAGGGCCGCCGCCGAAACAGCCGCCCGGGAGTCCGCGGCCGATCCCTCCTGAGGCGTCCGGTCCGGTGGGGCTGATCCGCGCCCCGGGCCGGACCTGCGCGCCTCAGGCCGGAAGGGACGGCCGGGCGGCCGGGGCGCCCGCGGGCCGCCGTTCCAAGGCGGCCCGCTCGTCGGAATCCGCCAGCCAGAACCAGACCGGCGGCAGGGCCAGCTCGATCACGGCCAGCGCCACCTGGAACGGGTGCGGCCACCCGTGCACGGCCAGGGACAGCAGCCGCCCCACGCCGCCCAGCAGGAACACCGCCGCGAGCCACCGCACCACGCGCGCCGGTACGGGGTCCTGCCGGGCCGCCCACAGCCAGGCCAGCCCGTACCCGGCGAAGACCGCGCCGAAGAACCGGCCCAGGCTGTCCAGCGTGGGGCCGGCATCGGCCTCGCCCGGAATCACGGCATTGCCGCCGACCACGTGGAACAGCCCGATCGCCGTACAGGCGAGACCCGTCGTCCACGCGAACACCCGGAGTGCCCTGGCCATGACTCCACCCCCACTTAGTTGACGTGTGTCTACTTATCTTCAGGGTAGGCCCCCTTGGTAGACGTGTGTCAAGTAACCTGGGCGCGTGCCGCCCCGCCGACGTCTGACCCCCGCCGACCGCCGTGCCCAGCTGCTCGCCGTCGGCGCCCGGCTCTTCGCCGCAGTCCCCTACGACGACGTGATGATGGAGGAAGTCGCCCGGCAGGCCGGGGTCTCCCGCGCCCTGCTCTACCGGCACTTCGCGAGCAAGCACGCCCTCTTCGCGGCGGTTTACGGGCAGGCGGCCGACCGGCTGCTGGAGGCGACCACCTTCGACCCCGGCGCCACGCTCGTCGAGCAGCTCGCCCAGGGCCTGGACGCCCACCTCGACTACTTCATCGCCAACCGCCATGCCGTCCTGGCCGCGAACCGGGTGCTGGCGGGCGACCCGGTCATCCAGACGATCATGACGGACGAGCTCGACGCCCTGCGCTCACGCCTGCTCGGGGTGCTCCCGCTCGCCGACGGGCGCACGCACGACGCCGTCTCCGCGGCACTGAAGGCATGGCTCGTGTTCGTCCAGGTGCTGTGCGTGGACTGGCTCACGCGCGAGACCTGCACCCGCACCGAGCTGCGGGACACCTGCATCGGCGCGGCGGTAGGAGCCCTGCGCCCCCTGCTCCCCGCCGACCCGGCGCCGGACTGGGACCAGACCCTGCCCCGGACCGGGACCGGACCCGGTCCCGGACTCGGCTAGACCCAGTCCCAGCCGATGCCCAGGATGCCGCGGCGTACGCCCTGGTCCACCAGGTGCACGCTGCGGTGCGGGCCGTTCGCCGTGAGGTCCGCCAGGCCGGTGCGCGGAGCGCCCGGACCGGCCTGCCGGAAGCGCACGCAGCGCACCGGCAGCGCCGCCTCGTCGAAGCCGACCTGGAGCACGTACTGGCCGCCGGCGTAGCTGAAGCCGCGCAGGTACTCGCTGCTCACCCCGCCGGTCCCGTCCTCGAAGCCGTAGCCGAAGACGTAGGTGTCGCCACTGCGCAGCCGGGCGTCGAACAGCAGCTCGGCCACCACCACCCCGGCCTCCCGGTGCCAGCGGACGCGCCCGGTCCGGCAGTTCTCCCGGGCCCGCACCCGCACCCGGGAGGGATCGCACCCGGGGTCGCCGTGGTGGACGGCCAGGTACCGGTCGACCCCGTCGCGGTGGGCCCGTACGACGTGCTGGGAGTCGCGTGCCCGCAGCTCGCGGAGCGGACCGATCCGGACCCGCTCGTGGTGCCCCAGGGTGTGCAGGCCGCCGTCGGCGGGCAGCTCCAGCCCGCCCAGCAGCTCCTCCACGGCCGCGCCGACCTCCAGCAGCGCGCGGTACGAGCGGGCGGCCGGGCGTGCCGGGCCGGCGGGACCGGCCACCGGGGAGAGCAGCCGGACCAGCGAGCCGGCCGGCAGCTCCAGGATCTCCTCCAGGGCCCGGACCGCCTTGAGGGACTCGGGGCGGCGGGGCCGCCGGGCGCCCTGCTGCCAGTAACTCAGACTGGTCACACCGAGCTTGATGCCGCGCGCGGCGAGCCGGTGCCGGACCCGGTGCAGCGGCAGCCCGCGCGCGGCGATCGCGGCACGCAGGGCGGCGTGGAAGGGGCCGGCCCGGAGCAGCCGGGCGAGTGCGTCGCGGTCCCCGGACAGCGGGTCCGGGCCCTCGGCGGTCCCTGGCATGGCGGCTCCGGCTCCTCCTGTGAACGTTCACGCCGGGTGGTGCGGGAGTGCGCGCCGGTGGCGCCGGGGCCCAGGTGGCGGGACGGCCCGCATTCACACCGCAGGGCTCGCGTTCACACCGCGGTGTCACCGCGTATTGAAGCGTGTTGACCTGATCGCGACAACACCCTGATGCTCTCGTGCAGCGTCCGGACGCGCTCCTCTCCATCCCCCACTCCCCCCGGCCCCACCGGGGGACCCCCACACGGGAGGAACGCGATGCGCACCCGAAAGAGGCGGCTCTTCCTCGCCGCCTTCGCCTCAGCCCTGCTCCTCGCCCTGCCCGCCGGCACGGCCTCGGCGACGGCCGCCACCGCCGCCGGGTCCGGGTCCGGTCAGGACGGCACACTGGCCTGGAAACGCCTGGACATCACGATGCAGGCCCAGCAGAAGACCAACTGGTGCTGGGCGGCCGGCGGCAACACCATCGCCACCTGGTTCGGCCGCGGCTACAGCCAGAACCAGTTCTGCAACGCCGCCTTCAACCGTCAGCAGGGCACCGAGTGCCCCAACAACCAGGCCACGCTCGGCAACGTCCAGAACGGGCTGAGCTGGGCCGGCATCAACCCCGGCTCGTACGTCACCGGTTGGCTGCGCTACCCCACCGTGCAGACCGAGATCGACGCGAACCGGCCGGTCGAGACCCGGATCCAGTGGTCGGGCGGCGGCGGCCACATGCACGTCGTCTACGGCTACGACACCGCCAACAGCTGGGTCTACTGGGGCGACCCCTGGCCCTCCAGCAACCGGTACAACTGGGCCTCGCACGCCTGGTACGTGGACAACAGCTCCTTCTCCTGGACCCACTCGCTCTACCGGATCGGGGCGTGACCGCCATGAGCCTCCGCGCAGCCGCCACCACCACCGTGGCCGCCCTCGCCGCAGCGCTGGCCGCCGCCCTTCCGGTGGTCGTGGCCGGGCAGGCCGCCGCCACGCCCGTGCCGCAGCCGCCGGCCGCCACCGAGGGGAACCGGGCCGCGGCCCGCGAGGCGGCCGGCTCACCCGGCACGCTGGACACGCTGTCCCGGTTCTTCGCCCGGGAGGGCAGGATCTCCGCGGCCGCGGCGCGGCCCCGGATCGAGGGCGAGACCATACCCGTCCACTACCTGTCGCCCGATTTCGTCGCCGGGCGGGCGGACGCGCCGGTCTCCCGGATGGAGTTCCTCGTCAGCAAGGCGGTGTCGTCCGACGGGCAGCAGGCCGCGCTGTGGACGGCGAAGACCGGGGCCGGCTGGCAGGTGGTGAACATCGCCACCGGCGACGACGAGTTCCGGTACGGCGCGGTGGGTGCGCGGAAGCTGCCCGGCGGGACGGTGTTCCGCGAGCCGCAGATCGACGCGTGGTACGTGTCCGGGGGAGGGAGGGTCCTCCCGCTCGACGAGGACGCCGTACGCGCGGTGGGCGACCGCGGTACGACGCTGGCCGCGTACCGGGCGCGGGTGGTCAAGGCGTACGGGGACAAGCTGCCGGGGTCGGCGTACGCGCGGGGCGGCAAGGCGGGCGGCTACGACGCTGCCGCTGTGGCGCCGGGCGCCCCTGGCGCAGCCGGTGCCGGAGCCGGTGCGCCTGCCGAGGCCGTGGCTGCTGCTGCTGCCGCCGCCGGTCCGGCTCCCGGGCCGGAGTCCGGGCTGCTGCCGGTCATCGGCGCGGCATCCGCGGGGGCGGCTGTGCTCGCCCTGCTCGGCGTACGGCGCGTCCGTCGGGCCCAGACCACGGCGTAGCCCGCCGGTCGCGTGCCGGGGGTGGAGGAGCGGGGCTCCGGTGCCCGGGCGGAGCTCCGCCCGGGCACCGCTCGAACGCCGCTCGGGCCGGGACCGCTCCGCGATCCGGCGATCCAGCCTGCGGCGCTCGCCGCGCAGGAAGCGGCCGGCGGCGCCCGCAGCCCCCGTCCCGACAAGGGCGGTCTGCGCGAACGAGGCGCCCCACCGGTGGGGAGTCCGTCCCGCGGGGTCTCGTCGCGCCGGTGGCGACCGCCGCGGCACAGCCGGAAGGCGCGGTCCGGTTGTCGGTGGGCGCCAGTAGGGTGGTTGGCATGGCCGACCCTTCCAGCTACCGCCCCCAGCCGGGGCAGATTCCCGACTCGCCGGGGGTCTACCGGTTCCGCGACGAGCACCGCCGGGTGATCTACGTCGGGAAGGCCAAGAGCCTGCGCCAGCGCCTGGCGAACTACTTCCAGGACGTGGCCGGGCTGCACCCGCGCACCGCCACCATGGTGACCACCGCCGCCTCCGTCGAGTGGACCGTGGTCTCCACCGAGGTCGAGGCGCTGCAGCTGGAGTACTCCTGGATCAAGGAGTACGACCCCCGGTTCAACGTGAAGTACCGGGACGACAAGAGCTATCCGTCCCTGGCCGTCACGATGAACGAGGAGTTCCCGCGCGTCCAGGTCATGCGGGGACCCAAGAAGAAGGGCGTCCGGTACTTCGGGCCGTACGCGCACGCCTGGGCCATCCGCGAGACCGTCGATCTCATGCTGCGGGTGTTCCCCGTGCGGACCTGTTCCGCCGGGGTGTTCAAGCGGTCCGCGCAGATCGGCCGGCCCTGCCTGCTCGGCTACATCGGCAAGTGCTCCGCCCCCTGCGTGGGGCGGGTCAGCCCCGAGGAACACCGCGAACTCGCCGAGGACTTCTGCGACTTCATGGCCGGCCGGACCGGTGCCTACCTCTCCCGGCTGGAGAAGGAGATGCACGGGGCCGCCGAGGAGATGGAGTACGAGAAGGCCGCCCGGCTGCGCGATGACATAGGGGCGCTGCGCCGCGCCATGGAGAAGAACGCGGTGGTGCTGGCCGATGCCACCGACGCCGACATCGTCGCCGTGGCCGAGGACGAGCTGGAAGCCGCCGTGCAGATCTTCCACGTCCGCGGCGGCCGGGTCCGCGGCCAGCGCGGCTGGGTCACCGACAAGGTCGAGGCCGTGGACACCGCCGGCCTGGTCGAGCACGCCCTGCAGCAGCTCTACGGGGAGGAGAGCGGCGAGAGCGTGCCCAAGGAGGTGCTGGTGCCGGCGCTCCCGGAGGACACCCCGGCCCTCTCCGAGTGGCTCGCCGCGCGGCGCGGATCCCAGGTCAGCCTGCGCATCCCGCAGCGCGGCGACAAGAAGTCCCTGATGGAGACCGTCCACCGGAACGCCCAGCAGTCACTGGCCCTGCACAAGACCAAGCGGGCCAGCGACCTCACCACCCGCTCCCGGGCCCTGGAGGAGATCGCCGAGGCGCTCGAGCTGGACGGCGCCCCGCTGCGCATCGAGTGCTTCGACATCTCCCACCTGCAGGGCGACGACGTCGTCGCGTCCATGGTGGTCTTCGAGGACGGGCTGGCGCGGAAGAGCGAGTACCGCCGCTTCCAGATCAGATCGTTCGCCGGGCAGGACGACGTACGGTCCATGCACGAGGTGGTGTCCCGGCGCTTCCGGCGGTACCTCCAGGAGAAGCTGAAGACGGGGGAGTGGAGCCCGGAGGACGGCGAGGAGGCCCTCCCCGAGGACGACGGCCGGCCCAAGCGGTTCGCGTACCCGCCCCAGCTCGTCGTGGTCGACGGCGGGCAGCCGCAGGTCGCCGCCGCCCAGCGGGCCCTGACCGAGCTCGGCATCGACGACGTGGCCGTGTGCGGACTGGCCAAGCGGCTGGAGGAGGTGTGGCTGCCCGGCGAGGACGACCCGGTGGTGCTGCCCCGCACCAGCGAGGGCCTCTACCTGCTGCAGCGGGTCCGTGACGAAGCGCACAGGTTCGCCATCCAGTACCAGCGGAACAAGCGTGGCAAGCGCCTGAAGGCGGGCCCGTTGGACGAGGTGCCCGGCCTCGGAGAGACCCGCAAGCAGGCCCTGATCAAGCACTTCGGTTCGGTGAAGAAGCTCAGAGGGGCCACAATCGACCAGATCTGCGAGGTGCCGGGGATAGGCCGCAAGACGGCCGAGACGGTGGCCGCGGCCCTCGCAGCCGCCACCCCTGCGGGTCCTGCCGTCAACACGGCGACAGGAGAGATCATGGAGGACGAGAGGACCGCACCCGCGGAACCCTCGTCCGAACGGGGAGCCGAACAATGACCACGCACGACGGAGACGGAGCACAGGTGAGTACGGGCACGACCATGGAGCCCGGCGAGGCCGCCGAGGCGGCCATCCCCGAGCTGGTGATCATCTCAGGCATGTCCGGAGCCGGCCGGAGCACGGCCGCCAAGTGCCTGGAGGACCTCGGCTGGTTCGTCGTGGACAACCTCCCCCCGGCCCTGATCCCCACCATGGTGGAGCTCGGTGCCCGCTCGCAGGGCAACGTGGCCCGGATCGCCGTCGTGGTCGACGTCCGCGGCCGCCAGTTCTTCGACGCCCTCCGCGAGTCCCTCGCCGACCTCGAAACCCGCGGAGTCACCCGGCGCATCGTCTTCCTGGAGTCCTCCGACGAGGCCCTGGTCCGCCGCTTCGAGTCGGTCCGCCGCCCGCACCCGCTGCAGGGCGACGGCCGCATCACCGACGGCATCGCCGCCGAGCGCGACCTGCTGCGCGAGCTGCGCGGGGACGCCGACCTGGTGATCGACACCTCCAGCCTGAACGTGCACGAGCTGCGCGCCAAGATGGACGCCCAGTTCGCCGGCGACGAGGAGCCCGAGCTGCGGGCCACCGTCATGTCCTTCGGCTACAAGTACGGCCTCCCCGTCGACGCCGACCTGGTCGTGGACTGCCGCTTCATCCCCAACCCGCACTGGGTCCCCGAGCTGCGCCCCTACACCGGCCTGAACCAGGAGGTCTCGGACTACGTCTTCGACCAGCCCGGCTCCAAGGAGTTCCTCGACCGCTACACCGAGCTGCTCCAGCTGATCGCCGCGGGCTACCGCCGCGAGGGCAAGCGGTACGTGACCATCGCGGTGGGCTGCACCGGCGGCAAGCACCGCAGCGTGGCCATGTCCGAGAAGCTCGCCGCCCGCCTCGCCTCCGAGGGAGTCGAGACCGTCGTCGTACACCGGGACATGGGGCGCGAGTGACCGGACGGAGCCTGCGGCTGCGCCGCCTGCGCCTGCTGACCACGGGCCGTGACGACACGGCCCGGTCGGCGCGGCGCCGCGGCGCCCAGCCCAAGGTGGTGGCCCTCGGCGGCGGCATGGGGCTCTCGGCCTCCCTGGCCGCGCTGCGCCGCATCACCGGCGACCTCACGGCCGTGGTGACCGTCGCCGACGACGGCGGCTCCAGCGGCCGGCTCCGCGAGGAGCTCGGCGTCCTGCCCCCCGGGGACCTGCGCAAGGCGCTGGCCGCGCTGTGCGGGGACGACGACTGGGGCCAGACCTGGTCCCGGGTGATCCGGCACCGCTTCGAGTCGGAGGGCGAGCTGCACGGCCACGCCGTCGGCAACCTGCTGATCGTGGCCCTGTGGGAACAGCTCGGCGACCCGGTGCAGGCCCTGGACCTGGTCGGCAAACTGCTCGGGGCACACGGCCGGGTGCTGCCCATGTCGGCCGTGCCGCTGGAGCTGCAGGCCCTGGTGCGCGGCCACGACCCGGCCCGCCCGCACGAGGTGGACACCGTGCGCGGGCAGGCCACCGTCGCCCTGACCCCGGGCGAGGTGCAGTCCGTGCACCTGGTCCCGGCCGACCCGCCGGCCGTCCCGGAGGCCGTCGCGGCGGTCCTGGACGCGGACTGGGTGGTGCTGGGCCCGGGCTCCTGGTTCTCCTCCGTGATCCCGCACCTCCTGGTGCCCGAGCTGCTCGACGCGCTGACGCAGACCAAGGCCCGGCGGGTGCTCTCGCTGAACCTCGCGCCGCAGCCCGGGGAAACAGAGGGCTTCTCTCCGCAGCGTCATTTGGAGGTTTTGGCCCGACACGCCCCTAAACTCGCCCTGGACGTGGTGCTGGCCGACCAGGCCGCCGTGCCCGACCGCGAGTCCCTCGCCGAAGCGGCCAAACGCTTCGGTGCCGCGGTCGAGCTGGCGCCGGTGGCCAGGGAGGACGGCTCCCCGAAGCACGACCCGGAGCTGCTGGCCGCCGCGTACGACCGTATTTTTCGGATGCATGGAAGGATCGGCCCATGGCGATGACGCCAGCGGTGAAGGATGAGATCTCCCGGCTCCCCGTCACCCGGACCTGCTGCAGGAAGGCAGAGGTCTCGGCGATTCTTCGGTTCGCGGGCGGGCTGCACCTGGTGAGCGGACGGATCGTCATCGAGGCGGAGCTGGACACCGGGATCGCCGCCCGGCGGCTCCGCAAGGACATCCTGGAGATCTTCGGACACTCCTCGGACCTCGTGGTCATGGCCCCCGGCGGGCTGCGCCGCGGCAGCCGGTACGTCGTACGGGTCGTCGCCGGCGGTGACCAGCTGGCCCGGCAGACCGGGCTGGTGGACGGCCGCGGCCGGCCCATCCGCGGTCTCCCCCCGCAGGTGGTCTCCGGGGCCACCTGCGATGCCGAGGCGGCCTGGCGGGGCGCCTTCCTGGCGCACGGCTCGCTCACCGAGCCCGGCCGGTCCTCCTCCCTGGAGGTCACCTGCCCCGGACCGGAGGCCGCCCTGGCCCTGGTCGGCGCCGCCCGCCGGCTCTCGATCGCGGCCAAGGCCCGCGAGGTCCGCGGGGTCGACCGGGTCGTCGTACGCGACGGCGACGCGATCGGTGCCCTGCTGACCCGGCTCGGCGCGCACGAGTCGGTGCTGGCCTGGGAGGAGCGGCGGATGCGGCGCGAGGTGCGCGCCACCGCCAACCGGCTCGCCAACTTCGACGACGCCAACCTGCGCCGCTCGGCCCGGGCCGCGGTCGCGGCCGGCGCCCGGGTGCAGCGGGCACTGGAGATCCTCGGCGAGGAGGTCCCCGAGCACCTCGCCGCCGCGGGCCGGCTCCGCATGGAGCACAAGCAGGCCTCCCTGGAGGAGCTGGGCGCGCTCGCCGACCCGCCGCTGACCAAGGACGCGGTCGCGGGCCGGATCCGGCGCCTGCTGGCGATGGCCGACAAGCGGGCGCAGGACCTCGGCATCCCGGGCACCGAGTCCAACCTCACCGAGGAGATGGCCGACAACCTGGCGGGCTGAGGCTGCCCGGCAGCCCCGCCCCGTGTTGCTCCGAGTTGCTCGGGAAGGACCCGCACGCGTCACGCGTGCGGGCCCTTCGGCCGTCTGGCGCGGTACGCCCCATTGACATGGCCATGGACGATCGTGAGCCTGTCGTGCGTACCGCTTCGTGGCAGACAACGCCCAGGGGGGCACATGAGGCACCGCGCGAGATCGATCCTCGCCGCCGGCGCGCTGGCGCTGGCTTCACTGGCCACCGCACCGGTGGCCGAGGCCCGGCCCGGAGGCGAGGCGTTATCCGCCGCCGACGAGGTGCGGGTCTACGACGCCGACATCACCCGGGAACAGGTACCCCTCGTCCTCGCCGCCGGGCAGGACGCCCACGAGCTGGGGGAACGTGCCCCCGAGAAGGGCACCGCCCGGGTCGAGCTGATCCTCACCGCCGCCCAGGCCAGGGATCTCGGCGCGCAGGGGATCAAGCTCACCGAACGCAGGGTGCCCGGCGGAGCGGCCGCCCGCGCCAAGGCCGCCGGGGACGGGGTCTTCCGCCCCTACAGCGGCAAGGGCGGCCTCCAGGAGGAGATCGTCAAGGCCGGCCAGGACCCCCGCGGCATCGCCAAGGTCGTCTCCATCGGCAAGACCGTCCAGGGCAAGGACATCCTGGCCGTCAAGGTCAGCAAGGACGCCCGCCGTGCCCGGGACGGCGCCAAACCGGCCACCCTGTACATGTCCAACCAGCACGCCCGCGAGTGGATCACCCCGGAGATGACGCGCCGGCTGCTCCACCACTACCTCGACAACTACGGCAAGGACCAGCGCGTCACCCGGCTCGTCGACTCCTCCGAGCTGTGGTTCCTGATCTCCGCCAACCCCGACGGCTACGACTACACGCACGCCCCCGACGGCGCCCGGCTGTGGCGGAAGAACCTCCGGGACACCAACGGCGACGGGAAGACCGCCCCCGGCGACGGCGTCGACCTCAACCGGAACTTCGCCTACAAATGGGGCTGGGACAACGAGGGCTCCTCCCCGAACCCGGCGAGCGAGACCTACCGCGGCGGCGGCCCGAACTCCGAGCCCGAGACCGTCGCCCTCGACGCCTTCCAGAAGCGCATCGGCTTCGAGTACGGCATCAACTACCACTCCGCCGCCGAGCTGCTGCTCTACGGAGTGGGCTGGCAGGTGGCCACCCCCACCCCCGACGACGTGCTCTACAAGGCACTGGCCGGCACCCCGGAGAACCCGGCCGTCCCCGGCTACCACCCGCAGCTCTCCTCCGAGCTCTACACCACCAACGGCGAGGCCGACGGCCACGCCGCCAACGTCAACGGCATGATGATGTTCACGCCCGAGATGACGACCTGCCAGACCGCCTCCGCGGCCGACCCGAACGACCCCTGGAAGCCCGAGGACTGCGCCTCCGGCTTCAACTTCCCGGACGACGAGAAGCTCATCCAGGAGGAGTTCGCCAAGAACATCCCCTTCGCGCTCTCCGTCGCCGAGACCGCGCTGCACCCCGACAAGCCCTCCTCCACGGTGGGCATGACCGCGGCCGACTTCACCCCCGACACCTTCGCCACCTCCTACGCCCGCCGCGGCCAGGACCAGCAGGTCGCCGTCACCGCCCGCAAGTCCCTGCGCGACAAACAGCTCAACTACCGCGTCAACGGCGGCCGTACGCACGACGGGGAACTCGGGCCCTGGAAGGGCGGCGAGACCTTCGGCGGCGACGACAACCACTGGTTCGACCAGTACCGGGCCGAGGTCGCGGGCACCCGCCCGGGCGACCGGGTCGAGGTCTGGTTCACCGGCCGCGACCGCGACACCGGCAAGCGGGTCTCCAGCGAACACTTCACCTACACCGTCGCCGACCGGCCCCGCGCCGACGTCCTGGTGATCGCCGAGGAGGGGGCCAAGGCCCAGCACGCCCAGGCGTACGTGGACGCGCTGCGCGCCAACGGCAGGTCCGCCGCCCTGTGGGACGTCGCCGTGCAGGGCGTGCCGCACCCGCTCGGCGTGCTGTCCCACTTCTCCACCGCCGTCCACTACACCGGCGCTCAGGTACCCGGCGGCGCCACCCAGCTCGCGCTGCGCGCCTTCCTCAACGAGGGCGGCAAGCTGATCGAGGCGGGCGAACGCGCGGGCGGCAACAGCCAGATCGGTCCGGCCGTCACCAACGACTTCAGCCAGTACTGGCTCGGCGCCTACGGGCGTACGGCGGTCAAGGGCGCGACCGGCTTCGCCGGCGCGGGCCGGCTCGGCGGTGCCGGCGGCGGCCTCGCCGACGCGGCCGGCAATCCGCTGGACACCCCCGGATCCTTCACCGTCACCTCCGACACCCTGCCCGCGGCGCAGTACCCGCAGTTCCGCAGCGCACAGGCGGGCGGGTACGCGGGCGTCGTCAACCCGTACGCCCCGTACGCCGGCTCCTGGATGGCCTCGGCCACCCACGCCGACGACGACTGGAAGCGTCTGGTCCGCACCGTCGACCTCACCGGGGTGACCGCGGCCGACCGGCCGGTCCTGAAGACGGCCCTCAACTGGAACACCGAACCCGGCTACGACCACGCCGTCCTGGAGGCCCGTACCGCCGGCGGCGACGACTGGACCACGCTGCCCGACACCGGCGGCCTGACCTCCACCACGGTCCCGGAGGAGTGCGCGGCCGGGTTCTTCATCCAGGGCCACCCGTTCCTCCGCCGCTACCTCACCCTGGACGCCGGAGGCTGCACGCCCGCCGGGACCAGCGGGCAGTGGAACAGCTTCACCGGCTCGTCGAACGGCTGGCGGCAGGTGTCCTTCGACCTGAGCGCCTACGCCGGCAAGAAGGTCGAGCTGTCGCTGGCGTACATCACCGACCCGGGCTCCGGCGGACGCGGCGTCTTCATGGACGAGGCGCGGCTGTCCACCGGCGGAACCGACCAGGCCGCGGAGGGTTTCGAGACCTCCCTCGGGGACTGGTCGGCCCAGGGCTCACCGGCCGGAAGCCCCGACATCCCGGGCGACTGGTCCCGTTCCGGTGAGCTGTTCAAGTCCTACGCCGCGGTCACCACCCGTGACTCGGTGCTCCTCGGTTTCGGCCTCGAACACCTGCCGGCGGCCGCTGACCGGGAGGTTCTGATCGGCAAGGCGCTCCGCACCCTGCACCGCTGACCCGGGTCCGCACGGCGGGTGGCGGGGACCGCGGTCCCGCCCGGCCCGTACCGGCTGTTCCGGTACGGGCCGGAGGGCGGTGCACCCCGGGTCGTTCCGGGCGATGTCCGTGCATCGTCGATGTCACTCCACGCCGTACGGAGAGGTAGGGTCGTAAGCGGTCGGGGACATCCCATACAGATCGCCGGCAGGACAGGCCGGCGTGACAACGAGGAGATCGGTTCGTGACGATCCGCGTAGGCATCAACGGTTTTGGCCGCATCGGGCGCAACTACTTCCGGGCGCTCCTGGATCAGGGGGCGGACATCGAGATCGTCGGTGTCAACGACCTGACCGACAACGCCACCCTGGTGCACCTGCTCAAGTACGACACCATCCTCGGCCGCCTCAACGCTGAGGTGAGCTACACCGAAGACTCCATCACCGTCGGCAACCAGACCTTCAAGACCTTCGCCGAGCGCGACCCCGCGAACCTCCCGTGGGGCGAGCTGCGCGCCGACATCGTCATCGAGTCCACCGGCATCTTCACGAAGAAGGCCGACGCCGCCAAGCACCTGGCCGCCGGTGCGAAGAAGGTCCTCATCTCGGCTCCGGCCACCGACGAGGACATCACCATCGTCATGGGCGTCAACCAGGACAAGTACGACGCCGCCAACCACCACGTCATCTCCAACGCGTCCTGCACCACGAACTGCGTGGCGCCGATGGCCAAGGTCCTCGACGAGAACTTCGGCATCGTCAAGGGCATGATGACCACGGTCCACGCCTACACGAACGACCAGCGCATCCTGGACTTCCCGCACAAGGACCTGCGCCGCGCCCGCGCCGCCGCGGAGAACATCATCCCGACCTCCACGGGTGCCGCCAAGGCCACCGCCCTGGTCCTGCCGCAGCTCAAGGGCAAGCTGGACGGCATCGCCATGCGCGTCCCGGTCCCGACCGGCTCGGTCACCGACCTCGTCCTGGAGCTCGACCGCGAGGTCACCAAGGACGAGATCAACGCCGCCTTCCAGAAGGCCGCCGAGGGCCAGCTCAAGGGCGTGCTGGACTACACCGAGGACCCGATCGTCTCCTCCGACATCGTGAACTGGCCGGCCTCCTGCACCTTCGACTCCTCCCTGACCATGGTCCAGGGCAAGCAGGTCAAGGTCGTCGGCTGGTACGACAACGAGTGGGGCTACTCGAACCGCCTCGTCGACCTCACGGTCTTCGTCGGCGGCCAGCTCTGATCGCAGGAGCGGTAACCACGATGTAAGGCTCAGGGTCCGGGTGGCGCGATGATGCGCAGCCCGGACCCTGTAGTTTGCCTGTCGTTCTTCGCCTGCACATGGGCGCCAAAGGAGTCAGAAACAACATGAAGACGATCGACGAACTCCTCGCCGAGGGTGTGGCCGGCAAGCGGGTCTTCGTCCGCGCCGACCTGAACGTGCCCCTCGCGAACGGCGAGATCACCGACGACGGCCGTATCCGCGCCGTCCTCCCGACCATCGCGAAGCTCGCCGAGGCCGGCGCCCGCGTGGTCGTCGCCTCCCACCTCGGCCGCCCCAAGGGCGAGCCGGACCCGGCCTTCTCCCTCGCCCCGGCCGCCGCGCGGCTCGGCGAACTGCTGGGCCAGGACGTCGCGTTCGCCACCGACACGATCGGTTCCTCCGCCAAGGAGACCGTCGCCGCCCTCGCCGACGGCCGGGTCGCCGTGATCGAGAACCTGCGCTTCAACGCCGGCGAGACCTCCAAGGACGACGCCGAGCGCGGCGCCTTCGCCGACGAGCTCGCCGGGCTCGCCGACCTCTACGTCGGAGACGGCTTCGGCGCCGTCCACCGCAAGCACGCCTCGGTCTTCGACCTGCCGGCGCGGCTCCCGCACGCGGCTGGCGGCCTGATCGCCACCGAGGTCGGCGTCCTGGAGAAGCTCACCGCCGACGTCAAGCGCCCGTACGTGGTCGTGCTCGGCGGCGCGAAGGTCTCCGACAAGCTCGCCGTCATCGACGAGCTGCTCGGCAAGGCCGACCGGCTGCTGATCGGCGGCGGCATGGCGTACACCTTCCTCCACGCCAAGGGCCACGAGGTCGGCATCTCCCTGCTCCAGAAGGACCAGGTGGACACGGTCAAGGAGTACATGGCCCGCGCCGAGGCCAACGGCGTCGAGCTGCTCCTGCCGGTGGACGTGCTGGTCTCCGCGGAGTTCCCCGACCTCAAGGGCAAGACCCCGGCGAACTTCGAGATCGTCGACGCGGACAGGATCCCCGCCGACAAGGAGGGCCTGGACATCGGCCCCAAGACCCGCGAGCTGTACGCGTCGAAGATCGCCGACGCCGCGACCGTGTTCTGGAACGGTCCGGTGGGCGTCTTCGAGCACCCCGACTACGCAGGCGGCACCAAGGCCGTCGCGCAGGCGCTGCTGGACAGCCCCGGCTACACCGTCGTCGGCGGCGGGGACTCGGCCGCCGCCGTGCGTACGCTCGGCTTCGACGAGGACGCCTTCGGTCACATCTCGACCGGTGGTGGCGCCAGCCTCGAATACCTTGAGGGCAAGACCCTCCCCGGCCTCGCCGCTCTGGAGGACTGAACAAAGTGACTGACCGTACCCCGCTGATGGCGGGCAACTGGAAGATGAACCTCAACCACCTCGAGGCCATCGCCCACGTCCAGAAGCTCGCCTTCGCCCTGTCCGACAAGGACTACGACGCGACCGAGGTCGCGGTGCTGGTCCCCTTCACCGATCTCCGCTCGGTCCAGACCCTGGTCGACGGCGACAAGCTGAAGATCAAGTACGGCGCCCAGGACGTCTCCGCGCACGACTCCGGGGCCTACACCGGCGAGATCTCCGGCCCGATGCTGTCCAAGCTGAAGTGCACGTACGTGGCCGTCGGCCACAGCGAGCGCCGCCAGTACCACGGCGAGAGCGACGAGCTCTGCAACACCAAGGTCAAGGCCGCCTACCGGAACGGCCTCACCCCGATCCTGTGCGTGGGCGAGGGCCTGGACGTCCGCAAGGCCGGCAACCAGGTCGCGCACACCCTCGCCCAGGTCGACGGCGGTCTGAAGGACGTCACGGCCGAGCAGGCCGAGACCATCGTGATCGCCTACGAGCCCGTCTGGGCCATCGGCACGGGCGAGGTCGCCACGCCCGACGACGCCCAGGAGGTCTGCGGGGCGATCCGCGGCCGTCTGGCCGAGCTGTACTCGCAGGACGTCGCCGACAAGATCCGCATCCAGTACGGCGGCTCCGTGAAGTCCGGTAACATCGCCGCGATCATGGCGCAGCCGGACGTGGACGGTGCCCTCGTGGGCGGTGCCGCTCTGGACACCGACGAGTTCGTCAAGATCGTCCGCTTCCGCGACCAGTGACGATCGCTGTGAGTATGCGGTAAGGCGGATACGTCGTACTCTTGCGGGGGCCGGAACAGCTGAACCACCAGCTGCCGGCCCCCGCATCATCGAAACCAGGAAGTAGGGTCCAGCCGTGGTTATGGGGTTCTCGATCGCCCTGATCGTCTTCAGCCTGCTGCTGATGCTGCTCGTGCTGATGCACAAGGGCAAGGGCGGCGGCCTCTCCGACATGTTCGGCGGCGGCATGCAGTCCTCCGTCGGCGGCTCCTCGGTCGCCGAGCGGAACCTCGACCGCATCACCGTGGTGGTCGGTCTGCTGTGGTTCGCCTGCATTGTCGCTCTGGGCCTGCTGATCAAGTCCGGCAGCTGACCCCAACTCGGGTACGGCGCGGTACACTCACGCTTCGCGGCACCATCACGCAGGGAGTTACGACCGTGGCAAGTGGCAACGCGATCCGTGGCAGTCGGGTCGGAGCGGGGCCGATGGGCGAGGCCGAGCGCGGCGAGTCCGCACCCCGTCTGCGCATCTCCTTCTGGTGCTCCAACGGGCACGAGACCCAGCCGAGCTTCGCCAGCGACGCACAGGTACCGGACACCTGGGACTGCCCGCGCTGCGGGTTCCCGGCGGGTCAGGACCGGGACAACCCCCCGGCGCCGCCGCGCACCGAACCGTACAAGACGCACCTCGCGTACGTACGGGAACGGCGCACCGACGCCGACGGCGAGGCGATCCTCGCCGAGGCCCTCGCCAAGCTCCGGGGCGAGATCTGAGCGCGACCCACACCGTGTGAAGCACCGTGTGCAGCATCCGTTGAAACAAGGGCCCGGCCCGCTGGACGCATTCTCCAGCGGGCCGGGCCCCTTTGTGTGCAGTGTGGGCCTTTCGATCCTTTAGGTTGGTCCCTGGCGGGGCACAACAGGACGGAAGAAGTGGGTTGATGTCCGAGATGAACGCAGGCGGACGAACGAGCCTCAACCGGACGCCGGAGTGGCTTGCCCTGGGCAAGCACCGCGAGGCGCTGGGCCAGACGCATCTGCGGGAACTGTTCGCGGCGGACCCGGGCCGCGGCACCGGCTACACCCTGCGGGTCGGAGACCTGCACATCGACTACTCCAAGCACCTCGTGACCGACGAGACCCTCTCGCTGCTGCGGGACCTCGCGGCGGCCACCGGGGTGGCGGAACTGCGCGAGGCCATGTTCCGCGGCGAGAAGATCAACACGACCGAGGGGCGCGCGGTCCTGCACACCGCCCTGCGCGCACCGGCCGACGCGGTCGTCGAGGTGGACGGCGAGAACGTCGTCCCCGGCGTCCACGCCGTGCTCGACAAGATGGCGGACTTCGCCGACCGCGTCCGGTCGGGGGAGTGGAGGGGCCACACCGGCAAGCGCATCCGCAACGTGGTCAACATCGGCATCGGCGGCTCCGATCTCGGCCCGGCCATGGCGACCGAGGCCCTGCGCGCCTTCACCGACCGGGACCTGACGGTGCGTTTCGTCTCCAACGTGGACGGCGCCGACCTGCACGAGGCGGTACGGGACCTGGACCCGGCCGAGACGCTGTTCATCGTCGCCTCGAAGACCTTCACCACCGTCGAGACCATCACCAACGCCACGTCGGCGAAGACCTGGCTGCTCGGCGGCCTGGACGCGGAGGGCGACCACTCGGCCGTGGCCCGCCACTTCGTGGCCCTCTCCACGAACGAGGAGAAGGTCCGCGACTTTGGCATCGACACGGTCAACATGTTCGAGTTCTGGGACTGGGTCGGCGGCCGCTACTCCTTCGACTCGGCCATCGGGCTCTCGCTGATGACCGCCATCGGCCCGCAGGCGTTCCGCGAGCTGCTGGCCGGCTTCCGGACCGTCGACGAGCACTTCCGCACCGCCCCGCCGGAGGCCAACGGCCCGCTGCTGCTCGGCCTGTTGGGCATCTGGTACGGCGCGTTCTTCGACGCCCAGTCGCACGCGGTGCTGCCCTACAGCCACTACCTGTCCCGGTTCACCGCCTACCTGCAGCAGCTGGACATGGAGTCCAACGGCAAGTCGGTCGACCGACAGGGAAATCCGGTCGACTGGCAGACCGGCCCGGTGGTGTGGGGTACGCCCGGCACCAACGGCCAGCACGCCTACTACCAGCTGATCCACCAGGGCACGAAGATCATCCCGGCGGACTTCATCGGCTTCGCCCGGCCGCTCGATGAACTGCCCCCGTTCCTGGCGGCCCAGCACGACCTGCTGATGGCGAACTTCTTCGCGCAGACCCAGGCGCTGGCCTTCGGCAAGACGCCGGAGGAGGTCCGCGCGGAGGGCGTGGCCGAGGAACTGGTCCCGCACAAGACCTTCCGCGGCAACCACCCGACGACGACCATCCTGGCCCCGGAGCTCAGCCCCTCCGTGCTCGGACAGCTGATCGCGCTGTACGAGCACAAGGTGTTCGTGCAGGGCGCGGTGTGGAACATCGACTCCTTCGACCAGTGGGGCGTGGAGCTCGGCAAGGTGCTCGCCAAGCGGATCGAGCCGGCGCTGAGCGAGGGCGCGGAGGTGCCCGGGCTCGACCCGTCCACGCGGGCGCTGGTGGCGGCGTACCGGGAGCTGCGCGGCCGCGACTGACGCGGCGGCAGTTGACGCACAGACAGAAGTGCCCTGCCCCGCGGACCGCGGGACAGGGCACCTCGTGCGTACGGGAGGGTACGGGTCAGGAGAGCGCGGGCGGGTACATGCCCGCGGGCAGCTTCGCGGCGGCCGCCCGGTCCAGCAGCCAGAGCGTGCGGCTCCGGCCGTACGCTGCGGCCGCCGGGGCCTGGACCTCGCCGGCCCCGCCGAGCGCGATGGCCACCGCCCCGGCCTTGTCCTCGCCGGCCGCCAGCAGCCAGACCTCGCGGGCCGCGCGGATGGCGGGCAGGGTGAGCGAGATCCGGGTGGGCGGAGGCTTGGGCGATCCGTGTACGCCGACCACGGTGCGCGCGGTCTCCCGCGTGGCGGGGTGCTCGGGGAAGAGGCTCGCGACATGGGTGTCGGGGCCGACGCCGAGCATCAGCACGTCGAAGCGGGGGACCGGCCCGTGGTCCTCGGGGGTGGCCGCCCGGCGGAGCTCCTCCGCGTAGGAGGCGGCGGCCGCGTCCACGTCCGGGCCGTAGGGGCCGTCGGAAGCGGGCATCACGTGCACGCGGGCCGGGTCCAGCGGGACGGAGTCCAGCAGGGCCTCGCGGGCCTGGGTGTGGTTGCGCTCGGGGTCGTCGGCCGGGACGTAGCGCTCGTCGCCCCACCAGAGGTCCAGCCGTGTCCAGTCGACGGCATCGCGGGCCGGCGCGGCGGCGAGTGCCGCGAGCAGGCCGTTGCCGTTGCGGCCGCCGGTCAGTACGACGGAGGCCGAGCCGCGGGCCGCTTGCGCGTCCACGATCCTGGTGATGAGGCGGGCCGCGGCGGCCTGTGCCATCAGTTCCTTGTCCCGGTGGACGACGACCTGGGGTGTCGTCATGCCCATGTTGCTGCCGCCTTGTCGGTTGTGCGGGTGCGGGTGGTGCGGGTGCGGTGCCGCTGCGCGGAGCCTTTCCCCTCCCCGCCCTTTCCCGAAACCGGGGCTTCGCCCCGGACCCCGTCCCTGATGCGGGGCGGCCCGGGGTCGTGACGGCCTGCGGCGCCGTCGTGGCTGATCGCGCAGTTCCCCGCGCCCCTGACGGGGCGCTTTCGCAGCCCCGCCCGTTTGCGGAGCGGGGTCCGGGGCCGCAGGCCCCGGTTTTCGGGATGGGGGTCCCCCCGCACGAAGTGTGGGGGAGGGCGGGGAGGGGAGAAAGAAGGTCCCGCAGGGCCCGCCGCTGGGCGGCGGGCCCCAGCGGAGCTACTTCGCGGCCGGCTTCTTCGCCGGCTTGGCCGGGGCCGGCTTCGTGGAGCCGGAGTCCGGGGCGGAGGCCTCGGCTTCGGGCTCGGGCGCAGCCTTGGCGGTGGCGGCCGGCTTCGCGGCGGCCGCCGTGTTCAGCTTGGCCACGCCGAACTTCAGCGAAGCGGCGTACGTGTTGTCCGGGTCGAGCCGGCGGAGTTCCTCCGCCAGGAGCTCGGCCGTGTCCCGCCGCTTCAGCGCCACCGAGCGGTCCGGCTGCCCCGGCATGCACAGCGTCGCCAGCGAGCCGTCCGCCCGGTCCAGGACGATGTCGCCCTCCTTGGTCTCCAGCCGGACCGCGGTCAGGCCGGGGCCCTCGGAGACGGTCCGCCGGACGGGCACCTGCAGGCGGTCCGCCAGCCACATGGCGAGCAGTTCGCAGCTGGGGTTCTCGCCCTCGCCCTCGACCGTGGCCGAGAGCACCTTCAGGGGCCGCTGGTCCAGCGCGGCGGCCAGCATCGAGCGCCACGGCGTGATCCGCGTCCAGGACAGGTCCGTGTCGCCCGGCGCGTACGCCGCGGCCCGGGCCCCCAGGTGCGCGGCCGGGTCCTCGCACGCGTAGGTGTCGGTGATCCGGCGCTGGCCCAGCGAGCCCAGCGGGTCGCCCGCCACGTCCGAGGGCGCCTCCTCCGGCCACCACACGACGACCGGCGCGTCCGGCAGCAGCAGCGGGAGCACCGCCGACTGGGCGTGGTTGACCAGATCGCCGTACAGACGCAGGACAACCGTTTCTCCGGTCCCCGAGTCCGTACCGACCCGGACCTCCGCGTCCAGCCGCGCGTCCCGCCGCGACCGCGGCGACCGGCTGACCCGCCGGATCACCACGATGATCCGCGACGGGTGCTCGTGCGAGGCGTCGTTCGCCGACTTGAGCGCGTCGTACGCGTTCTCCTCGTCGGTGACGATGACCAGGGTGAGGACCATGCCGATGGCAGGCGTGCCGATGGCACGGCGCGCCTGCACCAGCGCGGCGTTGATCTTGCTGGAGGTGGTCTCCGTGAGATCGATCTTCATGGCCGGCGCCAGCTCCGTCCGTCTCGTGCGAGCATCTCGTCCGCCTCGACCGGCCCCCAGGTACCCGCCGGGTACTGTGCGGGCTTGCCGTGCTTGTCCCAGTACTCCTCGATGGGGTCGAGGATGTTCCAGGACAGTTCGACCTCCTGGTGGCGCGGGAAGAGGTTCGCGTCACCCAGGAGCACATCGAGGATGAGGCGCTCGTACGCCTCGGGGCTGGACTCCGTGAAGGACTCGCCGTACGCGAAGTCCATGGTCACGTCCCGGACCTCCATCGAGGTGCCCGGCACCTTGGAGCCGAACCGCACCGTGATGCCCTCGTCCGGCTGCACCCGGATGACCAGGGCGTTCTGCCCCAGCTCCTCGGTGGCACCCGACTCGAACGGCAGGTACGGCGCCCGCTTGAAGACCACCGCGATCTCCGTCACCCGGCGGCCCAGGCGCTTGCCGGTCCGCAGGTAGAAGGGGACGCCCGCCCAGCGGCGGTTGTTGATCTCCAGCTTGATGGCCGCGTAGGTGTCGGTCTTGGAGCTCGGGTCGATGCCGTCTTCCTCGAGGTACCCGACGACCTTCTCGCCGCCCTGCCAGGCGGAGGTGTACTGGCCGCGCACCGTGTGCTTGCCCAGGTCCTCCGGGATCTGCACGGCGCTGAGCACCTTGAGCTTCTCCGCCACCAGCGCCTTGGGGTGGAAGGAGCCGGGCTCCTCCATCGCGGTCAGCGCGAGCAGCTGGAGCAGGTGGTTCTGGATGACGTCACGGGCGGCGCCGATGCCGTCGTAGTAGCCGGCCCGGCCGCCGATGCCGATGTCCTCCGCCATGGTGATCTGCACGTGGTCGACGTACGACCGGTTCCAGATCGGCTCGAACATGGTGTTGGCGAAGCGGAGCGCCAGGATGTTCTGGACGGTCTCCTTGCCGAGGTAGTGGTCGATCCGGAAGACCTCGTCCCGCGGGAAGACCTCGTGTACGACCTTGTTGAGCTCCTCGGCGCTCTTCAGGTCGTGGCCGAAGGGCTTCTCGATGACGGCACGCCGCCACGAGCCCTCCTGCTGAGCCAGCCCGTGGTTCTTGAGCTGCTGGACCACCTGGGGGAAGAACTTCGGCGGCACCGAGAGGTAGAAGGCGAAGTTGCCGCCCGTGCCCTGCTGCTTGTCGAGCTCCTCGATCGTCGCCTTCAGCGTCTCGAACGCCGCGTCGTCGTCGAAGTCGCCCTGCACGAACCGGCAGCCCTGCACCAGCTGCTGCCAGACCTCCTCCCGGAACGGGGTGCGCGAGTGCTCCTTGACGGCCTCGTACACCTCGTGGGCGAAGTCCTCGTGCTCCCATTCACGGCGGGCGAAGCCGATCAGCGAGAAGCCCGGCGGCAGCAGCCCCCGGTTCGCCAGGTCGTAGACGGCGGGCATCAGCTTCTTGCGCGACAGGTCACCCGTAACGCCGAAAATGACCAGGCCGGACGGCCCCGCGATACGCGGGAGCCGCCGGTCCTGTGCGTCACGAAGCGGGTTGCTCGCTCCGTTCACTGACAAAATACTCAGTCCTCCGCGGGGGCGAGGCGCGCCAGCTCCGCCTCGGTCGACTTCAGCAGGTCGTTCCAGGACGCCTCGAACTTCTCGACGCCCTCGTCCTCGAGCAGCTGGACCACATCGTCGTACGAGATGCCCAGCTGTGCGACCGCTTCGAGCTCGGCGCGGGACTGGTCGTACGTACCACGCACGGTGTCGCCGGCGACCTCGCCGTGGTCGGCGGTGGCCTCGAGGGTGGCCTCCGGCATGGTGTTCACGGTGCCCGGGGCGACCAGGTCCACGACGTACAGGGTGTCCTTGTACGCCGGGTCCTTGACGCCGGTGGAGGCCCACAGCGGGCGCTGCGGGTTGGCCTGCGCCTTGTCCAGCGCGGCCCAGCGCTCGGAGGAGAAGACCTCCTCGTACGCCTCGTAGGCCAGGCGGGCGTTGGCGAGGGCCGCCTTGCCCTTGAGCTCCTTCGCCTCGGGGGTGCCGAGGGCGTCCAGGCGCTTGTCGATCTCGCTGTCCACGCGGGACACGAAGAAGGAGGCGACCGAGTGGATCTTGGACAGGTCCAGGCCGGCGGCCTTGGCCTTCTCCAGACCCGCCAGGTACGCGTCCATGACCTCGCGGTACCGCTCCAGCGAGAAGATCAGCGTGACGTTGACGCTGATGCCCTTGCCGATGACCTCGGTGATGGCCGGCAGGCCGGCCTTGGTCGCCGGGATCTTGATCAGCGTGTTCGGGCGGTCCACCAGCCAGGCCAGCTGCTTGGCCTCGGCGATGGTGGCCGGGGTGTTGTGCGCCAGACGGGGGTCGACCTCGATCGACACCCGGCCGTCCTGGCCCTGCGTCGCGTCGAACACCGGGCGGAGGATGTCCGCCGCGTCCCGCACGTCCGCCGTGGTGATCATGCGGATGGCCTCGTCGACCGTCACCTTGCGGGCAGCCAGGTCCGCCAGCTGCGGACCGTAGCCCTCGCCGCCGCTGATCGCCTTCTGGAAGATCGCCGGGTTGGTGGTGACGCCCACCACGTGCTGCTGGTCGATCAGCTCGGCCAGGTTGCCGGACGTGATGCGCTTGCGGGACAGGTCGTCCAGCCAGATCGCCACGCCTTCGTCCGAGAGGCGCTTCAGTGCGTCTGCCATGGGTATTCCATCTCCTACTGGTACGTGTACGGGCGTCAGCGCGCGGCGGCGGCCAGCGAGTCGCGGGCAGCGGCGGCAACGGCCTCGGGGGTGAACCCGAACTCGCGGAACAGCACCTTGGCGTCCGCCGAGGCACCGAAGTGCTCCAGCGAGACGATCCGGCCGGCGTCCCCGACGTAACGGTGCCAGGTCAGGCCGATGCCTGCCTCGACCGCCACTCGAGCCTTGACGGACGGGGGCAGCACGCTGTCCTTGTACGCCTGGTCCTGCTCCTCGAACCACTCCACGGACGGCATCGAGACCACGCGGGTCGGGATGCCCGCGGCCTGTAGCTGCTCGCGGGCCTCGACGGCCACGTGCACCTCGGAGCCGGTGCCGATGAGGACGACCTGGGCGTCGCCGCCTTCCGCGTCGAACAGCACGTAGCCGCCCTTGGCGGTGTCCTCGTTGGCCTCGTACGTCGGCACGCCCTGACGGGTGAGTGCCAGGCCGTGCGGGGCGCCCTTGCCGAACACCTTGGTGTGGCGGCGCAGGATCTCGCGCCAGGCCAGGGCGGTCTCGTTCGCGTCGGCCGGGCGGACGATGTTCAGGCCCGGGATGGCGCGCAGCGAGGCCAGGTGCTCGACCGGCTGGTGCGTCGGGCCGTCCTCGCCGAGGCCGATGGAGTCGTGCGTCCACACGTAGGTCACCGGCAGGTGCATCAGCGCGGAGAGGCGGACGGCGTTGCGCATGTAGTCGGAGAACACCAGGAAGGTGCCGCCGTAGATGCGGGTGTGGCCGTGCAGCGCGATGCCGTTCATGGCCGCGGCCATGGCGTGCTCGCGGATGCCGAAGTGGATGGTGCGGCCGTAGGGGTCGGCCTCCGGCAGCGGGTTGCCCTTCGGCAGGAACGAGGAGTTCTTGTCGATGGTGGTGTTGTTGGATCCGGCCAGGTCGGCCGAGCCGCCCCACAGCTCCGGGATGATCGCGCCGAGCGCCTGCAGCACCTTGCCGGAGGCCGCACGGGTGGCGACACCGGTGCCGGGCTCGAAGACGGGGAGCTTGGCCTCCCAGCCCTCGGGCAGCTCGTTGGCGTTGACCCGGTCGAACTCGGCGGCGCGCTCGGGGTTGGCGGTGCGCCAGGCGGAGAAGTCCTTCTCCCACGCGGCCTTGGCCTCGCGGCCCCGGTCCAGCGCCTTGCGGGTGTGGGAGATGACCTCGTCGGAGACCTCGAAGGCCTGCTCCGGGTCGAAGCCGAGGACGCGCTTGGTGGCGGCCACCTCGTCGTTGCCGAGCGCCGAGCCGTGCGAGGCCTCGGTGCCCTGGGCGTGCGGGGCGGGCCAGGCGATGATCGAGCGGGCGGCGATGAAGGACGGCCGTCCGGTCTCGGCCTTGGCCGCCTGGATCGCGGCGTAGAGGGCCTTCGGGTCCAGGTCGCCGTTCGGCTGCTGGGCCACGCGCTGGACGTGCCAGCCGTACGCCTCGAAGCGCTTGCAGGTGTCCTCCGAGACGGCGGTCTCGGTGTCGCCCTCGATGGAGATGTGGTTGTCGTCCCAGAGCAGGACCAGGTTGCCCAGCTTCTGGTGGCCGGCCAGGGAGGAGGCCTCGGCGGAGATGCCCTCCTGCAGGCAGCCGTCACCGGCGATCACGTAGACCATGTGGTCGAAGGGGGAGGTGCCCGGCGCGGCCTCCGGGTCGAACAGGCCGCGCTCGTAGCGGGCGGCCATGGCCATGCCCACGGCGTTGGCGACACCCTGGCCGAGCGGGCCGGTGGTGGTCTCGACGCCGGCCGTGTGGCCGTACTCCGGGTGGCCGGGGGTCTTTGAACCCCAGGTGCGGAACGCCTTCAGGTCGTCCAGCTCCAGCCCGAAACCGCCCAGGTACAGCTGGGTGTAGAGGGTGAGGGACGAGTGGCCCGCGGAGAGTACGAAACGGTCGCGGCCCACCCACTCCGGGTCCGCCGGGTCGTGCCGCATGACCTTCTGGAAGAGGGTGTACGCGGCGGGGGCGAGGCTCATGGCCGTGCCGGGGTGTCCGTTCCCGACCTTCTGGACCGCGTCGGCGGCCAGGATGCGGGCGGTGTCAACCGCCCGCTGGTCCAGTTCGGTCCATTCGAGCTCTGTGGTGGTCGGCTTGGTGCTCACCGTGGGTCAGGGCTCCTCTCCACATGTTTGGTTGTCCCGGTGACGAACGGTGCACCGGCGCGATTCCGAGCCTACCCTCGCCGCGGCGTGCAGCTATTCGAGTGCCTCCGCTCCGTCACCACCCTGTCACCTCCGGATCACCGGAGGCGGTGGTTCGGTTCGTGTTGCGGCGGTCGGCCCAACACGGGACGACCCCCGCGCAGGGCGACGCAAGGGCAGCGTCTACAGTGGCGTGGTACGCGCAAGTCTTAACCGGACCGTCATGTCTCTCCCCTACGAGTCCGGCCGGAGTCTTGCTGGGAGTCTTTCGTCAGGGGTGTGCGTGACGGCCGTCGAATCCCGTCCAGCGGGGGTACTCGGGACGAGCCCCGATCACCGGCCGTTCGGGGCCCGGGTCATGGCGTTCGTGGCATTGACCAAGCCGCGGATCATCGAGCTTCTGCTCATCACCACGGTGCCGGTGATGTTCCTCGCCGAGCAGGGCGTGCCCTCGCTCTGGCTGGTCCTCGCCACCTGCATCGGCGGTTACCTGTCGGCGGGCGGCGCCAATGCGCTGAACATGTACATCGACCGCGACATCGATGCGCTGATGGACCGGACCGCGCAGCGGCCGCTGGTGACCGGCATGGTCAGCCCCCGCGAGGCGATGGTCTTCGGCATCACCCTGGCGGTGGTGTCCACCCTGTGGTTCGGCCTGCTGGTGAACTGGCTCTCGGCCGCGCTCGCGCTCGGCGCGCTCCTCTTCTATGTGGTCGTCTACACGATGCTGCTGAAGCGGCGCACCACGCAGAACATCGTCTGGGGCGGGATCGCCGGCTGCCTGCCGGTGCTCATCGGCTGGTCCGCGGTGACGAACTCGATGTCCTGGGCTGCCGTCATCCTCTTCCTGGTCATCTTCTTCTGGACCCCGCCGCACTACTGGCCGCTGTCCATGAAGGTGAAGGACGACTACGCGCGGGTCGGCGTGCCGATGCTGCCGGTGGTCGCCGGGAACAAGGTGGTGGCGCGGCAGATCGTCCTCTACAGCTGGGTGATGGTGGCCGTCTCGCTGCTGCTCACCCCGCTGGGCTACACCGGCTGGTTCTACACCTCGGTGGCGCTGCTGGCGGGCGGCTGGTGGCTGTGGGAGGCGCACGCGCTGCAGGCGCGGGCCAAGGCGGGTGTGACCGGCGCGAAGCTCAAGGAGATGCGCCTGTTCCACTGGTCGATCACCTATGTGTCGCTGCTGTTCGTGGCGGTGGCCGTGGATCCCTTCCTCCGTTGATTACTCGCCGGTAGCATGCCCGCTATGGCAGCAGACACGAAGCAGGAGCGCACCGCGGCGAAGCTCGCCCGGCAGATCGGTGCGTTCTCCAAGGAGCACGGCGGCGCCGAAGGGCAGCTCGCGCACATCGGCCAGGCGGGCACCCGGATCGTGCTCGTCGGAGAAGACGGGGGCTGGGGCGACCTGGTGGCCCCGACCTACGAGGTGGCGCAGCTCGCGGCGGAGAAGGCGGGGCTGACGCTCCAGGAGGCCTTCGACGGCGAGATGGCGGCGAAGGTGAAGACCGGGCCGTACGAATGGACCCGGATGGCGGGCATCCAACTGGGCGGGCGGCCCAACCCGGTCGCCGCTCCGGTGGCTCCCGAGCCGGAGCCGGAGCCCGAGCCGGAGCCGGAGCCTGTGGTGGCCGAGGCCGCCGAGGCTGTGGTGGAGCCTGCCGAGGCCGAGGCCGAGCCCGAGGCTCCGGCTGCGGAGGCCAAGCCCGAGCCTGACGCTGCTGCCGAGGCGGAGCCGAAGAAGCCCGAGGCTTCGGCCTGAGCCGACGTGCCCGGCGGTGCGGGGTGCGGTGACACGCTGCGCGTCCGGCGCGGGCCGGTGTGCCGTGTGCCCACCCTCCCCCGAGCTCTCGACTCCGCTCGAGCAGGGGGGACCCCCATCGCCCTGCGGCACGACTGCCCACACGGCCGGTGAACGGCGCCCCCGCCCGCACGGAGGTGGTCGGCGGAGCAACACCTTGGGGTGGGGTCACCCGTTAGGAGGGGTGGAAGTGCTGTCCGCTGCCGCAACGGGATGACCCGATGATCGAAATGCCGCCCCTGGTGGACCAGTACTGTCACGGCGTGCTGCGGACGGAGCTCGGGCTCGGGACCTTCGAGGCCGCGCTCGGGCGGGGTGGGGGTGCGCCTGCCGCCGGGACGACCTTCTTCGACAGCCAGCTCGGCTTCGCCGTGCGGCGGTGGTGTCCGCCGTTGCTCGGGCTGGAGGCGCACTGTCCGCCGGCGCGGTACCTCGCCAGGCGGCGGGAGCTCGGCGTCCTGGAGGCGGGGCGGCGGCTGCTGCGCGGCTCGGGGATCGGGACGTACCTGGTCGACACCGGGGTGCCGGGCGATCTGACCCGGCCCGCCGAGCTCGCCGCCGCGGCCGGGGCCGCGGCGCACGAGGTCGTCCGGCTGGAGTCACTGGCCGAGCAGGTGGCGGACCGTTCCGGAAGCGCGGACTCGTTCCTCGCCGGTCTGGCCGACGCCGTGCACGCCGCCTCCGGGTCCGCCGTCGCCTTCGCCGTTGCCGCGGCCGACGGCAGCGTCCTGGCCTTCGCGCCCGGGCCGCCCGGTCCGGGCGAGGTGAGCGGTGCCGCCGCCCGCTGGCTGGCCGCGAGGCCCCGGGGCGGGCCGGTGCGGGACCCCGTACTCCTGCGGCACCTGCTGTGGAGCGCGGTCGCGACCGGGCTGCCGCTGCAGCTCCACGCAGGCCTCGGAGCGCGGCTCGACCGCACCGATCCGGCCCTGCTGACGGAGTTCGTACGGGCCACCGCCGGGCTCGGATCGGACCTGGTGCTGCTGCATGGCCACCCGTACCACCGGCACGCGGCACAGCTGGCCGCCGTGTTCCCGCACGTGTACGCCGACATCGGGCCGGCCCTCGCGCACACCGGGGCCCGTGCCGCGGCGGTGCTCGCCGAACTCCTCGAACTCGCGCCCTTCGGCAAGCTGCTGTTCTCCAGTGCCGGGCGGCAGCTGCCCGAACTGCACGTGGTGGCCGCCCGGGCGTTCCGCGAGGCGCTGGGCCGGGTGCTCGGCGGCTGGGTGGCCGACGGAGCCTGGTCCCGGCACGACGCCGACCGGGTCGCGGCGATGGTGGCGGCGGGGAACGCCCGCCGCGTCTACCGCCTGGACCGGACCGGCTGAGAAGGCATTGCCAGGGGGTGTCCTACGGATCAGGCCGCGGCCAGGGCCTGGTCCTGGTCCTGCCGGTCCGGGACCTCGGGCAGGTCCGCCGGGCGTTCGCGCAGGCTCAGGGCCAGCCGCAGAACGGCGATCCACACCAGGCAGGAGCCCAGCATGTGCGCGGCCACGAGGACCTCGGGGAGCTGGGTGAAGAACTGGACGTAGCCGATGGCGCCCTGGGCGAGCAGCACGATCAGCAGGTCGCGGGCCCGGGCCCGGGTGTCGTCCGGGGCGTCGACCACGCGGAGCACCAGCCACATCGCCACGGCCAGGGCGCAGACCACCCACGCGGCGATCGCGTGCACGTGCGCGGTGGTCTCCCAGTCGAACGCCATCCGCTTGACCTTGCTGCTGTCGCCGGCGTGCGGCCCGGAGCCGGTCACCACGGTGCCGACCGCGATCAAGAGCAGGGTGACGGAGGTCAGTGCCCAGGACAGCTTGCGCACCGGGCCGGGGACCCGCGGACGCGGGTCGCCGTCGCCCTCGCGGGTGCGCTGCCAGGAGACCGTGGTCACCGCGATGAGCGCGGTGGCGAGCAGGAAGTGCCCGGCCACGCTGTAGGGGTTGAGGCCCGTCCTGACGGTGATGCCGCCGAGGACCGCGTTGCCCAGCACGATGAAGAACTGCGTCCAGCCGAGCCGGGAAAGCGAACGGCGCCACGGCTTGGCCGAGCGCGCGGCCAGGATGAACCAGCCGACGGCGGCGCTCACCACGTAGGTGAGCATCCGGTTGCCGAATTCGATGACGCCGTGGAAGCCCTGCTCCTGGGTGGTGATCAGGCTGTCGTCGGTGCACTTGGGCCAGGTGTCGCAGCCGAGACCGGATCCGGTCAGCCGGACCGCGCCGCCGGTCACGACGATGACCACGCTCGCGATGAGCGCGGCCAGCGCGGCCCGCCGGACGGTCCGGGGTGACGGGGTCCAGCGGGTGGCGATGTATGCGAGGGGGTTCAACACGCCCCATATCGTAGGCGAACCCTTGTGCAAACTTTCACGAGGGGGGTTGTGATGTGGTCACGGGAGGGCGTGAGCGGCTCAGGAGGGGACGCCGCCGGCGTCGGGGCCGACGAGCAGCCGGAACCGCGCCCCGGCCGGGTCGCCCTCCTCCTGCCACCAGAGATGGATGCGCCAGTAACCGGAGGAGCCGGGGTAATCCGGCGAATTCCGCCAGCCCTCCATCAATTCGGACGCCACGTCCTCCGCCGTCCGGTTCCGCACTTCCGCCGCGCTGTGCCAGGGATGTGACTGGACGCTCCACAGCCCGTCGGCGCCCCGCACCTCGAACCGCCACACCGCCAGCCACGGCGTGACCTCCAGCATCGTGGCCACGTGCTCCGGGTCCAGCCGCAGCCCGGCGGCGATCCGGTCCTCCGGCACTCCCTGGATCCGGGCCGCCACCGCCGCCTGCGGCAGCAGCCGCTCGGGCAGCAGGCCCTGCGACCGCAACTGCACCAGCGAGTCGAAGGCCAGGAAGCGCAGCCGCAGTTCCAGCTGGCGCCCGATGTGGTCGAGCGCCTCCTCGGCCTCCTGCGCGGCCTCCGGGCCCGGGCCGGAGAGCAGCAGCGCGCGGAAGCCGCCCTCCGCGTCCACCGCCCAGGCCACCGCTTCCCCGGTCCGGCCCAGCTCGGCGAGCCGGTCCCCGAGGAACACCTTGGCCTGCGCGAGTCCCCGCCGGTTGACCACCTCGTGCTGGTCCAGTCCGGCCCAGACGTCCACGGCCG
The DNA here is from genome assembly GCF_043199475.1 of Streptomyces sp. NPDC048603. Lineage (NCBI taxonomy): Bacteria > Bacillati > Actinomycetota > Actinomycetes > Kitasatosporales > Streptomycetaceae > Streptomyces > Streptomyces sp. NPDC048603. Next base: position 113,350 of record NZ_JBICVY010000017.1, on the reverse strand, counting down.
TCCGGGTCAGGTCCAGCGCCCGCTCCCCGGCCGCCCGCTCCATGGGGCTCGGCCCGTCCTCGGCGGCCTGGCCCAGCGGATAGCGCGGCCACCGCAGCCCGTCGCTGAGCGGCCAGGACAGCCAGACCGCCTGGTTGATCAGGCCGCGCGCGTACCAGCGGGTGTACTCCGGGGCGTGCGCCGCCGCCTGCTCCCCGTACCGCAGGGCCTCCTCGACGGCGGACAGCGCCCCCGGCCGGTCCCCCGAAGCGAACCGGCGGGCCGCCAGGTCGCCGAGCCGCAGACCCAGCCGGGCCGCGCACTCGGGATCGGTCCGGGCGGGCTCGCGCAGCGCGCCGATCAGCTCGGCGAGCAGCCGGTCGGCCTCCGCCGGCTCCGCGTGTTCCTCGCCCGAACGGATCCGGGCCCACTGTTCGTCCAGCCGCAGAACGGCCTCTCGCTGCGCCATGCCGCCCCCCGGCGTCACTCATTGGTCAGGCGTACATCCTCCGGCACGGTCCGGCCGCGAGGAAGTGGTTCATTCCCAGCGGAACCAGCGGGCGGCCGCGCCCAGCCCGAGCACCGCCCATCCGGCCAGCACCGCCGCGTCGCCCCAGGGCATCGCCGATCCGTGCTGCAGCACCTCGCGCAGCCCGTCCGACAGCGCCGAGATCGGCAGCAGGCCGAGCACCGCCTGGACCGCGTCCGGGAACTTCTCCAGCGGCACGATCACCCCGCCGCCCACCAGGAGCAGCAGGAACACCAGGTTGGCGGCGGCCAGCGTCACCTCGGCCTTGAGCGTGCCGGCCATCAGCAGGCCGAGCCCGGAGAACGCGGCCGTGCCCAGCAGGAGCAGCAGCGCCACCGACAGCGGGTTCCCCTGCGGGGACCAGCCCAGCGCCAGCGCCATCACCGTGAGCAGCGCGACCTGGAGCACCTCCGTGACCAGGACGGACAGCGTCTTGGCCGCCATCAGCGCCCAGCGGGGCAGCGGTGAGGCGCCGAGCCGTTTGAGCACCCCGTAGCGGCGGTCGAAGCCGGTGGCGATGGCCTGCCCGGTGAAGGCGGTGGACATCACGGCGAGCGCCAGCACGCCCGGGGCGAGGAAGTCCACGGACTCGCCCCGGCCCGTGTCCACGATGTCGACCACCGAGAACAAGGTGAGCAGCAGCGCCGGGATGATCACGGTCAGCAGCAGCTGCTCGCCGTTGCGCAGCAGCATCCGGGTCTCCAGGGCCGCCTGCGCGGCGATCATCCTGGACACGGGTGCGGCCCCCGGCGCGGGGGTGTACGTGCCGGCGCTCATCCGCGCAGCTCCTTGCCGGTCAGTTCGAGGCCGTGTCCTCCCGGGGGGCGACCCCCGGACCCCCGGCGGGGCCGTGACGTGTGCCGGGTCATCCGCGCAGCTCCTTACCGGTCAGCTCGAGAAAGACGTCCTCCAGGGTGTGCCGCTCCACGGAGAGGCTGTCCGGCATCACGCCGTGCTGTGCGCACCAGGAGGTGACGGTGGCCAGCATCTGCGGGTCGACGTCGCCGGTGATCCGGTAGACGCCGGGCAGCAGCTCGGCGGCCTGCGTCCCGTCCGGCAGGGCCTTGAGCAGCGAGGCCAGGTCCAGCGCGGGGCGGCCGGTGAAGCGCAGGGTGTTCTCGGCGCCGCCGCGGCACAGCTGCTCGGGGCTGCCGTGGGCGATGACCCGGCCGGCGTCGATGATCGCGACCTCGTCGGCCAGCTGCTCGGCCTCGTCCATGTGGTGGGTGGTGAGGACGACCGTGACCCCGTCGGAGCGGAGTTCCCGTACCAGGTCCCAGGTGGCGCGGCGGGCCTGCGGGTCCATGCCGGCCGTGGGCTCGTCGAGGAAGACGAGTTCGGGCCGGCCGACCACGGCCATGGCCAGCGCCAGGCGCTGCTGCTGGCCGCCGGAGAGGCGGCGGTAGGGGGTCCGGCCGCAGCTGCCCAGGCCGAGGCGCTCCACCAGGGTGTCCACGTCGAGCGGGTCGGCGTACAGCCTGGCCATGTGGCGGAGCATCTCGACGGCGCGGGCGCCGGAGTAGACCCCGCCGGACTGGAGCATCACGCCGGTGCGGGGGCGCAGGGCGGAGGCGTCGGAGACCGGGTCGAGGCCGAGGACGCGGACGGTGCCGGAGTCGGGGCGGAGGTAGCCCTCCGCTGTTTCCACGGTGGTGGTCTTGCCCGCGCCGTTGGGACCGAGGACCGCGGTGACAGAGGACGCCGGGACGGTGAGGTCCAGGCCGTCCACTGCGGTCTTGGGCCCGTACCGCTTCACCAGTCCGCGGATCTCCACGGCGGGGTCATTGCTCATGCCGGTGAGTCTACGGAGCCGCGGAAGAGCGCCTTCTCGCCGGGGAGGGGGCCATTTCCGGCCTGCGGCGGGAATTCGATGTTCCTCCACTGCCTGTGACGGCCGCGAATTCCCGGGAGGGGAATCCCCTGGAGAAGCTTCGGAATGTTGACCTCCACTTAACTCTCTGTAGATAAATTAGGTAACCCTTAGTGATGGAAGACACCAGGAGTGGCGTCGGTCACGGCTTGTCGCCCCTCGACTAATTACGCAACAATGGCGTTGTGAAAAACGGCGAACGGCTGACCGAGAACCCCCAGGGGGAACTCGCGACCGGGGAGCGGTCCACCCGCAACCGGGTCGCGCGGTCCATCCTGGACCACGGTCCGTCCACCGTCGCCGACCTCGCCCAGCGTCTCGGCCTCACCCAGGCCGCCGTCCGCCGCCATCTCGACACGCTCGTCGCCGACGACGTGGTCGCACCCCGTGAGCAGCGCGTGTACGGCACGCGCACCCGTGGGCGACCCGCCAAGGTGTTCGCGCTGACCGACTGCGGACGCGACGCCTTCGACCAGTCGTACGACAAGCTCGCCGCGGACGCACTGCGCTGGATCGCGCAGGCCGCCGGCGGCGGCGAGAAGGGCGAGGCGGCCGTGGCCGCGTTCGCCAAGGCGCGACTGGACGCACAGGCGGAGGCGTACCGGGAGGCCGTCGAGGCGGCGGACCCCGCGGAGCGCACCGGGGCACTTGCCAAGGCGTTGACCGTGGACGGGTACGCTGCTACGGCGAAGAGCGCTCCCGGTCCGCACAGCGGAGAACAGCTCTGTCAGCACCACTGCCCGGTCGCGCACGTCGCCGAGCAGTTCCCGCAGCTGTGCGAGGCGGAGACCGAGGTCTTCTCGCGCCTGCTCGGGACGCATGTGCAGCGTCTCGCCACGATCGCCCACGGCGACGGGGTGTGTACGACCTTCATTCCGCGAAGCGCCGCACAGGCAACCACATCAGCATCTGCAAGCACGGCCGGGAGGAACCCCGCATGACCACGGAGATTGCTCACCCTGAACTCGAGGGCCTGGGCAAGTACGAGTACGGCTGGGCCGACTCCGACGCGGCCGGTGCCGCTGCCAAGCGCGGTCTCAACGAGGACGTCGTCCGGGACATCTCGGCGAAGAAGAACGAGCCCGAGTGGATGCTGAAGCTCCGCCTCAAGGGCCTCAAGCTCTTCGACAAGAAGCCCATGCCGACCTGGGGTTCCGACCTGTCCGGCATCGACTTCGACAACATCAAGTACTTCGTGCGTTCCACCGAGAAGCAGGCCGCTTCCTGGGAGGAACTGCCCGAGGACATCAAGAACACGTACGACAAGCTCGGCATCCCGGAGGCGGAGAAGCAGCGCCTCGTCGCCGGTGTCGCGGCCCAGTACGAGTCCGAGGTCGTCTACCACCAGATCCGCGAGGACCTGGAGGAGCAGGGCGTCATCTTCGTCGACACCGACACCGCGCTGAAGGAGCACGAGGAACTCTTCAAGGAGTACTTCGGCACCGTCATCCCGGTCGGTGACAACAAGTTCGCCTCCCTGAACACCGCCGTGTGGTCGGGTGGCTCGTTCATCTACGTGCCCAAGGGCGTGCAGGTGGAGATCCCGCTCCAGGCCTACTTCCGGATCAACACCGAGAACATGGGCCAGTTCGAGCGGACGCTGATCATCGTCGACGAGGACGCCTACGTCCACTACGTCGAGGGCTGCACCGCCCCGATCTACTCCTCGGACTCGCTGCACAGCGCCGTGGTCGAGATCATCGTGAAGAAGGGCGGCCGCTGCCGCTACACGACCATCCAGAACTGGTCGAACAACGTCTACAACCTGGTCACCAAGCGCGCCGTGGCGTACGAGGGCGCGACCATGGAGTGGATCGACGGCAACATCGGTTCCAAGGTCACCATGAAGTACCCGGCTGTCTACCTGATGGGCGAGCACGCCAAGGGTGAGACCCTCTCCATCGCCTTCGCGGGCGAGGGCCAGCACCAGGACGCCGGCTCCAAGATGGTCCACATGGCGCCGAACACCTCCTCGAACATCGTCTCCAAGTCGGTGGCGCGGGGCGGCGGCCGCACCTCCTACCGCGGTCTGGTCGAGATCGGCGAGGGCGCCCCGGGCTCCAAGTCCAACGTGCTCTGCGACGCGCTGCTGGTCGACCAGATCTCCCGCTCGGACACGTACCCGTACGTCGACGTCCGCGAGGACGACGTGACCATGGGCCACGAGGCGACCGTCTCCAAGGTCTCCGACGACCAGCTCTTCTACCTGATGCAGCGCGGCATGACCGAGTTCGAGGCCATGGCGATGATCGTGCGCGGCTTCGTCGAGCCGATCGCCAAGGAGCTGCCGATGGAGTACGCGCTGGAGCTGAACCGGCTGATCGAGCTGCAGATGGAAGGCGCCGTCGGCTGACGCCACGGTCCCCACTCGCAGCACATTCGTTGACGTAGGAAGAGAGCAAGACGACAGCCATGGCTGAGGCTCAGAACATTCCGGCGGGTTCCACCACCGCCGGCGCGATCGCGGTGGCCGCAGAGTCCACCGTCGCCACCCGGATGAGTGCGCCCCCGTCCTTCGACGTGGCCGACTTCCCCGTGCCGCACGGCCGCGAGGAGGAGTGGCGGTTCACGCCGCTGGAGCGCCTGCGCGGCCTCCACGACGGCTCCGCGATCGCGAACGGCACGATGAAGGCCCAGATCGACGCGCCCGAGGGAGTCACCGTCGAGGCCGTCGACCGCGACGACGAGCGCGTCGGCAAGGCCGGAACCCCGGTGGACCGGGTGTCCGCCCAGGCCTTCTCCGCGTTCGCCAAGGCCACGGTCGTGACCGTGCCCAAGGAGACCGTCCTCGCCGACCCGATCCGCGTCGCCCTGCACGGTGAGGGCGGCACGACCTTCGGCCACACGGTCTTCGACATCAAGCCGTTCGCCGAGGCGGTCATCGTCATCGACCACACCGGTGACGGCGTGCGCGCGGCCAACGTCGACATCCTCGTCGGCGACGGCGCCAAGGTCACCTTCGTGTCGGTGCAGGACTGGGACGACACCGCCGTCCACACGTCCCAGCACAACGCGCTGGTCGGCCGCGACGCCTCCTTCAAGTCCGTGGTCGTGACCTTCGGCGGCGACCTGGTCCGCATCCACCCGCGCGTGAACTACGCGGGCACCGGCGGCGAGGCCGAGCTGCTCGGCCTGTACTTCACCGACGCCGGCCAGCACCAGGAGCACCGCCTCCTGGTCGACCACGACGTGCCGCACTGCAAGTCCAACGTGACCTACAAGGGCGCGCTGCAGGGCGAGGGCGCGCACGCTGTCTGGATCGGCGACGTCCTCATCGAGAAGACCGCCGAGGGCACCGACACCTACGAGCTCAACCGCAACCTCGTCCTCACGGACGGCGCGCGGGTCGACTCCGTGCCGAACCTGGAGATCGAGACCGGCGAGATCGTCGGCGCCGGCCACGCCTCCGCGACCGGCCGCTTCGACGACGAGCAGCTGTTCTACCTCCGGTCCCGCGGTATCCCGGCCGACGAGGCCCGCCGCCTGGTGGTCCGCGGCTTCTTCGCCGAGCTCGTCCAGCAGATCGGCGTTCCGGACGTCGAGGAGCGCCTGATCGCCAAGATCGAGGCGGAACTCGAGGCGTCCGTCTGATGACCTACGTCAAGGCCTGCGCGCTGAGCGAGCTCGAGGAGAACACCCCCAAGCGGGTGGAACTCGACGGCACGCCGGTGTCCATCGTCTCCACCGAGGGGGAGGTGTTCGCGATCCACGACATCTGCTCGCACGCGAACGTCTCCCTGTCGGAGGGCGAGGTGGAGGACTGCCAGATCGAGTGCTGGCTGCACGGATCTGCGTTCGATCTCCGCACCGGCAAGCCGTCCGGGCTCCCCGCGACGCGCCCCGTCCCCGTATACCCCGTAAAGATCGAAGGGGACGACGTGCTCGTCTCCCTCACCCAGGAGTCCTGAGGCACCCATGGCAACGCTTGAAATCAACGACCTGCGCGTTTCCGTCGAGACGGAGAACGGCTCCCGCGAGATCCTCAAGGGCGTCGACCTGACCGTCAAGCAGGGCGAGACGCACGCCATCATGGGCCCCAACGGCTCGGGCAAGTCCACCCTGGCCTACTCGCTGGCCGGTCACCCGAAGTACACCATCACCGGTGGCACCGTGACCCTCGACGGCGAGGACGTCCTGGAGATGTCCGTCGACGAGCGCGCCCGCGCCGGCGTCTTCCTCGCCATGCAGTACCCGGTCGAGGTCCCCGGTGTCTCGGTCTCCAACTTCCTGCGTACGTCGGCCACCGCCATCCGCGGCGAGGCCCCCAAGCTGCGTACCTGGGTCAAGGAGGTCAAGGAGGCCATGGAGCGTCTCTCCATGGACCCCGCGTTCGCCGAGCGCAACGTCAACGAGGGCTTCTCCGGCGGTGAGAAGAAGCGCCACGAGATCCTCCAGCTGGAGCTCCTCAAGCCGAAGATCGCGATCCTCGACGAGACCGACTCCGGCCTGGACGTCGACGCCCTGCGCATCGTCTCCGAGGGCGTCAACCGCGTCCGCGAGACCGGTGAGGTCGGCACCCTGCTGATCACCCACTACACGCGCATCCTGCGCTACATCAAGCCCGACTTCGTGCACGTGTTCGCGAACGGCCGTATCGCCGAGTCCGGCGGCGCCGAGCTCGCCGACCAGCTGGAGGCCGAGGGCTACGACAAGTACGTGAAGGGTGGCGCGACCGCGTGACACAGCTGCCTGGCCTCCTCGACATCGAGGCGATCCGCAAGGACTTCCCCCTGCTGGATCGTGTGGTCCACGACGGGAAGAAGATCGTTTACCTGGACAACGCGGCGACCTCGCAGAAGCCGCGCCAGGTGCTCGACGCGCTGAACGCCTACTACGAGCGGCACAACGCGAACGTGCACCGCGGCGTGCACGTGCTCGCCGAGGAGGCCACGGCACTGTACGAGGGCGCCCGCGACAAGGTGGCCGCCTTCATCAACGCGCCGAGCCGCGACGAGGTGATCTTCACCAAGAACGCCTCCGAGTCGCTCAACCTGGTCGCGAACATGCTCGGATGGGCCGACGAGCCCTACCGGGTCGACCGCGAAACCGAGATCGCCATCACGGAGATGGAGCACCACTCCAACATCGTCCCGTGGCAGCTGCTCGCGCAGCGCACCGGAGCGAAGCTGAAGTGGTTCGGCCTGACCGACGACGGCCGGCTCGACCTGTCCAACATCGAAGAGGTCATCACGGAGAAGACGAAGATCGTCTCCTTCACGCTGGTCTCCAACATCCTGGGCACGGTCAACCCGGTCGAGGCGATCGTCCGCCGGGCGCAGGACGTCGGCGCCCTGGTGCTGATCGACGCCTCGCAGGCCGCCCCGCACATGCCGCTGGACGTGCAGGCCCTCGGCGCCGACTTCGTGGCCTTCACCGGCCACAAGATGTGCGGCCCGACCGGCATCGGTGTCCTCTGGGGCCGCCAGGAGCTGCTGGAGGACCTTCCTCCGTTCCTCGGCGGCGGCGAGATGATCGAGACCGTCTCGATGCACTCGTCCACCTACGCCCCGGCGCCCCACAAGTTCGAGGCGGGCACGCCCCCGATCGCCCAGGCCGTCGGCCTCGGCGCGGCCGTGGACTACCTGACCTCGATCGGCATGGAGCGCATCGCCGCGCACGAGCACGCGATCACCGAGTACGCGGTGAAGCGTCTGCAGGAGGTTCCCGACCTGCGGATCATCGGCCCCACCACGGCCGAGGACCGCGGCGCGGCGATCTCCTTCGTGCTCGGCGACATCCACCCGCACGACGTCGGCCAGGTCCTGGACGAGCAGGGCATCGCGGTCCGCGTGGGACACCACTGCGCGCGCCCGGTCTGCCTGCGGTACGGAATTCCGGCGACCACGCGAGCGTCGTTCTACCTGTACTCCTCTCCGGCGGACGTCGACGCGCTGATCGACGGGCTGGAGCACGTACGGAACTTCTTCGGCTGACCGGGCCGACCGAGGACCACGAGGCGACGAGGACAGGACGACGAGGGCGCTGTGAAGCTGGATTCGATGTACCAGGAACTGATCCTGGACCACTACAAGCACCCGCACGGGCGTGGCCTGCGCGAGGGTGACGTCGAGGTGCACCACGTCAACCCGACGTGTGGTGACGAGATCACGCTGCGCGTGAAGTACGACGACGGGACGCTGACGGACGTCTCGTACGAGGGACAGGGCTGCTCGATCAGCCAGGCCAGCGCGTCCGTGCTGAACGAGCTGATGGTGGGCAAGCAGGTCGCCGAGGCGCAGAAGACCCAGGAGACGTTCCTGGAGCTGATGCAGTCCAAGGGGAAGATCGAGCCCGACGAGGCGATGGAGGAGGTGCTGGAGGACGCGGTCGCGTTCGCCGGTGTCTCCAAGTACCCCGCGCGGGTGAAGTGTGCTCTGCTGAGCTGGATGGCGTGGAAGGACGCGACGGCCCAGGCCCTGGAGGCCCTGGGTGACGGAGCGGAGAGGAAGTCGGCATGACGGAGAACGCGGCGCCCGAGGCGTCCATCAAGCCGGCCACGGAGGAGGAGGTCCGCGAGGCCCTCTACGACGTGGTCGACCCCGAGCTGGGCATCGACGTCGTCAACCTGGGGCTGATCTACGGCATCCACATCGACGACGCGAACATCGCGACCCTGGACATGACGCTCACCTCGGCGGCCTGCCCGCTGACGGACGTCATCGAGGACCAGGCCAAGTCCGCGACCGAGGGCATCGTCAGCGAGCTCCGGATCAACTGGGTCTGGATGCCGCCGTGGGGTCCGGACAAGATCACGGACGACGGCCGCGAGCAGCTCCGCGCGCTCGGGTTCAACGTCTGAGCCTGCCTGCCGTACATACGACGAGGCCCCCCGGCACCCAGTGCCGGGGGGCCTCGTCGTATGCGGTGAGCCGTGACTCAGCGCAGGGGCTGCTGCTCCGCCGACGCGGCCGCGAGGAGGCCGGAGACCAGGTCCTCCTGGCGGATGCGCTGGTCGACGTAGAGGAGCGTGGTGGCCAGCTGCGGCAGGGTGGGGAAGAAGACCTGCCCGAGGGTGTTGCCGACGAGCGAGATCAACAGGTAGCCGCCGATGAGGACGAGGAGCCCCGCCGCCGTGTCGTCGGCTCCCGAGCCGACCACCCCGAGCGCCGGGAGCATCAGCGCGAAGCCCAGGAGGCCGGTCAGGAACTGGATGACGTAGGCGCAGATCACGGACACCAGCCCGACCAGCAGGGTGGTGCCGAAGATCCGCCACCAGCTGCCGCGCACCAGCTTCGCCGAACGCCGCATGGCGGTGACCGGGCCCAGTGCCTCGCACGCGGCGGCGGCCGGAGCCAGGCCGTAGCGGATCCAGATCCACGCCGAGTAGGGCAGGCCGAGCAGGAGTGCCACGGGGAACAGCGTCACGGGCAGGTCCGACTCGCCGGTGCCGATCGACAGCGGCACGGTGACGGCCAGCGCCACCAGTACGGGCAGTGCGGCGAGCAGACCGGTCAGCACCCATACGCCGGCCACCGACCAGGCGCGGTGCCGGGCGCGCGCGAACATCGCGGCGACCGTGAGCGGCCGGCCTACCACGGCCTCCTGGAGCAGCGCGGTCAGGCCCGCGTTGGTCAGCGCCAGCACCCAGACCACGGCGACCGCTGCCACCAGGCCCAGCGGTATGAAGGTGGCCAGCACCGGGTTGAGGTCGTCCGGGGACGGGTCCTGCCCGTGGTCGAGGTCGAAGACACCGTCGAGATGGCTGTGGGTGAGGGCGATACCGAGCGCCACGAGGGCGCCCACGGCCAGCAGCATGGCGGACTGCACGGCCAGCACGAAGCCGGTGATCTGCTTCCAGTGGCGGCCCAGGGTGTTGAAGCTCCCGTTGAAGACGTCGCCCAGGTCCAGCGGGCGGAGCGGGATCACCCCCGGCTGCGGCGGCAGGGGCGGCACCCATGCGCCGCCCCAGTGGGCCTGCGGTTCTGCGTACGGCTCGCCAGGCTGTTCGGGGAAGCCCCCCTCGTTCTGTGACACGTCCTACTCCGTTGTGCGTCCCGTCCCCTGATGTGCCTGGACACCCTATCCCTCAGCTTTACGTACGGTCGTACATATCGTTGTGTACGCTCGTACGCATGCCTTACGTACTGCTTGCCGCGGCCATCGCCGCCGAGGTCGCCGGGACCACCGCCATGAAGTACAGCGACGGCTTCACCAAGCTGTGGCCCTCGCTGGGCACGGCAGTGGGTTACCTGCTCGCCTTCACCCTGCTCGCGCAGACCCTGAAGTCCATGTCGGTGGGCACCGCCTACGCCATCTGGGCGGGCGTCGGCACCGCCGCGATCGCGGCGATAGGCGTGCTCTTCCTCGGTGAGACCGCCACCGCAGCCAAGATCGCCGGAATCGTCCTGGTGATCGCCGGAGTGGTCCTGCTGAACCTCGGCGGGGCGCACTGATGGCCGGCGCCGTCCGCCGCTACGACCCCGGCCGGCGCGACCGGATCATCGACGCGGCGATCCGGGTGGTCGGGGCCAGGGGCATCGCCGGGCTGAGCCACCGGAGCGTGGCCGCCGAGGCGGACGTACCGCTCGGCTCCACCACGTACCACTTCAGGACCCTGGACGAGCTGCTGGTGGCGGCCCTGCGCCGGGCGAACGAGGGCTTCGCCGCGGCCGTCGCGGCGAGCCCCGTGCTGTCCGATCCCGCCGCGGACCTGCCGTCCGCGCTGGCCCGCTTCCTCGGCGAGCTCCTCGCGGCGGACCGCGGCCGGGCGGAACTCGAGTACGAGCTCTACCTCGCCGCGCTCCGGCGCCCGGCCCTACGCCCGGTCGCGGCGGAGTGGTGCGAGGCCATGGCCGGCGCCCTGGCCGCCCGTACCGACCCGGCCACGGCGCGGGCGCTGGTGGCGGTGCTGGACGGGATCACCCTGCAGGTGCTGCTCACGGACATGCCGTACGACGAGGAGTACGCCCGGGAGGTGCTGGCCCGGGTGCTGCGGGCTTGACGTCCGCCGGGTGGGCCCGTCGGGCGGCGGCGCGGACCGCGCCCGTCAGACGGCCGCGCGGACCGCGGCCAGGGCCGCCGTCACGCTCGCCTCGATGTCCTGGATCGGGTACAGCACTTCCCGGACCACCCGGTCCCGCCCCACCACCAGCGTCAGCCGCTTCAGCCGGCTGACCCCCGCCGCGCGGAACGTGGGCAGCCGGAGCGCCGCGGTCAGGCCCAGTTCGGCGTCCGAGAGCAGCGCGAACCGCAGCCCCTCCTTCTCGGCGAACTCCCGCTGCTCGTCCGGGCGTTGCGTGGACACCCCGTACACGGTCGCGCCGGCCGCGGTGAATTCGGCGAGCTGGTCGCGGTAGGTGCAGGACTCGAAGGTGCAGCCGCGCGCCCCGGGGATCGAGCCCCACCCGGGCGGGTACGCCTCGGCGCGCGCGTAGGCGCCGGGAAAGCAGTACAGGACGGTGAAGTCCGTGTCCGCCGCCACCGGATCGGTCATCCCCCCGAACCGGTCCGGCAGCAGCAGGTCCGGCAGTCGCGTCCCGCGCAGTCCGTGCACCCGGGCCGCCTCCCGCGAGGCCGCCTCCGTGGTCGCCGTCATCTCTCCCTCTCCCAGGATCCAGGTGTCTCCCCAGTCCTGGAGGGCGACCAGGACCGGAAGCAGCGCGCGCCCGCGCGGGGTCAGCCGGTAGGCGTGCCGTACCGGGCGGTCCTGGTACGGCTCGCGCACCAGGACCTCCGCCTCCACCAGCAGCCGCAGGCGTTCGGCGAGCACCTTCCGGGACACCCCCAGCTCGCGCTGGAAGTCCTCGAAGCGGTGCATGCCGCGCGCCGCGTCGCGCACGATCAGCAGCGTCCACCAGTCGCCCACCACGTCCAGGGCCTGGGCGATCGAGCAGTCGGCGTCGTCGAGCCGGGTGCGCTGGGCCATCGCCGTTCCGTTCCATCCGTCGTCCGTTGACCCGAGGCTGCCATGTTGGCATAGTCAGTTCCCAAAAGGAACTGACTCGTTGATCCGTGGGGGGCGCCGTGCTGCAAGGGTTCAGGGACGTACCGAGAGCGGTCTGGCTGCTCTCGGTCGGGACGTTCGTCAATGCCGTCGCCGCGTTCACCTTCGTCTTCGTCTTCGTGTACCTGACCGGGCCGCGCGGGCTGGGCCCGGCCGAGGCGGGACTCGTCAGCGGGATCGGCGGCCTCGGCACGGTGGCCGGGAATTTCACCGGCGGCTGGTTCGGCGACCGGTTCGGCCATCGCCGGGTGCTGCTCGGCGCGGCCGTACTCGGCGGAGCCGTCCTCACCCTGCTTCCCCTGCTGTCCACCGCGGCCCTGTACGCCGCCCTGCCGGTGGCCCAGTACGCCCTCGGCGTGCTGCGCGCCGCGAACTCCGCGCTGGTCGCGGTGATCGTCCCGGAGGGGGCCCGCCGGCAGGCCTTCGCCGTGGTGCGCTGCGCCTCCAACGGCGGCTTCGCCCTGGGGCCGCCGCTGGGCGCGCTGATGGCGACCGGTCTCTCGTACGGCTGGCTGTTCGTGGCCGACGGACTGGGCACCCTGGCCATGGCGCTCTGGACCGCCCGGGTCGTCCCGGCCCGCGGGGCCGTGAAGACTCCCGCGGCCCCGGACCGGGGACGGGGCCGCGGGATCCTTGCCGAACTCCGGGCCCGGCCCGCCCTGCTGGTGCTGCTCGGCGCGATCCTGGTGACGGACGTGGTCTACCGCCAGCAGTACTCCACCTTCCCGGTGGTCCTCGCCGGCCACGGCCTGGACGTGGAAGCCTTCGGCCTGATCATCGCGCTCAACGGGCTGGTGATCCTGCTCCTGGAGCTGCCCGCCGCCGTGGCCCTGCGCAACCGGCCGCCGCTGCGGGTCGTCGGCACCGGACTGCTGCTGGTCGGCGCCGGATACGGAGCCCTGCTGCTGGGCGTCGGCACCGCCACCGCCGTCACCATGATGGTGCTGCTCAGCCTCGGCGAGATCCTCTACAAGACGACCGCCACCGCCTACGTCGCCGACGAGGCCCCCGAGCACGCCGTCGGCCGTTTCCAGAGCCTGTACGCCGGGGTCTCCGTCAGCGGAGTGGTGCTCGCCGCACCCCTGGGCGGCACCCTCTACGCGTCGGCCCCGGGCCTGCTCTGGCCGGTGTGCGCCCTGCTCGCGGCGGGGGCCGGAGCGGCCGTCCTGGCGGTGGGCGGGCGGCCGGCGCGGCCGGCGACACGACCGGCACATGAGACCGGTTCGCGACGGCAGGCCGTCCCCGGTTAGGTTTCCCGTATGACTGCTACACGTACCACCGGCGCCGTCGCCGCCGGACTTGCCACCATCGCCGCCGACGGCACCGTTCTCGACACCTGGTTCCCGGCCCCCGAGCTGGTCGAGGAGCCGGCCGCCCCGGCCGGCACCGAGCGCCTCTCCGCCGACCAGGCCGTGGAGCTGCTGGGCGCGGCCGCCGCCAGGGCGATCCGCTCGGACGCCGTCCGCGGTGTCGAGGTCGTGGCCGTCCGCACGGTGATCGCCTCCCTGGAGGACAAGCCGCTGGACGCCCACGACGCGTACCTGCGCCTGCACCTGCTGAGCCACCGCCTGGTGAAGCCGCACGGCCAGAACCTGGACGGCGTCTTCGGCCTGCTGGCCAACGTCGCCTGGACCTCGCTGGGCCCGGTCGCCGTCGACCAGGTCGAGACCGTCCGCCTGAACGCCCGCGCCGAGGGCCTGCACCTGCAGGTCACCTCGATCGACAAGTTCCCGCGGATGACCGACTACGTCGCCCCCAAGGGCGTGCGCATCGCCGACGCCGACCGCGTCCGCCTCGGCGCGCACCTCGCCGAGGGCACCACCGTGATGCACGAGGGCTTCGTCAACTTCAACGCCGGCACCCTCGGCACCTCCATGGTCGAGGGCCGGATCTCCGCGGGCGTCGTCGTCGGCGACGGCTCCGACATCGGCGGCGGCGCCTCCACCATGGGCACCCTGTCGGGCGGCGGCAAGCAGATCATCTCGATCGGCGAGCGCACCCTGATCGGCGCCGAGGCGGGCATCGGCATCGCGCTGGGCAACGAGTGCGTCGTCGAGGCGGGCCTGTACGTCACCGCCGGCACCCGGGTCACCCTGCCGGACGGCCAGGTCGTCAAGGCCCTGGAGCTTTCCGGCGCCGACAACATCCTCTTCCGCCGCAACTCGGTGACCGGCGCCGTCGAGGCCCGCCCGTACAAGGCGAACTGGGGCGGCCTCAACGAGGTCCTGCACAGCCACAACTGACCCGCGGGGTCGGACCACCGGTACGGGAAACGCCCTCCCGCGGCCTGCGCCGCGGGAGGGCGTTTCCCGTCTGCGTCCTGTGTGCCCCCGCGTCAGCGCTGGGGGGAGATCCTGCGGACCAGGCCGGCGAAGGCCTGCTTCTCGGCCTCGGTGAGCTCGACGGACTCCATCGGGTGGGCGGCGGCGGTGCGCTGGCCCGGGATCACCGGGATCACCGGGATCGCCGGAAGTCCCTCGGCCGGGGCGGCGGTGGCCGGCTCGGGGTGGTGGAAGCGTCGGTCCCGCAGCATGTGGCCCAGGCCGAGGAGCCAGGCGACGGCGGCCGTGAACAGGACGGCCAGGCCGATTTCCTGGGCGAGGGGTATGGAGGGGAACACGAGGAGCCTCCGGGGGGAGTGCGGGCGGCGCAAGATCGTGCGTGGAGCCACTCAACACCACAAAACACCCGCTGTGGGCGGATGTGGTCAGGATCACGCCACCGGTGCGGTGGTATTCCGCCAGGGCCCAAGGTCCCGGAGTGGGAGTGGGAGTGGTGACGGGGACGGGGACGGGTGTGGGAATGGGACGGGGCCCCGGCCGAGACGGCGGCCGGGGCCCCGTTTCCGCCCGTCGTGACTACGGGCGGAAGCGCAGGACCTGCGGGTCGTGGTCGCTGTTCTGGTCGGCGAACTCGGCGTTGATGTGCACGCTGTCGTACGTGAACTTCTTGATCGCCGGGCTGGTCAGGATCTGGTCCAGCACCTGCGAGTTGCCCTGGAAGACGTACGAGTAGCGCTCGGACTTCGGGAGCGACTGGATCGCCGGGTACAGGGCCCCGCCGTCCGCCAGCGCCTTGGTGGTGTCCGAGAAGTCGAAGTCGTTGATGTCACCGAGGACGACGACGTTCGCGTTCTTCTGGGCGGCCAGGATCTCCTTCACGAACCCGTTGACCGCCTGCGCCTGCTGGAGCCGCTTGGTCTCCGACGGGCGGGCCGGCGGCTGGTGGTGCGAGGTCAGGCCCTCGTCGCCGCCCTTCGAACCGAAGTGGTTGGCGATCACGAAGACCGTGCGGCCACGGAAGACGAACTCGCCCGCGAGCGGCTTGCGGCTGGCCTCCCAGGCCGCGTTCGCCGGGTCGATCCGGCCGGGGGAGTGGGTGAGGGCGGCCTTCCCGCCGTCCTGCAGCACACCGGCCGGGGTGGTCGCGTTGCCGGCGTCGCGGTCGGTGAAGGAGACCCGCTCCGGGTTGAAGAGGAACACCTGGCGGATGTTGCCGCCGGGCTCGCCGCCGTCCTTGTTGTTCTCGGGGTCGATGGTCCGCCACTGGTACGCCGGGCCGCCCGCGGCCTTGACGGCCTCGGTGAACTTGGTCAGGGTCTGGTCCGCGGAAACGATTCCGTCGTTCTTCGCGCCCGTGTTGTCCTGGATCTCCTCAAGCGCCAGGATGTCGGGCGAGGCCAGGTTCTCGACGACGGCCTTCGCGAGGGCGTCGAACTTCTCCTGCGGGTCGCTCGGGTCCAGGTTCTCGACGTTGTACGTCGCGATCGCGAGCTCGCCCTCGGCCTGCGGCTTGGTCTTCTCGGCCTGCAGGTTCTTGGAGGCCACGGTGCCCAGGGTGCGGGCGGTCAGCGTGTAGCCGCCGAACTGGTTGAAGTCGAGCGGGCCTTCGGTGGTGCCGGTCAGCCTGTCGCCGACGTTCGCCACCGGGAAGGGCTGCTGGGCCAGCGGGGTCAGCTGCTGGACCATCAGGCGGCCGGTGTTCTGGGACTCGTAGGAGCTGTAGAGGGTGCCGCCGCGGCGGGTCGGGTTCTCCCAGCCCTTCACGGTGACCCACAGGTCCGCGTACGGGGAGGTGGCGCCGACGACCCGGGAGGTGCCGATGCGGACGTTGGTGCCCTCCAGGGACTCGTAGTAGTCCAGGGCGTAGCGGCCGGGCTCCAGGGTCAGGCCGTTGATGCTGCCGCCGGCGGCCGGGTCGCCGGCCGGGGCGTACTCGGAGGGCACCGAGTACTCGTTGATGAGCACGGCCTCGGGCAGCTGGTTGCCCGAGGAGAGGACGGTCACGGTGGGCTTGGAGATCTGCGTCACCGACTGGTTGCCCGAGTTCAGGCCGCCGGGGACGTACTCGCCGACCAGGCCGGAGACCTTGACCGCGTCGCCGACGGCGACGGTCGGGACGCTGCTGGTGAAGACGAAGACGCCCTCGCTGGTCGCGTCGTTGTCGTCGGCGTCCGGGTCCTGCATCCAGAAGCCGCGCGAGCCGTAGGTCCGGACGCCGGTCACGATGCCCTCGACGTCGGCAACCTGCTTGCCGGCCAGGGGCGATATGCGTGTGGCGCCCTGGATGTCGTGGATGCGGACCGGTCCGGCGGACGCGGCGTCGGCGGCGGCCGCGGTGTCCGCGGCGTCGGCGGTGCCCGCGAGGAGGCCGGTGGCGAGCGCGGTGGCCACGACGGCCGCGACCGCGGCGGAACGGGTGTGGGAGGAGCGCATGGTCAGGGAACTCCGGGTACTGGATGAGGGAAAAACGGAGTGGCGGTGCGATCGTCAGGAAAAATGGCTGAGATCTACGCGCGTCAATGTCCTGTGTGGGTGCGGAACTTGTCAAGGCCTCCAGGGAATACGGCGTCTGACTGTCGGATGAACCGACGGCTCCGCTCGGCCGGACGGGTCCGGAATGCGTCTACTCTGGACCGCACTGACCCCCCACCTGCTGGTTCCTGTTCCGCGAGGAGACCTCCCATGTCCGCACAGCCGCGCCAAACGCTGCCGCCGGTACGGCTGCACTCCGAGGCGGAACTGGCCCGTACGGCCCTCTCGGCGCCCCTGCTGTCCCACGCTGTTCGGCTGGCCCGCTGGGCCGGACCCGCGACCCGGGTCGGCGCCGGAGGCGAACTCCTCGACGAGCAGCTGCCGCAGGCGGCCGAGGTGCTCGGCCTCGGCACGGACCCGGACGGACCGGCGCACGCGAGCCAGGCGTGGCGGGTCGCCGTCGACGCCGGACTCGTCGAGGTGACCGAACCGGAAGACGTGGAACGGGATGCCGACGAGGGCGGGTTCGCCAGCGCCGAGCCCGGCGAGGACCTCGCCCTGGTGACCGGTGGCGCCCCGGCGGACGTACTGGACCTGTGGCTGGCGGCGCTGGACTCGGTCATCGCCGACGCAGCCGTCCCCGACCTGGACGACCTGGTCGACGCGCTGGACGCGGGCGGCGGCATCGACTTCGACCAGCTGGACTGGGACCCGCAGCGCGAGGCGGACTTCCTGGAGGGGGTCCTCGCCAACCTCTACCTGCTCACCGTCGCCGAGGGCGGTGCGGGCGACGCGCCGGTGCCGCTGCCCGTGCTCGCCGCGTCCATGGTGGTGCCCGAGGAGATGGGCGAGCCGACGGAGGAGGTGCTGGAGCGGGTGTCCGACGCGATGATGCGGCTGGATGACCAGTTCCGGCAGCTGGAGCCCATCGGACTGGTGGAGTTCCGGCCGGTGGACGAGGAGCTACTGGCGGAGGCGGACGAGGAGGAGCTCGGCGGGTTCGGCGAGGCGGAGGGGGCCGAGGAGGACGTCTCCCGGTACGGGCTGGTCCGGCTCACCCCGCTCGGCCTGTACGGCATCCGCAGCCGGATGCTGGACGCCGGAGTCGAGGCGCCGGCGATCGGTGACCTCGCGGAGAAGGGCGCGGAAGCGCTGCTCGACGCGGTGTCGGGCTTCGCCGAGCCGGCCGCCCAGGCCGAGATCGAGCTGTGGCTCGCCCGCCGGGAGGGCGGGGACCTGCCGGAGGCCGTCGCGCAGTTGCTGGCGGCGGCCCGCGGCGCGGACGAGGGCGGCCCGCTGCGCAGGCTGCGCTGCCAGCAGGCGCTGTCCCTGGCCGGGGCGGTGGCCGAGCCGGCGGTCCGCGGGGTGCTCGCCGATCCGGAACTCGGCGGCCTGGCCCGGGTGTGGCTCGCCGAGCAGGGCGCGGCCGACGTGCCCGCGCCGGACGGTGCCGTGGTGTTCTGGCTGACCGTGGACACGATCGCGGCCCAGCTCGCCGCGGGTGGCGAGACCGAGGACCTGTCCGGCCTGATGGCGAACCTGACCGACCGCCACACCGGCTTCTTCGACGAGGTCTGGCGGGTGGAACACCCCGCGACCGCCGAGGTGCTGGAGGCGATGGGCCGGCTGCACCCGGACCGTACGGCGGCGAAGGAGGCCCGCAAGGCCGCGTTCAAGGCGCGTTCCAGGCACCACTGACGCCGCGGCGGCTGCGCCGGGACGGTGCCGGGCCTGGACCGGGACGGCGTCGGCGGCGTCCAGAGTGGAGCTGATGCGACCGATGCGATCGGTGCGACCGATGAGGTTGATGAGGCTTATGCGGCGGAGATAGGTCGTTTATGCGACTGGACTCGGCCATTCCATCAGCCGGAGGGGGGAATCCGGGCATTCGGCGGGAATTCAGCCCCCGTTCATGTCCGCGGGAGGTGGTGCGCCGCCCGCACGACCGCGCACCAGCTCCCCACCTCAGGAGATTCGATGCCGCTCAGCCGCAGAGACTTCGCCGCCCGTACCGCCCTGGCCGGGGCGGGCGTCGCCCTCACCGGAACGGTCGGAGCCCTCGCCACCGCCCCGGGGGCGCTGGCCGCCGACGACAGCACCCTCCGCGACGAGCGGGGTCGGCCCTGCGCACCCGGCTACGGGCCCCTGCTGCCCGACCCGGCCGGGCTGCTGGCCCTGCCCGCCGGATTCTCGTACCGGGTCCTCACCCACAGCGGTGTCACCCGTCTGGAGTCCGGCGAGTTCACCCCCTCGAACCACGACGGCACGGCCGCCTTCGCCGGCCACCGGGGGGTCACCCTGCTGGTGAACAACCACGAGCTGAAGGGCCCCCGGTCCGACTGGGAGCACCCGGTGCCGCTCGCCGAGGGCCTGGTCTACGACCCGGGGGCGGCCGGCGGCTGCACGGTGGTCGAGCTACGGCCCGGCGGCGAGGTCGCCGAATGGGTCGGCATAGCCGGTACGTCGACCAACTGTGCGGGCGGCGCCACCCCCTGGGGGACCTGGCTGACCTGCGAGGAGAACTCCGACCTGGCCGGCGAGAACGGGATGGCCAAGGACCACGGCTACGTCTTCGAGGTCGACCCGCACGACCGCCGGGCGAACCTGCGGCCCGAGCCGGTCAAGGCGCTGGGCCGGTACGACCACGAGGCCGTGGTCGTCGATCCCAAGCGGGGTCACGCCTACCTCACGGAGGACGCGGCCGGCCCCAACGGCCTGTTCTACCGCTGGACCCCGCCGGCCGGTTTCCGGCACGGGCGCGGCAGGCTGCGCACCCTCGCGGACGACGCGGGCGTGCTCGCCGCGGCCAAGTGCTTCGACAGCGCGGGCCGCCTGGTGGACGACCTCTCGCGGGCGACCCGGATCGGCACCGTGTACGGGGTCGACTGGGTGGAGGTGCCCGACCGGGACGCCCGGACCACACCGGTCCGCAAGCAGTTCGCCGACGGGGCGGTCACCCGGGGACGCAAGCTGGAGGGCATGTGGTGGGGGGACGGCGGCGCCTATTTCGTCTCCTCCTACGCACGGGAGGAGAGTCCGGGCGCCGCGCACGACGGCCAGGTGTGGTTCTACGACCCCAAGCGGCGCACCGTCCGGCTGACGGTGCTGCTCGGGGTGAACGCCGACCCCTCCGGGCCCGGCGCCCACGACGGTCCGGACAACATCACCGTCTCCCCGTACGGGGGGCTCGTCATCGCCGAGAACGGTGACGGGCTGCAGCACATCTTCGGGGCGACCGAGTCGGGGCGGACCTATCCGCTGGCGCGCAACGAGCTGAACATCGGTACGGCGGAGGAGCCCGAGTACTCCGAGTTCGCCGGGGTCTGCTTCTCACCGGACGGACGCACCCTGTTCGCGGGCATCCAGGAGCCGGGGATCCTGGTGGCCATCACCGGGCCCTGGCGGCGCCGGGCCTGACACGGCACGGCCGGCGGCCGCTCACCGGGAGCGCGGCGGGCGGGCGGGGCTCACTGGGCCGCGCTGCCCGCCACTTCGGCCTGGTGGGCGGCCGCCCACTCCGCGAGCAGGAACTCGTACGCCTCCGCGGGCCACTCCTCGCCCTCCGCCCGGCTCTCCACGAGGTGCCGTATCGCCTCGTTCGCCTCGGCGGCGGACGGACGCGCGGGACCCGCGGGCGGTGGTGTCTCGTACATGCTTCCAAGGCTACGGGTGGGCACGGACAGGTACCTCCGGTTTGAGGGTGGTATGGGTCACGAAGGGCCCACGGAGGGTCACCCCCGGGCGGGCCGCGGGCTGAGCCCGCACCCCGCCCACCTGCTCAGAGGGCCTGGGCGGCCGGCTTGACCAGGTCGCGCACTGTGCGGGACTTCACAAACTGGCCCATGGCCGTCATCTCCCATTCGCCGGTGAACTGGCGGATGAACTTGGCCATCATCACCCCGGTCTGCGGCTCGGCGCCGGTGAGGTCGAAGCGGACCAGCTCCTCGTCGGTCGCCGCGTCGATCAGGCGGCAGTAGGCGTTGGCCACGTCGGTGAACTTCTGGCCGGTGAAGGAGCTGACGGTGAAGACCAGACCGGTGACCTCGGCGGGCAGCCGGCCGAGGTCCACCACGATGACCTCGTCGTCCCCGGCACCCTCACCCGTCAGGTTGTCACCCGAATGCTTGACCGAGCCGCCGAGGATGGACAGCCGGCCGAAGTAGCAGCTGTCCAGGTGATTGCGCTGGGGGCCGTACGCGATGACCGAGGCGTCGAGGTCGATGTTCCGCCCGCGGTGCGCGGGCTCCCAGCCGAGACCCATCTTGACCTTGGAGAGCAGCGGCTTGCCGCCCTTGACCAGGGAGACCGTCTGGTTCTTCTGCAGGCTGACCCGGCCCTTGTCGAGGTTGATCTTCCCCGTGCCGGGGGCGGGTGCGGGCGGGGCCGGGGGCTGCGCCGGGGCCGGGGGCTGCACCGGAACGGGGGGCTGTGCCGGGGCCTGCGGCTGCGCCGGCGCAGGGGGTGCGGCCGGCTCCTCGTCGACCGAGACGCCGAAGTCCGTGGCGATCCCGGCCAGCCCGTTGGCATAGCCCTGGCCGACCGCCCGCACCTTCCACTGGCCGCCCCGCACGTAGACCTCGACGACCACCAGGGCGGTCTCGGTGGCCAGCTGCGGCGGGGTGAAGGTGGCGATGACACCGCTGTCGTCCGCATTGCGCACGGTGGCCGTGGGCTCGATGCCCTGGAAGGTCTGCCCGGCGGCGTCCGGGCTGGCCGTGACCACGATCCGCTCGATGCCGGGCGGCAGGGCGGAGGTGTCCACGGTGATCGAGTCGGGCGCCGCCCCGCCGCCGGAGCGGTAGCTGACACCCGGCCCGGACGGCTGGTTGTAGAAGATGAAGTCGGCGTCGGAACGCACCTTGCCGTTCGCGGCGAGCAGCAGCCCCGATACGTCGAGCCGTACCGGAGCGGCCACGTCGACCGTCACCCGGACGGCGTTGAGCGGCAGGTTCGAACCAGGGGTCATGGCGGTCATGCCGGGTCAAACGAGCGGAGTGCCTTTGCCGTTCCCTTACCCGCGGGACATTTCGGTGGTCTGCGGCCGTCCGGGGGGTGTGGTCAGCGGCGGCCGGCGTTCCGCGGGTGGTTCCTGGCGGTGCGCTCGTTGCCGAACTTGTAGGACCCGGTCCAGCGGGCCATGACCAGCTGCTCGTCCCCGGAGCCGACCTCGGCCAGGAACGTGGCCGCCCGGCCCCCGCGCAGGGTCGTGGCGGCGCGGCCGCGGTGGGTGATGACGACGGTTCCGTCGCCGCGCTGCTCGTACGTGAATCCGGTGGCTCTCGGCATGCGGCGAAGCCTGCCCCGCGCGTGGCGGGGCAGGCAACGGGTTTACGGGGCGGCCGTCGTGGTGCGGCGCGGCAGCCCGAGCGGGTTGGCGTCCCGCAGCTCCGGCGGGAGCAGCGGGTCCGGCACCGACTGGTAGGCCACCGGGCGCAGCCAGCGTTCGATCGCGGTGCCGCCGACGGAGGTGGAGTGCGAGGTCGCGGCCGGGTACGGGCCGCCGTGGTGCTGGGCGGGGGCCACCGCCACCCCGGTCGGCCAGTTGTTCACCACCACCCGCCCGGCCAGGGCCGTGACCCGGCCGATCAGCTCGGCGGCCGGGCCCGGGCCGCCGTCCGCCTCCGCGGACGACAGCTGCAGGGTGGCGCTCAGGTTCCCGCCGAGCCGGTCCAGCACCGCGCCCGCCTCCTCCTGGCCGGCGTACCGGGCGAGCACCGTCACCGGGCCGAAGCACTCCTCGAGCAGCACCCCGTACGCCGGATCGGTGAGCAGGCCGGCCGGTACGGAGAGGTAGCCGGCGCCGACGGTGTGCCCGTCGCCCGGACCGGCCGGGACCGGCGCGGTGACCTCGGGCAGCGCGGTCCGCTCGGTCACCCCGGTGAGGAAGTTCTCGCGCATCCGGTGGTCGAGGAGCACCCCGGGGGCGGTCTCGCCGAGCGTCTTGCCCAGGGTGTCGGCGAGGCGGTCGCCGTCCGCTCCCCCGGGCACCAGGACCAGGCCCGGCTTGACGCAGAACTGGCCGACGCCGAGGGTCACCGAGGCGGCGAGGCCCGCGCCGATCTCCTCGGCGCGCTCGGCGGCGGCGGCCGGGGTGACGACGACGGGGTTGAGGGAGCCGAGTTCGCCGTGGAAGGGGATGGGGACGGGCCGGGCGGCGGCCGCGTCGAACAGCGCACGGCCGCCCCGGATGGAACCGGTGAACCCGGCGGCGGCCACCAGCGGGTGCCGGATGAGCTCCAGGCCCGCGTCGAAGCCGTGGACCACGGCGACCACGTCGGCGGGCAGCCCGGCGGCGACGGCGGCCCGGCGCAGCAGCGCTCCGCAGAGTTCGGAGGTGGCGGGGTGGTCCGGGTGGGCCTTGACCACGACCGGGCAGCCGGCGGCGAGGGCGCTGGCGGTGTCGCCGCCGGGCACCGAGAAGGCCAGCGGGAAGTTGGAGGCGGCGTAGACGGCGACCACGCCGAGCGGCACCTTGTAACGGCGCAGCGCGGGGCGGGGCGGGGTCAGTCCCGGGTCGGCGTGGTCGATCCGGATGTCCAGGTACGAGCCTTCCTCGACGGCGTCGGCGAAGGCGCGGAACTGGTAGGTGGTGCGGGCCAGCTCGCCGGTGAGGCGGGCGGCGCCCAGGGCGGTCTCGGAGTCGGCCGTCTCCACGATCCGGTCGGCGGCCCCGTCGAGCAGGTCGGCCGCCGTCCGCAGGAAGGCGAGCCGGGCGGTGCGGTCGGTGAGCGCGGCGCGGGCGGCGTGGGCCTCCCGAACGGCGGCGTCGACCTCCCGGGGTGTGGCCTCCACCGCAACCTGCGCCCGCTGCTTCCCGGTGCGGGGGTCCACACTCCAGACTGGTTTCGCTGCCATGCCCACTGCCTCCTGGGTCGGTCGTTCAGTATTCTGAACGCCGTTCCGGTGGATGAATGATCGCTGCCGCTGCGGACTCTATTTCCGCGTCCTGAAGGTGACAAGTGGCGACAGAGGGCGTCAGAGGGGAAGAGCAGTCGATGACCACAGCCGAGTCGGCGGCCACACCGGTCAAGTCGGCCGTCCGTACGGTCCTGTTGCTGGAGCACTTCGCGGCCCGGCCGGGACTGCACAGCCTGGCCGACATCCAGAACGACCTGGGACTGCCCAAGTCGAGTCTGTACATGCTGCTGCGCACCCTGGTGGACCTGGGCTGGGTGGAGACCGACGCGACCGGGACCCGCTACGGGATCGGCGTACGCGCCCTGCTCGTCGGGAGTTCGTACATCGACGGGGACGAGGTCGTGGCGGCCGCCCGGCCCACCCTCGACCGGCTGTCGGACGAGACCACGGAGACCATCCACCTGGCCCGGATGGACGGCACCAGCGTGGTCTATCTGGCGACCCGGCAGTCCCAGCACTACCTCCGGCCGTTCACCCGGGTCGGCCGGCGGCTGCCGGTGCACTCCACGGCCCTCGGCAAGGCGCTGCTGGCCACGCACACCGACGACGAGGTGCGGCGGCTGCTGCCGGAGCGGCTGGAGGCGGTCACCGAGCACACCCTCACCGACCGGGAGCAGCTGATCGAGGAGCTGGCGCTGGTGCGGGAGCAGGGGTACGCGGTCGACCGCGAGGAGAACACCCTGGGGCTGTGCTGCTTCGGGGTGGCCGTGCCGTACCGCAGGCCCGCCCGGGACGCGGTGAGCTGCTCGGTGCCGGTGGCCCGGCTGACCACCGAGCACGAGCAGACGATCAGGAGGGCGCTGTTCGAGGCTCGGGACCGGCTGGCGATGGTGGCCCGGCGCATGTGAGTGCTTTCTCCCCCGCATGGGGGAGCGGGTTCCCCTTCAAGGGGGAGGTGCGGCGGGTCCGCCGTGGCGATCGTTGAGTCATGACCACGGGATACGTGAACCAGACGCACCGGGCCGCCGCCCCCGCCCCTGCCGCCGCCACCGCGGCTGCTCCGCTGGGCGCCGTCCGCCGGACCCTGCGCTTCGTCGCCGTCGCGGCTACGCTGCCCTACCTGACCCTCAAGGCCGCCTGGCTGTCGGGGAGCCGGATCGGCATCCCGGACGGCAGCATGCTGCTGGAACCGGGCGTGTTCTTCACCGTCGCCAACGCGGCGACCCTGCTGATGGACGCCCTGCTCGTGGTGATCGTCCTGGCCCTCACCCGGCCGTGGGGGCGGCGCATACCCTCCTGGCTGATGGCGGTGCCGGTGTTCACCGCCACGGGGCTGCTCACCCCGATCGTGTTCGGGTTCCCCGGCGTGACGCTCATACGGATGCTCGGCGGCGGGCCGGACGCGGCGCAGGCGGCGGCGGCCGAGCCGTTCCTCGACCCGTGGGTGTACAACGTGGTCTACACGGGCTTCTCCCTCCAGGCGCTCGCCCTGATCGGCCTGTTCGTCCCCTACGCGAGGGAGCGGTGGGGGCGGCTGTGGCAGGGGTCCGCCGGGGCGCCGATGAGCGGCCGGATACGCGCGGTGGCGGCGGCCGGGGCGGCCGGGGCACTGGCCTTCACCGGCGTGCAGCTCTACTGGACCGCGGGCGGCACGGCCGGTCTGAGCGCCGAGCAGATCGCGCACTGGTCCTCGGACTCGGTGGTGATGGCGGTGGTGAACGCGCTGTGCGCGCTGTCCGGCGCGGCAGGCGGGCTGCTGCTGGCCCGCGGCGGGCGACGGAACGTGCGCGGACCGCTGGCCCTGGCCTGGGTGGGCGGTTCGGCGGCGGCGGGCTGGGGTGCCTGGCTGAGCATCGCCGCACTGGGCCCGTCGGACGATCCCGCGAAGGACCCGGCGGCCCTGCTGCATCTCGCCTACGCTGGCCAAATGATCACCGGCCTGCTGGTGGCGACCGTGCTGACCCGGTTCTTCACCACCCGCCGCACCGGCTGAGCCGGCGGGACGGGCCGGCGGGTCGGGACGAGGGGGACCGGGACGGTGTGGGATCGGGGTGGCGGGGCGATGAGAGGGGGGATGAGATGAGACGACTGCTGGGTGGCCGGGCGCGGCTGCGCTGGGTGCACCAGATACTCGGCGGCGCCCTGCTCATGCCGTACTTCATGGTCGGCTCGGTGGCGGTCTCGCTGGTGTCCGACGGCAGCAGTGCCTTCGCCTCCTTCCCGCTGTTCCTGGCCGCGTACGCGATGGCCCTGCCGCTCGCCGCCGTCACCGGACTGTTCGCACTGGTCCGGCCGATGTCGGTGACCGCCGTACGGGCTCTGTGCGGGGTGCCGGGGGAGCAGCTGGCGGACGGACCGGCCCGCAGCCGGGCGGCCCGCGGGCGGACCTCCGCCTGGTGGACCCTGCACCTGGGGCTCGGGGCGCTGGTCAGCGGGATGACGCTGGCCGCCACTCCCATGGCGGTGGTGCTGTTCGCGGTGCCGTTCGTGTCCCGGCTGCGGCGGGCGGAGTTCGGGCTCGGCTGGGTCGGCAGCCAGGCCTCGCCGTACCTCGCACCGTTCCTGGGGCTGGCTCTGATGGCCGTGGTGGTGCTGTGCGCGGCCGGTGCCGGGGCGCTGCTGGCCCGCATGGCACCGGTGCTGCTCGGGCCGACCCCGGCGGACCGGCTGGCCGCGGCCGAGGAGCGGGCCGCCGACCTGGCCGTCCGTAACCGGCTGGCCCGGGAGCTGCACGACGCGGTGGGGCACGCGCTGAGCGCGGTCACCCTGCAGGCCGTGGCCGCCCGCCGGGTGCTGGACACCGACCCGGAGTTCGTCCGCGAGGCGCTCGCCGCGATCGAGGACACCACCCGGCGCACGGTGGGCGAGCTGGACGCCGTACTGGGTCTGCTGCGGGACGGGGACGCGGTCGGCACGGGCATGGCGCCCGCGCCCACCCTGCACACCGACCTGGCCGGACTGCTGGACCGGACCCGGGCCGCCGGAACCCCGGTGGCCGACCGTCAGCGGCCGGGGCCGTCCGGGAGCTGGGAGCAGCTCCCGGCGATCGTCTCGCGGGAGGCGTACCGGATCGTCCAGGAAGGACTGAGCAACGCCATGAAACACGGGAAGGGGCCGGTCGAGCTGAGCATGGCCGTCCGGTCCGCACCGGGGGAGCAGGACCGACGCGAACTGGAGATCACCATGACCAACCGGCCGGAGCGGTCCGGCGGACGCGCGGAGCGCACGGGCGGCGGCCGGGGGCTGCACGGCACCGCCGAACGGGCCGCGCTGCTGGGCGGCACCGTGGAAGCGGGGGAACGCGAGGGCCGCTGGCGGCTGCGTGCGGTCCTCCCGCTCACCGGCGCCGACCGCGAGCGGGCCGCGGGGGCCACGGTGGGCGCCACCGGGGACGCCGGCGCGGACGTCACCGTGGATGCCGCGGGGGGTCACCGATGAGCCGCCCGCCGCTGCGCGTCGTCCTCGCCGACGACGAGCGCATGGTGCGGACCGCGCTGAGGGTCATCCTGGAGGCCGAGCCGGACCTGACGGTGGCCGGCGAGGCCGCGGACGGGCCCGAGGCCGTCTCCGTGGTCCGTTCCCTCGCCCCCGACGTGGTGCTGATGGACGTCCGGATGCCCGGCATCGACGGCATACGGGCCACCGAGCAGATCCTCGCCACCATGGAGGAGCCGCCCCGGATCGTGGTCGTCACCACCTTCGAGAACGACGCCTACGTGTACGACGCGCTGCGCGCCGGCGCGGCCGGCTTCCTGCTCAAGCGGGCCGACCCGGAGGACCTGGTGGCCGCGGTCCGGCTGGTCGCGCGCGGGGACTCGCTGCTGTTCCCGGCCGCCGTCCGGGACCTGGCCGCGCGGCACTCGGCGGCCGCCCGGCCGCCGGCCGCCGCCTGGGTGGCCCGGCTCACCGACCGGGAGGCGGACGTGCTGAAGCTGATGGCCGGCGGGCTGTCCAACCACGAGATCAGCGCGCGGCTCGGCGTCGGCCCGCAGACGGTCAAGACCCATGTGGCGGGGGTGCTGGCCAAGACCGGCTCCCGGGACCGCACCCAGGCGGTCATCGCCGCGTACGAGGGAGGGTTCCTGGCGGCACGGGCCGGCGGGTGAGCAGGACGGCGGGCGACCGGATGAGAGATTCCTGAGAATCCGGCCACAACCGGGGCAGAGCGGAACGCCCGGAGCGGCAGGCACGTCCTCCAGGGGGATGAACAAGACAATCAGGCGCGCGTCGGTCTTCTGTCTGCTGCTGGTCCTGGCCCTGCTGGTCCGGGTCACCTGGGTGCAGGCGTACAGGGGCCAGGCCCTCGCAGACGACGACCACAACCAACGGAACACGATCGCCCGGTACGCCGGCCCGCTCGGGAACATCATCGTGGCCGGAGAGGCCATCACCGGTTCGAAGAAGGTGGACCAGGGCGACTTCGGCTACAAGCGGACGTACACCGACGGCGAGCTGTACGCGCCGGTGACGGGCTACAGCTCGCAGGCGTTCGGCAAGACCCAGCTGGAGGGCGTCTTCAAGGACGTCCTCGACGGGTCCGACAACCGCCTGAAGAGCCCCCTCGACGTGCTCACCAACAAGCGCGCCGACCCGGGCAACGTCGTGACCACCATCGACCCGGACGTCCAGAAGGCCGGCTACGAGGCCCTCAAGGGCAAGGAAGGCGCCGCCGTCGCCATCGACCCGGCCACCGGCGAGATCCTCGGCATGGTCGCCAACCCGTCCTTCGACCCGAACCGGATCACCGCCGCCTCCGACGGCGCGGCCTGGAAGGAGCTCTCCGCCGACAACGGGAGGGCGATGGAGAACCTCGCCGCCCGCAAGCCGATGGCGCCCGGTTCCACCTTCAAGCTGGTCACCCTCGCCGCGGCGCTGGAGAACGGGCTGTTCGACTCCATCGACACGCCCACCGGAATCAAGGACCCCTACGTCATCCCGGGCACGGTCACCCCGCTGAAGAGCGAGGCGCAGCCCCCCGCCTGCGACAACGTCTCGCTGCGCACCGCCCTCCGGCTCTCCTGCAACAACGTGTTCGCCGAACTCGCCCACCGCCTGGGCCAGCAGAAGATGCTGGAGATGAGCGAGAAGCTCGGCTTCAACGACAAGAAGCAGGACATCCCGTTCCGTGCGACGCCCAGCAAGTACCCGTCGCAGAAGATGTCCAAGGACCAGGTGGCACAGACGGGTATCGGCCAGTTCGACGTGCAGGCCACCCCGCTGCAGATGGCGATGGTCGTGGCGGCGATCGAGAACGACGGCAGGCTGGTCGCCCCGCACGTCGTCTCCGAGGTCACCGACGGCAGCGGCGGCGTGCTGGAGAGCTTCAAGAAGCCGAAGAGCGAGCAGGTGATGAGCGAGCGGACCGCCTCGATGCTCCGCGACGCCATGCGCACCG
The DNA here is from genome assembly GCF_043199475.1 of Streptomyces sp. NPDC048603. Classification (NCBI taxonomy): domain Bacteria; kingdom Bacillati; phylum Actinomycetota; class Actinomycetes; order Kitasatosporales; family Streptomycetaceae; genus Streptomyces; species Streptomyces sp. NPDC048603. The sequence continues at coordinate 84,022 of NZ_JBICVY010000017.1, read as the reverse complement.
TGGTCAGCGAGGGCGGCGGAAAGCCCGCCAAGGTGGCCGGGGCCGAGGTCGGCGGCAAGACCGGCACCGCCCAGCGCGGTGTCAACAACAGCATTCCGCCGCTGGCCTGGTTCGCCTCCTACGCCACGATGAACGGCAAGCAGGTCGCCGTCGCCGTGATGATCGTCAACTCGGACACCGACCGCTCGGAGATCGGCGGAGGCAGGCTGGCGGCCCCCGTCGCCCAGAAGATGATGGCGGCGGCCCTGAAGAAATGAGCCAGGGCGGGCACGCGGCGGGAACTCCTGCGGTGTCCGCCACGTCTTCCCCTCCATGATCCGAGAAGCGCTCCCCGGGGACCTCGACGCCATAGCCGCCCTGCACGCCCGCGCCCGGGCCACCTACTACGCGGGCCGGATACCTGAGGAGGCGTACTCCGGTGCCGCGGAGCTGGCCCGCACCCGGGAGGGCTGGTCCAGGGCCCTGCAGGGGACGGAGGGCGGAGTGCTCTGCGCGGAGCAGGACGGCGAGCTGACCGGGGTCGCCGCCTTCCGTCCCGTCGACGGCCGGATGACCCTCACCCAGCTGCACGTCGAGCCCGCCCACTGGCGGCGCGGCATCGGCGCCGCCCTGCACGAGAGCTGCCGCGGCGCCTGGGTGCGGGCCGGGGTGCCCCGGGTCCGGCTGGACGTCTACGAGCACAACCTGCGGGCCCAGGCCTTCTACGCCGCCCACGGCTGGCGCCCCGACCCGGCCGCGCCGTCGGGCGGCTCCCACATCGTGCTGTGGCTCACCGTTCCTAGTCAGTGAGCAGGAGTGGGTCTTGGACCCATGCCTGGTCACTGCGGACATCCCGAACGGTTTTGGGTGTCCTGGTTGCCCGCGTACTCGCCGCGCCGGGCGGCACGGATCGTGTCCGTGGTCCGGGGATGCGGGGGCGGGGTCCCTCACGCCCGGGGGCTCGCCGGTCGGCCTGGATGGTCCGATGCCCGTGCACATCGCTCTGGTGTGCACGGGGCGGTGCCGTCCATCGCCGGATCGGGTGTCCCTGGGCGCGTCGTCCGATCGCGATGCTCGCCGCGTCGTGCCGTGGTCTTACGGGTGGGGCCGGCCGTCGGTTTCTGCCAGTGCTGGGCGCCCCATCTGCTGGTGTAGGCCGGGTCCACGGCGATGACCGTGATGCCTGTGGCGTCGGCCATGGAGGTCAGCCGGGCGCGGAGCCTGCCGGTCGGCATGCCGGAGATGAGTTGCCGGAATCGGCGCTTGCGCCCGTGCTTCTCTCGGGATTTCTCGGCCTGGAAGTCGAGGTCTTCGACCGCGACGGCACGCACGCCGCAGGTCTTGGCCCAGTTCAGCAGCCGTGTGAGGGCGTGCCTCACCTGGGCGTCGCGGTGCTGGGCGCTTCGAGACAGGTCGAAGAAGAACCGGCGCGGCCGGCCGGTCGGGTTGCCGTGGGTGTCGAGTCGCCATGCGGCGAGGTGGTCGGCGTTGGGGTCCACGCCGACCACGCCATCAGCGAGTGCGGCTTCGAGCGGGATGGTCTTCGACGGCGGGATCTGCCAGGAGGCGGTCAGGTACCAGCGTCCGCGTCCGGTGTCGTAGTGGATGCGGTAGGCCAGGGCCCGGTTGGCCTCCACACGGTCCGCCCACTCCTGCCCCCGGTGAGGGAACCGCACCTTCGTGGCGAGTACGTACCGGCCGTGCCGGGCGTTCGCCAGGTCGGCGAGCGGGGCCGGGAGCCTGATGGACACCTCGCCCTGGGGCGTGATGCGGATCGTCTCGTTGCCGAAGCGTTTGCCGGACTCGCCGTCCGCGGCGAGGAACCAGCGCTCGGCCTCCCACTGCTCGTACCACCCGGCCTCGGTGAGTTGCGCCTTGTCGAGGTTGTGACGGGCGCCCATCAGGCGTTTGCCGCCCCGCACGACATGCACCCGGCCCGCTTCCCGGTCGGCCCGAACCTGGTCGAGCCGGTCCTCCAGAACGTGCAGGCGGCGTGCTTTGTGGAACCACTCGTGCGCGGAGCGGTAGCCGCCCGGAGCCCGCTTGGTGCCCTTCTCCCCGACCGGCAGCGACAGCCGGTGCCCGATGGTGGTGATACCGGCTTCGGGCGGAGTGCTCCAGCCCGTCCATGCAACGTGCTTTGAGGTCCTTCGAGGCGAGCGAGCCCAGGTGCGCACCCACCAGGCGCAGCACCTTCTCGTCCTGGGGCGCCAGGTCCCGCAGCCGGGTGCGGACCGCCACACCGGACGGGCCGAGGGCAACGAACGGCGCGGCGATCGGGCGGAGGTCAGCCATGTCCGGCGGCTTCCAGTGCCCTGCGGGCACGGTCCTGGCAACGACACTCACTCACACATGGTTACGCTCACTTGCCCCTCTTCGGCGATCAGCAGGTGGGGACCCTCGACCCGCCGCCCCCGGCACCGTCCGGGGAATGAGACGGTCCGGCCGGGTGTTCCAGACCCTGACCCCGCCGCATCGGAGAGAAGAAGGATCATGCGCGTCGAGATCTGGAGCGACATCGCCTGCCCGTGGTGCTACATCGGCAAGGCCCGGTTCGAGAAGGGGCTGGCCGCGTTCGCGCACCGGGACCGGGTCGAGGTGGTCTTCCGGTCCTTCGAGCTCGACCCGCACAGTGACCCGGCCCGCGCCGTGCCCGTCGTCGAGATGCTCGCCAGGAAGTACGGCCGCACCCTCGACGAGGCCCGCGCCATGGAGGAGCACGTGGCGGCCACCGCCCACGCCGAGGGCCTGTCCTACCTGCTCGACGGCCGGGACCACGGCAACACCTTCGACATCCACCGGCTGCTTCACCTCGCCGCCGCCCGCGGACGCCAGGACGCTCTGCTCGACCTGGCGTTCCGTACCCACTTCGCGGACGAGCGGTCCGTGTTCGACCCGGAGGTCCTGATCGGGATCGCCGTCGGGGCCGGACTGGACGGGGCGGAGGCCCGGGCGGTGCTGGCCGACCCCACCGCCTACGCCGACGAGGTGCGCGCCGACGAGCGCGAGGCCGCCGAACTGGGCGCGAACGCGGTGCCGTTCTTCGTCCTCGACCGCAAGTACGGCATCTCCGGCGGGCAGCCCGCCGAGGTCTTCACCCGCGCGCTGGAGCAGGCGTGGGCCGGACGCGAGGTCGAGGAGCCGGAGGCCGGCGCGGAGGCGTGCGAGGCGGACGGCGCCTGCGCGGTCCACTGACACACCCCCACCGCGCATAAGGGAGCCTTGGGGAAGTCACGCAATATTCGGCAATGGACTTTGAGTCCGGGGCGGCGCACAGTGGAGACATGGATCTTCCGCTGAACGAGCAGGTCCCGGACCCGGGCCATGAGTTCTCCCCCAAGACGACCTACCTCAACACCGCCACCTGCGGGCTGCTCCCGCGCAGTGCCGTGACCGCGGTCCGCGAGCTGGCCGACGCGGCGGCGGCCGGAGTGGCCGCCGGATTCGGCGACTTCGACCTGGTGGAAGCGGCCCGCGAGCGCTTCGCCCGCCTGGTCGGCGTCGGCGCCGGCCGGGTGGCCGTCGGCTCCGCCGTCTCCACCCACGTCGGCCTGATCGCCGCGGCGCAGCCCTCCGGAGCCGAAGTGCTCTTCGCCGAGGGGGAGTTCGCCTCGGTGATCAACCCGTTCGTGGTCCGGGGGGACCTCAGGACGCGGTTCGTACCGCTGGAGGAGCTCGCCGGGGCCGTCCGCGAGGACACCGCGCTGGTCGCGGTCAGCGCCGTACAGTCCGCGGACGGGCGGACCGCCGACCTCGCCGCGATCCGGGAGGCCGCCGCGCACCACGGGGCGCGGATGCTGGTGGACGCCACCCAGGCGGTGGGCTGGCTGCCGTTCGACGCCTCGCCCTACGACTACGTGGTCACGGCCGGGTACAAGTGGCTGCTCGCCACGCGCGGGGCCTCCTACCTCACGGTCTCCGACGAGGTCCGGGAGACGCTGGTCCCGCTGCACGCGGGCTGGGTGGCGGCGAAGTCCATGTGGGACGCCACGTACGGGCCGATGCCGGAACTGGCGCCGGACGCGCGGCGGTTCGACGAGTCCCCGGCCTTCCTGGCGTACCACGCGGCGGAACGCTCGCTGGCCCTGCTGGAGAGCGTCGGGATCGAGGCCGTGCACGCGCACGACACCGCACTGGCCGCCCGGTACCGGGCGGGCCTCGCGGACCTCGGGTTCGAGCCCGTGCCCGGCGACTCTCCGATCGTCTCGGTGCCGGGACTGGCCGCGCGCCAGCCGGAGCTGGCGCGCGCGGGCATCCTCACCGCCGGGCGCGCGGGGTCCCTGCGGGCCTCGTTCCACCTGTACAACACGGAGGCGGACGTGGACCGCCTGCTGAACGCCCTGGCGGACTGACCTCCCGCCGACACGGTGCACGGCGCCCACGGGGCGCGACCGCCGGCCGGCCGTCAGCCCCGCAGGGCCGCCGACCAGGCGGACTCCGCCGCGGCCAGCGCCGGCGCCGCCGGTACTGACAGCGCGCCCGCGAGGGCGGTCAGGGCCGAGGCGACCGCGGGCAGGGCCGCCGCCGCACCGTAGTGGTTGACCCGGAGCATCGAGTCCGCCAGGGCGCCCCCGCCCGCCGCCAGCGGTACCGACGGGTCCGCCGCCAGGGCCTTCGCCGCGACCAGCGCCGCCTCCGGCACCCGCAGCGTGGTGGCCACCGGCGCGGCCTCCGCCGCCACCGCCACGTACGGCGCCACCCCGAGCGCCGCCGCACCCGCCCGGGTCGCGGCGGCCGCCGCGGCGTGGCGGGCCGCGACCGCGTCCGGACCCTCCTCCGCGAGGCGGTCCAGGCACGCCTCCAGCGCGAGCATCTCCAGCTGGGCCGGGGCGTGCAGCAGCGCCTTCCGGCCGCCGTCGATCCAGCGCTCCTTCCAGTCCAGCAGCGAGAGGTAGGAGCGGCGCGGAGCCGCGGGGTTGGCGGCGAACCGTTCCCAGGCGCGGTCCGAGACCGACACCGCGGACACCCCGGCCGGTCCGCCCATCGCCTTCTGCGCGCCGATCACGCACAGGTCCACGCCCCACTCGTCCGGCAGCAGCGGCTCCGCGCCCACCGAGGCAACCGCGTCCAGCATGAAGAGCGCCCCGTGCGCCCGTACCACCTCGCCGACGGCGGCCACCGGGTTGGTGTTCCCGGTCGCCGCCTCCGCGTGCACCAGCGAGACGAAGCCGGTCTCCGGGTGCGCCGCCAGCACGTCGGCGACCTGCCCGGCGGTGACGGCGGTGTCGAAGGGCACCTCCAGGTCGACCACGGTCGCCCCGCAGTCCCGCAGCCAGTTCCCGAAGGTGGTGCCGTAGGGCCCGGTCACCACGTTCAGCGCCGTGGACCCCGGCCGGGCCCCCGACCGGATGCACGCCTCCAGCGGCAGCAGCGCCTCGCCCTGGGTGATCACCACGTCCTGGCGGGTGCCGAGGAGCCGCGCGACCCCCTTCTCGATCGACGCGAAACGCTCCGCGGTCAGCGGCGGCAGGTCCAGCAGGGGGTGGGCGCTCACGGGTCCGCTCTCTTCGTCCGGGGTTGCCGGGGTTGTCCGGTGATACCCCGGAGAGCGTACCGACCGCATGCGTACAGTGCGTTCATGGGCGACAGGAGCGACGGGAGCGACGTGGTCGGCGTGAGCGAAGTGCTGCATGTGAAGGGCCGGGTGCTGGTCGGGCCCGAGGAGGTCCGCGACGAGCTCTGGGTCGTCGGCGGCCGGATCACCTACGAGCGGCCGCGCGCGGCCCGCACCGGGCAGGTGACCACGGTGCACGGCTGGGTGCTGCCCGGCCTGGTCGACGCCCACTGCCATGTCGGCCTCGACGCGCACGGCCCGGTCGACGAGGCGACCAGCGAGAAGCAGGCGCTGACCGACCGGGACGCCGGAACGCTGCTGATCCGGGACGCCGGATCGCCCTCGGACACCCGCTGGATCGACGACCGCGAGGACCTCCCGAAGATCATCCGGGCGGGACGGCACATCGCGCGCACCCGCCGCTACATCCGCAACTACGCCCACGAGATCGAGCCCGAGGACCTCGTCGCGTACGTCGCCCGGGAAGCGGTCCGCGGCGACGGCTGGGTGAAGCTGGTGGGGGACTGGATCGACCGCGGGGCCGGGGACCTGACGGCCTGCTGGCCCCGCGCCGAGGTCGAGGCGGCCATCGCCGAGGCGCACAGGCTGGGCGCCCGTGTCACCGCGCACTGCTTCGCCGAGGACTCGCTGCGTGATCTGGTCGAGGCGGGCATCGACTGCATCGAGCATGCCACCGGCCTGACCGAGGAGACCATCCCGCTGTTCGCGGAGCGCGGGGTGGCGATCGTGCCGACCCTGGTCAACATCGCGACCTTCCCCAGGCTCGCGGACGGCGGCGAGGCCAAGTTCCCGCGCTGGTCGGCGCACATGCGGCGGCTGCACGAGCGGCGCTACGACACGGTGCGGTCGGCCTACGACGCGGGCGTGCCGGTGTACGTCGGCACGGACGCGGGCGGCTCGCTGCCGCACGGCCTGGTCGCGGCCGAGGTGGCCGAACTGGTGAAGGCCGGCATCCCGGTCCTGGACGCCCTGTCGGCGACGACCTGGGGAGCCCGGGAATGGCTGGGCCGGCCGGGCCTCGCGGAAGGGGCGCCGGCGGACCTGGTGGTCTACGGGGCGGATCCGCGCGAGGACGTGGGGGTGCTGGCCGACCCGCTGCGGGTGGTGCTGCGCGGGCAGGTACGGGGTTGACGGGGGCGTGACCCGACGGTGCGGGCGGTCGTTGTGATCGCCCGCACCGGGCGTCCGGCCGGTGCGGGAGAGAACCCGCGTTCCGCTTGAGTCCGAAGAATCGAATATGCGCATGAAAACCACCCCTTGGGGTGAACTGACGCCAGGTGCCCACCTGTTCACTCTCAGTGCGTAAAGATTCCGGGGTCGAGGTCGTCGGCGCGCGCAATGTCCCCCATTGGCGGCGCGACGGCTCCATAACTCCTTGGGGGTTCCACCACCGTGAACAGCACCACCTTCCGCATGCCCGCACTCCTGCTCGCCGCGGCCGCGCCCGTCGCCGTCCTCGCCGCCGCACCCGCCGCCCACGCCACCGGCGGCGGTGGGGCCGGCGGAGGCCAGGGCAAGGCCAGTGCGGTGGTCCTCCGCACCGGACTCGACGTGGGCCTGCTCAACAAGACCGTGCACGTGCCGCTGAAGGCCACCCTGAACGAGGTCCACGCCCCGGCCACGGCGCAGCAGACCGCGCTGACCGTCACCCTCGACGGGGTCGACCAGGGCCGGCCGGTCAATGTGGTGCGGGCGGACGTGGCGACCACCAAGGCGACCGCCGACCGGTCGCGGGCCGCCGCCGAGGTCAACCTGCTCAATGCGAAGGTCCACGTCCCGGGACTGCCGCTGCTGTCGCTGATCCAGGTGGAGAAGGTCACTTCCAAGGTCTCCTGCGAGGCGGGGAAGCAGCCCTCCGCGAGCTCCAACGTGCTCGGCTCGGTGACCGTGCTCGGCAAGAAGACCACCCTGTCCGCGGGCGGCACCACCAAGGTGGCCGTGCCCGGGGTCGGCGAGGTCAGCCTCACCCTGTCCGGTACGGAGACCACCTCGCGCAGTGCCGCCGCGACGGCGCTCCGCCTGAAGGTCTCGGTCAACCCCCTGAACCTGAACGTGGCGCAGGTGGACGGCGAGGTGGTCCTCGCCGAAGCGCGCTGCGAGGCCCCCGCCGCCTCTTCCTCCTCGCCCTCCCCGAAGCCCACGCCGATGCCGGCCGCCCCGTCCGCGAACGCGGACCTGAAGCCGCAGACCTCCGGGACCCAGGCCAACCTGGCCGAGACCGGCGGCAGTTCGGCCACTCCGTACGTGGCGGGCGGCGCACTGCTGCTGCTCGGCGTGGGCGCGGGCGCACTGGTGCTGAGCCGGGGCCGCCGCGGCCGGGTCTGACGCCCGGCCCGCGACCCGGGGTGCCGGGGCAACGGGCTTCGGGATCAACGGGGCCGTCTGCATGGGCGGCCTGAATCCCAACTACAACTGAGCGGGTCGTGCCGGCTCGAGAGGCGGGCTCTCCCCATCGAGCAAGCCGCTGCGTTACCGGAGTTCTCCTTAGGGGCGGGTGGCGCGGGTGAGTCCCTGCGCCCCCGCCCCGCGAGACATCACGGCCTCGGTGACCTGCCGGTCCACGGCCTTGTAGTCGGCCCGCCCGCCGGTCCCGTCGCAGGAGGTGCACACCACGCGGAACGGCGGTCCCATGTCCGAGTACTGGGTGAAGTACTCGGCCTTCACCACCTCCCAGCGGCCCGGGTGCGCGGTGGACGGGTTCAGCGTGAACCGGGGGATGGAGGACTGGTTGCCGCGCTTCTTGTCGGCCGGCACGAAGCTGGCGACCTGGTCGCCCATGCCGAAGACCACCCAGGTGCCGTTGATCTTCTCGTACGGCTGAGGCACGTGGTTGTGCGTACCGATGATCAGGTCGATGTCCGGCAGGCCGTCGGTGCGGGCGGCGGTCAGGGCCTGGGCCAGCTCGCGCTGCTGCGCGTCCGGCGCGGTCTGCCACTCGGTGCCCCAGTGGATGCTGAGCACCACCACGTGCGCCCCGGCCGCCCGCGCCGCGCGCGCGTCGGCGAGGATCCGCTCCTTGTCGGTGACGTTCACCGCCCAGGGCTTGCCGGCCGGCAGCGGAATGCCGTTGGTGCCGTACGTGTACGAGAGCTGGGCGATCTTCGCGCCGCCTCCGGTGACCCACCCGGGGGTCCGGGCCTCCTCGGCGCTGCGGGCCGAACCGGTGTGCTTGATGCCGACCCGGTCGAGGTGCTCCAGGGTGCGGGCGAGGCCCTCGTAGCCGGCGTCCAGGGTGTGGTTCGAGGCCGTCGAGCAGCCGTCGTACCCCGCGTCCTTGAGGGCGTCGGCCAGCTGGTGCGGCGCCTTGAAGGTCGGGTAGCCGGTGTAGGGGCCGCCGGGCCGCCCGTACGGTATCTCGTGGTGGCAGAGGGCGACGTCGGCGCCCGCGACGACGGGCTTGACGCCCGCGAGTATCTTCCGGAAGTCGTGGCCCCTGCCGCCGGCGTCGTCCGCGGCGCGCTGGATGATCGACGGGTACGGAATGATGTCCCCGGTCGCCACGAGCGTGAACGGACGGGCGTCCGGCGGTGCGTCGGGCGCCCCCGCCTTGCCGGGCGACGGCTGCCCCGCCCCGAGCCGTTGCGTGGCCGTGGCCCCGTCCCCGTCGCCTATCCGCGGCAGCGCGAACACCGCACCTGCCACCAGGGCCAAGCCGCCCACCGCTGCCGCGGCCTTCACCGATGTCTTCATCAATCCCTCCGGGCCATCAGATGCCCACGGTCGTACATCGGTTCCCTTCCGGGGCTTCCGGTTCGATCGGCCTAGGGCGAGGTCAGGGTCAGGGCGGCGTCCAGGGCCTGGAGGAAGCGGCCCGTGGTGCGGCGGTCCCGGACCGCCACGCGGAGCCAGTCGGGGCCGAGCCCCGGGAACGTGTCCCCGCGCCGCACCGCGAACCCCAGCGCGCGCAGCCGCAGCCGGACCTCCGCCGCCCGCCGGACCCGGATCAGCACGAAGGACGCCTCCGCGACACCCGCCGAGGACACCTCCTCGAACTCCGCCAGCCCGGCGAGCAGGTGCGCCCGGTCCACGGAGATCTGCCGCGCCGCGGCCTCCGCTTCCGCCAGTGCCTCCGGTGACACGCAGGCCTCCGCCGCGACCAGCGCCGGCGTGGACACCGGCCACAGCGGCCGCACCCGTTCGAGCGCCGTGATCACTTCCGGTTCTGCCAGGACGTAACCGATCCGCAGGCCGGCCAGCCCCCAGGTCTTCGTCAGGCTCCGCAGGACGACCAGGCCCGGCACGTCCGTACGCCCCGCCAGCGCCTCCCGTTCGCCCGGCACGGCGTCCATGAACGCCTCGTCCACGACCAGGACCCGCCCCGGCCGGGCCAGTGAGGCCACGACCGACGCCGGGTGCAGGACCGAGGTCGGGTTCGTCGGGTTGCCCACGACCACCAGGTCCGCGTCCTCGGGCACCGCGGCGGGATCCAGGCGGAAGCCGTCCGCCTCCCGCAGCAGCACCCGTTCCACCCGGTGCCCGGCGTCCCTCAGCGCGGCCTCGGGCTCGGTGAACTGGGGGTGCACCACGACCGGCCGTACGGCGGCCAGCGCCCGCGCGATCAGGACGAACGCCTCGGCGGCACCCGAGGTCAGCAGCACCCGCTCCACCGGCAGCCCGTGCCGCGCCGCGACCGCCGCCCGGGCGGCCCGCCCGTCGGGGTACGCGGCGAGCGAGTCCAGCGAGCCCGCGATCCGCTCCTTGAGCCAGGCCGGCGGGGTGCCCGCCCGTACGTTGACGGCCAGATCGACCAGCCCGGCTCCGGCGTCCACCACCTCCGCGTCCCCGTGATGCCGCAGATCGTGCCCCTCCTCACCCACGGCGGGGCCACCACCCGCGGCCGGCCCGCCGGTTGTGGCGGGGTTGCCGCCCTCGGCCGGGGGCAGGTCGCCTGTGGTTCCGGTTCGGGCGGCATGGGCGTCGGTGCCGGCCGGTACCGGTGCTCCGGCGCGGGCGTCGGACCCGGCACCTGCCCCGGCACCTGCCCCGGCACCTGCCCCGGCAGGGGTACCCGCAGGGACGTCGGCCGGTGTGCGGGCAGCCACCGTGCGGGCCGCTGCTCGGGCCACCGCACAGGTCGCCGAAGGCGACTTCCGCTTCGGGACCAGGAGTTCACCGCCCCCGGCGAGGGCCGCGGCCTCCGCCACCGAGGGCGTGGCCACTGCCGCGGCGGCCGCCGAGGACGGGAGGCCCGGCACCGGCACCCGCGCCAGGTCCTCCGCCGGATACACCAGCAGCGGTACGCCGAAACGTTCCGCCGCGCCCGCGATCCCGGGCTCCCCGGCCTTCGCCGCGACGGTCGCCAGCGCCGCGACCGCTCCGGGCGCCAGCCCGGCCTGCCCCAGCGCCTCCTCGACCAGCTTGCAGACCTCCTCCACACAGACCCCGGCCCGGCCGCCGACCCCGACGATGACCCGCTCACTCTCGCCCATCCGGGGCCCTTTCTCCGTCATGTCCGTCGTCGAATGCGTATCCGCCGGAGCCCGGTCGGCCGTCACCCCGCGCGCGGACGTGCGCCCGCCGCCCGCAGTCTGTATGCAGGGGCACATGGCGGTGATCGTGGCTCTGGGCGCGTTCCTGATGACGCTGGCGGGCGGGTGGACGGCGCAACGCGTCACCGACCGCCGCCACCTCGTGCTCGGCCTGGCCGGCGGGCTGATGCTCGGCGTGGTCGGCCTGGACCTGCTCCCGGAGGCGCTGGAGGCCGCCGGCCGCCCGCTCTTCGGCGTACCGCTCGCACTGCTGCTCTTCGTGGCCGGATTCCTCGTCGCCCACGTCGTGGAACGACTGCTGGCGGTCCGTCAGGCGGCCCACGGGGCCGAGAACGGCGGACGGACCCCTCAGGTCGGCCTGACCGCCGCCGCGGCCATGGTCGGCCACAGCATCGCCGACGGCGTGGCCCTGGGCGCCGCCTTCCAGGTCGGCGGGGGCATGGGCGTCGCGGTCGCGCTGGCCGTGGTCACCCACGACTTCGCCGACGGCTTCAACACGTACACCCTGACCCGCCTCTACGGGAACGCCCGCCGCAAGGCCCAGCTGATGCTGTTCGCGGACGCGGTCGCCCCGGTCGTCGGCGCGGCCTCCACCCTGCTGTTCACCCTGCCCGAGGAGCCGCTCGGCGCGTACCTCGCGTTCTTCGGCGGGGTGCTGCTCTACCTCGCGGCCGCGGAGATCCTCCCCGAGGCCCACCACACCCACCCCGCCCTGTCCACGCTGATGTGCACGGTGGGCGGGGTGGCGGGCATCTGGCTGGTGGTGGGCATCGCGGAGTGAGCCCGTCGGCCCGGTCACGGCCGGGCTGACGCGTCGGCCGCAGCCGCAGCCGCAGCCGCAGCGAAGCGGGCCGCCACCGCCGGTTCCGCCGCCCAGTGCGTGTGCAGGTAACTGGCGTGCACACCGCCCTGGACGAAGCCCTCGACCCGGCGCTCCGGATGCGTGAAGCCCCACGCCGGAGTGGCCCCGGCGCCGGGCTCGACCACGGTCCGGTGGAACTCGTGCCCGCGCAGCCGGCTCCCGGCCGGGGCGAGTGCGCTGTCCGACACCGCGACGGCTTCGCGGTAGCCCAGCGTCAGCCGCTCCGACATCCGCGCGTCGGCGTCCAGCACCCCGCACATCGGCGTTCCGTCCAGGGAACGGGCCAGGTAGAGCAGGCCCGCGCACTCGGCGGCCACGGGGGCACCGCTCGCGGCCAGTTCCGCCACGGCCTTGCGCAGCGGCGCGTTCGCCGCGAGCTCGGGGGCGTACACCTCGGGGAACCCGCCGCCGATGACGAGCCCGCTCGTGCGCTCCGGGAGGTCTTCGTCGTGCAGCGGGTCGAAGGGCACCACCTCGGCGCCGGCCGCGGTGAGCAGTTCGGCGTGCTCGGCGTAGGAGAACGTGAACGCCGGGCCTCCGGCGACGGCGATGCGAGGCACCCCATCGCCCACTCGCTCGTCACCGGCACCGGGGGCCGCCCCGGCCACCGCGGCGGCGGGGTCCCACACCTCGCACGACAGCGGTGGCGCGCTGCGCGCCAGTGCCAGCAGGGCCTCCAGGTCGCAGCCCTGCCGGACCTGTTCCGCCAGCGCCCGTACGGAGGCCAGCGCGTCCGCGCGCCGCTCGGCGACCGGCACCAGCCCGAGGTGGCGGGAGGGCGCGGACACCTGAGGGGCCCGGCGCAGCACGCCGAGCACCGGCATGCCGGCCTCCTCCAGCGCCTCCCGGAGCATCACCTCGTGCCGGTCCGAGCCGACCTTGTTGAGGATCACGCCGCCCAGCCGCACCTGCGGGTCGAACGAGGCGAAGCCGTGCACCAGGGCCGCGACCGACCGGGACTGCGAGGAGGCGTCGACCACCAGCACCACCGGCGCCCGCAGCAGCTTCGCGACGTGCGCGGTCGAGGCGAGCTCACCGCGCCCGGCGGCCCCGTCGTAGAGGCCCATCACGCCTTCGACCACGGCCAGGTCGCAGCCCCGCGCCCCGTGCGCGAACAGCGGGGCGACCAGCTCCGGGCCGCACATGAAGGCGTCCAGGTTCCGCCCCGGCCGGCCGGTGGCCAGGGCGTGGTAGCCGGGGTCGATGTAGTCGGGTCCGGCCTTGTGCGGGGACACGGCGAGCCCACGCTCGGCGAACGCGGCCATCAGGCCGGTCGCGACCGTGGTCTTGCCGCTCCCCGAGGAGGGAGCGGCGATCACCAGCCGGGGGACGGAAGTCACCACTCGATGCCCTTCTGGCCCTTCTGGCCGGCGTCCATCGGGTGCTTGATCTTGGTCATCTCGGTCACGAGGTCCGCGAACTTGCACAGCTTCTCGGGGGCGTTCCGGCCGGTGATCACCACGTGCTGGGTGCCCGGACGGTTCCGCAGCACCTCGATCACCTCGTCGACGTCGATCCAGCCCCAGTGCATCGGGTACGCGAACTCGTCGAGCACGTACAGCCGGTGGGTCTCGGCGGCCAGGTCGCGCTTGACCTGCTCCCAGCCCTCCTTCGCGGCCTGCTCGTTGTCGAGCTGTGCGTCCCGCTGGACCCAGGACCAGCCCTCGCCCATCTTGTGCCAGACGACCGTGCCGCCCTCGCCGGAGGCGCCGAGCACCTTGAGCGCGTTCTCCTCGCCGACCTTCCACTTCGCCGACTTGACGAACTGGAACACCCCGATCGGCCAGCCCTGGTTCCAGGCGCGCAGCGCCAGCCCGAAGGCCGCCGTCGACTTGCCCTTGCCGGGCCCGGTGTGGACGAACACCAGCGGCCGGTTGCGGCGCTGACGTGTGGTGAGACCGTCGTCGGGGATGACGTTCGGCTGTCCCTGAGGCATTAAGCGGCCCTCCTGCGGGTCGGTTCGGAAACGGACGTACGGACGTGCTTGACGAGCCCTGCCAGCGAGTCGGCCCGCAGCCCGTCGAGGGTGACCGCCGGACCGCCCAGCTCCGCGGCGAGCGCCCCGGCCAGGCCCAGCCGTACCGGACCGGACTCGCAGTCCACGACCACCGAGGCCACGCCCCGGTCCGCCAGCAGCCGGGCCGAACGGGCCGCCGCCTCGCGCGGGTCCCCGCCGACGGCCCCCGCGGAGGTGGCCCGGCCGTCGGTGACCAGCACCAGCAGCGGCCGCCGCGACGGGTCGCGCAGCCGCTCGACGCGCAGAACCTCGTGCGCCTTGAGCAGTCCGGCGGCGAGCGGGGTGCGGCCGCCGGTGGGCAGCCGGTCCAGGCGGGCGGCCGCCGCGTCCACCGAGGAGGTGGGCGGCAGCGCCAGCTCGGCGCCCGGCCCCCGGAAAGTGATCATGCCGACCTTGTCGCGCCGCTGGTAGGCGTCCAGCAGCAGGGACAGCACGGCGCCCTTGACCGCGCTCATCCGCTGCCGGGCGGCCATCGAGCCGGAGGCGTCCACGACGAAGAGCACCAGGTTGCCCTCGCGGCCCTCGCGGGTGGCCTGGCGCAGGTCGTCCTTGCGGATCACCAGGCCGCGGCCGGACCGGCCGCGCGCCCGCTGGTGCGGGGCGGCGGCCTGCACGGTCGCCGCGAGGTGCAGCTTGCCCAGGTGCCCGCGCGGGCGCTCGGCCCCGGTGGTCCGGCCGTGCGCGGTCCGGGCCCGGGAGCGGCGCCCGGACGCGCCCTCGCCGAGCCCCGGCACGCTGAACATCCGGGTCCGGAACGGGTCGGCGGCGCGTACGGCGGCCTGGGTCGCGGCGTCGCCGGCCGGCTCGGGCGCCGGTTCGGGGGCCTCGCCCCGGGCGGGGGCCGGCTCCGGCTGCTCCGGAGCCCCGTCGGGCTGCTGCTGCTCCGGCTGCTCCGGGCCCGCCTGCGGCGGCACCCCGCCGCCCCCGTCCGGTCCGCCGTCACCGCCGCCGTCCGGACCGCCGTCGGGGTCCGGCTCCGGCTCCGGGTCGGGCTCCGGGTCGGGCTCCGGCTCCTCGTCGGGGAAACCGTCGAGGATCCGGTCGAGCATCTCCTCGTCCAGCCCCGGCGCGTCGAAGGGGTTGCGCCGCCGCCGGTGGGGGAGCGCCAGCAGAGCCGCCTGCCGGACGTCCTCCTTCCGTACGGCGCCGCGCCCGGCCCATGCGGCCAGCGCGGTCGCCGTCCGGGCCATGACGATGTCGGCGCGCATGCCGTCCACCTCGAACCCGGCGCACACGGCCGCGATCTGCAGCAGCGCGCCGTCACCGAGCCGGACCTGCGGCAGCAGCGCGCGCGCCGCGACCACCCGGGCCCGTACGTCCGCCTCGTCGCCGGCCCAGCGGGCGGCGAAGGCGGCCGGGTCGTCCTCGTAGGCGAGCCGGCGCCGGACCACCTCGACCCGCTGCTCCGGCTCGCGGGAGGCCGCGACCTCCACGGTCAGGCCGAACCGGTCGAGCAGCTGCGGACGCAGCTCGCCCTCCTCCGGGTTCATGGTGCCCACCAGCAGGAACCGGGCGGCGTGCCGGACCGAGACGCCCTCCCGCTCCACGTAGGAGGCGCCCATCGCGGCGGCGTCCAGCAGCAGGTCGATCAGGTGGTCGTGGAGCAGGTTGACCTCGTCCACGTAGAGGATCCCGCGGTGCGCGTCGGCCAGCAGGCCGGGCTCGAACGCCTTCACCCCCTCCGCCAGGGCCCGTTCGATGTCGAGCGCGCCGACGAGGCGGTCCTCGGAGGCGCCTACCGGCAGTTCCACCATCCGCGCGGCGCGCGCGGTGCCCTCGGCGGCGGCGTCGTGCGGGCCGTCCGGGCAGGCGGGGTCGGGTGCGTCCGGCGCACACGAGAAGCGGCACCCGCCGACGACCTCTACCTGCGGCAGCAGAGCGGACAGCGCACGTACGGCGGTGGACTTGGCGGTGCCCTTCTCGCCGCGTACCAGGACCCCGCCGACCGCCGGGCTCACGGCGTTCAGCAGCAGCGCCAGCCGCAGGTCGGTCTGACCGACCACCGCGGTGAACGGGTAGGACGTACTCACTTGCTCACTCCTTCGTACGGCATGGTCGTGGCGGGACATCCGCTGCGCGGGGCCTTTCCCCCACCTCGCCCTCTCCCGGAACCGGGGCTCCGCCCCGGACCCCGTCCCCGGTCCGGGGCGGAGCCGTCGTAGCGTGCCTGCGGGGCATCGGCGGCCGGTCGCGCAGTTCCTCGCGCCCCTGACGGGGCACAGCCCCCGTGGGCACGCGGGGACCCCGCGGAGGGCAGGCGCCGCAGATCCGGCCTCACGGCGCGCCCGGCGGCAGGAACGGCAGCCCGGCCGGGGCGCCCGATTCGATCAGCCGCAGCAGTGCGTCGGTGTCGGCGTGCTCCTCGATCAGGTCGCCCAGCAGGTCCAGCTGAGCTTCCCGCAGGGCGGCGAACGAGGTGTCCGGGGCGGGGACGAAGCGGCGCCCGGCGGCGGCCGCGACCTCGCGGAGGAAGGCGCGCCGGAAGCCGTCGGACTCCAGCGAGCCGTGCCAGTGCGTGCCCCACACCGAGCCCACCCGGCACCCGTCGAGGAACGGCTCCCCACCCAGCACCTCGGCCACGCCGTGGTGGATCTCGTACCCGTCGACGGTCTCGCCGAGCGCCGTGCCCGTCGGCCGGGCCAGGGTCTTCTCCCGGTCGAAGCGCACGCGCACCGGCAGCAGCCCCAGGCCGTCCACCACGCCCGCCCGAGACTCGACCTCGTCCTCGATCCGCTCGCCGAGGGCCTGGAAACCGCCGCAGATGCCCAGCACCGGGCGCCCCTCGGCGGCCCGCCGGGCGAGGGCGTCCGCCAGGCCGCGCTCCCGCAGCCACTCCAGCGCCTTCACCGTGCCCCGGGTGCCGGGAACGACGACCAGGTCCGCGTCCGACAGTTCCTCGGGGCGGTCCACGAAGCGCACCACCACGCCCGGCTCCGCCGCCAGCGCGTCCACGTCCGTGAAGTTGGACATCAGCGGCACCGCGCACACCGCGACCCGCAGCACGTCCTCGCCGGCCGGCGGGGCCACCACCGACTCGCGGACCGCCCCGCGCAGCGAGACGCGCAGCCCGTCCTCCTCGTCGATGCCCAGCCCGTGCCGGAACGGCAGCACCCCGTACGTCGCGCGCCCGGTGATCGACCGGAGCATCTCCATCCCCGGCTCCAGCAGGGACACGTCGCCACGGAACTTGTTCACCAGGTAGCCGGCGATCAGCGACTGGTCCCGCTCCGACAGCAGGGCCGTGGTGCCGAAGAAGGACGCGAACACCCCGCCCCGGTCGATGTCCCCGACCACCACCACGGGGAAGTCCGCGGCCCGCGCGATCCCCATGTTCACGATGTCCGTCCGGCGCAGGTTGATCTCGGCCGGGCTGCCCGCCCCCTCGCAGATCACGGCGTCATACGTGCCCCGCAACTGCTCCAGGCAGTCCGTGACCACGCCGAGCAGCTGCTCCTGACGCCCTCCGTGGTAGCCGCGGGCGCTCATCTCGCCCACCGGCTTGCCCAGCAGCACCACCTGGCTGCTGCGGTCGCTGCCGGGCTTGAGCAGCACCGGGTTCATCAGTGCGGTCGGCTCCACCCGGGCCGCTTGCGCCTGCATGGCCTGGGCCCGGCCGATCTCGGCTCCCTCCCGGGTCACGAAGGAGTTCAGCGACATGTTCTGCGCCTTGAACGGCGCCACCTTCACGCCCTGCCGCGCCAGCCACCGGCAGATGCCGGCGGTGACCACGCTCTTCCCCGCGTCCGAGGTGGTGCCCGCGACGAGCAGCCCCCCGCCCCGCTTGCCCGTCCCGTTCACCCGCGCCCCTTCCGTACCACTCGTGCCGCCAGCAGCCTGCCCGCCACGCACGCGCCCAGCGCCAGCCAGGTCACCTGCCGGGACAGCCGGACCGCCCGTTCGATGTCGGTGACCTCCACCGGACGCCCCGCCCCCCCGTTGAGCACCGCCCGGTGCTCGACCCGGCCGCCGTAGGTGAGGGTGCCGCCCATCCGGACGCCGAGCGCCCCGGCGAAGGAGGCCTCGACCGGGCCCGCGTTGGGGCTGGGATGGGCTGCGGCGTCGGTACGCCAGGCCCTGACCGCCCCCCGACGGTCAGGGCCGGCGAGTACGGCGGCCAGTGCGGTCAGCCGGGCCCCCGGCCAGCCCGCGAGGTCGTCCAGCCGGGCCGATGCCCAGCCGTAGTTCAGGTGGCGTGGCGACTTGTGGCCCACCATCGCGTCGAGTGTGTTCACGGCGCGGAACGCGACCAGGCCGGGCACCCCGGCGACGGCGCCCCACACCAGCGCGCCGACCACGGCGTCGGAGGTGTTCTCGGCGACCGACTCCACCACGGCGCGGGCGATCTGCTGCTCGTCCAGGGAGTGCGGGTCCCGCCCGCACAGGTGGGGGAGGCGTTCCCGGGCCACCTCGGTGTCACCGGCGGCCAGCGCCCCGCCGATCGCACGGGCCTCCCGGCCCAGCGAGGTGCCCCCGACGACGGCCCAGGTGGCGGCGGCGGTCAGGGCGATCCGGACGGCGGCGGGGCGGGAGCGCACGGCGCGGGCGGCGACCGCGCCCAGCGCCGCCGCGCCTCCGGCGCACACCGCGGAATGCAGTACGCCCCGCGAGCGCCGGTCGCGCCAGAGGGCGCGCTCCACGGCGGCGGCGGCTCGTCCGAAGGCGGCGACGGGGTGCCCGCGGCGCGGATCACCGAGGATCCGGTCACCGATCAGGCCCGCCGTCACGCCGTACGCGAAAACGCGGTCGGCACGCATGTGCAGGTATGTCCTCACTCAGGGTCCGCGCCCTGGTTCGACGTGTCCGGCGGCGAGAGTTCCTGGCTCCCGCGAGGCACGGGTCCGCGTACGGGTGTACGGGACGTGCTCCGCGGTGACAGTGGCGGGACCGCGCCGGATTCGCACCGGACTTCCTCTGCTGCCGCCGTGATGGCTCCGGCAGTCCACCACGCACCGCGATGGCCCGTCAACTCGCCGTTGACCTGGGGTGAAGGTGGGGCAGGGCATGCGAAAGCTCCCCCCGGGAGAACCGGGAGGAGCCAACGGTTGCGGCGGGTGCCGCGGGGGGTCAGACGACGATCAGGTAGATCCCGTAGGCCACGGCCGCGGCGCAGAGCGCGAAGGCGGCGTAGGCGCCGGTCCGGGCCAGGGTGGCGGTGCCGCCCTGCTCGGTGGCCGTCTCGTGCTTCGAGAGACCCATCAGGCCCAGGGTGAAGAGGGCGACCAGAAGGACGGTGGCGGAGAGGCTGACTCCGAAGACGGAGCCCAGGGCTGCCCAGTCGATCTTCATGCTGCGAAACCTTCTCTGCTGGTCAGACCGCGGCGGCCGGGGCCGTCGGGGTCTCGCCGGACGCGTGGGCGTTCGGGGCGGGGATGGTGGCCTTCAGGTCCTCGTCCGTGACCGCGGCGGTGGTGCCCGCCGGCGGGACGGCGACGGCCGCGATCGCGGTGGTGACCACGCCCGGCTCCTCGGCGTCGACCTCGTTGACGTTGTGGTGGTCGACGACCTGACGGCGGGAGATCAGCCAGATGGCGAGGCAGGAGCCGACCAGGAAGACGGTGACGGCGGCGACGCCGATGTCACCGATGCGCATGACGTACTCGGCGCCCGCGCCGACGGCGGCGGCGGCCGGCAGGGTCAGGCCCCAGGCGACGAACATCCGGGTCGCGGTGGACCAGCGGACCACGCCGCCCTTGCGGCCGAGGCCGGCACCCATGACCGCGCCGGAGCACGAGTGGGTGGTGGAGAGCGAGAAGCCCAGGGTGGAGGAGGCGAGGATGACGGACGCGGCCGAGGTCTGGGCGGCGAAGCCCTGCTGCGGCTGCAGGTCGGTCAGGCCCTTGCCCATGGTGCGGATGATCCGCCAGCCGCCCAGGTAGGTGCCGAGCGCGATGGCCATACCGGCGGAGACGATGACCCAGACCGGCGGGTTGGAGCCGGGCGCGAGCGCGCCGCCGGCGACCAGCGCCAGGGTGATGATGCCCATCGTCTTCTGCGCGTCGTTGGTGCCGTGCGCGAGGGAGACCAGGCCGGCGGAGGCGATCTGACCGGCCTTGTAGCCCTTGGCCGAGGTCTTCTCGCCGACGTTGTTGCCGAGCTTGTACGTGAGGCGCGCGGCCAGCATCGCGGCGACGCCGGCGACGATCGGCGCGGCCACCGCGGGGATGAGGACCTTGGTCACGACCACACTGCCGTTGACCGCCCCGATGCCGGCAGAAGCGACCGCGGCACCGATCAGGCCGCCCATCAGGGCGTGGGAGGAGCTGGAGGGCAGGCCGACCAGCCAGGTCAGCAGGTTCCAGAGGATGGCGCCGACGAGCGCGGCGAAGATCACCTCTGGCTGGATGCCCTCTTCGTTGACGAGACCCTTGGAGATCGTCTTGGCGACCTCCACGGACATGAACGCGCCGACGAGGTTGAGCACGGCGGACATGGCCACCGCCGTCTTGGGCTTGAGGGCGCCGGTCGAGATGGTGGTGGCCATCGCGTTGGCGGTGTCGTGGAAACCGTTCGTGAAGTCGAACACGAGAGCGGTGATGATCACGATCCCGAGGAGAAGCGTTATGTGCTCCATTTACCCAGGCTTCTGTTTGGCGTCAGTGGCTCGGCGAACGTAAGCAACCTAGGTGAACGAAAAGTGAACTGACTCGGGCTGCGCGGTGTACCAGCCAGGTTCGAGTTGGGGACGCTCGTCCTGATAGTGCCGCCAATCGACCGATTCGCGCACGTCAGCGAAGGGTGAACGGAACCTTTCCGGCGCGACGTCCGGCGCCCCGGACCCCCCTCCGGCCTTCCGGAAGAGACGCACATCACTCCAGGCCGGAGCCTTCTGGAGGCGCCCCTTCCACGTGTGTTCCGCTGGCCGGGCCCCACCCCGCCACCGAAACTGGAACGGTGCGCACCGCGACAGCGACGGCAGCCGCCGTCACCACCACCCTGCTGGGGGCCGGAGCCGCCGCCGTCGTGGCCGGGCGGTACGCCGCCGACGCCACGCTGCGGCCCGTACCGGGG
Source organism: Streptomyces sp. NPDC048603 (assembly GCF_043199475.1). Taxonomy (NCBI): domain Bacteria; kingdom Bacillati; phylum Actinomycetota; class Actinomycetes; order Kitasatosporales; family Streptomycetaceae; genus Streptomyces; species Streptomyces sp. NPDC048603. Next base: position 63,092 of record NZ_JBICVY010000017.1, on the reverse strand, counting down.
CGCCCGCTCCCCGGCGGCCCCCGGCTCACCGTCCACTCCACCGCGCCCGGCCGGATCGCCCTGACCCGCTCCCTGGCCACCCTCCGCCCCGGCGTCCACGGACTGGACGCCCCCGGCGTGCACGCCGTGGTCGGCCGGGTGCTGCGGGACGTCCCGCACGACCCGGACACCGTGGTCCGGGAACTCGTCCGGATCACCCACGGCACCCTGGAACCCGGCACCCGGGTCCGGCTCACCCCGCAGGTCCACCTCGGCGACCCGCGTTCCGCCCTCGGGCTCGACCACGCCGACGTGGACGTCCCCGGAGAGCTGGGCGCCCTGCCCGCCTGGTTCGTGCCCGGCGCCCGCGACACCTGGGTGATCGCCGTCCACGGGCTCGGCGGCACCCGCGAGCACCCGATGGTGCTCATGCCCTTCCTGCACCGGCACCACCTCCCGGTGCTCGCCCTCGCCTACCGCGGCGACCTCGGAGCCCCCGCCTGCCCCGACGGGATCAGCCACCTCGGCGCCTCCGAATGGCGCGACCTGGACGCCGCCATCCGCTACGCGCTCCGCTTCGGCGCCCGCCGGGTGATCCTGCACGGCTGGTCGACCGGCGCCACCATGGCCCTCTACGCCGCGCAGCGCTCGGCCCTCGCAGACCGCGTCGCCGGCCTGGTCCTGGACTCCCCGGTGCTCGACCGGCACACCACCCTGCGCAACCTGGCGCTCGCCCGCGGGGTGCCCCCCGCCCTGCTCCCGCTGGCCGTCCGGGCCGCCGAGGCCAGGACCGGCCTGCTGGCCGACGACCGGAACCCGGTGGCCGACCCGGCCGCGCTGCGCATGCCCGTGCTGATCTTCTCCGGGCCGGACGACACGATCGCCCCGTGGGAGCCGGCCCGCCGGCTCGCCGCGCTCCGCCCCGACCGCGTCACCCTTTACCCCGTCCGTGACGCCCCGCACGGGGGAATGTGGAACGCCAACCCCTCCCGCTACGAGGAGGTGCTCCGGCGCTTCATCACCCCGCTCATGTGAGCCGGCCCCGGGATTCCCGCCCCCCCGGCCGATCCCGGGCCCCGCGCGTCGAGGCCCGGCCGGGCGCGCAGGGGGGAGGCCCCGCCCCCGCTGCGCGCACCGGGGGCGGGCGGCTTGTCCCGGTCTGTACCGTCCACCCCACCCCGCCCCACCAGCGGTAACGACCGGTTCCGTTTGGGCTTTCGGGCTGTGACGGGCGAGACTGATTCCGTGACGTCCCGAAAGCCTGATGAGCAGTTGGCTCGCGCTTCCAGACTCCGACTCGTCTCCCCGCGCTCCGTCGCCACCGCCCGCAAGGCGGTGACCGACCGGCGCACCCGCCCGGCCTCCCGGCCGCCGGAGGGGACGCCGGCCGCGCCCGAACTCGCGGACCGCGCGCGGGCGTCGCTTTCCGATGCCGTCAGACTGGCCCGCTGGGCCGAGCGCAACCTCCAGGACGGTGACGGATCGCGTCCCGGCCCGGCCGGCGCGCTGGCCGCCCGCGACGTCGAACGGGCCTCCGGCGAGCTCCGCCTGACGCACGGCCAGGTCCGGGCCGGCTGGGACCGCGCCCGGCTCGCCGGGCTGGTCGAGATGCACGGGGGCAGCGCCCGCCCCGGCTGGCGGCTGCGTGCCTGGGACCGCGACGACGCGGCCGTGCTCCGCGGCTGGGTCGCCCTGTTCGACGCCTGGTCACTGGTCCACCCCGCGCCCGCCGACATCGCCCCCGAGCCGGTCGCCGAGGTCGTCGAGGCGATGCCGCAGATCCTCTCGCTGCTCCAGCTCTCGGCCGGCCCGGTCGGCGTGCCCGCCCTGCTGGACCTGCTCGGCCAGCGCGTCGCCGAACTCCGCGAGGAGCGCTGCGAGGTCCCCTACGACGCGGAACCCGCGGCCGGACCGCAGTCCGCCCCGGCCGCCCCCGACGGCCGGACCGCCCCGCTGACCCGGCTGCTGCGCTGGGCCCTCGGCGGGCTCGCGGCCGTGGACGCCGTCACCCTCGGCCCCGCCGAGGCCGGACTCACCCCCCTCGGCAGCTGGGCCGTCTGGGTCAAGCTCGAGCAGATCTGCGTGGCCGCGCAGAGCCCCGCCGGGAACATCGAGCAGTCCGCCGCCGCGATGCTGCACGGCTGCGCCCGGCTCACCCCGGGCCCCGCCCGCGCCGAGTACCGTGCCTGGCTGGCCGCCCGGCCCGTCGGACACGCCGTCAGCGAGCTGCTGCAGGCAGCCCGCGGGGAGGACGCGCTGCTGCGCGGCCTCGCCTTCGAGGCCCTCCGGGTGGTCGGCGCCCCCGCCGAACCCGAGGTGCGTGCCGCCTCCCGCGAGCCCGCCCTGCGGCCCTACGCGCTGCTGTGGCTCGCCGAGCACGACGGGGCGGACCCCGAGGAAGCCCACGAGGTCCTCACCCCCGAGGAGCAGACCTGGCTCTGGGTGGACACCGCCGCGGCCATCGCCGACCACGGCGAGGCCGACCTGCTGGCCCGTCATCTCGACTCGGCGGTCCGCACCACCGTCCCCCGGCTGCTCGACGAGGTCCGGGCGGTCGGCCACCCCCGTACGGTCCAGGTCCTGGTCGCGCTGGCGGCCGCCCACCCCGACCCCTCGCTGGCCAAGGCCGTCCGGCGGGCCGCCTTCCAGGTCCACACCGGCGGGGTCTGAGGCGCCGCCTCCGCGGACCCCGCCGGACCGCGTGGCCGGACCGCATGCCGGGCCGCGTGGCCGGACCCGGACCGGCCCCGGTCCGGACGGCGGTCAGACCGTCGGCGCGTACGTGCCGAAGCTCCAGATGTTGCCCTCCGGGTCCCGCGCCATGTAGTCCCGGGAGCCGTAGTCCTGGTCGGTGGGCTCCATCAGGATCTCCACTCCGTGCTCCACGGCGCGGCGGTGGTGCGCGTCGACGTCCTCCACGACGACGTACACCCCCGTCGGGCCAGGATCCTTGCCCATCGCCTGGTCGAACTTGCTCCCGGTGCCGCGGCTGCCCAGCATCACCATGCCGTTCCCGTAGGACAGCTCCGCGTGCAGCACGGAGCCGTCGTCCCCCTCGTACACCGCGACCCGGTGGAAGCCGAAGCCCTCCGTCAGCAGCTTGATCGCGGCCCTGGCGTCCCGGTACGTCAGCGTCGGGCTGATGGACGGTGTGCCCGCCATGACGATCACTCCCTCTCCTGAACCCGTGAATGTGATCCGGGACACAGTCTGGCAGGCCCCGCCGACAGCCGGCCGACCCTGTGGACGGTCAGCGGAAGGTGTTGCACTGGGCCATGTCGCCCGTGCGGTAGCCCTGGTAGAACCACTGCTGCCGCTGCGCCGCCGAGCCGTGGGTCCAGTTCTCCGGGGTCACCCGCCCCTGGAGCTTCTCCTGGATGCGGTCGTCGCCCACCGCCGCCGCCGCGTCCAGGCCGTCCCGGATGTCCTGCTCGCTCAGCCGGGAGACCAGCGGCCGCCCCGTGGACCGGTCCGGGGTCGTGGTCGCGTTCCGCGTCCACACCCCCGCGTAACAGTCGGCCTGCAGCTCCACCTTGACGGCGTTGCTGGCCGCGCCGGTCCGGCCGTCCTGGGCCCGCTGCAGGGTCCCCAGCAGGTTCTGGACGTGGTGCCCGTACTCGTGCGCCACCACGTACGCCTGCGCGAAGGGCCCGCCGCTCGCGCCGAACCTGGTCTGCAGCTCCCTGAAGAACGCGAGGTCCACGTAGACCTTCCGGTCGACGGGGCAGTAGAACGGGCCGACCGCGGAGCTCGCCGTGCCGCACCCGGTGTTCACCCGGCCGCCGAAGACGACCGTCGTGGCCGGGCGGTACTGCCCGCCGCGCCGGCCGAACTCCTGGTTCCAGAAATCCTGGGTGCTCCTCGCCACGAACGCCAGCCGGCAGTCCTCCCGGGCGTTCGCGGCCGCCCCGGTCCCGCAGGCCCGCTGCACCTCCGAGGCGGAGGAGGCGGTACCGGACGGCTCCGTCTCGCCGGAGGACAGTCCCAGCTGGTCCGGCCCCACCCCGAACAGCAGAGCCATGACCAGGGCGATCAGCCCGACCAGGCCGCCGCCGATCGTGGCCTTCCCACCCGGGATGCGGTGGCCCCGCACGTCCTGGACGTCGGACGTGTCCACATTGGCGTCCTCGTCGAACTGCATCCCGCACCGCCCTCTGCTCCACGTGTCCGCCACTCCGGCGAGTGCCACGCCCTTCATCCTGGTACCTGCACATATCGCACGAGCTGCGGCGAGGGCCGAACGGGGGACGAACGGACACTGCGCCGCCCCGGCGGCACCACCGCCCCGGCGGTCCGGCTACGCTCGGCGGCCGTCCCGTCGCACCCCGCACGGGACGAGGGCCGCACACCCGTTCAGCGAGCACCCGGAGGCTCCGCATGACCACTCCGCCGGCCGTGCCCGGCCCCGGCCCGGCGCCCGCCGACGGCGCGGACGGCACCGCCCGCCCCGACACCGGGCACGATCCCGCCGGCCCCGGTGCCACCCCGGCCACCGCCGGAGCCGCCGCCCCCGCAACGCGCCGGCCGGCCCGCCGCCCGCCCGCCCTGCTCGCCGTCGCCGCCTTCCTCGCGGTCCTGGCCACCCTCCTCGCCGCGCTGAGCCCCGCCACGCCCTACGGCGACCGGCTCACCGCCCGCCCGCCCGCCGCCGGCCCGGCGGGCGCCGCGTACGAGCTGCCGCACCTGCAGCCGGCGTACCGGCTGACCCTCGACCGCGACGCGGTGCACGCCCACACCCCCGGCAGCGACCGGCCCGCCTGGACCTACGCCCGGGAGGGCCGCCGTCCGGTCGCCGTCCGCTCCGCCCCCGGCCACGCCTTCACGCTGTGGGACGACGGCATGGTCACCGACACCGTCCGCGAGTCGGGCACCGGAGACCCGGTGGTGCGCTGGCACCGCGCCGCCCCCGGCGCCGGCACGGACGGCAGCCTGGCCTCCCTCGGCGCGGACGGACGGATGCTCGTGGTGGTCACTCCCGCGCGGGCCCTCGGCTTCCGCGCCGAGGACGGCGACCTGCGCTGGATCGTCACCGCCCGCAAGGGCTGCGCCTTCCGTCCCGGCGAGGCCCCGCCGGCCGTCGACCGGCTGCTCCTGCTCGCCCAGGACTGCGCCGATCCCGACGTCCCCTGGACCCTCCGGACCGTGCCCCTGGGCGAGCAGGGCCGGATCAAGCCCCCGGCCGACCGGCGGCCCGAAAAGTAGTTGCGCGCCCCCGGTAGAATGACTCCCATGGCAAATCTCCTCGCGGATTAGCGGCGTCGAAGCCTCGCGTACCGCCACCCTTCCGCCGTCCACACCGCCCTGGAGTATTTCCGTGATCACCGCCACCGGCATCGAGCTGCGCGCCGGCGCCCGCATCCTCATCGAGAACGCGTCCTTCCGTGTCGCCAAGGGCGACCGCATCGGCCTGGTCGGCCGCAACGGCGCCGGCAAGACCACCCTCACCAAGTGCCTGGCCGGCGAGGGCCAGCCCGCCGCCGGCGCCATCAGCCGGTCCGGTGAGGTCGGCTACCTCCCGCAGGATCCCCGCACCGGCGACCTCGACGTCCTCGCCCGTGACCGGATCCTCTCCGCCCGCGGCCTGGACGTACTGATCAAGAAGATGCGGGCCAACGAGGACCGCATCGCCAACGGCTCCGGCGCCACCCGGGACAAGGCCCTCAAGCAGTACGAGCGCCAGGAGACCGAGTTCCTCACCAAGGGCGGCTACGCCGCCGAGGCGGAGGCCGCCACCATCGCGGCCGCCCTCGGCTTGCCCGACCGGGTCCTCGGCCAGCCCCTGCACACCCTCTCCGGCGGCCAGCGCCGCCGCGTCGAGCTGTCCCGGATCCTCTTCTCGGACGCCGACACCCTGCTCCTCGACGAGCCCACCAACCACCTCGACGCCGACTCGATCGTCTGGCTGCGCGACTACCTCAAGACCTACCGCGGCGGCTTCATCGTGATCTCCCACGACGTCGACCTGGTCGAGACCGTCGTGAACAAGGTCTTCTACCTGGACGCCAACCGCTCGGTCATCGACGTCTACAACATGGGCTGGAAGCTCTACCAGCAGCAGCGCGAGGCCGACGAGAAGCGCCGCAAGCGCGAGCGCCAGAACGCCGAGAAGAAGGCCGCGGCGCTGAACTCGCAGGCCGACAAGATGCGCGCCAAGGCCACCAAGACCGTCGCCGCCCAGAACATGGCCAAGCGCGCCGAGCGACTGCTGTCCGGCCTGGAGGCCGTGCGCGTCTCCGACAAGGTCGCCAAGCTGCGCTTCCCGGACCCCGCCCCCTGCGGCAAGACCCCGCTCACCGCCGAGGGCCTGTCCAAGTCGTACGGCTCGCTGGAGATCTTCACCGACGTCGACCTGGCCATCGACAAGGGCTCCCGGGTGGTCATCCTCGGCCTCAACGGTGCCGGCAAGACCACGCTGCTGCGCCTGCTGGCGGGCGCCGAGAAGCCCGACACGGGCGAGGTCACCCCCGGCCACGGCCTCAAGCTCGGCTACTACGCCCAGGAGCACGAGACCCTGGACCCGGACCGCACGGTCCTGGAGAACATGCGCTCCTCGGCGCCGGACCTCGACCTGGTCCAGGTCCGCAAGGTGCTGGGTTCCTTCCTGTTCTCCGGCGACGACGTGGACAAGCCGGCCGGGGTGCTCTCCGGCGGTGAGAAGACCCGGCTCGCCCTGGCCACCCTGGTGGTCTCCTCGGCGAACGTGCTGCTGCTCGACGAGCCCACCAACAACCTCGACCCGGCCAGCCGCGAGGAGATCCTCGGCGCGCTGCGCACCTACAAGGGCGCGGTCATCCTCGTCACGCACGACGAGGGCGCGGTGGAGGCCCTGGAACCGGAGCGGATCATCCTGCTTCCGGACGGGGTCGAGGACCTGTGGGGTCCCGACTACCGGGACCTGGTCGCCCTCGCCTGATCCGCCCTCGCCCGACCCACCGGACCGGCCCCAACGGGCCCGGACCGGCCCGAACGGGCCCGGATGGGGCGGTTCCGGCCGGTGCGTCCCGCTGATCCAATTCCTTCTGGATCATTCGGCTCACTGCTGATCCATCATCTGAGTGAGACGCTCTCGTACCCTCGCCAGCGGTCCCCGGACCCCGGCCGGGCACCTCCAGGTGCGCGGCCGGGGTCGTCTGTTTTCCGCGACGAGGTCCTGACCTGGAGATTTATTCCTGCATCCGGAGAATGTGACGGAGGTCATGCGGCGGAAGAGAAGATTCCGTTCTGCGCGGGCGTCCACTCCGCGGGAAATGCCGACGTACGGACCTTGCTGAATGGGTGGCCAGGAGGCCCGGGAGGGGTGATCATGAGAAGTCCAGAGCGCACTTCCCATGAGGAGGCACGGGTGGCCGAGACTCTGAAGAAGGGCAGCCGGGTGACCGGCGCCGCGCGCGACAAGCTCGCGGCAGACCTGAAGAAGAAGTACGACTCCGGTGCGAGCATCCGGGCGCTGGCCGAGGAAACCGGCCGGTCGTACGGGTTCGTGCACCGGATGCTCAGCGAGTCCGGAGTCACACTGCGCGGCCGCGGCGGTGCGACCCGCGGCAAGAAGGCGGCCACGGCCTGACACCGGCCGGGACCGCGGAAAGCCGAGGCAACAAGCAACCAGTGACCCCCGGTCGGCCACTGGGTCGGCTGGGTGGTTACTGTGCAGTCACTTAGTGGAGGCTGCACAGTAACCACCCGGAGGCCCAGATGGATCTGTTCGACAAGGACGGCGTACGGCTCACCGTCGACGACACGATCGCCACGGTGACGCTGACCAATCCGGCCAAGCGAAACGCTCAATCTCCCGCGCTCTGGCGGGCGTTGACGGAGGCCGGTCGGTCGCTGCCGGGCACCGTCCGGGTCGTCGTCCTGCGCGGTGAGGGCAAGTCCTTCTCCGCCGGCCTCGACCGGCAGGCATTCACCCCCGAAGGATTCGAGGGGGAGCCGTCCTTCCTCGATCTGGCGCGCGGTTCCGATGAACAGCTGGACGCCACCATCGCGGAGTACCAGGAGGCGTTCACCTGGTGGCGGCGGAACGACATCGTCACCATCGCCGCCGTCCAGGGCCATGCCATCGGCGCCGGCTTCCAGCTCGCGCTCGCCTGCGACCTGCGTGTGGTCGCCGACGACGTGCAGTTCGCCATGCGCGAGACCAGCCTGGGCCTGGTCCCCGACCTCGGCGGCACCCAGCCGCTGACCGCCCTGGTCGGATACGCGCGCGCCCTGGAGATCTGCGCCACCGGACGCTTCGTCCACGCGGAGGAGGCCGAGCGCATCGGCCTGGCCAACCTGGCCGTGCCCGGTGCCGAGCTCGACTCCGCCGTGCGTGACCTCGCCGCGGCCCTGCTGGCCGCCCCCCGCGAGGCAGTGATCGAGACCAAGGCCCTGCTCAGGGGCGCGGCCGGCCGCGGATACGACGAGCAGCGCACCGCCGAACGCGCCGCGCAGGCGCGCCGGCTGCGCGACCTCGCGGGCCTCGCCGACTGAGCCCCGCCGACCGGTCCGCTGCGCCCGCGGCACCGGTGCGCCCGGAGCACCGGCGCACCGGCGCTCCCGGTCGGCCTAGAAGCCGTGCCGGGAGCCGCCGTCCACCGGGAGCATGACGCCGGTCAGGTACGACGCCGCCGGCGAGAGCAGGAACGCCGCCGTGCGGCCGAACTCCTCCGGAGTGCCGTAGCGGCGCAGCGGGATGCGGGACTCGTTGGAGGCGCGGGCCGCCTCCGCGTCACCGGACAGCGCGTCCAGCTCGCGCACGCGGTCCGTGTCGATCCGGGCCGGCAGCAGGCCCACCACCCGGATGCCGCGCGGCCCCAGCTCGTCCGCCAGGGACTTCGCGAAGCCCGCCAGCCCCGGGCGCAGCCCGTTCGAGATCGTCAGCCCGGGGATCGGCTCGTGCACCGATCCGGACAGCACGAAGCCGATGACCCCGCCGTCGCCCAGTTCGGCGGCGGCCTCGCGGGCCAGCCGGACCGCTCCGAGGAACACCGACTCGAACGCCGCCGCCCACTGCTCGTCCGTGTTGTCCGCGGCGAAGCCGGGCGCCGGGCCGCCCACGCTCACCAGTACGCCGTCGAACCGCCCGAAGTGTTTCCGCGCGGCCTCGACCAGCCGCCGCGCCGACTGCGGGTCGGAGTTGTCCGCCGCGACACCCACCGCGTTCGGGCCGAGCTTCGCCGCGGCCTCCGCCGCACGCTCGGGGTCCCGGCCGCTCAGCACCACCTTCGCGCCGTCGGCGGTCAGTTCGCGTGCGGAGGCGTAGCCCAGCCCCCGGGTCGCCCCGGTGACGACGTAGACACGGTCCTTCAGTCCAAGATCCATGCCCTACACGCTAACGGGCGCGGCTCCGCTCTCCGCGGCGGCCTGCGCGGCAGCCGCCTCCCGGTCGCGCTTCTCCCGGCGCACCAGCACCAGCCACCCCACCGGCACGCCCGCCGCGAACAGCCACCACTGGACCGCGTACGCCATGTGCGCGCCGATGGAGTCGTGGTCCGGGGCGCCCACCGGCTCGGGGCTGCCGTCCGGCGGGACCGGCCCGGTCAGCTCGACGTACCCGCCGAGCACCGTCCGGCCCAGCGCCTGTGCCTGCTGCCCGCTGTTGATCAGCATGACCTGGCGGTCCGGGAGGCCCTTGCGGTCCTTGATGCCGCTGCCGCCGCTGGTCTCGTCCGCCTTGAGCCGTCCGGTGACGGTGACCTGTCCGGCGGGCGGGGCCGGCACCGGGGGGTAGCCGCGCGGGTCGCCGCCGCCTTCCACCCAGCCCCGGTTCACCAGCACGGCCCGGCCGTCCGCCAGGACCAGCGGGGTCAGCACGTGGAAGCCGACCCTGTCGTCCTGGTTGGTCCGCATCCGGACCACGACCTCGTGCGCGGCGTCGTAGGTGCCGGTGGCGGTGACGGCCCGCCAGTAGTCGGCGCGGGGGACCTCGTGCCCGGGGGAGGTGAGCCGTGTCACCGGGACGGGCGCGGCGTCCAGGTTCGCCGCGATCAGTTCGTTCTGTGCGACCCGGCGCTCATGGCGGTGGAACTGCCAGAACCCCAGCTTGACCATCGCGGGGATGAGGACGAGGGCGACGAGGGTGAGGCACACCCACTGCCGGGTCAGCACGAAACGGTACACATCCCCGACGGTACCCCCAGCGCCGGGGACGGTTGCGCGCGGGTCTCGAACCGGCCCCGCGCCCGGGTGTCAGACGCGGTCGACGATGCCCACCTTCCCTTCCGAGCGGGCGCAGTGCGCCCCGCAGTACCAGGAGCCCTCGACCTCGACGCCCTGTCCGATGATCTGGACCCGGCAGTGCTCGCAGATGGGCGCCATCCGGTGGATCGCGCAGGAGAAGCAGTCGAAGACGTGCACCGCGCCCTGCGCGTGCACCTCGAAGGACATGCCGTAGTCGTTTCCGCAGACCTCACAACGTGCCATGCGCCACAGAGTGGGACCGCGGGCCCCGGCGGGCCAGCGGGCGCCGGGCGAGTCGGCCGCGGCTCACCCGTCTGCCGGAGCCACGTCCCGCAGCAGCTGGGTGAAGGCGGCCTCGTCGACGACCGGGGTGCCGTAGGACTGCGCCCTGGCCACCTTCGAGGTGGCCGAGTCGGGGTCGTTGGTCACCAGCAGGCTGGTGAGCCGGGACACGCTCGACGCCACGTGCAGCCCGGCCTCGACCGCACGGTCCTCCAGCAGCTCCCGTTCCACCGAGGTGTCGCCCGAGAAGGCGATCCGCATGCCCTGCTTGAGCGGGCCGCCGTCGGTGAACCGCCCCGGGTTCGGGTACGGGCACGGCGGCCGCTTCCGGGAGGGCCGCCAGCTGTTCCGGCCCGCCGCGTACCCGGCCTGGTAGCCGATCCGGGGCGCCGCCGGGGAGTCCGTCCACTCCGTCAGCGGCCGGCATTCCAGCAGCGGCAGCCGTACGCCGTCCCGCGCGGCCGCGTGCAGCGACGGACGGAACGCCTCCGCCAGCACCCGGGCGTCGTCGAGTGCGTGGTGCGCACGCTGCTGCACCACCCCGTAGTGGGCGGCGAGCGACTCCAGCTTGTGGTTGGGCAGGGGCAGGTTCAGCTCCTTCGACAGGGCGATGGTGCAGAGCCGCTGGCGGACCGGCGCGGCCGACTCGGCCCGCGCGTACTCCCGGGCGATCATCTGCCAGTCGAAGATGGCGTTGTGCGCGACGAGCACGCGGTCGGCGAGCCGGCCGGCGAACTCGTCGGCGATCTCCCGGAAGAGCGGGGCTCCGTCCAGCACCTCGCTCGTCAGCCCGTGGATCCACACCGGCCCCGGATCCCGCTGCGGGTTGACCAGCGTGTACCAGTGGTCCTCCACGTTGCCCTGCGCGTCGAGCCGGTAGACGGCGGCGGACACTATCCGGTCGTCGCGAGCGAGTCCGGTGGTCTCCACGTCGACGACCGCGTACCCCTGCGGGTACGCGGTCGGCCACGTCGTCTCTGCGGTCGTACGGTCGTCGAGCATGGTCACAGAGGATACGGGCCCGGACCGACAGCCGTTGCCCCGTTGTCCTCCCCGCCCAGCTCCGCCACCAGTTCCCCGGCGCTCACCAGGTCGATGGACCCGGGCAGTTCGGCGGTCCCCGGAAACAGCCGGTACGCCGTCCCCGAAGCCGCCCGGGGGGCCACCCCGGGGTGCACCAGGGCGAGGAACACCCGCTTGCCGGCGGCCGCTTCGGCGACCGCCGCGTCGGCGTCCCGGTGCGCCCACCGTTCCTCCGGATCGGCGAGCGCACCGATCCTGGCGGCGAAGGCCGCCACGTCCTCGTCCGGGCGGCGGCGGTGCAGCCACAGCTCGTCGAACATCCCCGGCTCGGTGGTCCGGCGCAGGACGGTCACCTCGCGGGAGCGGGCCGCCGCACGCCACACGGTCAGGTCCCAGAGGGTGGCCCGGGTCCCGGAGCCGAAGTGCGCCCACAGGTCGGAAGCGACCGCGCCCAGCCGGCTGCCGTGCGACCGCACGCTCTGGAACCCGGCGGCGGGCGGAAGGTGGACGTCGGCCCACAGGGCGCGCCGGGCCCCCAGGTCCACGACCATCGGCATGCACACCCGCGAGTCACCCGCCAGGTCGAAGCGCTGTCGCACGGTGCGCGGATCGTAGGAGCTGTCGCGCGGGCCGTCCGCGGGCAGGGCAATGAAGCCCGCGAAGGCGTCGGGCAGCTCGTCGAAGGGCACGTTGTTGTAGCTGAACACCAGGGGGACGGCGAAGGCGTCACCGTGCCGCGCGAGTGCGGCCAGGTCCAGGTCCACGTACTCGGTGGCCCCGTCGGGTGCCGGCGCCGAGGTGAGGTCGCCCGAGTGCACGGCCGCCGCACCGTCCGGGCCGTGGGTGAGCTCGGTGTAGTCGCACAGGCCGGTGAAGTTCCAGTCGCCGTCGAAGAAGGCGACCGAGAGGTCGAGGTCGGTGCGGGTGCCCGCGGGCTCCGTCCAGTGCAGGAACAGCCGCAGCACCTCGCCCTCGGGCAGGGCCTGCGTGCTGCCCCGGCCCACGGCCACCAGGGCCTTGGCGGCGGTGCGCTCGGCGAAGGGCACGGTGAGCTCCGCCAGCCCCCGTTCGAGGACGGCCAGGTCGTACGGTTCGCCGTCGGTGTCCGCGAACCGGCGCAGTACCTCGCCCTCCAGCAGCGCCACGACGGAGGCGACGAGCGGAGCGGGCAGCGGCGGGCGCTCTTCGGCCACCGACAGGGCGGAGGCGACCCGGCCGCGCGGGAAGAACACCCGGCGGGAACCGGTGCGGTCCTCGCCGCGCACCCGCAGGGCGCCGAGCGCGGACAGCAGCGGACCGGCGCCCACCGCGGGCAGGCCGCGGGCCAGCGCCTTCTCCAGCTCGGGGACGAGCGGGTCCGCCCCGTGCAGGCGGAGCAGGTGGTCGAGGCGGCGCACCAGCTCGCCGGGGCGCTGCCCGGCCAGCGCGCAGGCCTCGCCGAGGCGTCGCTCGGAGAGGGCCTGCTCCAGCCGTCCGGCCCAGGTGGCGGGCCGGATCCGGTCGCCGTGCAGGCGCACCGCGTCCGGATGCGCGGTGGCGGCATCCACCAGCGCGGCCCCGAAGGGGGTGGCGGGTGTCACCTTCGTGTCGCGCAGGACGGCGAAGGCCAGCGCGGCCCGCGGGTGCCGTGCGTACCGCTCGAAGGGGTGCAGGACCTCGGCCGCCCGCTTCCACGCCGTCGGATGCCGCAGCAGGTCCTCTACGAGGTGCTGCGCGGGCAACGCGTCGAGCACGCCGAGCAGTTCCCGGCGCAGCGGCCGGCCGATCCCCGTGAACCGCGGCAGCGGCAGCAGCCCGGCGTCCCCGCCGGACACCACGGCGAGCAGCCGCAGTACATCGGTGGCGGTGGTCAGCCGTGAGGCGAGCAGTGGCCGCGCGGCGTCCTGGGTCCGCCACCCGGCCAGCAGGGTGCCGAGTACGAGCGCCTTGGTCTCCCTCACGGGAATCTCCGTGGGCAGCCAGTCCAGCGCGGCCGGGGCCCGGTGGAGCAGCAGGGCCAGATCATCCCGGTCCTCGGGCGAGAGCGGGGTCTGCCGGGCGAGCAGCGAGGAGACCACCCGCGCGCAGTCGGCCGGCAGGTCGGTGCCGAGCCGGAGCAGCCGCAGCGGGCCCGCGGGCAGACCGCCCCCGGCCGTGTTCCCGGCCCTGTCCCCGGACGTGTTCCCCGCCCTGTCCCCGGCCTTGTCCTTGGCCCTGGCCTTGCGGGTGGCGCGGTCGTCCGGACGCAGGAAGGGGTCGGCGGGGTCGACGCGCCGGTGGCAGACAGGGCAGCCGGTGTAGTCGGCGCCGTCCCAGCAGGCACGGCAGACGAGGTGGGCGCAGGGGGCGACGGGGTGGACCGTGCCGGTCTCTCCGCACAGCACGCACGGCTGCGCGGGCGCCTGGAGCAGCAGGGCGAAGACCCGGTCGACGTACCAGCGTTCCGTGTCGCGCGGGATCGAGAAGGGGAAGCGGCGGAAGAGCGGCCTGTGTACGCGGTCGGAGCCCATCAGCCCGTCCACCAGGGCCAGCAGCCGCAGCCGCTCCTCGGCGAGGTCGGTCGGCGCGAGCGCGCCGAGCGCGGCGTGGAGTTCCGGGCTCAGGGCATGGCCGCGCTCCAGGAGTTCGCCCTCCAGGGGCCGCACGCCCTCGCGGCCCGGCGAGGCGGCGGCCGGCGGCTGGTCGACGTAGACCTTCTGCAGCCGGCGCAGCAGGACGGACTCGATGGCAGACACAGCTGTGATTCCCCTCCGCAAGCGAAAACGGGGGCGGAGAGTCGGCGCGCGGGATTCTTTTTCAACCAAAAGGAGTGAGAAGGATGCACGCCGGGGAGCCGCCCCCGTCCTCCTGATCCCATCACGGCGGCACGGCCCCGGGCAACCCGAATATCCGCTGGTCCGGGCTATCTGCCGGGGTCCGCGAGCAGGGCCGACACGAGGGCGCGCACGGACAGCAGGAAGATCCGCTCCGGGTCGGCCGGGCGGGACAGGGCCCGGGACAGGGCCGGGTCGCCGGGCACGGCGGCCGGGTCCCACACCTCGCCCTCGGCCGGGTACTGGGCGGGGGAGCGCTCCCGGTTCCGCTCCACCAGGACGAAGCCGACGATCTGGAACTGGACGGCGCGCACGGTGTCCGCCGCCCGCGCCCCGCGCAGCCCGGCCGCGTGCACCTCGTGCACCAGGGCCTGCTGGGCCGGGAGGAACATCCGCTCGGTAAGGCCGCGCTCGTGGACCATCGCGATCAGGTGCGGACGGGCGCGCAGCTCGCGGCGCAGGCCACGGGCCACCGAGACGATCCGGTCGGCGGGGGTGCGGCCGGCCGGGCGGACCGCGCCCATCTCCCGTACGGTCCGCTCCACGAGGGCGTCCAGCAGCTGCTCGCGGTTGCCCACGTGCCAGTAGATGGAGGTCACCGCCGTGCCGAGGCCGGCGGCCAGCTTGCGCATGGTCAGCGCCCCGGGTCCGTGCTGCCGGACCAGGCCGGCGGCCGCGTCGAGGATCTCCTCGCGGGTCAGTGCACCCCTCGTCATCGCCCCCCACCAATCTGTTGATCCGTCAGTTCTTGTCCATGCAGCCCTCTTTACCCCTCATCGGCTGTCGGTGTAACTGTGTTACAGAACCGACGACGAAGGGTGGTCCACCCATGGCACGCGTACGGTACGGCGCGCGGACCGAAGCCGAGACGGCGGCCTCGCGCGAGAAGAGCTCCTCCCTCCCCGACATCTGGTCCACGGGCGTGGTCGCGGTCTGGGAGACCGACCCCGACGTGGTGGCGGCCGTCCTCCCGCCACCGCTCAAGCCCACCGGGCAGCCCCTGGTCCGCGTCAACATCAGCAAGGTCGACCTGCCCGGCTATCCGCTCGGCGCCGGCTCGGTCGCCGTCGCCGCCCACCACGGGGGAGTGGACGGCTGGTACCCGCTGGTCATGCCGATGACCCACGAGCGGGCACTGACCGGAGGCCGCGAGGTGTTCGGCGAACCGAAGAAGCTCGGCGAGGTCACCGTCGAACGCCAGGGCCTCACCGTCAGCGCCGCCCTCGCCCGGCACGGCATCGCCTTCGTGGAGGTCCGCGGCGCCGTCGACCGGGAGCTCCCGCTCCCGGAGCCCGTGCGGAAGACCGACTTCTACTTCAAGTTCCTGCCCGCCGTGGACGGTTCGGGCTTCGACGGCGACCCCGTCCTGGTGCACTGCACCCGTAACGAGAAGGTCCGCAAACTGGAGCGGATCACCGGCGACGTGGTCCTCCGCGAATCCATGTACGACCCGGTCGCCGACCTCCCGGTGCGCCGCCTCGTCGAGATCACCATCGGCGAGAAGACCACCGACCAGAAGGGCCGCGTCGTCGAACGCGTCAGCGCCCAGGCCCTCCTCCCGTACGTCCACCAGCGCTACGACGACCCGCAACAGGCCTTTGACGGCCCGCCCGAGGGGAGCGTGTGACATGCGGCTCGAACCCGGACAGGTGGCCGTCGTCACCGGCGCGGCGAGCGGCATCGGCCTCGCCATGGCCCGCCGCTTCGCCGCCGAGGGCCTGCGCGTCGTCCTCGCCGACGTCGAGGAGGGTGCCCTCGCCAAGGCCGCCGGCGAACTCTCCGCGGACGGCGCCGAGGTCCTCGCCCGCACCGTCGACGTTTCCGAACGCGACAGCGTGATGGCCCTCGCCGACGCCGCGTACGAGGCCTTCGGCGCCGTCCACGTGCTGTGCAACAACGCAGGGGTCGGCTCCGGAGCCGAGGGCCGGATGTGGGAGCACGAACCCAACGACTGGAAGTGGGCCTTCGCCGTCAACGTGTGGGGCGTCTTCCACGGCATCCAGGCGTTCGTCCCCCGCATGATCGAGGGCGGCGCCCCCGGCCACGTCGTCAACACCTCCTCCGGCGACGGCGGCATCGCCCCGCTGCCCACCGCCTCCGTGTACGCCGTCACCAAATCGGCCGTGGTCACCATGACCGAGTCCCTGTACGCCCACCTCAAGGCCGAGGGCGCGGCCATCGGCGCCGGCGTCCTCTTCCCCGGCCCGCACATGCTGCGCACCGGCCTGTGGGAGTCGCACCGCAACCGGCCCGACCGCTACGCCAAGCAGCGCCCGCGCAGGACCCCGTACCGCACCCTCGACCAGTACGAGGCGGCGATGAAGCAGGCCGGGCACGAGGTGCTCTTCACCCCGGTCGAGGAGGTCGCCGAGCACGTGGTCGAGGGCATCCGCGCCGACCGCTTCTGGATGCTGCCGGCCAGCGAGCACAGCGACCGGCAGATCCGCGCCCGGTCGCAGTCCATGCTCGACCGCTCCAACCCCGCCTACCTGGAGAGCTTCATCCTCGACTGAGGGGCCTGCCATGCCTGACGAGACGCACGAAGACACGTACGAAGACACGCACGAGGCCACGTACGAAGACCCGTACCTGATCATCTCCTCCGACTGCCACGCGGGCCTGCCCACCGAGCGGTACCGCCCCTACCTCGACTCCCGTTTCCACGCCGCCTTCGACGAGTTCCTCGGCGAGCGGGACGCCCGGCGCGAAGAGGCGACCCGGCTGGGCATCCGCAACGAGGCCTTCGCCGCCAAGTGGTTCCACGACAACGAAGAGGGCCTCAAGGGCGGCTGGGACACCGCGCAGCGACTCAAGGAACTGGACGGCGACGGGGTGGCCGCCGAGGTCGTCTTCCCCGACGCGGACGCCGTCGACAGCCAGACCGCCGCCCCGTTCGGGGTGGGCCTGGGCCTCTCCGGCGACCAGGACCCCGAGCTCGGCATGGCGGGAGCACAGGCGCACAACCGCTGGCTCGCCGAGTTCGTCGGACAGAATCCCGAGCGGCACTGCGGGGTGGCCCTGCTGCCCATCACCGGGGAGCCGGACAAGGTCGTCGCCGAGATCCACCGGGCCAAGGAGTCCGGGCTCGGCGCGCTGATGATCCCCTCCATGTGGGTGGACCGGGCGCCCTACCACGACCGGCGCTACGACCCGGTGTGGGCGGCCGCCGCGGAGACGGCCATGCCGATCGTCACCCACTCCGGGGCCGCGCCCCGCCACGAGTACGGCGACCACCTCGGCATCTACGTCTCCGAGGTCACCTGGTGGCCGGCCCGCCCGCTGTGGTTCCTGCTCTGGTCGGGGGTCTTCGAGCGGCACCCCGGCCTGAGGTTCGGGATCGCCGAGTCCGGCTGCTGGTGGCTGCCCAACCAGCTGTGGTTCATGGACCGCCTCTACCTCGGTGCCCACGGCGGCAAGAAGCTCTCCCCGTTCGCGGAGCTCAAGCGCCCGCCGAGCGAGTACCTGGACCGGCAGGTGTTCGTCTGCGCCACCAACACCAAACGGCGCGAGCTCGCCCAGCGCTACGAGATCGGCGTCGACAACATCCTGTGGGGCTCCGACTTCCCGCACCCCGAGGGCACCTGGCCCAACACCCGCACCTGGCTGAGGAACACCTTCCACGACATCCCGGTCGCCGAGACCCGCCGGATGCTGGGCCTGGCAGCGGCCGAGGTGTTCGGCTTCGACACCGGGAGGCTCGCCCCCATCGCCCGCCGTATCGGCCCCACCCCGGCGGAACTCGGCCAGTCACCCGACCAGGCCGCCGTAGAGGCGTCCTGGGCCCGCTCCCGCGAGGTCGGCAGGCACTGGCTGACCGATCACGACTTCCCGGTCCTGGGGGTGGACGCATGAGCGGCAACGGCACGGCGGAGGACCGCTACACGGTCATCTCGGCGGACTGCCACGCGGGCGCCGACCTCCTCGACTACCGGCCGTACCTGGAGAAGAAGCACCACGACGACTTCGACGCCTGGGCGGCCACGTACGTCAACCCGTACGAGGACCTCCTCGCGGACACGGCGGACCGCAACTGGAACTCGGCGCGGCGGCTCGCCGAACTGGAGGCGGACGGCATCGTCGCGGAAGTGGTCTTCCCGAACACCATCCCGCCGTTCTTCCCCAAGGCCTCGCTGATGGCGCAGCCGCCGACCCGGGAGGAGTACGAGCAGCGCTGGGCCGGCCTCCAGGCGCACAACCGCTGGATGGCGGAGTTCTGCGCGGACGCGCCGGGCCGGCGGGCGGGGGTCGCGCAGATCCTCCTCAACGACGTGGACGCGGCGGTCGCCGAGATCCGCCGCACCCGCGAGGCCGGCCTGACCGGGGGCATCCTGCTGCCCGGCGTCCCGCCCGGCTCGCCGGTGCCCGAGCTGTACTCCGCCGCCTACGACCCCATCTGGGCGGTCTGCGCGGAGCTCGACGTCCCGGTCAACCACCACGGCGGCTCGGCGTCCCCGCCGCTGGGCGACGAACCGGCCGCGCGGGCCGTCTTCATGGTGGAGACCACGTGGTTCTCGCACCGTGCCCTGTGGCACCTCATCTTCGGCGGCGCCTTCCGCCGCCACCCGGCGCTCAAGCTGGTCCTGACCGAGCAGGGCTCCGGCTGGATCCCGGGCGTCCTGGAGATGCTGGACTACTACCACGGCCGCCTGGTGGGCGCGGCGACGCGGGCCGCGACCGCCGAGTCGAAGTTCGGCGCGGGGCTGGCGGACGCGATGGGCAAGGGGCCGAGCGAGGTCTGGCGCGACAACTGCTTCGTCGGCGCCAGCTTCATGCGCCCGCACGAGGTCCCGCTGCGGGACCGGATCGGCCTCGACAAGATCATGTGGGGCAGCGACTACCCGCACGACGAGGGCACCACCCCGTTCTCCCGCGAGGGCCTGCGCATCGCGTACGCGGGCCTCCCGCGGGAGGAGGTGGCGGCCATGGTCGGCGGCAACGCGGCCCGCGTCTACGGCTTCGACCTGGCCCTGCTCGACGCCTTGGCGGCGAAGCACGGCCCGACGGTGGCGGAGATCGCGGAACCCTTGGCGGCGGTGCCGCCGGAGGCCACCAGCCCGGCGTTCGCCCCGGGGGGCTCGGTCCGGGTCTGGTGACCTGAGGGTCCCGCCGGGCGGATCAGAAGGGGCTCAGCCACTTGATCCGCTCGGGCGGGATCCGCCCCAGGCCCTCGACCTGGATCTTCGGGCTGAGCGCGACGGTCAGCCCGTCCAGGCCGGCGAGCGGGGTCAGGTCGTAGTAGCTCCCTGGGCCGGACAGGGTCAGCTGTGTGAGCTCGGGGAGCTCTCGGAGCGCATCCAGGCCCTCCGGGCACTGACAGCCGCCGAAGCTCAGCGACTTCAGTTGGGGCTGGCCTAGCAAAGACGCCGGATCCAAGACCGGGTGCTCCAGCACGCTGAGGGTGCGGAGCCCGGGAAGCGGCGGGAGCGCGGCCAGGTCTTCCAAGAGGGCGGGCCTCTTGATGGTCAGGTGGTCCAGTTGAGACCAGGGCTCCAGGGAGTCGAGCCGGAGCTCGGATGTGACCAGCACGAGCGCCTTGAGCGTCCGCGGGGCGGGTAACTCCGACACGCGCTGCACGCCGGTCGGCGTGGAGACCGTCAGCCAGTCGAGTAGGCGCAACTCGGCCAGAGGCGACAGATCGAGCCCTGCGCGCAGGTCATTGAGCACCAAGGTCTGGAGTCGGGGAAGTGCCGTGAGGGATCCCAGCTCGGACAGTTCTGGGCAGCTGTAGAGGCCTAGGTATTGCAACCCTTCGTGAACGGTCAGTGCCCTGAGGTCCGCCATCCCGCTGCGGATGAGCACAAGGTCCGTCAGGTATCGGCCACCCAGGCAGTCCGGGATTCCCTCCGTGTCGCTGATTTGCAGGTTCCCTATGTGAGGAAGCCGGGCCAGGGCAGCCATCTGCGAAGGAGTGCGCACTTGCAGCATGACATGGCCGAGATCGGCATCGGCCAGTACCTTGTCGGCGTACTCCCCGGTATCGAACTTGTGCCAGCTGCGCCCGATTTCCCACTGCGCGGATGTGCGGCCGTCGTGACGGAAGCGCGCGAGCACCTGCAGCGCCCGCGGCCCGCCGACCTCCACGGCCGTTCGCATGCACCCTGACGCTTCCCCTTCCGACAGACCGCCAGGCCCGGGCAGCAACTCCAGTACTAGCTCCCCGGCCTTCGCCAGCTCCTCCGCCTGCTCCGGCGTGCGTGGCGGCAGCAGGTCGGACGTGCGGGACTGAATGCCCGAGCGGAGTGCAGGATCCAGCTCTGTGGCATGCTCCAGGCAGGCCGCAGCCAGCAGGACCAGCCGGTTCCGGGCGCCCTTGACCTTGTCCGCCCGCTTCAGCAAGCCCCGCAGGATGCGGGTGCGTTCGTCCGGACGGGCATGGCCGACGGCCATGCGGACCACGTCGTCCCAGGTGTCGTCGTGCGCGTTCTTCACCAGGACGCCGAAGTCCCGCGACTCCACCGCCGCCTTCGCGCCCAGGTAGTCCTGGAATGTGCGGTGGACGAAGTCCACCGAGCCCTTCACCGGCTCGCGCAGCAGCCCGCTGCGGATCAGCAGGTGCGTGAAGACCTGCTCCGCGTCGCCCTGGTCCTTCACCTGGGGCATCGCGTCCAGCCACTCCGCCACCAGTTCGACGGCTTCCTCGCGGGACGCCTCCACCTGGCCGTTGCGGATCAGCCAGTAGGCGAACCGCTGTAGCAGCAGAATCTGTTCGTCCCGGGTGAGGTAGACGCCCTCGACTCCGCCGATCTCCCGCTCCGTGTCCCGCCGGACCAGCAGCATGTCCAGCGCCGCGTCGTACAGCTCCTTGCGGGCGCGGGGCAGCTGCATCCGCCGGTCCCGGTTCAGGGCGCAGAGCAGGGCGCACATCAGGGGGTTGGTGGCCAGCCGGCCGAGGTCGCGGCGGGCGGAGACCGCCTCCACGAGCGACGCCTCGTACGCGTCCAGGTCCTCGCCCGGGCACTCCGCCCGGGCAGCCCGGTGCCAGTGCGTGATGAACGCCCCGATGTCCTCACGCTCCATCGGCAAGAGCGAGTGCGCAGTGAAGCCCTGCCCGGCGAGCCAGTCCTCCGGCACCGCCGACGGCCGGGTGGTAACTACGTACCGGGCTTCGGGGAAAGCCGAGACCAGTGAGCGGAGCCAGTGCTCCGTCCGGGTGCGCAGCCGCTGCGGGACCTCGTCCACGCCGTCCACCAGGACCAGCGCCCGGCCGCTCAGCATGAGGTCCTCGATCCAGCCGGCCGGGGCCGACAGGGGTACGCCCGAGGCCCGGAGGAAGGCCTCCGGCATCGGCAGGGCCTCCGCCGTGGTGAACGACCGCAGCCGCAGCACGAACGGCACGCAGCGGCTCCACGGCCCGTCCGCCTGCCCGGCCGCGTTCAACGCCAGCCACTGCAGCAGCGTGCTCTTGCCCGAGCCCGCCGGGCCCCGCAGCAGCACCCGGTCCGCGGTGCCGAGCGCATGCTCCGCCTTGACGGTCGTACGGTGCATCCCCGGCTCGCCCGGCAGCAGCTGCTGCTCGCCGCTCACGCTGAGGCTGATGTACGCAAGGTCCAGCGGCCACTCCTCCCGGGCCCGGGCCGTGGTCAGCCCGAAGAGCTGCAGTCGGCCATGCGCCTCGGCGACGTACGCCGCGTACCGCTCCTCGAAGGCGTGCGCCGCCCCGTCCCCGCGGTCCGCCAGCCGGTCCACCGCCCGGGCCAGCTCGCCCGTGCGGCGGACGAGCTCCACGTCGGCCCGGGCGCCGAACCCCGGCAGCGTGGTCAGGTACTCCACCGCGTGCACGCAGCACAGCCGGATCAGGTCCCGGCAGGCCGCCTCGGCCGGTCCGCTCAGGCCCGCCGCGGCGGGGACCGGCAGGCCGGCCGCCAGGGCCGCCGGGTCCAGGTCCGCCGCGAAGAGGGCGTCGGCGTCCACCGGGCCCAGCCCGGCGAAGGCGTCGGCCGCCGCGTCCAGTGCCGCGAGGCGCTCGTGCTCCGGCAGCCGCGCCGCCGCCCCGCCCAGCCGGTCCGCCAGTGCCGCGGCGAGGCGGCGCAGCTCTTGCTCGCCCAGCGCGGCCGGGCGCCGCCACGGCGGGGCGGGCCGTGCCGGATCGGCCGTCAGGCCCGCGCCCGGGGCGCGGCCCAGTTTCGCCCGCGCGAAGGCCGTCGCCGCCGCTCCCGCGGCCCGTAGGACCGCCGTCTCGATACCCGTCATGCGCCCTCCCCTTGTACCCGCGGTAACCCGCACGGATACTGATCGGTAACAACCCCTAGCGGCACCCCGGAACCCGCCCCTAAGGTGCGCCCATGCCAAACCTGCCCGATGTCGTGCTGTGGTCCATACCCGCGTTCGTCCTGCTCACCGTCATCGAGATGGTGAGCTACCGGCTCCATCCCGACGACGATGCCGCCGGATATGACAAAAAGGACGCGGTCACCAGCCTCACCATGGGGATCGGCAGCATCGGGTTCGACCTGCTGTGGAAGATCCCGGTCGTCGCCGTCTTCACGGCCGTCTACGAACTCACCCCGCTGCGCGTGCCGTTCCTGTGGTGGACCGCCCTGCTGATGCTGCTCGCCCAGGACTTCCTCTACTACTGGCAGCACCGCCTGCACCACGTCATCCGCATCCTGTGGGCCTGCCACGTGGTGCACCACAGCAGCCGCAACTTCAACCTCACCACCGCCCTGCGCCAGCCCTGGACCAGCGCCACCACCTGGTGGTTCTACCTGCCGATGGTCGCCCTCGGCGTGCACCCGGCCGCGATCCCGTTCTGCTACGGGATCAACCTCGTCTACCAGTTCTGGGTCCACACCGAGCGCATCGGCAAGCTGCCCCGGCCCTACGAGTACGTCTTCAACACCCCCTCCCACCACCGCGTCCACCACGCCTCCCAGGGCGGCTACCTGGACCGCAACTTCGGCGGGATCCTGATCATCTGGGACCGGATGTTCGGGTCCTGGGTGGGGGAGGGCGACAAGCCGGTCTACGGGCTCACCAAGAACATCAACACCCACAACCCGCTGCGGGTGGCCACCCACGAGTACGCGGCCATCGCCCGGGACGTCCGTGCCGCCCGCTCCTGGCGCGAACGCGCCGGCCGGGTCTTCCGCGGCCCCGGCTGGCAGCCCGCCCCCGCCCCCGCCTCCACTCCCGCCCCCGTAGCCGAGAGCGCCCCCGCACCCGCTCCCTCCGAGAGCGCCGCATGACCGCCGCCGCCCGCCGCGTCCCCTCCTGGGCCGCCGGCCGCACCCCTGCCGGCCTGGCGGCCGCCCGCCGCCGCGGCCGGCTCGGCCGGGCCGCCCTCGTCGGCTTCGCCGTCGCCTCCGCCGGCGACCTCGGCTCGCTGCTGGCCGGCTGGGACGGGGGGCACGTCCTCTTCAAGCCCCTGCTGATGCCCCTGCTCATCGGCTACGTACTCACCCTCGGCGCGCCCCGCCTGCTGGTGGCGGCGCTGGCCTTCGGGTGGGGCGGGGACATGGCGCTGCTCTTCGACGCCGACGCCGCCTTCCTCGTCGGCATGAGCTCCTTCGCCCTGGGGCACGTCTGCTACCTGGTGCTCTTCGCGAAGCGGCCCGCGCCCCCGGTCCTCGGCGCGGCGTACCTCCTCGCGCTCATCGGCACGATCTCGCTGCTCTGGGGCGACCTGCCCGCCGAGCTCCGGATCCCGGTGGCCGGCTACAGCCTGCTGCTCACCTGTATGGCCTTCCGGTCGAGCGCGCTCGGTGTCCGGGCCGCGTCCGGCGGTGCGCTGTTCCTGCTCTCCGACACCCTCATCGCCACCGGTGTCGCGGAATGGCCGCAGCTGCCCCGCCCCGACTTCTGGATCATGCTGACCTATCTGGCCGCGCAGTACCTGCTGGCCACGGGCGTCCTGGCCGCGGGACGGACAGCAGGACGGACCGCGGGACGGACCTCGGGAGGGACCGCGCCCGGACAGGCGTACGGTAGGGAAGTCATACAAGACTGAACTACCTGAGCCGGAGGACTGCACCACCATGCGCGCCACCGTCATCCACGCCCCTCACGACATCCGCGTGGAGGAGGTGCCCGATGCCGCGATCCGGCAGCCCGAGGACGCCGTCGTCCGCGTCCTCCGCGCCTGCATCTGCGGCAGCGACCTGTGGGCCTACCGCGGCGAGTCCGAGCGGCAGCCCGGCCAGCGGATCGGCCACGAGTTCCTCGGTGTGGTCGAGGAGACCGGCTCCGCGGTCTCCGGCCTGCGCACCGGGGACCTGGTCGTCGCCCCGTTCATGTGGTCCGACGGCAACTGCGACTACTGCTCCGAGGACCTGTACACCTCCTGCGTGCGCGGCGGCTTCTGGGGCTCGGTCGGCCACGACGGCGGCCAGGGCGAGGCCGTCCGGGTGCCGCACGCCGACGGCACCCTGGTGAAGCTGCCCTCCGAGGCCGTCTCCGACGGCCGTCTGCTGACCGGGCTGCTCGCGCTCTCCGACGTCATGGGCACCGGCCACCACGCGGCCCTGGGCGCCGGCGTCCGTCCCGGCTCCACCGTCGCGGTGGTCGGCGACGGCGCGGTCGGCCTGTGCGGCGTCCTGGCCGCCAAGCGGCTCGGCGCCGAGCGGATCATCGCCCTGGGCCGGCACGCCGCCCGTACCGACATCGCCCGGCTGTTCGGCGCCACCGATGTGGTCGCCGAGCGCGGGGAGGCCGCCGAGGCGGCGGTCCGCGAGCTGACCCGCGGGCAGGGCGCGCACTCCGTCATCGAGGCCGTGGGTACGGAGATGTCCATGCGCACCGCCGTCAGCATCACCCGCGACGGCGGGGCCATCGGCTACGTGGGCGTGCCGCACGGCAGCGGCACCGGCCTCGACCTGGGGGTGATGTTCGACAGGAACATCACCCTGCGCGGCGGTGTGGCCCCGGTCCGCGCCTACATACCGGAGCTCCTGGAGGACGTCCTCGCGGGCACCATCGACCCGGCGCCGGTGTTCGACCGGGAGGTGGGCCTGGACGAGGTTCCGGACGGGTACCGTGCCATGGACGACCGCAGTGCGCTGAAGGTCCTCATCACGCCGTGACGCACGGAACGCCGTGACGCACGGGACGCCGTGACGTGAACGGGGCGGGGCCGGGCGGGATGTTCCCCGCCCGGCCCCGCCGGTGTTCCGTGGATCCCGCGGCCCCCTGACCGA
Organism: Streptomyces sp. NPDC048603; assembly: GCF_043199475.1. Taxonomy (NCBI): domain Bacteria; kingdom Bacillati; phylum Actinomycetota; class Actinomycetes; order Kitasatosporales; family Streptomycetaceae; genus Streptomyces; species Streptomyces sp. NPDC048603. The sequence goes on along the minus strand of NZ_JBICVY010000017.1, from coordinate 37,723 downwards.
CGGATCCGCGCCGCCCGCTACTTGACGGCGTTGAGCGCGTTGACCTGGCCGTGGCCGTAGTAGGCCGTCTGGCCCCACTTGCTCTGGCAGGTGGTGGCGTCGATCAGGTTGCCCAGGTTGTCGTAGACCTTGTCCGGGCAGGTGAGCTTGTCGGCCTGGGACTTCAGCATGCGCTGCAGCTGGGCCGGGGTGGCGCCCGGGTGGGCGCTCTTGAGCAGCGCGGCGACGCCCGCGACCTGCGGCGAGGCCATCGAGGTGCCCTGCTTGTAGCCGTAGCCGCCGCCCGGCACGGTGGACAGCACCCGTCCGTTGTTGTCGGGGGTGCCGGGCGTCTGCCACTTGTCGCCGCCGGGCGCGGCCACATCCACCACGCCCAGGCCGTAGCTGGAGTAGTAGGACTTCAGGCCCTTGCTGCCGGTGGCCGAGACGGTGACCACGCCGGGAAGCTGCGTGGGCACGTCCAGGCAGACCTTCGGGTCGATGGTCCGCGGCACCGGTGTGGTGTCGTTGGGGCTGCTGTCGTCGAGGATCGACTCGCCCGCCAGGTCGTGGTTGGAGTTGCCGGCCGAGGCGACGTGCAGGACGCCCTTCTTCTCGGCGTACCGGGTGGCCCGGGTGAGGGCCTCGACCAGGGCGCCCTGGTCGGCGTCCGCCTTGCAGTTGTAGAGCCAGGGGTCGACGTAGTAGCTGTTGTTCGTCACCTCGATCCCCTTCTCGGCGGCGAACATGAAGCCGCAGACGACCGCCTCGGTGTAGAAGAGGCTGGTGCCGGGCTCGCTCACCTTGATGCCGGCGACCTTCACGCCCGGCGCGACACCGCTGATGCCTATGTCGTTGCGGGCGGCCGCGATGGTGCCGGCCACGTGGGTGCCGTGGTCGCTGCCGTCGGCGTACGGACGCCAGGCGCCCTCGGAGGTATCGGCGACGCCGCCCACACAGTTGGCCGACTGCTCGCGTGAGAAGTTCGGGGCCAGATCGGGGTGGGTGTCGTCAACACCCGTGTCGATGACACCCACGGTGACGTCCCGGCTGCCATCGTTGATCTTGTGCGCCTGGTCGGCCTTGATCGCCCGGAGGTCCCACTGGTTGGCCTCGAGCGGCTCCTCGCCCGGCGCGGCGGCCGCCGCGGCCTTGGCGGCGTCGGCCGCGCTCAGCTTCTGCGTGGTGCCCTCGTCGGTGGTCTGCACCGGGGTCAGCGGGGCCGTACGGGTGGCGCCGACCGACACGAAGAGGCTCCGCTGGGCCCGCAGCTGCTTGGCGAAGTCGGGGTTCTGGGAATGCGCGACGACGACGCCGATCTGCTCATACGCCGTCACCACCGTTCCGCCGGCCCGCTCGATGGCCTTCTTGGCCTGCTTGGCCGTCCCGTACGCGGTCAGGTTCGCCACGTACGAGAGCTTCGGACCGGTGGCCGGTGCGGCCGTCACGCCCGAGCCGTCCGCGGGGGCCGCGGAAGCGGACACCGCCGGGAGGAAGGCGAGCGAGGCCGTGAGGGCCAGGCCGACCGGTACCGCGAGGGCGCGCGAGCGGCCGGATCCCAGATGAGCCATGGGTTCTCCACATCATCCGTGAAAAAGCCGTCCTGACGCGGGTTGCGTCGGACGGGTTCATGACAGGTGAACCTAGCTGTCGCGTTCGTGTTTGCGCCATCAGTTCGACGAAGAGTTCCTGCGGAAGTTCCGGATGTCACAGCGGGCGGTGAACCGCGCCGGTCCGGGTTCCGTGCCGTTGCACAGGGGGGATCAGCACCCTCAGCCCCCTCACGGAGGTCGTTTTGTCAGCCGTTCCCACCGCATCCGCTTCGCAAGGAGAACCTCCCGTGACCACCGAAGCAGCGCCGCCCCCAGGCGGCCCGGACACCCAGTCGGCGGCCCTCCCGGCCGAGCGCTTCGCCGCCGTCCAGGCCGGCCCCGAATTCGGCGAACTGCGCCGCACCTACCGCTCCTTCGCGTTCCCCCTCACCGCGGCCTTCATCGCCTGGTACCTGCTCTACGTGCTGCTGTCCAACTACGCGGGCGGCTTCATGGGGACCAAGCTGTTCGGCAACGTCAACGTCGCACTGGTGCTCGGCCTCGGCCAGTTCGCCACCACCTTCCTCATCGCCTGGTGGTACTCACGGCACGCCGCGACCAAGCTCGACCCGCGGGCGCAGGCCATCAAGCAGCGCATGGAGGCCGGGGAATGAGCGCCGCACACGCTTACCATCTGGCCGCCGGCGGGGCCTCCGAACACCGGCCGCTGATCATCACCCTCTTCGGGCTGTTCGTGGTCGCCACGCTGATCATCACGGTCTGGGCGGGCCGTCAGACCCGCGGCGCCGCCGACTTCTACGCCGGCGGCCGCCAGTTCACCGGCTTCCAGAACGGCCTGGCCATCTCCGGCGACTACATGTCCGCCGCGTCCTTCCTCGGCATCGCCGGCGCCATCGCCCTGTTCGGCTACGACGGCTTCCTCTACTCCATCGGCTTCCTGGTCGCCTGGCTGGTCGCGCTCCTGCTGGTCGCCGAGCCGCTGCGCAACTCCGGCCGCTACACCATGGGCGACGTCCTCGCCTACCGGATGCGCCAGCGGCCCGTCCGGACCGCGGCGGGCACCTCCACCATCGTGGTCTCGATCTTCTACCTGCTCGCCCAGATGGCCGGCGCCGGCGTACTGGTCTCCCTGCTGCTCGGGATCAAGAGCGACGGAGGCAAGGTCGCGATCGTCGCCCTGGTCGGCGTCCTGATGATCGTCTACGTCTCCATCGGCGGCATGAAGGGCACCACCTGGGTCCAGATGGTCAAGGCGGTCCTGCTGATCGCGGGCGCCCTGCTGATCACCCTCATGGTGCTGTGGAAGTTCAACTTCAACGTGTCCGACCTGCTCGGCGAGGCCGCCGCGAACAGCGGCAAGGGGTCCGCCTTCCTGGAACCCGGCCAGAAGTACGGCGCCACCGGGACCTCCAAGCTGGACTTCACCTCCCTCGGCCTCGCCCTGGTGCTGGGCACCGCAGGCCTCCCGCACATCCTGATCCGCTTCTACACCGTGCCGACCGCCAAGGCCGCCCGTAAGTCCGTCAACTGGGCCATCGGCATCATCGGCGCCTTCTACCTGATGACCATCGCCCTCGGCTTCGGCGCCGCCGCGCTGCTCAACCGGGCCGACATCATCGCCTCCAACCCCTCCGGCAACACCGCCGCCCCGCTGCTCGCCCAGGAGATCGGCGGCGGCCCCGACTCCACCGGCGGCGCCATCCTGCTCGCCGTGATCTCCGCCGTCGCCTTCGCGACCATCCTCGCCGTGGTGGCCGGCCTCACCCTGGCCTCCTCCTCGTCCTTCGCGCACGACATCTACGTCAACGTGATCCGCAAGGGGCAGGCCACCGAGAAGGAGGAGGTACGGGCGGCCCGCTGGTCCACCGTGGTCATCGGCGCGGCCGCCATCGGCCTGGGAGCCCTGGCCCGCGACATCAACGTGGCCGGCCTGGTGGCCCTCGCCTTCGCCGTCGCGGCCTCCGCCAACCTGCCGACGATCCTGTACAGCCTCTTCTGGAAGCGGTTCACCACCCGGGGCGCCCTCTGGTCGATCTACGGTGGCCTGATCTCGTCCGTGGTGCTGGTGCTGTTCTCGCCGGTGGTGTCCGGCAACCCCAAGAGCTCCATGTTCAAGGGCATGGACTTCCACTGGTTCCCGCTGGAGAACCCCGGAATCATCTCGATCCCCCTGGGCTTCCTGCTCGGCTGGCTGGGCACGGTCCTGTCCAAGGAGCAGGCCGACCCCCAGAAGTACGCGGAACTCGAGGTCCGGTCGCTGACGGGAACAGGGGCGCACTGAGATCCTCCGAACACCGAGCGTGGCCGCGTCGTACGGAAGTACGACGCGGCCGCGTTACGTCTCGTTCATTCGGCGACGTCAACAAGCCACAGGGGTCGCGTAGTCTCGATCTCATCGGATACCTGCCGGGACACCCCGGAACGCCCTCACACCGGACAGGGGAGGAGGCCCACAGTGCTTCTCGACACCTACGGCCGCGTTGCCACTGACCTGCGCGTCTCGCTCACCGACCGGTGCAACCTGAGGTGCACGTACTGCATGCCCGAAGAGGGCCTGCAGTGGCTGGGCAAGTCCGACCTGCTCACCGACGACGAGATCGTCCGGCTGATAGAGATAGCCGTGACCTCCCTCGGCGTGACCGAGGTCCGCTTCACCGGCGGCGAGCCGCTGCTCCGCCCCGGCCTCGTCGGCATCGTCGAGCGCTGCGCGGCCCTGGAGCCCCGCCCCCGGATGTCCCTCACCACCAACGGCATCGGCCTCAAGAGGACCGCCGCCGCCCTCAAGGCGGCCGGCCTGGACCGGGTCAACGTCTCCCTCGACACGCTGCGGCCCGAGGTCTTCAAGACCCTCACCCGGCGGGACCGGCACAAGGACGTCGTCGAGGGCATGGCCGCCGCCCGGGACGCCGGACTCACCCCGGTCAAGATCAACGCCGTGCTGATGCCCGGCCTCAACGACGACGAGGCCCCCGACCTGCTCGCCTGGGCCATCGACCAGGGCTACGAGCTCCGCTTCATCGAGCAGATGCCGCTGGACGCCCAGCACGGCTGGAAGCGCAGCGGAATGATCACTGCCGGTGACATCCTGCAGTCGCTGCGTACCCGGTTCGAGCTGACCGAGGAGGGCCAGGAGGCCCGCGGCGCGGCCCCGGCGGAGCGCTGGATCGTCGACGGCGGCCCCGCCACCGTCGGTGTCATCGCCTCGGTCACCCGGCCGTTCTGCCGCGCCTGTGACCGCACCCGCCTCACCGCCGACGGCCAGGTCCGTACGTGTCTGTTCGCCACGGAGGAGTCCGACCTGCGGGGTGCGCTGCGCTCGGGCGCCCCGGACGAGGAGATCGCCGACCTCTGGAAGAAGGCGATGTGGGGCAAGAAGGCCGGTTCCGGTCTGGACGACCCGTCCTTCCTCCAGCCCGCCCGCCCCATGTCGGCGATCGGCGGCTGAGCGCTCCTCCGGCGGCTGACCGCTCCTCCGGCGGCAGCCGCGGCCCCGCCCCTGCCGGCGCTACGCCCCCTCCGGGTCCTGCCACTCGTCGAACTTCACCACGTCCTTGAGGAAGCCGCGCACGCCCAGGAACTGGGACAGGTGCTCGCGGTGCTCCTCGCACGCCAGCCAGGTCTTGCGGCGCTCCGGGGTGTGCAGCTTCGGGTTGTTCCAGGCAAGGACCCAGACGGCCGCGTCGCGGCAGCCCTTGGCGGAGCAGATCGGGGTGGTCGGTTCGTCGGCGAAGAGGTTCACGCCCCCACCCTAGAAGACGACGGCGAGACGACATGACGACGCCGGGCAGCCACGGGGGGAGCTGCCCGGCGTCGATACGTCGCTCCGACGGGGGATGCGGAGCGCGTAGGCAGTATGTCACGCAGGACCCGGTGCGGTGCACCGGAACTTCATGATTGATCTGAGCTTTTCTTGAGGTTTCCCGCGTCCAGCGCCGGACGCACGGGTGAGGAGATGAAGTTCGAGGGCAGCGTCGGGGTGCTCTCCCGCCCCGCGTTCGCGATGACCACCGCCACGTACGGCAGCAGCGCGCCCAAGACGAGCGTCACCACCGCCACATGGCGCTCCACGTTCCACAGGACCACGGTGAGTATCACCGAGACGGTCCTGATCGCCATCGAGATCACGTAGCGGCGCTGCCGCCCCCGTACGTCCTCCTGGAGCCCCATCCGGGCGCCGGTGATCCGGAAGACCTCGGCTTCGTTCCGCTTCTTCACCCCTCCACGGTACGCCCGGCCCGTCCCGCCGGGGAGAGCGGGGCCTCCGAACGGGGGCGCCCGAAATGCGTGGTTCGCCGATCGGCTCGAAACTGGGCGCACGTGTGCACATCGCGCCCCCGAGGAGGCGACATGAGCTGGTTGTGGGCGATCATCGTCGGATTCGTGCTGGGTCTCATAGCCCGGGCCATCCTGCCCGGGAAGCAGCACCAGCCGCTGTGGCTGACGACCCTGTTCGGCATCGTCGGTGCCATCCTCGGCAACGCCGTCGCCGGCTGGATCGGGGTGCGCGACACCGCCGGCATCGACTGGACCCGGCACCTGCTGCAGCTCGCCGGGGCCGTGCTCATCGTCGGACTCGGCGACATGGTCTACATGTCCCTCCGCGGCAGGCGCACCGCCTAGGCGGGTCCTGGCCCGCGCAGGGCGGACGCACGGCGAAGGGGCCGGTACGGACGGATCGTCCGCACCGGCCCCTCGCCGTACGTCACCTCGGGCCGGGCCGGAAGTGTGTCACCTCCGGCCGTGGCCGGCCCCGGTCAGATGCCGGTGACCTCCACCGCGGCCAGGTTCTTCTTGCCGCGGCGCAGCACCAGCCAGCGCCCGTGCAGCAGGTCCTCCTTGGCGGGGACCGCGTCCTCGGCGGTGATCTTCACGTTGTTCACGTACGCGCCGCCCTCCTTCACGGTGCGCCGCGCGGCCGACTTGCTGGCCACCAGGCCCGTCTCGGCGAACAGGTCCACCACCGGCACCAGCCCGTCGGCCTGGGCCCGCGGCAGCTCGGACAGGGCCGCGGCCAGCGTGGCCTCGTCCAGCTCCGTCAGGTCACCCTGCCCGAACAGTGCCCGGGAGGCGTTGATCACGGCGGCGCACTGGCCGGCGCCGTGCACCAGCGTGGTCAGCTCCTCGGCGAGGGCCCGCTGCGCGGCCCGCATCTGCGGCCGCTCGGCGGTCTGCGCCTCCAGCTCCTCCAGCTCCGCGACGGACTTGAAGGACAGGATCCGCATGTACGTCGAGATGTCCCGGTCGTCCACGTTCAGCCAGAACTGGTAGAACGCGTACGGCGTGGTCATCTCCGGGTCGAGCCAGACGGCGCCACTCTCGGTCTTGCCGAACTTGGTGCCGTCCGCCTTCACCATCAGCGGGGTCGCCATCGCGTGCACCTCGGCCTGCGGCTCCACCTTGTGGATCAGGTCGAGGCCGGCCACCAGGTTGCCCCACTGGTCCGAGCCGCCCTGCTGCAGGGTGCAGCCGTGCCGCCGGTACAGCTCCAGGAAGTCCATGCCCTGCAGCAGCTGGTAGCTGAACTCCGTGTAGCTGATGCCCTGGTCGGACTCCAGCCGGCGGGCGACCGAGTCCTTCGTCAGCATCTTGTTGACGCGGAAGTGCTTGCCGATGTCCCGCAGGAACTCGATGGCGGACATGCCGCCGGTCCAGTCCAGGTTGTTCACCAGGGTGGCCGCGTTCTCGCCCTCGAAGGACAGGAACGGCTCGATCTGCGCACGCAGCCGGTTCACCCAGTTCGCGACCGTCTCCGGGTCGTTCAGGGTGCGCTCGGCGGTCGGCCGCGGGTCACCGATCTGCCCGGTGGCCCCGCCGACCAGCGCCAGCGGCCGGTTCCCGGCCTGCTGGAGCCGGCGCATGGTGAGCACCTGCACCAGGTGCCCCACGTGCAGCGAGGCCGCGGTCGGGTCGAAGCCGCAATAGAACGTGACCGGACCGTCCGCGAACGCCTTGCGCAGGGCCTCTTCGTCGGTGGACTGCGAGAACAGCCCGCGCCACTTGAGTTCGTCGACGATGTCAGTCACGGTCGTGACTCTCCTTGAAGGATGGAGTGAGTAGGGGTGCGGATGAGGGTTCCCGCACATTCTAGGTGGTCAGACGCCCTGGCTTACCGAACTCATGTTGAAATCGGGGATACGCAGAGCGGGCATCGCGGCCCTGGTGAACCAGTCGCTCCATTCGCGCGGCAGGGTCTTCTCGGTCCGCCCGGCCTCGGCGGCCCGGGACAGCAGGTCCACCGGCGACTCGTTGAACCGGAAGTTGTTCACCTCCCCGGTCACCTCGCCGTTCTCCACCAGGTACACGCCGTCCCGGGTCAGCCCGGTCAGCAGCAGCGTGGCCGGATCCACCTCGCGGATGTACCAGAGGCAGGTCAGCAGCAGACCCCGCTCGGTGGCGGCGACCATCTCCTCCAGGGACTTCGTCCCGCCCGCGTCGAGGATGAGGTTGCCGAAGCCGGGGGCGACCGGGAGCCCGGTGAGGTCCGCGGTGTGCCGGGTGGTGGTCAGCCGGCTGAGCTCGCCGTCCTTGATCCAGTCGGTGGCGGGCACCGGCAGACCGTTGTCGAAGACCGACGCGTCGTCGCCCGAGCTGTGCGCGATCACGAACGGCGACGTCTCCAGCCCCGGCGCCGCCGGGTCGCTGCGCAGGGTCAGCGGGAGCCGGGACAGCTTCTCGCCGAGCCGGGTGCCCCCGCCGGGCTTGGAGAACACCGTCCGGCCCTCCACCGCGTCCCGGGCCGCCGCCGACCACATCTGGTAGATCAGCAGGTCCGCCACGGCGGTCGGGGGGAGCAGGGTCTCGTACCGGCCGGCCGGCAGCTCGGTCCGCCGCTCCGCCCAGCCCAGCCGTACGGCCAGCTCCGCGTCCAGCGCGGTCGGGTCGACGTCGCGGAAGTCCCGGGTGGAGCGGCCCGCCCAGGCCGAGCGCGGCCGGCCGTCCGCGGCCGGCGCCTTGGCGTTGACCTCCAGGGTGCCGTTGGGCTGGTCGTGCCGGAGCCGGAGCCCGGTGGAGGTGCCGACGTAGCTGGAGACCAGCTCGTGGTTGGCGAAGCCGTACAGCTCGCGGCCGCCCGCGCGGGCGGCCGCGAACGCCTCGCCGAGCGCCGGCGCGAACGCCGCGAACACCGCCGAGGAGGTCTCGGCCGGGGCGTCCGTGAAGTCCGGGGACGCCGGGGTGCCGGTGACCAGCGGCTGCGCGTCCTCGGCCGGGCCGGCCGTGCGGGCGGCCGCCTCGGCGGCGCGGACCAGCGGCTCCAGGTCGGCGGCCGTGACGGCGCCGCGGGAGACGACCCCCGAGGCCGTTCCCTCCTTGCCGTCCACGGTGGCGATCACCGTCAGGGTGCGGCCGCGGGTCACCCCGTTGGTGGTGAGCGCGTTGCCCGCCCAGCGCAGGTTCGCGGTGGACTCCTCGTCGGCGATGACGACGCAGCCGTCGGCCGTGGACAGCTCCAGGGCCCGCTCGACGATCTCGTGCGGCTTGGTGTGGTTCGGTGCCATCAGCGTCCGGCCTCCTGCGTGGTGTTCAAGATGTTGACGCCGCGGAACAGCGCGGACGGGCAGCCGTGCGAGACCGCCGCGACCTGGCCCGGCTGGGCCTTGCCGCAGTTGAAGGCACCGCCCAGCACGTACGTCTGCGGACCGCCGACGGCCTCCATCGACCCCCAGAAATCGGTGGTCGTGGCCTGGTAGGCGACATCGCGCAGCTGGCCGGCCAGCCGTCCGTTCTCGATCCGGAAGAACCGCTGCCCGGTGAACTGGAAGTTGTAGCGCTGCATGTCGATCGACCAGGAGCGGTCGCCGACCACGTAGATCCCGCGCTCCACCCCGCCGATCAGGTCCTCGGTGGACAGCCCGCCCGGGTCCGGCTGCAGCGACACGTTCGCCATCCGCTGCACCGGCACGTGGCCGGGGGAGTCGGCGAAGGCGCAGCCGTTGGACCGCCCGAGGCCCGTCAGCTTCGCGATCCGCCGGTCCAGCTGGTAGCCGACCAGGGTGCCGTTCTTCACCAGGTCCCAGCTCTGCGCCTGGACGCCCTCGTCGTCGTACCCGACGGTGGCCAGGCCGTGCTCGGCGGTCCGGTCACCCGTCACGTTCATGATCGGGGAGCCGTACTTCAGCTTGCCCAGCTGGTCGAAGGTGGCGAAGGAGGTGCCCGCGTACGCCGCCTCGTAGCCCAGCGCCCGGTCGAGCTCGGTGGCGTGGCCGATGGACTCGTGGATGGTCAGCCACAGGTTCGAGGGGTCGACGACCAGGTCGTACCGGCCGGCCTCGACGCTCGGCGCGCGCATCTTCTCGGCGAGCAGCTCCGGGATCCGCTCCAGTTCGCCGTTCCAGTCCCAGCCGGTCCCGGTCAGGTACTCCCAGCCGCGCCCCGCCGGCGGGGCGATGGTCCGCATGGAGTCGAACTCGCCGGTCTTGTCGTCCACGGCCACCGCGGTGAGCTGCGGGTGGATCCGCACCCGCTGCTGGGTGGTCACCGTGCCGGCCGTGTCGGCGTAGAACTTGTTCTCGTGCACGGCGAGCAGCGAGGCGTCCACGTGGGCCACCCCGTCGGCCGCCAGCAGCCGCGAGCTCCAGTCGGCGAGCAGGGCCGCCTTCTCCTCGTCGGGCACCGCGAACGGGTCCACGTCGTAGGCGGAGACCCACGTCCGGTCCGCGTGCACCGGCTCCCCGGCCAGCTCCACCCGCTCCTCGGACCCCGCCGCCTTGATCACCTTGGCGGACAGCTGGGCCATCGCCACTGCCTGCGAGGCGACCCGGGCCGCGCCGTCCATGGTGAGGTCCACGCCCGAGGCGAAGCCCCAGCTGCCACCGTGCACGACCCGGACCGCGAGCCCGAGGTCGGTGGTGTCGGAGCCGCCGGAGGGCTTGGCGTCGCGCAGCCGCCAGGAGGCGCTGCGGATCCGCTCCAGCCGGAAGTCGGCATGCTCGGCGCCCAGCGCGCGGGCCCGGGCGAGCGCCGCGTCGGCGAGCGCCCGCAGGGGCAGCGCGGTGAAGGCCGCGTCGATGGAATGGGGCACGGAAGTCCTCCCAGGTCGGGAATGGTCGCTCCGATCATGTCGCGCCCGGACCCCCCGTGCCTACCACTTTCTGTAGGGACTCGACAGAGCCCGTCCCGAGGCCCTGTCGATGCCCGAGTCCTCGAACGGGGGAGCGGCCCGCTAGGTTTTCGGTAACCAGACCGCTAGCGAAAGGGTGATCCGTTGAGCCGCTCGGTTCTCGTCACCGGAGGAAACCGGGGCATCGGCCTCGCCATCGCCCGCGCCTTCGCCGATGCCGGCGACAAGGTCGCGATCACGTACCGGTCGGGGGAGCCCCCGGCCGAGCTCGCCGAGCTGGGCGTGCTGGCCGTCCGTTGCGACATCACCGACTCCGAGCAGGTGGAGAGCGCCTACAAGGAGATCGAGGAGAAGCACGGCGCGGTCGAGGTGCTGGTGGCCAACGCCGGCATCACCAAGGACACGCTGCTGATGCGCATGTCCGAGGACGACTTCACCTCCGTCCTGGACACCAACCTCACCGGCACCTTCCGCGTGGTCAAGCGCGCCAACCGGGGCATGCTCCGGGCCAAGAAGGGCCGCGTCGTCCTGATCTCCTCGGTCGTCGGCCTGCTCGGCTCGGCCGGCCAGGCGAACTACGCGGCCTCCAAGGCCGCCCTCGTCGGCTTCGCCCGCTCCCTCTCGCGCGAGCTGGGCTCCCGTAACATCACCTTCAACGTTGTGGCCCCGGGCTTCGTGGACACCGACATGACGAAGGTGCTCACCGACGAGCAGCGCGCCGGCATCGTGTCGCAGGTCCCGCTGGGCCGCTACGCGCAGCCGGAGGAGGTCGCCGCCGCGGTGCGCTTCCTCGCGTCCGACGACGCCTCGTACATCACAGGAGCCGTCATTCCCGTTGACGGCGGATTGGGCATGGGTCACTGATCGACATGAGCGGAATTCTCGACGGCAAGCGCGTCCTGATCACCGGTGTGCTGATGGAGTCCTCCATCGCCTTCCACACCGCGAAGCTGGCCCAGGAGCAGGGCGCCGAGGTCATCCTCACCGCTTTCCCGCGGCCCACCCTGACCGAGCGCATCGCCAAGAAGCTGCCCAAGCCCGCCAAGGTCATCGAGCTCGACGTGACCAACGACGAGCACCTGGGCCGCCTGGAGCAGCTGGTCCGCGACGAGCTCGGCGGCCTCGACGGCGTCGTCCACTCGATCGGTTTCGCCCCGCAGGACGCGCTCGGCGGCAACTTCCTGAACACGCCGTTCGAGTCGGTCTCCACGGCCATGCACGTCTCGGCGTTCTCGCTGAAGTCCCTCACCATGGCCTGCAAGCCGCTGTTCCCGGCGGAGGGCGCGGCCGTCGTCGGCCTCACCTTCGACGCGCAGTTCGCCTGGCCGCAGTACGACTGGATGGGCCCGGCCAAGGCCGCGCTGGAGGCCACCAGCCGCTACCTCGCCCGCGACCTGGGCAAGGAGAACGTCCGCTGCAACCTGGTCTCCGCGGGCCCGATCGGCTCGATGGCCGCGAAGTCCATCCCGGGCTTCTCCGAGCTGGCCGACGTGTGGAACGACCGTTCCCCGCTGGCGTGGGACATGGCCGACCCGGAGCCGGCCGGCCGCGGTGTCGTCGCCCTGCTCTCGGACTGGTTCCCGAAGACCACCGGCGAGATCGTGCACGTCGACGGCGGCGTGCACATGATGGGCGCCTGACGCCTGACGCCTGACGCCTGACGCCTGACGCCTGACGCCTGACGCCTGACGTCTGGCCGTCGGATCCGCCCGGGTGCTCTGTCGCCCGTACGGGTCAACCCCGCGCACAGCGGTGAAGGGCCGCACCTCCTCCGGGAGGTGCGGCCCTTCGCGTTGCGGCGGTGCCGGGACGGATCCGGGCCGCCTCCGCCGAGTCGATAAAAGGGGTGAATGCCTGCAGACTGACCGGGCCGGGGTCTTCCCGGCGCGCTGCGGGGAGGAGGCGAGGGAGTGCGTGCGAGGCGGAGCCGGACGGTCCCCCTGCTGTTCACCTCGGTCGTCCTGACCGGTCTCCTGATCCCGGGGGCGCTCGCGCAGCCCCCCGCCGCCGATCCCGCGCGCGGCGCCGGCGGAGGCCGCGCGGCCCCGGGCGCCGTGGAGCAGCCGCTGCAGGCCGACGCGGCCACGGTGAACGTGGCCGAACTGCCGGTGGAGCCCCCCGCCCAGCCCGCCCGTCCCCCGGCCGGGGAGCTCTTCGGCGCCGACTGCCGTACCACCATCACCGGCTCGTCCGTCACTGCGTACTGCCACAACCCCTACCCGGAGACCGACCTGGTCCGGCTGCACGTCGAGTGCGACCGCTGGTGGGACCTGGACGGGGACAGCGCCGGGGTGGCCGTCGAGCCGGCCGCCTGGCTGGAGCTGACCGGCCGGTGCTGGAAGGAGGTCCGCTCGGCCTGGGTCAGCCACCGGCGCGGCTGAGCGCCGCCCCCTGCCGAAGCCCTGCCCGCGCGGCGTTCCCGCCTGCCGAAACCCCTGCCGGCCGGCGCTACCGCCCGCCGAGGCAGACGAACGGGTAACCGGCCGCCTCCGAGGCCGCGGTGTCCGCGTCCCCGCGCCGGATCGCCTCGATCAGCCGCCCGTGGTCCAGGTGCGACTCCGGGGTGAGCTCCGTGCCCACGTCCCCGCGCAGCCAGTCCCGTATCAGGTCGCCCAGGTCGGCGTACAGCTCGATCAGCACCTCGTTGCCGGAGGCGGTGACCACCGCCATGTGCAGGGCGTGGTCCGCCGCGATGAACCGCTCCGCGTCCCCGGACTCCCACGCCTCCTCGCGCCGGGCCAACAGCGCGTCGAGCGCTGCGAGGTCCCGCTCGGTGCGCCGCTCCGCCGCGAGCCGGGCCGCCGAGGACTCCAGGGTCGACCGCAGCTCCGCGATGTGCCGCGGGTCCGCCGCCGCGAACCGCCGGTGCATCACCCCGGCCAGCTCGCTGGTGGCGAGGACATAGGTGCCGGAGCCCTGCCGGATGTCGAGCAGGCCGTTGTGCGCCAGCGCGCGGACCGCCTCGCGGACCGTGTTGCGGGCCACCCCCAGCAGCTCCACCAGTTCCGGTTCGGTGGGGATGCGGCTTCCGACCGGCCACTCGCCCGAGGTGATCTGGTTCCGCAGCTGCGCGATCACCTGGTCGACGAGCGCGGAGCGCCGGGGCGAGGTCAACGGCATGAGTGGGTTCCCCCTTCGTGGTCGACGTCCCAGCCTCCGAGGCTGGACAACCAATCATCCCATGATTCTATGATGGTTCAATGCACGACGAAAAGACGACCCTCGACCGGCCCTCCGCGGCCCCGGCCGGCCCCGCGGCCACCCCCATCGCACCCGCGGACGGCCCGGCTCGGCCCGCCTGGCTCGGTCCGGTCCTCGTCGCCGGCCTCGTGCTCGCCGCACTCAACCTGCGGCCCGCCATCACCAGCCTCGGCGCCCTGTTCGAGGAGACCCGCACCGGCCTCCACATGAGCGGCACCGTCGCCGGCCTCATCACCTCGGTGCCGGCCCTCTGCTTCGCCGTCTTCGGCATCACCGCGCCCCGGCTCTCCCGCCGTTACGGCGTGGCTGGCGTGGTCTGCGCCGGCATGGTCATGGTCGCCACCGGCCTGCTGATCCGCCCCTTCATGAACGGCGCGGCCGGCTTCCTCGCCTTCAGCGCCCTCACCCTGGCCGGGATCGCCCTCACCAACGTGCTGCTCCCGGTGATCGTCAAGCGCTGGTTCCCGGACCGGGCGGGCACCATGACCGGCCTCTACTCCATGGCCATGGCCGCCGGCACCTCCCTGGCCGCCGCCACCACCGTTCCCATGACCGAGGACCTGCTCGGCGGCAGCTGGCGCGCCGGCCTGCTGGTCTGGGCCGCGTTCGCGGTGCTCGCCGTCCTGCCCTGGCTGGCCGTGGTCCGCGCCGACCGCCGCGACCGGGCGGCCGGAGCCGGTGCCGCCCCGGCGGGCGGCGGCGCCACCGCCCCGGCGACCGGCCCGCAGGTCGTTCGCAGCCGTACCGCCTGGGCCCTGGCCGGCTACTTCGGCCTCCAGGCCACCAATGCGTACATCACCATGGGCTGGCTCCCGCAGATCTTCCGCGACGCCGGGGTCCCGGCCGGTACGGCGGGCGTCCTGCTCGCCATCGCCATGGTGATGGGCGTCCCGCTCGCCTTCGTCATCCCCGGCCTGGCCGGCCGACTGAAGCACCAGGGCCCCATCGCCGTCACCCTCAGCCTGTTCGGCTTCGCCGCATACGTCGGCCTGTACATCGCCCCCGCCGCCGGGGCCTGGGCCTGGGCCCTCATGCTCGGCCTCTGCAACTGCGCCTTCCCGCTGGTCATCGCGATGATCGGACTGCGCGCCAGGTCCGCGGCGGGCGTGGTCAGGCTCTCCGCCTTCGCCCAGTCCGCCGGATACCTCATATCCATCCCCGGGCCGCTGCTCATCGGCACCCTCTACCAGCACAGCGGCGGCTGGGACCTTCCGCTCGCGCTGATGGCCGGGCTGCTCGTGCCGCAGATCGTGCTCGGGGTCCTGGCCGGCCGGGACCGCACGATCGAGGACGAATGCGGCATGCGAGACTGATGGGCATGCCCGTCCTCGAACCGAACCCGCAGAACAGCCACAAGAAGCTCGGCCTCGTGCTCGGCGCGATGCTCGGCATCACCGTGCTCATCGCCGTCATCGCGACCATCGCCGCACCCTGAGCGCCCCTGCACGACCCTGAGCACCCCCCGGGGTGGGGTTAACCCCCCATCCCCTAGGGGGTCCGACTCAGGGTGAACTCGGGTGCGTCCCCGATGGGAACCGCCGCCGTGGATCCGTAGATTCACAGATGAAGGCGCGCGACAGCACGCGCGCACGGCGGGGGACACCCAGGAGGCGGCGATGGCGGCAACGACCCGGCCGGCCCGCGGCAACGGCGCGCAGGCCCGGCTCACCTGGTGGGGCATGGCCCTGCCCGCCCTGGCCTTCTCCCTCCTCGTCCTGCTGCTCCTCGGCGGACCGGCCGAGGCGGGCACCGCCTCCGGACCCTCCGACGCCTCCGTGCTCGGGCTGCTCGCGCAGGAGATCCTCCGCCTCCTCGGCTGACCGCCGCCGACCCCGC
Source organism: Streptomyces sp. NPDC048603 (assembly GCF_043199475.1). Taxonomy (NCBI): domain Bacteria; kingdom Bacillati; phylum Actinomycetota; class Actinomycetes; order Kitasatosporales; family Streptomycetaceae; genus Streptomyces; species Streptomyces sp. NPDC048603. The sequence continues at coordinate 22,096 of NZ_JBICVY010000017.1, read as the reverse complement.
CGGCCCGCCCGACGGACCTCCCCGCCAGGCCGTCCGGGACACCCGCCGGGGACACTGCCGGGGGCGCTCCGGAGCGCATCCGCCCCTGGCGGGTGAGCTCCTTCAACACCCTGCGCCCCACCCCCGGTTTCGTGCGAAGCTGGGTCCCATGAGCGCCGACACACCCCGCAGGATCGTCCTCCTCCGGCACGCCAAGGCCGACTGGCCGCAGGTCGCCGACCACGACCGGCCGCTGGCCGACCGGGGCCGCCAGGAGGCCGCGGCCGTCGGACTGAAGCTGGCCGAGCTGGACATCGACTTCGACCTGGCCCTCTGCTCCACCGCCACCCGGACCCGGGAGACGTGGAAGATCGCCGCCCAGCACCTGTCGCACCGCCCGAAGACCGTCCACGAGGAGCGGCTCTACGAGGCGTCGCTCGGCGAGCTCATCGCCCTGCTGAACGAGACCCCCGAAGAGGTCTCCGACCTCCTGGTCATCGGCCACAACCCCGGGATGCACGCCCTCGCCGACGCCCTGGCCGGACGCGCCGAGGGCGACACCCTGCAGCGGCTGACCCTGCGCGGTTTCCCGCCCGCCTCCCTGGCCGTCCTCGCCTTCACCGGCTCGTGGAAGTCCGTGGAGCACGGCGTCGGCACACTGGCCGGCTTCTGGACCCCGCAGGACCACTGACGGAAGCCCGGACCGCCCCTGGGGCGTCCGGGCTTCCGCTGTGTCCGGCAGCCGCAGGCCGCCCGCGGCTCAGCGCACCGTGACGGACGGTGCGGCCGCGGTCCGGGCCTCCCAGAGCTCCGGGTAGAAGTACCGGTGCACCGCCGCCCGCAGATGCCGCACCCCGCTGCTGCCCCCGGTCCCCGGCAGCCCGCCGATCTGCCGTTCCACGAGCAGCGCGTGGCACGCCCGCCACTCCGTCCAGATCTCGTCGTGGTCGACGAGCGCCTCCAGCAGCTCGGCCAGTTCGGCCCGCTCCGCCGGCTCTCCCTCGCCGTGGAGCACCGCGAGCCGCTCGTACGCCACCCCGCGGTCCTCGGCCGTCCCCACCGGGAGGCCGGCCTTCTCCACCAGCGACAGGAACGCCTCCCACAGCGTCGGCTCCGCCAGCCGCCGCACCAGCCGCTCCCGCTCCTCCCGTCCCAGCCCCGCCCGCATCCGCGCCCCGTGCTCCCCGCGCACCCAGTCGGCGCCGGACAGCGCCGCGATCTCCAGGTACTGCGCGGACTGCGCGCCGCTGCTGCGGCCGAGCGCCCCGCGGAAGGCGTGGAACTCCCGCGGCGGCATCCCGCGCAGCGGACGCATCCCGGAGATCAGGGCCCGGGTGATCCCCACGCACCGCACGAGCCGGGCCCGCGCCGCCCGCGGATCTCCCTGCAGGATCCGGTCCCGGGCGTCGGCCAGCTCGGCCAGCAGCTGACCGAACCACAGCTCCTGGACCTGGTGCACGGTGATGAACAGCCGCTCGTCGTGCACCCCGTCGGCCAGCGGAACCTGCAGCGTCAGCAGTTCGGGCAGCCGCAGGTAGTCGGAGTAGGTGACCGTGTCCGGCTCAGACATCCGAGTCCTCCGGCGCGCGCAGACCGTACGCGGCGAACGCGTCCGTCACCCCGGGCAGGTCGAACGCGCCCGCCTGGGCGCAGAGCCGCAGGGTGGAACGGGAGACGGTCTGGATGCGGTCGGCGCCCGCGTTCCCGCCGTAGCTGTCCGCGATCACCGCCTCGACGCGTTCGTCGTCCAGGCCGGCCAGGCGCAGCGACACCCGTACCGGCTCCACGTCCCAGTCCAGCGCCGCGCGGATCATCGCGGGCAGCGCCCGGGCCGCGAGGACGCGGCGGCGCCCGTCGAGCCGGGCCCACAGCTCCAGGAAGAAGGCGGAGAAGAAGCGGTGGTGGCGGCCCTCGTCCTTGGCGTGGTCGCGCATCAGCTCGCGGACCGTGCTCACCACGGTCGGGTCCTGCGGCACCTCGTTGAGCACCGCCGTGATCAGCGTCTCGAACACCACCGCCTGCAACTGCCCGGCCAGCACCGGGTCCTCGGGCAGCAGCCGCCGCCCGCTGTCCTGCAGCGCCGTGACGAAGCCGCCGTAGTCGACCCCGGGCACGGCGATGCCGGTGACGGCGGCGATCTGGTCGGCCAGGTCGAGGCTGTAGAGAGCGTGATAGCCCTCGTCGCAGTAGACCTTGAAGGCGTCCATCCGCAGGGCGGTCGGGAAGTGCATGCCGGTGTTGCCGTTGGCGACGGGCTCGGCTGCCCCGTTGACCACCCGGGTCTCCAGGTGGGTGGTCGAGTGCAGGAACTGGTAGAGGTGCCGTACGGATATCTCGCGGGCCCGTTCCGGGGCCAGCGCCTTCACCTCGGGGTGGGACAGGTGCGGCACCAGGGCGTCCGGGAAGAAGACCCGGCCCTGCTCGGCTTCGGCGTGGAAGATCCGCCGTACTCCGCCGCGCACGCCGGCGGTCTCGTACCAGCGGTCCAGGGGGCCCGGGGCGGTGCTCATGGACGGCTTCCGTTCGGTGAGGAGGGGGAGGGGGAGGAGGGGGAGGAGAGGGAGGGGGACGGCGCGGAGAGGTGCGCGGCGATCCGGCGGACCGCCTCGGCGACGAGGGGAGCACCGACGGCATGACACAGCCGGAACCAGCCGGGCTCCGGCGAGCGGAACGCCCCGCCGGGCAGGATGCTGACCCTGGCCGTCTCGAACAGCGCGGCCCAAAGCCGCTGTTCGGCCTCGAACCCCCTGCCGGGCAGCCACGCCCGGAGGTCCAGCCATACGGAGAACCCCGCGTCTGCGGGGGCGTACGGAATCCCGTGGGCGTCCAGCAGGGAGCAGAGGTGCGTGTACGAGGCGGCCAGCCGCCGCCGGCCGGCTGTGAGGAAGGAGGCGGTCCAGGCCGGGTCGGCCAGCAGCTCCGCGAGGGTGTCCTGGGTGGCGGTGGAGACGGGCGCGAAGTAGGCCAGTGCCCGTGCCGCGGACCGTACGAGCGGGTCACGGGTGTGCAGGACGCCGGTCTTCAGACCGGGCAGCCCGAAGTCCTTGGCGAAGCCCCAGACGACATGGGTGCGGTCGGCCCAGTCCGGGTTGACGGCAGGGTCGGCGGCGCTGGTGAACTCCTGCTCGCCGAAGACCGAGTGGGCGTAGATCTCGTCGGAGATCACGTCGACGTCGTGTTCGCGGGCCACCCGCAGCAGCTCGGCGAGCACCTCGGGCGGGTGCGTCTCGCCGATCGGGTTGGACGGCGAGGAGAGCGCGACGGCACGCACCGTGATGCCCTCCGCGCGGGCCTCCTTCAGGGCCCGGTCCACGGCGTCGGCCGTCAGCCGGAAGCCGTCGGCGGGGGACAGCGGCGCGGGCAGCATCCGGGCGCCGGACCGCCCGCCCAGGTCGGTGTCGAAGGCCCCGTAGTACGGCGAGGGCACCACGATCGCCTCGCCCGGGTCGCACAGCACGGAGGCGATGGCGTCCAGGGCCCCGGTCGCACCGCTGATCACGACCAGGTCCTCCGGGTCGAGCGGGGTCCGGCAGGTCGCGGAGAGCAGCGCGGCCACGCGCTCGCGCAGTACGTCGGTGCCGTGCAGGGGCGCGTAGCGGGCGGTGGCCTCCGTCAGCGGGGGCAGTGCCGCCAGCCGGTCCCGGAGCAGGTCCCAGAGCAGGCGGTTCTCCGCGGTGCCCAGGTTGAGGTAGCCGTCGGGGCGCGAAGCGGCGTCGTAGGGCTCGGCCTCGGCGCGGAAGTGGGCGTCGGCGATGGCCGGAGTATCGGCGAGCAGCCGGGCGGCCTGGTGTGAAACGCGGGACGGGCGGGTCATCGGTATCTCCCGGCGGCAGGGGCGGTGCCGGCGGCGGCCGGGGCGCCGGCAGGGGCGGGTACAGGGGCGGGGGCCTGGGCGGCTCCGGTGAACAGGCCCGGGTTCACGCCGAGGCCCATCGAGGCGTCGATGACGGCCCCGTGCAGGGCTGCGGAGTACTCGCCCGCCAGCCAGCGGACCTGCTCGGCTATTTCCTCGGAGCGGATCAGGCGGCCCTGCGGAAGCCGCGCGGTGAAGGCCGCGAGTTCCTCGGGGGAGAGCTTGTCCAGGGTGCTGGCCCGGAACATCGTGGTCTCGACGGCGCCCGGGCAGAGCGCGAAGACCTGGACCGGGGTGTGCACCAGCTCGGCGGCGAGGTGCCGGGTCAGATAGGTGAGTGCGGCCTTGCTCATCCCGTCGGCGGGGTGGAAGCCGGGGAACTGGGAGATCCCGCCGCCCACGCTGGAAATGTTGATGATCTTCCCGTAGCCGCGTTCCAGCATCCCGGGCACCAGCTGCTCGATGAGCCACAGCGGGCCCACCGCGTTGATCTGGAAGAACGCCGAGGCCATGTCGTGACGGGCGCCGTCCGCGTAGTGCTCGACGGACTTGGAGCCGACGGCGGCGTTGTTCACGAGGACGTCGACCGGGCCGGGTATGCGGTCCAGCAGCCGTTCGTGGTCCTCCCAGTCTCCCTGGTCGAAGGGGAAGGCCTCCACCTTGGCCCGGCCGGTGAGGGCGAGCTCCCGCACCAGCTCCTCGGCCCGATCACGACCATTGCGGTAGGTAAACCAGACCGTCCAGTCTGCCTCCCTGGCGAATCTTTCCACGCAAGCCCGGCCAATTCCGCCGGATCCCCCTGTGACGAGCACATTTCGGGTCAACTGCTTCCCCTTGAACGATCGAAGTGGACCGCCCTGCCATGACGACTGCGGCAGCAGGAGCACAGTATTTACCAGATCGATGTCCCCAGTAGGGTTGTATCAGCCTATGGACGTCCGAGAACTGCCTTGCATCTGCGAGGTTCGAGCGCTAGCTCCAGGTTGGCCTCAAGTGGCCTGAAACAAAAAAGCGCCCGCCGGATGTTCCGGCGGGCGCAGTCTGGATTATCAGGCCAGATCGGCTGCTTCCACTTCCTCCCGGGTGATCCCCAGCAGGTACAGCACGGCGTCGAGGAAGGGCACGTTCACGGCGGTGTGGGCCGCCTCCCGCACCACGGGCTTGGCGTTGAAGGCCACACCCAGGCCCGCGGCGTTCAGCATGTCCAGATCGTTGGCCCCGTCGCCGATCGCCACCGTCTGCGCCAGCGGCACACCCGCCTCCGCGGCGAACCGGCGCAGCAGCCGGGCCTTCCCGGCCCGGTCCACGATCTCGCCGGTGACCCGGCCGGTCAGCTTCCCGTCCACGATCTCCAGCGTGTTCGCCGAGGCGAAGTCCAGCCCGAGCCGCTCCTGCAGATCGTCCGTCACCTGCGTGAACCCGCCGGACACCACACCCACCTGGTAGCCGAGCCGCTTCAGCGTCCGCACCAGGGTGCGGGCGCCGGGCGTCAGCCGGACCTCGGACCGCACCTTGTCCACCACGGAGGCGTCCAGGCCCTCCAGCAGGGCCACCCGGGCGTGCAGCGACTGCTCGAAGTCCAGCTCGCCGCGCATCGCCCGGGCCGTCACCTCGGCCACCTGCTCCTCGCAGCCCGCGTGCGCCGCGAACAGCTCGATGACCTCGTCCTGGATCAGGGTGGAGTCCACGTCCATCACCACCAGCCGCTGCGCCCGCCGGTGCAGCCCGGCCGACACCACGGCCACGTCCACGCCGATCTGCGCGGCCTCGGTGGCCAGCGCGGTCCGCAGCGGCTCGGTCTCGGCACCCGACACGGCGAACTCCACCGCGGTCACCGGGTACTTGGCGAGACGGAAGATACGGTCGATGTTGCCGCCGGTCGAGGTGATCCGGGCGGCGATGGCGGCCGTCGACTCGGCGGTGAGGGGGTGGCCCAGTACGGTCACCAGGGAGCGCCCGCTGCCACGCGGCCGGTTGTCACCGGTGCCCGAGATGATCTCGGCCTGCAGCTTCAGGGACTCCGCCCAGCTGTGCACGGTGGCCCGCAGCTCGCCCTCGAAGCCGGCGGCCGGCTTGGTGACGAGGGCGCACAGCACGATGCGGCCACGGGTGACCACCTGCTCGATGTCGATCACGTCGACCGAGTAGGCGGCAAGGGTGTCGAACAGCCCGGCGGTGATCCCGGGACGGTCCTTGCCGAAGATCTTGACGAGGAGGGTGGGGACGTCGAAGGTCTGCGAAGCGCTCATGGTCCGCTCACCGTATCCCGTCCGCCCGCGGAGTGGTCACCCCGTCTCACCCCTCGTCGCCCGAGCCCCCACCCTTGGCCCACCCCTTGGCCCACACGCCCCGGTGCCATGCCCGGCACCTCCCCCTTTCCTGCCGCGCTCACCCCGCGAACCGGTCAGGACCGGGTCGTGGCGAACAGGTCAGGACCGGGTTGTGACCGTGACCTCCCCGGGATCCGTCGGGATCCGTCGGGATCCGTCGGGTTCCGCAGGCGACGGGGCCCGGGGCAGCGTTCCGGCAGGCTCCGCCGAGGGCCGGTCCGGCTCCGGCCCTGCCGGAACAGCCCTGCCCCGCCCGCGCGCCCACCGGTGGGGTTCCCAAGGGAGTGACGTCCGGGGCCGCTTCGGCGGTTGCAGCCGGGGCGCGGGACGCGAGAAGTCCCCTATCGCACTGTCCGGGTGTCTTTCGCCGGCGTCAACAAGGCCCGGATTCCACTTGTGCGCGCGGGCCTGGAATAGTTCCCCCGGATGTTCGCGATCCCTAGACTCCCTGACGCAGGGGGATCTCTCGGGGGACAACAAGTGGGGCTGGAGTGCCGGAACTCGTACTGGAATTGAACGGAAGGACCTGGACCCTCGACGCGTCCAGGTCGTACACACTGGGGCGCGACCCCCAGGGTGACGTGGTGATCGACGACGCCCGCGTCTCGTGGCGGCACGCCACCATCACCTGGAACGGCCGGGGTTGGGCGATCGAGGACCACGGCAGCACCAACGGCACCTATGTGCGCGGAACCAGGGTCCAGCACACCGAGATCACACCGGGCACGCCGGTGCACCTCGGCAACGCCAACGACGGCCCGCGGCTCGATTTCACCTCCGCCGCCGCGCCCGCCGCGGCCGCGGCCGCCGCCCCGCAGCAGCACCAGGCTGCGCACCAGGCCGCCGCCTGGCCCGGCGCCCAGCAGCAGGCCCCGCAGGCGCACGACGCGTACGCCCAGCAGGCGCCGCAGGCACACCAACAGCACCAGCACCAGCAGCAGCCGCAGGCCTACCAGCAGCCGCACGTGCCCCAGCAGCAGGGCCACCGCCCCGCCGCCCAGGGTCCGGCCGCCGGTGGCCACGGCGGCGGCTACGCCGACCGCAGCCCGACGACCTTCCACCAGATCGCCGTCGGCCGCGTGATGCGGATCGGTCGTGCGCTGGACAACGAGCTGGTCGTCTCCGACCTCCAGGTCTCGCGCCACCACGCGGAGTTCCGCGCCACCGGCGGACGCTTCGAGATCCACGACCTCGGCAGCCACAACGGCACCTACGTCAACGGCCAGGCGCTGCCGAAGTCCGGCAGCGCACAGCTCGGCCCGAACGACATCGTCGGCGTCGGCCACTCCACCTTCCGGATCGTCGGCGACCGCCTCGAGGAGTTCGTCGACACCGGTGACGTCTCCTTCTCGGCCCGCCACCTCACCGTCACCGTCGACGGCGGCAAGCAGATCCTCAAGGACGTCACCTTCGGCGTTCCGGAGAAGTCGCTGATCGGCGTCATCGGCCCGTCCGGCTCCGGCAAGTCGACGCTCCTCAAGGCGCTCACCGGCTACCGCCCCGCCGACCAGGGTGACGTCCTCTACGACAACCGCAACCTGTACAAGCAGTTCGCGGAGCTCCGCCAGCGCATCGGCCTGGTCCCGCAGGACGACATCCTGCACAAGGAGCTGAAGGTCGCGACGGCCCTCAAGTACGCGGCCAAGCTGCGCTTCCCCGGCGACACCGCCGAGTCCGAGCGTGCCGCCCGCATCGACGAGGTCCTGCGCGAGCTCAAGCTCGACATCCACAAGGACAAGAAGATCACCGCGCTCTCCGGCGGCCAGCGCAAGCGCGTCTCGGTGGCCCTGGAGCTGCTCACCAAGCCGTCGCTGATCTTCCTGGACGAGCCCACCTCCGGCCTCGACCCGGGCATGGACCGCGACGTCATGCAGCTGCTGCGCGGGCTCGCCGACGACGGCCGCACGGTCCTGGTGGTCACGCACTCCGTCGCCGAGCTGTCGCTCTGCGACAAGCTGCTGGTGATGGCCCCGGGCGGTTCGGTCGCGTATTTCGGCCCGCCGGACGAGGCGCTGAACTTCTTCGGCTACCAGACCTGGGCGGACGTGTTCTCGGCCTTCGAGAACTACCGCGACTACGACTGGGCCGGCCGCTGGAAGGGCTCGCAGCACTACCAGCTCTACGCCGCCGACCTGGACGCGCAGGCCCCGCAGTCGGTCACCATGCCCTCGCCGCAGCAGCTGAACCCGAAGAAGGCGCAGGGCTGGGGCGACCAGCTGTGGACCCTGATGCGCCGCTACGCCTCGGTGATCGCGTCCGACAAGGGCTTCATGGGCCTGATGCTGATCCTCCCCGCCGTGCTGGGCGTGGTCTCCATCGTGATCCCGGCCGACTTCGGCCTGGCCCCGCCGACGCCGCCGTCGAAGTTCAACGGCGACGCCGGCACGATCATGCTGATCCTCGTGATCGGCATGTGCTTCTCCGGTGCCGCCAATTCGGTCCGTGAGCTGATCAAGGAACGGGTCATCTACGAACGCGAGCGCGCGACCGGCCTCTCCCGGTCGGCGTACCTCATGTCGAAGGTGATCGTCCTCGGCCTCATCACGGCCATCCAGGGCGTGATCATCTGCGGTATCGGCTTCGCCCCGCGCGAGCTGCCCGCGGAGGGCCTGTTCATGAACCCGGCCGTCGAGCTCTGCCTTTCGGTGATCGTCCTCGGCTTCACCTCGATGATGTTCGGCCTGGTGATCTCCTCGCTGGTGAAGACCGCCGAGAAGACCATGCCGCTGCTGGTCATGTTCGCGATCGTCCAGGTCGTGTTCACCGGAATCCTCTTCCAGGTGTACGACTCCCCGGGCCTGGAGCAGTTCGCCTGGCTGATGCCGTCCCGCTGGGCCGTCGCCGCGGCCGGCACCACCCTGGACCTGGCCCACCTCATGCCGCCGTGGGACAAGAAGGACCCCAGCAACCTCGACCCGCTGTGGGAGGCCACGGCCGGCCAGTGGACGCTGGACATCATGGTCCTGCTGCTCATGGGTGTCGCCTGCGGTTTCGCGGTCGCGCGCCTGCTGCGCCGCCACGAGCCCGAGGTCATGCGCAAGTAAGACCCGTGCAGGCCCCCAGGGGCACGCACGACGCGCACCAACGCCGCAGGGCGGCACCCGGACTCCGGGTGCCGCCCTGCGGCGCGTGGGGGTGTGCGCGGCCGTGCGGCCGGTGCTGCGGCAGGAGCCGCAGGTGTCCAGTGCCCGTCAGTAGGCGCTGTTGACGTTGTCCATCGAGCCGTAGCGGTCGGCGGCGTAGTTGCACGCGGCGACGATGTTGGCGACCGGGTCGTACTGGTCGAACTTGGTGCCCTTGACGTGGTACGCCTTGAAGGTCGGGTAGATGACCTGCAGCAGACCCTTGCTGGGGATGCCGTTCTGGGCGTTGATGTCCCAGTTGTTGATCGCGCGCGGGTTGCCGCTGGACTCGCGCATGATGTTCTTGTGGATGCCGGCGTAGGTGCCGGGGATGCCTTCCTTCTTCATGATCCAGAGGGCTTCCTTGATCCAGCCGTCCAGGTTGTTCGCGAAGACCGGAGTGCGAACGGCGCCACGGCTGGCCGCCTCCTTCTCGGCGCGGGCCTTCTTCGCTGCGGCCTCGGCCTTGGCCTTGGCGTCGGCGTCCGCCTTGGCCTTGGCCTTCACGGCGAAGGCCTTCTGGGCGAGGGCCTGGTCGGCGAGGCTCTTGGTGTGGGCGGCGGCCACGACCTGCTCCATGGCGACCGGGGCCGTGCTGACGGCCCGGGCCTCCTCGACCCCACCGGGGACGAGGGAGAAGGCGAGGGCAGCGGTGCTGAGCGCGGCGACGCCGGCGATCGACATCTTGTGGGCCTTGGTCAGACGCTTGAGACCGGCATAGCTGGACGCAGACATGGAGCACACCTTTACGAAGAGCGGGGGGCCGCAGGAAAGCGCCACGCGGATCCGGGATCCAGCGGCGCTGTGCGACGGCAGCCATTCTTAGCGGCGGCAAAATCCTGTGGCAAAGGTGTGACGTACGAAGCCGGGTAGTGGATCAGGGGCCCCGACAAGCCCTGCCATTTCGCCATGAGTGCGGCTCTGAGCGGCCCTGATGGCGTCTTTACTCATCCACTACCGGCGTTCGTAAGTGATGTGGGTCCTATGCGCGGGCTCACATCGGACCCGTAACAGTCTCACCATGCGTTGCATCAGCAATGCAATCAGTGACTGTCCTCCTCCTGGAGTAGCAGGTGGACGTCCCCGAACTCGTGCCAGAGGCAGAGACGGGCCACCGCCTCGGCGTACCCGCGCTCCACCGCGGCCCTCCCGGCGACCGCCTCCAGCATCAGCAGATGCGAGGCCGCCGGCTCGTGCAGCCCGGTCAGCAGCCCGTCCACCACCCGCACCCCGCGCTCCGGAGTCACCACCAGGTCCGTCCAGCCCCGGGCCGCCCGGACCACCCCCGCGCGGTCGGCCGCCGACTCCAGCGCCCGCACCGCCGTGGTCCCCACGGCCAGCACCCGGCCCCCGCCCGCCCTGGCGGCGTTGACCAGGCGGGCCGTGGCCTCCGGCACCTCGAACCGTTCCGGGTACGGCGGCTCGTGCGCCTCCGCCGACGCCACCCCGGTGTGCAGGGTCAGCGGGGCGAACTGCACGCCCCGGCTCACCAGCCGCGCCACCAGCTCCGCGGTGAAGGGCCGCGCCGCACTCGGCATCTCCGCCGAGCCCGAACCGTCCGCGGCCGCCACCGCGAACACCGTCTGGTACGCCGACAGCGGCTGGTCCCGCTCCGTGTAGGCGTACCGGATCGGCCGCCCGTGCCGCCGCATCACCTCGTACACCCCGCGCGCACTCCCCGCCCCGTAGCCCCCCACTGCCCCGTACGCCCCCTCGATCCCGGCCGCTCCCCACGCCCGCGCCCACCACAGCCGGTCCGCCCCCGGCGCCAGCGGCTCCTCCAGCACCAGGCGCAGCCCGTCCGGCAGCTCCACCACCGCCCCCGCGGGGCCGCCGGGCCGCGGCCGGGTCGTGCCCGCGCCTCCCCCTGTCCCCCTCGGAAGGTGCCCCCACGGGTCCCGAAGCTCCACCGCCCACCGGCCGTCGTCCCCGCGCGTCGAGAAGTGGACGACGATCCGCTCCTCCCCGGCCGCGCCGGCCACCCGCCCGTCCACCGCGGCCGGCAGGGTCGCCGAGGTGTTCACCACCAGGACGTCCCCGGCCCGCAGCAACCCCGGCAGCTCGCGGAACCCGTGCAGCGAGACCTCCGTCCCCCGGGACACCAGCAGCCGTACGGAGTCCCGGCCCAAGCCCGGCCCCCGCTGCTCGGCCGGGACGCGGGCCGAAAGTTCCGGAGGTATGTCCCTTATATAGGGAGAGCGCACTATATGAGGAGACTGCTCCGTATAAGAGGGGTGCGCTCTCACTTCGAGCCCCCCGCCGCGAGCCCCTCCGCCGTGTACCGCCCGCTCGGCAGCCCCTCCTCCACCAGCCGCAGCAGCACCGGCGCCACCTCCTCGGGTGCCGGCAGCCCCGTGAGGTCCTCCCCGGGCTCCGCCGCCGCCATCATCCGCGTCGCCATCGACCCCGGATCCGCCCACCACACCCGCAGCCCCGGCTCCTCCACCGCCAGCGCCCCGGACAGCAGGTCCACCCCCGCCTTGGTCGCCCCGTACGCCCCCCACGTCGCGTACGCCACCACCGCCGCGTCCGAGCTGAGGTTGAGCACCGCAGCCCGGTCCGATGCCCGCAACAGCGGCAGCGCCTCCTGGACCAGACCCAGCGGCGCCACCAGGTTCACCTCCAGCGCGTGCCGGAACCCCTCCAGCGCGTGCTCCGCCAGCGGCACCAGCGGCTCCGCCCCCAGCACCGCCGCGTTGTTCACCAGCAGGTCCAGCCCGCCCAGCTGCCGCGCCGCCGCCACCAGCTCCGCCCGGTACGCCGCCGAGGACACGTCCCCGGCCACCGCCACCACCCGGCCCCCCGCACCCGGCCGGTCCGCGAGCTCCTTCAGGGCCCCCGCATCCCTCGCCCCCACCACCACGTCCCAGCCGCGCCCCGCCAGCTCCCCGGCCAGCGCCCGGCCCAGCCCCCGCGAAGCCCCCGTCACGATCGCCACCGCCATGGCCGCTCCCGCCTTCCTTCCGTTCTCCGGATCGATGCCCCCAACGTAGGAACCGGGCCGCCCCCGGCACCTCGGCCGCCGGGACCGGGCCGGCCCCGCCCTTCGCCCTACCACCGGCACCCGCAGGACCTAGTCCTCCAGCCCGATCCCGCAGGTCAGCCACCCCGGTACGGTGATCACATGCACAACGGACCGGAACGCACCGGCCTGGCCGCCGTCAGTGCCGCGCTGCTCGCCATGAGCCGCCGGCTCGAGGTCCGCGACGTCCTGCAGACGATCGTCGTCTCGGCCCGGGAGCTCCTCGGCGCGGAGTACGCCGCCCTCGGAGTCCCCGACGACCACGGCGGCTTCGCCCAGTTCGTGGTCGACGGCATCAGCGACGAGCAGTGGCGCCGGATCGGCCCGCTGCCCCGCCAGCACGGCATCCTCGCCTCGATGCTCCACTCGCCGGGCGTCGAGCGGCTGGCCGACGTACGGCAGGACCCCCGCTTCGAGGGCTGGCCCTCCGCACACCCCGAGATGTCCGACTTCCTCGGCCTGCCGATCCGCGACGGCGACGAGATCCTCGGCGCCCTCTTCCTCGCCAACAAGGTCTGCCCCCGCCCCGGCGGCTGCGGCTTCACCGAGGAGGACGAGACGGTCCTCGGCATCCTCGCCCAGCACGCCGCGATCGCCCTCACCAACGCCCGCCTCTACGAACGCAGCCGCGAGCTCACCATCGCCGAGGAGCGTTCCCGGCTGGCGCACGAGCTGCACGACGCGGTCGCCCAGAAGCTGTTCTCCCTCCGGCTCACCGCCCAGGCCGCCGCCGCCCTCGTCGACCGCGACCCGGCCCGCGCCAAGGAGGAACTGCACCAGGTCACCGTGCTCGCGGCCGAGGCCGCCGACGAGCTCCGCGCCGCCGTGGTCGAGCTCCGCCCCGCCGCCCTCGACGAGGACGGGCTCGTCGCCACCCTCCGCAACCAGGTCCGGGTCCTCGACCGTGCGCACCGGGCCCGGGTGGTCTTCACCAGCGAAGGCGTGAAGGCCCTGCCGCGCGCCCAGGAGGAAGCCCTGCTCCGGGTCGCGCAGGAGGCCCTGCACAACGCCCTGCGTCACGCCGACGCCGCGAAGGTGTCCGTCACCCTCTCCCGTGACGGCAGTGGCCGTGTCGTCCTCAAGGTCAGCGACGACGGCACCGGCTTCGACCCCACGGCGGTCCGGCGGTCCGGCCGCCACCTCGGACTGGTCTCCATGCGCGACCGTGCGAGCGGCGCCGGCGGCCGGCTCACCGTGCACTCGGAGCCCGGCGCGGGCACCACGATCGAGATGGAGGTCCCGGGTGTCTGACGACCGGAACAGCCACAGCGCCCAGAGCACCCACAGCACCCAGGCCAGCCAGGCCAGCCAGACCGGCCGGACGGGCCGGATCCAGGTCCTGCTGGTCGACGACCACCAGGTGGTACGGCGCGGACTGCGCACCTTCCTGGAGATCCAGGACGACATCGACGTGGTCGGCGAGGCGGCGGACGGACAGGCCGGCATCGACCGTGCCGAGGAACTCCGCCCGGACGTGATCCTGATGGACGTCAAGATGCCCGGCCTGGACGGCATCGACGCCCTGCGCCGGCTGCGCGAGCTGGAGAACCCGGCCCGCGTCCTGATCGTCACCAGCTTCACCGAGCAGCGGACCGTGGTCCCCGCACTCCGAGCGGGCGCGGCCGGATACGTCTACAAGGACATCGACCCCGACGCCCTGGCCGCCGCCATCCGCTCCGTCCACGCCGGCCACGTGCTGCTCCAGCACGAGGTCGCCCTCGCCCTGCTCTCCGAGGACGAGCAGCAGCCGCCCGCCCCGACCCGCGGCTCCACCCTCACCGACCGCGAACGCGAGGTCCTCGCGCTGATCGCCGACGGCCGCTCCAACCGGGAGATCGCCCGCGCGCTGGTGCTCTCCGAGAAGACCGTCAAGACCCACGTCTCGAACATCCTCATGAAGCTCGACCTGGCGGACCGCACCCAGGCCGCGCTCTGGGCCGTCCGGACCGGTAACGCTACGGACTGAGATTCATACCGTCGGGTGTATGTCGCCCACATGGCGTATCCGGGCCGGGGTTCCGGCGTTCTCCAAGGCGTGTCGCGGCGGACGGCCGCGGCGAACGCTCATGGAGGCTGTGAAAGTGAAGAACCTGAAGAAGGCCGCTGCCGTCACCGCGATCGCGGGCGGTCTGGTCGCCGCCGCCGCCGGTGTCTCCGCGGCCCACGGTGGCGCGCAGGCCGACGGCCAGGCCGTCGGTTCGCCCGGCGTCGCCTCCGGCAACCTGGTGCAGCTCCCTGTGCACGTACCGGTGAACGTGGTCGGCAACTCCGTCAGCGTGATCGGCCTGCTCAACGGCGCCTGGGGCAACACCGCCGTCAACGACTGACGCCTTCCCCCTCCGGGCCCGCCGCCCCCCGCGCGGCCGGCCGCCCGGCTCCGGCCCCGCCTCCCACGACTCTCCCCGGGAGGCGGGGCCGGTCCGTTCCCACCCGCGCCCGCCGCGGACCGGACGGCTAACCGCGCTGCTGCTCCTCCACGTACGCGTTGTACGCCGCCACCTGCGCCCGCCGGGCCACCCGCTCCACCGGCCGCAGCGCGAACGCCCGCGCCTGCATCTCCGAGGCCGACACCGCCCCGCCGTGCCCGTGCTCGTACGCCATGCCCACCAGCATCCCGATCCGCTGTGCCAGCTCCAGCACCCGGACGGCCCGCGGCGGGTACCCCGGAGCCAGCACCTCACGGCCCGCCTCCGCCCTCGCCCGGTACGCGTCCAGCGCGGCCTCCGCCACCGGACCCGAGGCCGCCACGTCCAGCCGGGTCAGCGTCACCGTCGCCTCCCGCAGCGCCTCCGCCAGCTCCCGCTCCGCCTCGCCCAGCGAAGGCACGTCCGCGGGCGGCGCCGCGCGCACCGGCAGACACTCCCACAGCACCGACACGTGCAGGTCACCCTCGGGCCCGGCCTCGGAAACCGCCGGCACCAGACCGAACGCGGCCCCCGTGCAGACCACCGCCTCCTCCGCCTCCAGCGCCTTCGCATTGAACTCCGGCGGACCGCTCAGCCCCAGGGGATGCCCAGGAGCCGGCAGAGCCACCCGCAGCCCCGACACCCCCATCGCCCGCAGCCGCCCCAGCGCCAGCGTCAGCCCCACCGGACCCGCCTCGCCCGGCAGCCCCGACACTCGGTGCACCGAGTCCCCGCCCACGATCGACAGCGCCGCCTCGTCGGGCGAGACCAGACCGGCCAGCAATGCGTTCCCCCAGGCGGCCAGCCGCCCTGAACGTGGTTCGATCAGCATCCCCCCACCTTACGGACCTCACGAGTGGCGTAGGTTTTCCCTGGGGCTGCGCCCACCGGCGCGGTGAGACCAAGACTGCAAGGGGAGACAACAACCTCATGAGCGACGTTCTGGAGCTGGTGGACGTATCCGTGGTCCGCGAGGGCCGGGCTCTGGTGGACCAGATCTCCTGGTCGGTCAAGGAGGGAGAGCGCTGGGTGATCCTCGGGCCGAACGGCGCCGGGAAGACCACCCTGCTCAACGTCGCCTCCAGCTACCTCTACCCCACCAAGGGCACCAGCACCATCCTCGGCTCCACCCTCGGCAAGGTGGACGTCTTCGAGCTGCGCCCCCGCATCGGCATGGCCGGCATCGCCATGGCCGACAAGCTCCCCAAGCGCCAGACGGTCCTGCAGACCGTCCTCACCGCCGCCTACGGCATGACGGCCACCTGGCACGAGGAGTACGAGGAGGTCGACGAGCAGCGCGCCCGCGCCTTCCTCGACCGCCTCGGCATGACCCCCTACCTCGACCGCAAGTTCGGCACCCTCTCCGAGGGCGAGCGCAAGCGCACCCTGATCGCCCGCGCCCTGATGACCGACCCCGAGCTGCTGCTCCTCGACGAGCCCGCGGCCGGCCTCGACCTCGGCGGCCGCGAGGACCTCGTACGCCGCCTCGGCCGGCTCGCCCGCGACCCGCTGGCCCCCTCCATGATCATGGTCACCCACCACGTCGAGGAGATCGCGCCCGGCTTCACCCACGTCCTCATGATCCGCCAGGGCAAGGTCGTCACCGCCGGCCCCATCGACCTCGAACTGACCTCCCGCAACCTCTCGCTGTGCTTCGGGCTCCCGCTGGTCGTCGAGCGCAACGAGCACGACCGCTGGACCGCCCAGGGCCTGCCGCTGCGCTGACGGCCCCGGCGCCACCGCACAGATGCCGGCACACACGTGCCGGCACACCGGCGCCGACACGTCAGAAACCGTCCCGCGCACGCCAGTTCACCCTGCCCGGGACCCTCGTACCCTGTCCCGACCGCGCCCGCCCGACCTACCATGACCATGTGGACATCGACGCATGGGTGTGGTGGCTCGTCGGCGCGGTCGGACTCGGCATCCCGCTGGTCCTCACCGCCATGCCGGAATTCGGTATGTTCGCGGCCGGCGCCGTCGCCGCCGCGATCACGGCCGCCCTCGGCGGCGGCATCGTCGCGCAGGTCCTCGTCTTCGTGATCGTGTCGGTCGCGCTCCTGGCCGTCGTCCGTCCGATCGCCAACCGGCACCGCGACCAACGCCCCCAGCACCGCAGCGGGATCGACGCGCTGAAGGGCCGGAGCGCCGTCGTCCTGGAACGGGTCGACGGGAGCGGCGGGCGCATCAAACTCGCCGGCGAGGTCTGGTCCGCCCGCAGCCTCGACTCGGGGCTCAGCTACGAACCCGGCCAGCAGGTCGACGTGGTCGAGATCGACGGCGCCACCGCCGTCGTCATGTAACAGACAGCCAGAAGGGCACGGGGAACCGCATGCAACCGATCATCATCGTCCTGGTCATTCTGGTGGTGCTGGTCTTCATCGCACTGGTCAAGACGATCCAGGTGATCCCGCAGGCCAGCGCCGCCATCGTCGAGCGGTTCGGCCGCTACACCCGCACCCTCAACGCGGGCCTCAACATCGTCGTCCCGTTCATCGACTCGATCCGCAACCGGATCGACCTCCGCGAACAGGTCGTCCCGTTCCCGCCGCAGCCGGTGATCACCCAGGACAACCTGGTCGTCAACATCGACACCGTCATCTACTACCAGGTGACCGACGCCCGCGCCGCCACCTACGAAGTCGCCAGCTACATCCAGGCCATCGAGCAGCTCACCGTCACCACCCTCCGCAACATCATCGGCGGCATGGACCTGGAGCGGACCCTCACCTCCCGCGAGGAGATCAACGCGGCCCTGCGCGGAGTGCTCGACGAGGCCACCGGCAAGTGGGGCATCCGCGTCAACCGCGTCGAACTCAAGGCCATCGACCCGCCGACCTCCATCCAGGACTCGATGGAGAAGCAGATGCGCGCCGACCGCGACAAGCGCGCCTCCATCCTCCAGGCCGAGGGCGTCCGCCAGTCCGAGATCCTCAAGGCCGAGGGCGAGAAGCAGTCCGCCATCCTCCGCGCCGAGGGTGAGGCCAAGGCCGCCGCCCTGCGCGCCGAGGGCGAGGCCCAGGCCGTCCGCACGGTCTTCGAGGCGATCCACGCCGGCGACCCGGACCAGAAGCTGCTCTCCTACCAGTACCTCCAGATGCTCCCGAAGATCGCCGAAGGCGACGCCAACAAGCTCTGGATCGTGCCCAGCGAGATCGGCGACGCCCTCAAGGGCCTCTCCGGCGCCATCGGCAACTTCGGCCCCACGGGCGGCGGTTCTGCCTCACTGCCCAAGCAGGCCGGCGCGAACGGCGACAACGGCGGGCGACGCGAACAGCCCCCCATCGACTGACCCGCCCACCGGCTCCGGGATGATCGGTGAGGCCCCTCGACCCTCACGGCGGGGAGGCGACTCACTGATCCGAAGGAGATGGCATTGTCCATCCACGACTCCCTCT
Source organism: Streptomyces sp. NPDC048603 (assembly GCF_043199475.1). Taxonomy (NCBI): domain Bacteria; kingdom Bacillati; phylum Actinomycetota; class Actinomycetes; order Kitasatosporales; family Streptomycetaceae; genus Streptomyces; species Streptomyces sp. NPDC048603. The sequence goes on along the minus strand of NZ_JBICVY010000017.1, from coordinate 3,987 downwards.
GGGAATCAGTCGCGGTCTTCGCCGCCGGCATCGGCGCCGGCACGATCAACACCATCGTCGGTTCCGGCACCCTGATCACCTTCCCGGTCCTGCTCGCCACCGGGCTCCCGCCGGTCACCGCCAACGTCTCCAACACCCTGGGCCTGGTCCCCGGATCCATAAGCGGAGCCATCGGCTACCGCAAGGAACTCCAGGGCCAGGGCCGCCGGGTGCGCCGCCTGGCCGTCACCACCCTCATCGGCGGACTCGCCGGCGCGATCCTGCTCACCACCCTGCCCAGCGAGTCCTTCGACACCATCGTCCCGGTCCTCATCGGACTCGCCCTGGTCCTCGTCATCTTCCAGCCCAGGCTCGCCAAGGCCCTCCGCGAACGCCAGGAGAACACCGGCGCCGGCAAGGGCGACCCCGACGGAGGCCCGGCCCTGCACGCCGGCATGCTGCTCGCCAGTGCCTACGGCGGCTACTTCGGCGCCGCCCAGGGCGTGCTCTACATCGGCCTGATGGGCCTTCTCCTCCACGACGACCTGCAGCGGATCAACGCCGTCAAGAACGTGCTCGCCGCCCTCGTCAACGGCATCGCCGCCCTCTTCTTCCTGTTCGTCGCCGACTTCGACTGGACCGCCGTCCTGCTCATCGCCGTCGGCTCCACCCTCGGCGGCCAGATCGGCGCCAAGATCGGCCGCCGCCTCCCGCCGACCGCGCTCCGCGCCGTCATCGTCGTCGTCGGCCTCGTCGCCATCGCCCAGCTCCTCCTCCGCTGACCCGACGCCCGCACGAAATGGGCCCGCCCCGCAGGAGCGGAACGGGCCCACGACAGAGGAGACGCGAAGGTCAGGCGGACTGGGGGAGCCACTCGGGCAGGGCGTCCCGGCCGCCCAGCCCCAGCGCGGCGACCAGCGCGTCCGCCGGAGTCGGCACGAACGGTTTGCGCAACAGCGGCATCCCCGCCTCCTCCGGAGTCCGCGCCGCCTTGCGGTGGTTGTCCTCCGCGCACGACGCCACCGTGTTCAGCCAGGTGTCCCCGCCGCCCTGCGCCTTCGGCAGCACGTGGTCCACGGTGGTCGCCCGCTTCCCGCAGTACGCGCACCGGTGCTGGTCCCGGACCAGCACCCCCCTCCGCGACCACGGAGCATGTCTTCGGAAGGGCACCCGCACGTACCTGCACAGCCTGATCACCCGGGGCATCGGCAGATCCACCGCGGCCGCACGCACACGGAGTTCGGGATGCGACTGCTCGACGACGGCCTTGTCCTGCAGCACCAGAACGACGGCCCGGTTCAGCGTCACCGTCGACAGCGGCTCGAAGCTCGCGTTCAGCACCAGCGTGTCCCGCATCTCGCCCACCTCCCGTGTGCAGGCCCGCACCCCTTTGGCAGCAAGGCCCGGCACCACTCTGGACGCGCACGCCACGCGGGACAACGCATTAAAAATGCCCGGTCCCGGTCGCCTTTAGACCAGGACCGGGCAAACTCCCGGCGAACGATCAGCCCGCGGCCGGAGCCTCGTACTCACCGACCAGCTGCGCGCGTCCGAGCGTGTGGAAGCGCAGATTGAACCCGACGGCCGCGGGAGACGCGTCCGCGTCCGGCCCCAGCGTCTCCTGGTCCACCGCGTAGACGGTGAACACGTACCGGTGCCGCTCCCCGGCCGGCGGAGCCGCCCCGCCGAAGTCCTTCGAGCCGTAGTCGTTCCGCGCGTGCACCGCGCCGGGCGGCAGGCCCCCGAATTTCCCGCTGCCCGCCCCGGCCGGCAGCTCGGTCACCGACGCCGGGATGTCGAACAGCACCCAGTGCCAGAACCCGCTGCCCGTCGGCGCGTCCGGATCGAAGCACGTCACGGCGAAGCTCTTGGTCCCCTCCGGGAACCCCTCCCACCGCAAGTGCGGGGACACGTCCCCGCCCGACTTCACCTGCGCGTCCCCGAGATCGGCACCCGGCGCCAGATCGGCACTGGCCAACGCGAACTCGTGCACCGGCGGGTGGAAAGCGTGCGGAAGGGGCGCCCTGCCCTGCTCACTCACTACGGAACCTCCTGGTCGGGGACCTGTCCTCCGCCGAGCCTAGAACCAGTTGCGCTGCGAACCGACCGACGCGATCCACTGGTTCAGGTACGCCGCCCAGTCGGTGCCCTGGTAGGACTGCAGACCCACCTGGAAGCAGCGGTACGTGTCACTGCCCTCGGAGAACAGCCCCGGCTTCTTGTCCATCTCCAGGACCACGTCCATCTCGCGCCCGTCGGAGATGAAGGTCAGCTCGACCTGGTTCAGCCCCCGGTACTGCTGCGGCGGCAGGAACTCGATCTCCTGGTAGAACGGCAGCTGCTGCCGGGTACCCCGGATGTGCCCGCGCTCCATGTCCGCGCTGCGGAACCGGAAGCCCAGCTGCCCGAACGCGTCCAGGATCGCCTGCTGCGCCGGCACCGGGTGCACGTTGATCGGGTCCAGGTCGCCGGCGTCCACCGCCCGCGCGATCTCCAGCTCGGTGCTCACCCCGATGTTCATACCGTGCAGGTGCTGCCCGGCGAAGTGGGTGATCGGCGTCTCCCAGGGGATCTCCAGCCCGAACGGCACCACGTGCTGCGCCCCGGCCTGCACCGTGAAGGCCCCGCCGAGCCGCTGCTTGGTGAAGACGATGTCCTGCTTGTACTCCTGGTCACCGCCCTCGACCTCGACCTTGGCCTGCAGCCCGACGGACACCCCTTCGATCTGCTGATCGACGGACCCGCCCTGGATCCGCACCTCACCCTGCACGATCCCGCCCGGCACCACGTTCGGCTCGGTGATGACCGTGTCCACCGAGGCCCCGCCCGCACCCAGGCTCGCCAGCAGCTTCCTGAACCCCATCGACTCTCTCCCTGCGCTTGCGCTCTATATGTGCGACTACCTCTTACTTACGCGGAACCTTAGAGCCCGGTTGCAGCTCCGCGGAGTCCACTACGCTCGACCGGATGAGCGCGCGCCCCGACCGTACGCCCCTGACCCGCGACTTCTACGACCGTCCGGTCCTCACCGTCGCCCCGGACCTGCTCGGGCGGATCCTGGTCCGGCGCACTCCGGAGGGCCCCATCGAGCTGCGCATCACCGAGGTGGAGGCGTACGAGGGCCAGGCGGACCCGGGCTCCCATGCCTTCCGGGGCCGCACCGCCCGGAACGCCACCATGTTCGGCCCGCCCGGACACGCGTACGTTTACTTCATCTATGGCATGTGGTTCAGCCTGAACCTGGTGTGCGGTCCGAAGGACACCGCGAGCGGCGTCCTGCTGCGGGCGGGGGAGATCACGGTGGGCGCCGACCTGGCCGCCAAACGTCGACTTTCCGCCAAACGCCCGAGGGAACTGGCCAAAGGCCCGGCCCGCCTGGCCGCCGCCCTGGACGTGGACCGCTCCCTCGACGGGACGGACCTCTGTGCGGGGCCCGACTCCCCTCTCTCCCTCCTCGCCGGCACCCCCACCCCGTCCGACCTGGTGAGCAACGGACCACGCACCGGAGTCAGCGGAGACGGCGCCCACCACCCCTACCGGTTCTGGATCACTCACGACCCGACCGTCAGCCCCTATCGCGCCCATTCGCCACGCCGCCGCTCAACTTGACCCGGCATTGGCAGCCGCGTAATGTAGCCCGAGCCGCTTGAGACGGGGCACTGCTATCAGCAGACCCAAAGCGGCCAACCACTACCTACGATTCACCCTGACGGGGTCGATTTCGGCATGCCCGAATTCGAAGTCGGCGGCTCGATTATGAACCGCAAGGGAAATCCGCTAGCGTAGCGGTCGCCGGAAGGGAAAGAGCGAAAGCGAATCCCGGAAAGCAGCCGAGGAAATCGGAACCGAAAAGGTCTGATAGAGTCGGCACCGCCGGAAGGGAAAAGCGCGAAAGTGCCGGAACCGGAAAGCGCCGAGGAAATCGGGTCCGAAAAGATCTGATAGAGTCGGAAACGCAAGAACGAAGGAAGCGCCCGGAGGAAAGCCCGAGAGGGTAAGTACAAAGGA